>NZ_CP129013.1:2023125-2697500 GCF_020524035.2 Bacillus carboniphilus | reverse complement strand
GTGAGCCGTTACCTCACCAACTAGCTAATGCGCCGCGGGCCCATCTGTAAGCGATAGCTAAAAGCCACCTTTCAACTTTAGACTAGGTAGTCTTAAGGTTCATCCGGTATTAGCCCCGGTTTCCCGGAGTTATCCCCGTCTTACAGGCAGGTTGCCCACGTGTTACTCACCCGTTCGCCGCTAACTTGATGGAAAGCAAGCTTTCCATCAAGTCCGCTCGACTTGCATGTATTAGGCACGCCGCCAGCGTTCGTCCTGAGCCAGGATCAAACTCTCCGATAAAATGGTGTCAGATTCAATCTGATCATTTTATGAGTTTGCTAACTCATTGTTGTTTCAAAAAAATTGACGCTTTTGGTTTGTTTAGTTTTCAAAGATCATTTCTTCGCCTCTCTTAAGCGACTTTCTTATTATATCTATAAAAAAAGCATAAGTCAACAACTAAAATAGATTTTTTATAGATAAATTTATTTACCTTCCGTTTCGATCTGACAGAAGAAGCTATTAAACAGTATTTCTACTTCTCCATAACCATTTAAAATTATGAAATCTATGACTACCTACATATATCAACAATCTCAATACTTTGATTATCACCCTCTAATAAGTTTACTACTTCATCATTCACTTTCACTATCGGCTTTGTTAAGTTCTTATCGTCTATAAAAACAATCTCTCCAACTTGACCATTCGACAATTTCACTCTAGTACCTAGGATAGAGTTTATAAAAAAAGCTTTTAAACTATCAATAACGGTTAGGTCATACTTGCCTACCTTTTCACTTAACATCTTTTTCATAACAGTGAATGGATTTAAACATCTTCTATAAGGTCTAACTGAAATTGCTGAACAAAAGGAGTCCACTACTGAAATAATACGAGAATAGGAACGGATAGATTCTTTTTTTATCATTAACGGGTATCCTGAACCATCCATTCTTTCATGGTGCTGCATTACAGCCAAAACCGTTTCTTCTTTTAAAGAAGGAATATCCTTCACTAATTGATAACTATACAAAGGATGCTGCCTTAATTCTTTCATCTCTTCGTTGGTTAACGGACCTTCTTTTATTAAGATCGCTTCATCAATCTTGGACATACCAGAATCAATTAAAAAAGAAGCAAGTGATAGTTGGTTAATATCTCCTAATGAGTACTTCATATTATTTGCTAATATAGCTGAAACTACAGCTACATAAGAAGAATGGTAATAGAGGTACTCGTTTTTAGGGATCACTTTATATAAATTAAATACTTTTTCTTGTTCTTTCAAAGCGATTTCTATTAAAGGAAGTATGACATTTCTAACACTCGCAATATCAATGTAGCTACCAGATTGCCAAGATTTAAATAATCTTCTATATTCATTTGCTACCTCTTTGAATTTCACTTCGATGGAATTGTTAGAAAAGTTAGCTGACTGATATTCTGTTTCTTCTTCATCCTTCATTATCTTTTGATTTATGTATACATTTTCAATTAAGAATACGTTTAATAAATTGATTACTTCTTCTGTAACCACTGTATCACGATAAATGATAGGTTTTGCAGTTTTAGAATAAACATCTTTCGATATGATGCTTCCTATATGCAAATTTTGGATATTTATTTTCATTTTAACCCTCCTATGACTATTATAACGAATTATACATAGGATTGACTATTGTATAATGTAAGCTCTAGTATACAACCGTAAAAAAGCGCTGTTGACGTTTCAATCAACAGCGCTTTTTTTACTATAAGTGTTTGTTTAAAAAGTAGGGAAAAAAAGGACGCTGAATAGAAAAGCTGAAGCCCTTTGTAAGTCCATCATCTAAGAACAGCCGCGTCCTGCGGCTAACGATGATGCTAGCACATCGTGTGCGCCTGAGGAGCGGAAAAGCAAACCAACAAAGTTATTCAACCGACATTTAAGGAACATCATCTAAGTTCAGCCACGTCCTATGGCCAACGATGATGCTAGGCCATCCAGGCCATCGTAGGGCTTTTTAAACAACCTCTATAAGGTATCATTCAGTTTCTTCTGTAGGTTGTTCAATCTCTTCTTCTAATTCTTCAGGTTCTTCTTCTTTTGATACTAGAGCTACTGTAGAAACAAAATCTTCTTCACCTAAACGAATCAACTTAACACCTTGTGTATTCCTACCTAAAGTTGAAACATCATTAATATCCATTCTAATAATGACTCCACTTGCTGTAATAATCATTAAGTCTTCTTCGCCAGTGACTGCCTTTAAGGAGACAATCGGACCATTAACATCAGGCTTTATTTTACAGGTGATAATTCCTTTACCACCTCTACTTTGCTTTCGATATTCTTCAATATCCGTCTTTTTCCCATAGCCATTATGGGTAACCGTCAATATTTGCATGTCTTCTCCTACGACTTCCATGCCTACAACTCGGTCATCATTTCCTAGAGTGATTCCTTTAACACCTGCAGCCGTTCTTCCCATATTTCTAACATCTTGTTCATGAAAACGAATGAGCATCCCATTCTTTGTTCCGATTACCATTTCTTTAGAACCATCCGTTAATCGAACCGACATTAATTCATCATCTTCTCTTAAGGTTAAGGCAATTAACCCACCTTTTCGAATGTTAGCAAATGCCGACAAAGATGAACGTTTACAAATTCCTTGTTTCGTCGTAAAGAATAAATACCAATCATCAGCAAACTCATGAACAGGAATAATCGCATTAATCCATTCACCATTTTCGATTTCCAGAAGGTTGATGATAGGGATTCCTTTTGCCGTACGACTATACTCAGGAATTTCATACCCTTTTAACCGATACACTTTTCCTTTATTTGTGAAAAATAAGAGTGTATCATGGGTAGACGTTGTTAAAAGATGTTCAACAAAGTCGTTTTCATTCATACCCATACCTTGTATCCCACGACCACCTCTTTTTTGACTACGGTAAGTGGATACGGGTAGTCTCTTAATATAGCCATTACGTGTTAATGAAACGACGATATTCTCTTCTGGAATCAAATCCTCATCTTCAATATCATTAATACCAGAGGTAATAATTTCTGTTCTTCTTTCATCATTAAATTTATCTTTCACTTCTTGTAATTCTTCGCGAATGATTGCTAGAACTTTTTCTTCATCAGCAAGGATTGCTTTTAATTCAGCAATGAGTTCAAGAAGCTCGTTATACTCGCCTTCAATTTTTTCTCTTTCAAGACCTGTTAACCGTTGCAAACGCATGTCTAATATTGCTTGAGCTTGTTTTTCAGAAAGGGAGAATTGGTCCATTAAACCATTACGAGCAATCTCAGTTGTTTTTGAGCTTCTAATCAGGTTGATGACTTCATCAATGTGATCAAGGGCAATGCGTAACCCTTCAAGTATATGTGCTCTAGCCTCTGCTTTTCTAAGGTCGAATGCTGTTCTTCTTCTAATAATCACTTTTTGATGCTCTAAGTAATAATACAGACACTCTTTAAGATTTAATACTTTAGGTTGTCCATCTACCAACGAAAGCATATTAATACCGAATGAAGTTTGCAATGCTGTTTGTTTATACAAATTATTTAATAAAACATTTGCATTTGCGTCTTTACGAACCTCAATGACAATTCTCATCCCATTTCGATCAGATTCATCTCGAAGATCCGTTACACCTTCAATTTTTTTGTCACGCACAAGCTCGGCTATCTTTTCAACTAATTTAGCTTTATTCACTTGATATGGTAACTCAGTTACAATGATCGCTTGTTTTCCATTGGATCTTTCCTCGATCTCAACTTTAGCACGTATTAAAATGGAACCTCTACCTGTTTCATAGGCTTTACGAATACCGCTTCGACCTAAAATTTGGCCAGAGGTTGGAAAATCAGGGCCAGGAATAATATTCATAAGCTCTTGTATTGAAATATCTTGATTTTCACTTAGTGCCAATACCCCATCAATCACTTCACCAAGCTGATGAGGCGGGATATTCGTTGCCATACCTACGGCAATACCAGAAGCTCCATTTACAAGTAAATTAGGAAAACGAGACGGAAGAACAATGGGTTCTTTCTCTGATCCATCATAGTTATCTTGGTAATCAATCGTATCTCTATTAATATCTCGTAGAATTTCAGAAGCAATTTTGGACATACGTGCTTCTGTATACCTCATTGCTGCTGCTGCATCACCATCAACAGACCCAAAGTTCCCATGGCCATCAACTAGCATATATCTGATATTAAAATCTTGTGCCATTCTTACCATCGTATCGTATACAGCATTATCACCATGGGGATGATATTTACCAATAACATCGCCAACAATACGGGCAGATTTTTTATGTGGTTTATCAGGGGGTTATACCTAGTTCGTTCATAGCATATAAAATTCTACGATGAACAGGTTTTAGTCCATCTCTAACGTCAGGCAAGGCTCTTGAGACAATTACACTCATTGCGTAATCTAAAAAGGAAGTACGCATTTCTTGACTGATATTTACTTCATGTACAGACGTTCGATCTTCAGCCATACTTAAAGACCTCCCTAAATTGTGTATAACATTAAGGTTAAAAGGGACGGAGGATATTCACCTTCGTTTTCTCCGTCGCTAGTAATTATTTAAAAATTAAATATCTAAATTTTTTACGTATTGAGCATTTTCTTCAATGAAATTTCTACGTGGTTCAACTTTATCTCCCATTAAAATTTCAAACGTTTCATCTGCCTCAATCGCATCTTCTAGAGTTACTTGTAAGAGCGTACGATTTTCAGGATCTAGTGTTGTTTCCCAAAGCTGTTCTGGGTTCATTTCTCCAAGACCTTTATATCGTTGAATCGATGGTTTCGGTTGTTGTGGGAGCATAGCAAAAATTTCATTCATTTTCTTCTCATTATAGGCATACTCAATTCGTTTTCCTTGTTGAATCTTATAAAGGGGAGGCTGTGCAATATAAACATATCCTCTTTCAATAATTTCTCGCATATATCGATAAAAGAACGTGAGTAATAACGTTCTAATATGAGCTCCGTCCACATCTGCATCCGTCATGATGACCACTTTATGGTAACGTGCCTTTCCAATATCAAAGTCCTCACCAATTCCGGTGCCTAATGCTGTAATAATCGTTCGAACTTCATTGTTAGACAAAATCTTGTCTAATCTTGCTTTTTCAACATTAATAATTTTACCTTTTAACGGTAATATCGCTTGAAAATGTCTGTCTCGTCCCTGTTTAGCAGAACCTCCTGCAGAATCCCCCTCAACCACATACAATTCACTTATGGATGGGTCTTTGGAAGAACAGTCGGCAAGCTTACCAGGTAAATTTGACACCTCTAAAGCATTTTTTCTTCTCGTTAATTCACGTGCTTTTTTGGCAGCCAGCCTTGCTCTTGCAGCCATTAATCCTTTTTCGATAATTTTCTTTGCAACAACTGGGTTCTCCAACATAAACGTTTCAAACGTTGTTGTAAATATCGAGTCTGTAATCGTTCGAACTTCAGAACTTCCTAGCTTTGTTTTCGTTTGTCCTTCAAATTGTGGATCAGGATGCTTGATCGAAATAATGGCTGTAATACCTTCTCGTACATCTTCCCCACTTAAATTTGAATCAGCTTCTTTGAAGAGGTTATTTTTTCTAGCATAATCATTAATCACTCTAGTCAGTGCTGTCTTAAAACCTGACTCATGGTAACCACCTTCATACGTATGAATATTATTGGCGAAAGAATAAAGGTTACTTGTATAGCCACTGTTATATTGAAGGGCTACCTCTACAGTAATATTATCTTTCTCCCCTTCAATGTAGACAGGTTCATCGTGTAAAACTTCTTTCGTACGATTCAAATGCTGAACATACGACTTTATTCCACCTTCATAATAATATTCTTTTACTTGTTTGACCTCACGGCGGTCTTCTATCGTAATTTTAATTCCTCTATTCAAAAAGGCAAGCTCTCGCAAACGATGAGCTAACGTATCAAAATCATACTCGATTGTTTCTTGAAATATCAGAGGATCTGGTTTAAATCGAGTAATCGTTCCGGTACGATCAGTTTCATCAATCACTTTTAAGTCAGCAGCCGGGACCCCTCTTTGGAATTTTTGGTAATATATTTTATTATCTCGATGGACAAATACTTCCAGTTCGGTTGATAGCGCATTAACAACAGAAGCACCTACTCCATGAAGTCCTCCTGAAACCTTATAACCGCCACCGCCAAACTTCCCACCAGCATGCAATACAGTCATGATAACTTCAACTGCTGGTCGTCCCATCTTTTCATGTATCCCTACAGGTATTCCTCGTCCATTATCTTGAACGGTTATACTATTGTCTTCTTCAATAATGACATTAATATCTGTACAGAAACCCGCAAGAGCTTCATCAATACTGTTATCAACAATTTCCCATACAAGATGATGAAGTCCTTTTGCGCTCGTTGAACCAATGTACATTCCTGGTCGTTTTCTTACGGCTTCTAATCCTTCAAGTACTTGAATCTGATTCTCATCATATGAATGTTGTTGATTTCGATCTTGTTCCATCGACATTACGATCACCTACACTTTTCTTCTTGCCAAATTGATATTTTTTATAAAAGGTTTTCATATACTTGCTCAAAAAGTAGGGGAAAAGAACAGTGGAGTATAACACTAAGAGCTATGTTAAGAAATAAGAAAGTATAAAAACAAACTTCTTTTTTAGATGTACAGTTTTAGCGTCAGTCTCAAAAATTCATAAGCCATCTAAAAAGAGAAAGAACATACCATCCTCCACCGCATATGTTTCCTTCTTTGCCCGCAAGAGGTGGGCGTCTTTAGACAATTGTTTCATTCTTGTCTATCTCCCTAGCGTCCAACCACTCGTAGGCTTGCGTCTTTCTTAAGAGGATCTGACTTAAGAGAGAATACATATAAAAAATTCTAAACGATTTTTAACATGTATAATATAATTTTGAATGACTAATACTTTTGTTAACAGTTTAAATCTATAAGAACGATGAAAATGCATCGTCAACTATATATAAAGTTAATGCAAAATAGAATGTTTTTAAAAAACAGTATAGAAACAAGTTTTAAAATAGTATTCAATCTTAATTTAAACGCATATCCAACTTTTAATTTTTATGGACTGTACCAGAAACGACTTGAAAGATAGAGGCCTCGTGTATTGTTTTATGATTAATCCCTTCAGTGCTTGTAGTTGTAACAAACGTTTGTACTTTCCCCTGAATGGTATTTAATAAGTGTGTTTGTCTGTGATGATCAAGTTCTGACAGGACATCATCAAGCAATAAAATAGGATACTCACCTATCTCCTCATAAATCAATTCTATTTCAGCTAATTTAAGAGATAAAGCCGTTGAACGTTGCTGTCCTTGTGAACCATAAGTTTGAACATCCATCCCGTTTACAAAAAAAAGCTAAATCATCCCTATGAGGACCAAATAGGGTGATTCCTCTTTCAATTTCTCTTTTTCTTGTTTCAAGAAACTTTTTTTTCATATACCTCTATTATTTTCGACAATTTTTCATTATTTGATACATTAACAGACGGTACATACTCAATAGTTAATGTTTCCGTTCCTCTGCTAATTCCACTATGAATTGGGCTAGCCCACTTTTCTAGTTGATGAATGTACTGTTGTCTTTTAGATGTTACTTTGGCTGCAGACTCACATAATTGAGCAGTTAATACATCTAATATCGCCTCATCTGTCTGTTTTTTTACTTGAAGGAGTTTTAAATAATGATTTCTTTGTTGCATAATTTTTTGATATTGCAATAAATCATGCAAGTAAACGGGGAGAAACTTGGCCAATTTCCATGTCCATGAATTTCCTTCTAATTTGTGGGCTTCCTTTTACCAAGTTAAGATCTTCAGGGGCAAACATAATAACATTACATTGACCAACATATTGACTTAATTTTTTTTGCTCTAAGTGATTTAATTTAGCTTTTTTTCCTTTTTTGGAGATAACTAATTGCAAGGATACCGTTTCAGAACTTTTGGCTACTTTACCCTCTATTTTAGCATATTCCTTTTCCCATCGGATAAGCTCTTTATCATTTGTTGTTCGATGAGATTTAGCCATGGCTAATACATAAAGTGATTCAATAATATTTGTTTTACCTTGAGCATTTTCCCCTATCAAAATATTTACTTTATTATTGAAATCCAATTGTAAATGTTGATAATTCCTATATTCTTTCAAACTTAAATGTTTGATAAACAATCTTGTTTCACCAACTTTAAAGATGAATAAGAAAAGCTTAGGGCGCCCGTTTATTGTTTAGCTTCTACAACAAATTCACCAATTTCTTCAATGACCACTTGATCTCCATTCTTTAATTTCCTTCCGCGTCTCTGGTCATTGTCACCATTTATATAAACAGAATATTCTTGGAGAAACCATTTAGCCATTCCTCCTGATTGGATCACTTCTGCTAATTTTAAAAACTGTCCCAGAGTTATATAATCAGTATCAATTTTAATTATTTGACTCATATCTTCACCTTCAATATAGTCTCTAACTTTCTATTTTACTAAAAAAATAAACAATTGAAAAGAAAGCTACCTCTTTATTTATTATTTTATCCTAATCAATAAAGAAGTAGCCTTAATTTAAATTATTATTTATGAGACGATTTTCAATCTAATATGTTCGGATTGGCAAAATTAATTGAATCTGTGACTGATCATTGATTGAATGCAATATGAAAGGTCTCATAGCTCCTGTGAAACTAATGGTTAATTCCTGTTCTTCTAAAGATTTTAAAGCATCTAACATGTACTTTGCACTGAAGGATATTTTTAAATCTTCTCCCTCTACACGTTCAAGTTGGAGTTCTTCGACTGCTTTTCCGATTTCAGGAGATGTAGAAGAAATTTCAACCGTATTGTTTGTTAACGTTGATAATTTGACAATATTGTGTTTTCCTTCTCTTGCCAATAATGAAGCGCGATCAATTGCTTGAAGAAATTCTTTTGTTTGTAAAGTTAACTCTGTCTTACTTTCATCTGGTATTAACCTAGAAGTATCTGGATAATTCCCTTCTAACAATCTTGAAAATAAAAGTAAATTTTTCGTTTTAAACACAATTTGGTTTTCCATAAAGACAACTTCAACAGGCTCTTGATTATCATCTAAAAGTTTATTTAATTCGGTTAAGCTTTTTCCTGGAATAACAACATTAAATGATTTGTTTGGATTAATAGAGATTGGCGCTTTTCTTAAAGCCAGCCTGTGACTATCAGTAGCAATACATGTTAACAAGTCTTTCTCAATAACCCAATTTACTCCCGTGAGAATTGGTCTTGATTCAGCTGTTGAAACGGCAAAAACCGTTTGTCTTATGATTGTTTTGAGTAGATCATTAGAAATTTGAAACGACAAACCTTCTTCTATCTCTGGCAAACGAGGAAATTCTTCTGCATCTAAACCAATTAAATTAAACTCAGCTTTTCCAGAACGAACAATGGTATGAAAATTATCTGTTACTTCAATTTCCACTTGTTTATCGGGTAATTTTTTTACGATTTCACTAAAAAAACGAGCATGTAGAACGATTTTTCCCGTTTGAATAACTTCAACATTGATTTGATCGTTTTCATGTTTTTCTACGGAGGACTCAATTGAAATATCAGAATCACTTCCTGTAAATATAACTCCTTCATCGGTTGCTACAACTTTAATTCCCACTAAGATTGGAATTGTCGTTCTAGAAGATACAGCTTTACTAACATTTTGAACACTTTCGACTAATTTATCTTTATATATGACAAATTTCAATGATGACAAACCTCCCTTAAAATTAAACAGTGATTCGTTATATATTTATTATATAAAAATATATAAGTACTAGTAGGGCTTGTGAATATGTGGATAACCACGGGAATCAATAGGGAAACACAGTCTATCCACATGTGGATAGACTGTGTATGGAATGGACTAAGTTATTAACATTATGATCGCTTTATCATTTCTTCTAATTCATTTAGTTGTTTTTGAAGTTGATTGTCAGAGCTTAAGAGTTTAGATATTTTTTCGTGGGCATGAATGACAGTTGTATGATCTCTTCCGCCAAACTCTTCTCCAATCTTCGGTAAAGATGAATCTGTTAATTTTCTAGATAAATACATTGCAATTTGCCTAGGAAAAGCAACAGATTTCGTTCTTTTTTTTCGCTTTGAAATCCTCTAATTTTACATTGTAGTGTTGTCCGACTATTTTTTGAATTTCTAAGATAGTAATGACCTTCGGTTTAGAGTTGGGAATAATATCTTTTAAGGCTTCAGCGGCAAGGTCTGCATTTATATCTTTATTAATTAAAGATGAATAAGCAACGACTCGGATAAGCGCTCCTTCTAATTCACGAATATTTGAATCAATTTGGTTAGCAATATAGTGCATAACTTCATTAGGAATATCTAATCCTTCAGCCTTGGCTTTCTTTCTTAATATGGCAATTCTTGTTTCTAAATCTGGTGGGGTGATATCTGTAATTAATCCCCATTCAAAACGTGAACGAAGTCGGTCTTCGAGAGTAGGAATTTCTTTAGGTGGTCTGTCACTGGAAATAATAATTTGTTTACTTTCGTCATGAAGAGAATTAAACGTATGGAAAAACTCTTCTTGAGTTTGTTCTTTTCCAGCTAGAAATTGAATATCATCAATTAAAAGAACATCTACATTTCGATATTTATTCCTAAATTCAACGGTTTTATTATCACGAATGGAGTTGATAAACTCATTTGTGAATTTTTCTGATGATAAATAAACAACACTAGCATTAGGGTTATGATCAATAACATAATGGCCAATTGCATGCATTAAATGAGTTTTACCTAAACCGACTCCTCCATAAATAAATAATGGATTATAAGCTTTTGCTGGAGCTTCAGCCACAGCTAATGATGCAGCATGAGCAAAGCGGTTGCCTGTTCCAATAACAAATGTATCAAAGGTGTACTTTGGATTTAACATATGTTGCGGAACGTCTTGACTCTCTTGTTGTGAAGGAATTGCTTTTATTGGTGTTTTTGGAACGACTTCTTCATCCATTTGATTTTCAGGAATAATGAATTTAATGGATAGTTCTTCGCCCGTGATATCAAATAAAGTTTGAGTTATAGGTTGCAAATAACGATTTTCAAGCCAATCACGAGCAAAATCGTTAGGTGCAATGACAATTAACGTGTCTTGTTGTATAGAATGGGCCTTTGTCCACTGTAACCACGTTTCGAAGCTAGGTTTACTAATCTTCTTCTTTATTTCAAGCAAAGTACGATCCCATAATTCAGCTATGTTTTCCAATGGTTCTAAATCCCTCCCTTACGAATTAATACTAACTATAATGTGGCTTTAATAAGCCTTTTTAAGCAGTTTAAATTCAAAAAAACAAACAGTTGTATATTTATTCACTGAGGATAAAATGTGCATCGTTTAATTATTATAGAAGAAAAACGTCATACTGACATTATCCACTATTATGTGGACAAGCAAATCTACACCCTGTAAATAAACTTTCCACAATTCATCCACAAACTGTGGATAATCTTCTTTTCTGGTTCCTTTTTGTAAAGTGAAAACACAAATATAATAGCAAAATAAATCAGATGTTGCAATGATTCTTTTGTGCTTATCCACAATATAAAGAAGTTGTTTAAAATAAATATCCACAAGGGGATAATATGTGAAAATCTTGTCGATAAAAAGTGGAGAAAGAAAATACTCTTTTGAAAATTATCCACAATAGGATGTACGATTAAGAAAACCATTAAGTATTTGTTACACACAAATTCAGAAAGTTTTTTGGGAAGGACTTCTGCTGAAATATAAGAAGTGAAAGAGGCTTCATTTGCATTTTACAATCAAAGAAAAGCTAAGAGCACCTGGTCAACGATGAAATTAACCGTGGATCAATCTTGATGTTTTAAGATACAAGATCTACATTTCTATGAATTGAGCTTGTCATTTAGATCTAACTGATGGTTGGAAAAATGGAAGAATGTTTTACATATAATCGTAAATATTCATTGCTGATAAGGTTGACAACAGCAAGGGTGATTCCCTATACTTAATTAGACTGTCGTAAGAAGCTATTCCTCATAGGGAGGTGTCATATAATGAAAAGAACGTATCAACCAAATAAACGTAAACATAGTAAAGTACATGGCTTTCGTAGTCGCATGAGCTCAGCGAATGGACGTAAGGTTCTAGCTCGTCGACGTAAGAAAGGTAGAAAAGTATTGTCTGCATAGATCACTGAAGTTTGTCAGTGATCTTTTTTATAGTGAAAAAGAGAAAAAAAGTGCATTCGCTAGAGATGGATACTATGATTTTTAAAAAATTGGACAGTTGAATACTAAAAAAATGAGAATGAATGAACGAATTTTTTGTCATAATGTGATTGAAACTAGTTGCTAATAATTTTAGAGGACAGGATGTTCGTTCATACGTTTGCATTTATGATGAGTTTGTGGAGTGAAAAAAATGCGAAAGAAAAACCGCATAAAGAAAAATGAAGATTTCCAATTAGTTTTTCAAAAGGGTCGATCAATGGCAAATCGCCAGTTTGTTATTTATATTATGGAGCGACCAGAACTAAGCGAGTTTAGAATTGGTTTATCTGTTAGTAAAAAGATTGGGAACGCGGTAACTAGAAACCGTATTAAACGTCTTATTAGGCAGGTAGTCTTAGAAGAAAAAGATCAGCTTTCTTCAGGAAAAGATTATATTATTATTGCTAGGAAACCAACTAGTCAAATGAACTACTATGAAGTGAAAAAAAGCCTGCTTCATGTATTTAAGAAAGCAAAAATTTATAACAGAAATTAAAGTTTGTTCCTGTATCATGTCTTTCATTATGTGGAGTATTGTCCAGATGGATAAGACCTCCTTCCTTTAGGATTAAGTTTTGAGAGAAAAAAAGGTTAAAAAATGATACAATACCTTTGTGGTTTGGACAAGCTTTTTAATATATGGTTTGGATTGGAAATTGTAAAAGTGAATGTTCAAAAGTGAAAAAAGAAATTCTTTCTTTAAGAGGTTGTTCAAAAAGTCCTAAAAAAATGTCGGTTGAATAACTTTGTTGGTTTGCTTTTCCGCTCCTCATGTACCAAGAACGTACACTGTGAGTGCTTCGACGCCCAGGACGGGCTAGCGCAGGCGTTGCTCTCGCGACGTGGCTGTACTTAGCCTGTGTTCATTAAGCAGACCGCCTCGTTCTTCAGCGTCCTTTTTTCCCTACTTTTTGAACACGCACTTTAATCTTTGCTTTTTTGAACAAGATCTTTAGAAGATTTTTTTAGATTAGGAGGAAATTTCGCTTGAAAAAACGAATGTTATTACTACTTGGATTAGTAGGGATCGTAGCAGTTTTATCTGGTTGTACAGAAATAAATGATCCTATTACATCCGATAGTACAGGTTTTTGGAATCAGTACATTGTATATCCATTATCGCAACTAATTATATTCTTTGCTGAACTGACAGGGAATAGTTATGGACTTTCAATTATTATTGTAACGCTCATTATACGTATTGCGATTTTACCATTAATGATTAAACAAACTAAAAATTCTAAAGCAATGCAAGCTTTGAATCCAGAAATGAAAAAATTACGTGAGAAGTATAGTTCTAAAGATCAACAAACACAACAAAAGCTCCAACAAGAAATGATGAGTTTATTCCAAAGTCATGGGGTTAATCCATTAGCAGGATGTTTCCCGCTACTTATTCAAATGCCTATTTTAATCGGCTTTTATCATGCGATTATGAGAACGTCAGAGATTAAAAACCATACGTTTTTATGGTTTGATTTAGGGGTAAGTGATCCGTACTATATCTTACCTGTTTTAGCTGGTATTTTAACGTTTGCACAACAAAAATTAATGATGGCTGGTACAGAAAACCAGAACCCACAAATGCAAATGATGCTTTATTTGATGCCAGTTATGATTGTTGTTTTTGCGATTACTCTTCCATCAGCACTTTCTTTATACTGGGTAGTCGGAAATATCTTTATGATTATTCAAACATTTTTTATTAAAGGTCCAGTTGTTCAAAATACCACTGAAAAAGCAGGTGGAAAATAAGGGTGAAAGAAGTAACAGCTACAGGACAAACTGTCGAAAAGGCAATTCAATCGGCATTAAAAGAGTTAAATTTAGCTCGTGAAGATGTTGATGTTCGTATTATTGATGAAGGAAAGAAAGGTTTCTTAGGTGTTTTTGGTCAAAAGCCCGCCATTGTCAATGTGAAATGTAAAAAGGTAGACATTGATGAAGAATATAATCCATTAAAAGAGACGATTTCAGAGCTCTTTTCTGAATCCACTAATACCAAGATGGTTGTAGAGGAAATAGATCCCATTGAAAAAGCTTATCAGTTTTTAACGAAAGTTATCGAAAAAATGAACATAAATGCAGAGGTTCGTACAATTAAAGAAGGAAAAACGGTGACTTTTTTCATCGAAGGTGAAGAGCAATTAGCTCTTGTGATTGGAAAACGGGGTCAAACATTAAATTCTCTACAATATTTAACACAACTTGTTGCTAATCGGTACGCAACTCAATATTTAAATATTGTTGTTGATGCGGAAAATTACCGTCAAAGAAGAAAAGAAACGCTTCATCAGTTAGCAAAAAGGATGGCAGATAAGTCTTTTAAAACGAGTAAAGATGTTGCAATGGAGCCAATGCCTTCATATGAGCGGAAAGTGATCCATGCAGCGTTAGTACATGATCATAGAGTGAAAACAGCTTCTGTAGGGGCGGATCCACATCGTTATATTGTGATATCACCATCTAAAAAGTAATGTAGATAAACTGATTTGGAACATGTTTATGTTCTAAATCAGTTTTTTTATGTACAAATATAAGAAAACATGGTTCTAACCTTATTTTCATGATTAGACGGCTGCTTTCACTTTTCTTATTGTCTAGCTCCAGCGCCTAACCAGGAGACGCCTACAGGAAGTAGGTGGATCTACGTTAGTCACAGGATGTGACTGTTCTTAGTTGACGTTCCTTTTCTTTGCGTTGCTAAACGGGCGCTTGCGTTTTTCTTAAAAGATTAGAATGTATAAACTTTGTCCTTTATAAGAAGGTGCTAACATTGCTGTCTAGCTCCAGCGCCTAACCACTCGAGGTCATAAGTCACGTAGAACAAAAGATAAAGAACATCTTTCTTTTCTCCGCGCCTTATGCTTGTCGTGGCTGAGCAAGGCGCTTGCGCTTTTCTTATTTATCAACAGGCATAAATTTACCTAGCGTGATCTGTTGTTATTCACATGTGGATAAGATAAAATAAAGAGCTAGGTGTTCTTTTGTGGATAAAGAAACGTGCGTCGTTTAACTATAGATCGTTTTTCTCTTTGAATATAAAATGAAATTACGATAAAGAGAGGTGAAAGACCATGGAATTCGATACAATTGCTGCAATTTCAACCCCAGTAGGAGAAGGAGCCATTGCGATTGTACGTTTAAGTGGACAAGAAGCGTTTGCGATTGCAAACCGTTTGTTTCAGTCACCAACGGGTAAACAATTAACCGAAGTAGATACTCATACCATTCATTATGGTCATTTAATTAACCCCACTACAGAAGATATGATAGAAGAAGTAATGATTTCTTGTATGAGAGCCCCTCGAACTTTTACGAGAGAAGATATTATTGAAATCAATTGTCATGGCGGTTTAGTATCTGTAAATAAGGTACTCGAGCTTGTATTAAGTCATGGGGCAAGACTAGCTGAACCAGGAGAGTTTACGAAACGAGCGTTTTTGAATGGAAGAATTGATTTATCTCAAGCAGAGGCAGTGATGGATCTCATACGTGCAAAAACGGATCGTGCGATGGATGTTGCCTTGAAGCAAATGGAAGGACGTTTATCTAATTTAATTAAAAAACTTAGACAACAAATTTTAGAAACTTTAGCTCATGTAGAGGTCAATATTGATTATCCTGAGTACGATGATGTAGAAGAAATGACTCATCAAGTTTTGATTGAAAAAGCATCTTATGTTAGTGAGCAACTTAATATGTTATTATCAACGGCAAAACAGGGGAAAATATTAAGAGAAGGTATTAAAACGGCCATTGTTGGTCGTCCTAATGTAGGAAAGTCCTCGCTCTTAAACAGCCTTATTCAAGAAAATAAAGCAATTGTAACGGATATACCTGGGACGACTAGAGATGTCATTGAGGAGTATGTCAATGTAAGAGGCGTTCCTTTACGTTTAATTGACACGGCAGGTATCAGAGAAACAGAAGACATCGTGGAGAAAATTGGAGTTGAAAAGTCAAGGCAAGCCTTAAAAGAAGCAGACTTAATTTTACTTGTTTTAAATAATAGTGAAGTGTTAACAGAAGAAGATATGAAGTTATTTGAAGCAGTTGAAGAAATGAACGTTATTGTCATTGTCAATAAAACAGACCTTCCAACTAAGATCGATATAAATGAAGTTAAAAAGAAAGCAAATCGTAGACCTGTTGTGACAACTTCATTAAAAGAGGATGAAGGTATCGATGATCTTGAAGAAGCGATTCGTTCACTTTTCTTTGAGGGGAATATTGAAAATACGGATATGACTTATATATCAAATTCAAGACATATCTCCTTACTAAATCAAGCTAAAAATTCAATTGATGAAGCGATCCAAGGAGTGGAAGCTGGCGTGCCAATTGATATCGTTCAAATTGATTTAACAAGATGCTGGGAGCAATTAGGTGAAATTATTGGAGACTCTGTTGAAGAAAGTTTAATTGACCAGTTATTTGCTCAGTTTTGTTTAGGGAAATAAGGTTTTAACACAAAAGGTTGTTCAAAGGGATTGATGATGTAAGGGAAGAGGCTTTTAAGATCACTTTCCGTTCTTGAACACCTATTAAAAGGAGGTTAATGAATGAGTTATAATGCTGGAACTTATGATGTCATTGTTGTTGGTGCTGGACATGCTGGAGTGGAAGCAGGCTTAGCCTCTGCAAGGCTAGGTGCAAAAACCTTGATCATTACCATCAACTTAGATATGGTGGCGTTTATGCCATGTAACCCATCTGTTGGTGGCCCAGCTAAAGGAATTGTTGTAAGGGAAATTGATGCACTCGGTGGGGAAATGGGAAAAAACATCGATAAAACCCATATTCAAATGAGAATGTTGAATACAGGTAAAGGACCTGCTGTCCGTGCTTTACGCGCACAAGCTGATAAATTTCAGTATCAACATGAAATGAAGAAGACGTTAGAAAATGAAGAAAACATCACCCTTCTTCAAGGAATGGTAGAGAAGTTAATTGTAGAGGATCATGTGTGTAAAGGCGTCGTTACTCAAACAGGCGCAGAATATTCTGCTAAAGCAGTAGTCTTAACTACAGGTACCTTTTTAAGAGGAAAAATCATTCTAGGTGATCTTTCTTATTCAAGTGGACCTAATAATCAACAACCATCAATTAAATTAGCAGAACACTTGCAGGAATTAGGTTTTGATTTGGTAAGATTTAAAACAGGAACTCCACCAAGAGTGAATAGCCACTCCATTGATTATAGCCAAACAGAAATTCAGCCTGGAGATGAAGTCCCTCGGGCGTTCTCTTATGAAACGACAAAGTATATTACAGATCAACTTCCTTGCTGGTTGACGTATACAAGCTATGAAACACATCAAATCATCGATGAAAATTTACATCGTTCGCCTATGTTTTCAGGAATGATTAAAGGGACGGGACCAAGATATTGCCCATCCATTGAAGATAAAGTTGTCCGTTTCAATGATAAGCCGCGTCACCAAATCTTTTTGGAGCCCGAAGGAAGAAATACACAAGAGGTCTACGTTCAAGGTTTATCTACGAGCCTTCCAGAAGACGTTCAACGTAAAATGCTCTCGACTATTCCAGGGTTAGAGCAAGTACAAATGATGAGACCAGGCTATGCTATTGAATATGATGCGATTGTCCCTACACAACTATGGCCCACTCTTGAAACAAAGCGGGTTCAAGGTTTATTTACGGCAGGCCAGATTAATGGAACCTCAGGATACGAAGAAGCTGCAGGTCAAGGAATTATGGCAGGGATAAATGCAGGTAGACGCTCATTAGGTCAATCAGAGGTCGTTTTAAGTAGGTCAGATGCATACATTGGCGTGTTAATTGATGATTTAGTTACTAAGGGAACAAATGAACCGTATCGCTTGTTAACCTCACGTGCCGAATATCGTCTATTACTTCGTCATGATAATGCTGATTTACGTTTAACGGATATAGGATTTGAAATTGGACTAATAAAAGAAGAAAGATATCGCCTATTTGAAGAGAAAAAACGTTTAGTCGAATTAGAGAAAAAGCGATTATTTTCAATGATCATTAAACCGACTGAAGAAACACAGCAGTTGATAACGGAAGTTGGAGGGAGTCCATTAAAAGATGGAATTAGAGCTTCGGATTTATTAAAGAGACCTGAAATAAGTTATTTTCATATTGAAAGGTTAGTTCCAGATGAAAATCATCTCCCAGATGATGTGAAGGAGCAAGTAGAGATTCAAATTAAGTATGAGGGCTATATCGAAAAATCTTTACAACAAGTTGAGAAACTGAAGAAGATGGAAAACAAGAAGATTCCAGAAAATCTTGATTATGATGCAATCAAAGGAATTGCCTCAGAAGCAAAGCAAAAATTAAAGGAAGTAAGACCGCTTTCTGTTGCACAGGCTTCTCGAATTTCCGGTGTGAATCCGGCGGACATTTCTATTTTACTTGTATACCTAGAGCAGGGTAGACTTGCAAAAGTGAAAAACTAGTATTATAAGTGCGTGTTTAGGACATCCAACATCGTAATTGGATGTCCCTATAAGCTGATTATTAGAAAAAGGTGTCTCATGTCATTGAAATAATGAAAGGGTTTTAAGATGGATACGAATCAATTTCAAACTGTATTGCAAGAACGTGGTGTTCATTTAACAAAGCACCAAATAGAACAATTTGAACGCTATTATACATTACTTATTGAATGGAATGAAAAAATTAATTTAACCTCCATCACTGTAAAAGAAGATGTTTTTTTAAAGCATTTTTATGATTCTGTTACAGCTGCTTTTTATGTGGACTTTTCTGGTGAAAAAACGTTATGTGATGTAGGAGCTGGAGCAGGTTTTCCTAGTTTACCATTAAAAATTTGTTATCCTGAACTTCAAGTAACGATTGTTGATTCTTTAAATAAGAGAATTACCTTTTTACAAGAGGTTGTTTCAGAACTTCAACTAACAGATGTTTCTCTTTATCACGATAGAGCAGAAACCTTTGCAAAAAAGAAAGAATTTCGAGAGAATTTTGATTTAGTGACAGCGCGTGCTGTTGCAAGACTGTCTGTCCTCAGTGAGCTATGCTTGCCTCTTGCTAAAATAGGTGGACAATTTATAGCATTAAAAGCTGCATCAGCAAATGAAGAGTTAGAGCAATCGAAGAAGGCTATTCACCTTTTAGGAGGGGCATTAGGAAAAGGGCATTCTTTCATCCTCCCCATTGAAGAAAGTGAAAGAAACATTATACAAATTGACAAAGTGAGATCAACACCAAAGAAATTTCCACGTAAACCTGGGACACCGAATAAAAATCCGTTAGGAGAAGAATAAGGTGTATATCTTCTCATCCTTTATGTTGGAAAGTTTCACGTGAAACATTTGTTGTTGAATGTCCCTATTATACATATGTCTGTTACTAATGTAGCAGGAAAATAGGCTCTAAATAGAGAATACTAATTTGGTAGTTTTTAAAGGTGGTGTTAATGAATGAAAAATTCATTTACTCGATTATTTGGAATGAGTGAGAAGGAAGAAGTGGAAGAGATCCAAAATCAACAGGAGCATTTTGAACAAGTAAAAGAGATTCCAGTTAAAGAAATAATTCCAAATCGATTTCAACCTCGGACGGTTTTTTCACAAGAGAAAATAGAAGAACTGGCGATGACCATTCGTACGCATGGAATGATTCAACCAATTGTCATACGTTCTGTAGATGAAGAAAGATATGAAATTATTGCAGGGGAAAGAAGATGGAGAGCGGTTCAAGAAATTGGATGGGAGACCATTCCTGCCATCATTAAAGATTATAATGATACCGAAACAGCTTCAGTTGCATTAATTGAAAATTTACAACGTGAAGAGTTAACGTCAATTGAAGAAGCAATGGCTTTTGCACAACTAATAGAACTACATAATCTAACTCAAGAAGCATTAGCACAACGATTAGGTAAGGGACAATCTACAATTGCAAATAAATTAAGATTATTAAAGCTACCACAAGAAATTCAAGAAGCTTTACTACAAAAACAAATTACTGAAAGACATGCGAGGTCTTTGATTCCATTAAAACATCCTGAACTTCAAGTGAAGGTCTTAAATGAAGTAATCGAAAAAAATCTCAATGTAAAGCAAACAGAAGATCGTGTTGAACATGTTTTAAATCAAGATGTAGAAGAAAAGAAGGCGAAACCGAAGAGAAAGTCATTTAGTAGAGACACACGTATAGCCATGAATACAATTCGACAATCACTAAGTATGGTTAGTGATAGTGGGATTTCAATTGACTCAAAAGAAGAAGAGTTTGAAGAATATATACAATTGACAATTAAGATTCCGAAATAGCTCATTTTTATCCCTTAGCTTCTCCTAGAGCATCCCGATTACAAGTGTTTAAGAGGTGATGCTCTACACTTCTTTTCCTTTCCTCCGTATAAATAATTTCTGGAAAAAATTATACGTAAAAACATCTACTTTGTATTTGATTTCATGATAAAATATGAATAATTAATAGTTTTAGTCGTCATAGAAATGAGGTGGCATCTTGGGTAAGATTATTGCTGTAGCGAATCAAAAGGGTGGTGTCGGAAAAACAACGACTTCTGTCAATTTAGGAGCTTGTTTAGCTCATATTGGAAAGAAGGTATTGTTAGTAGATATTGACCCTCAAGGGAATGCAACGAGTGGTATTGGTATTGAGAAAGCAGATGTTGAGGCTTGTGTATATGACCTTTTAGTTGAAGATACCCCTGTTACTGAAGTCATACGGCCATCATCAGTAGAACATTTAGACGTCATTCCTGCGACGATTCAATTAGCCGGTGCTGAAATAGAGTTAGTTCCCACTATATCACGAGAAGTTCGTTTAAAAAGAGCATTAGATCAAGTGAAAGATAACTATGATTATATATTAATCGATTGTCCTCCATCACTAGGACTTTTAACCTTGAATTCATTAACTGCTGCGAATTCTGTTTTAATTCCTGTTCAATGTGAATATTATGCCTTGGAAGGTTTAAGTCAACTTCTCAACACCATTCGTCTTGTTCAGAAGCATCTCAATCATGACTTAATGATTGAGGGGGTTCTCTTAACGATGTTAGATGCAAGAACAAATCTTGGTATACAAGTGATTGAAGAAGTGAAAAAGTATTTCAAAGAAAAAGTTTATCAAACCGTCATCCCAAGAAACATACGCTTGAGTGAAGCACCTAGTCATGGACAGCCTATTATTTCATATGATGCTAGATCAAGAGGCGCGGAAGTATATACAGATTTAGCAAGGGAAGTGACTAATAATGTCTAAAGGATTAGGAAAAGGAATTAATGCTTTATTCGCCAATGTTGATGTTAATAATGGAGAGTCCATCCAAGAAATTGCTTTAAATAATATTCGACCGAATCCATATCAACCAAGAAAAACGTTTGAAAAAGAATCCATTGAGGAGTTAAAACAGTCGATATTAGAACATGGTGTTCTTCAACCTATCATTGTACGCAGGAGTATTAAAGGGTTTGAAATTGTTGTAGGAGAACGTAGATATCGAGCTTGTAAGGAAGCGAGACTCTCCACCATTCCGGCTGTCATTCGTGAACTAACAGAGCAACAGATGATGGAGTTAGCCTTATTGGAAAATTTACAGCGAGAAGATCTAACGCCTATCGAGGAGGCTATTGCTTATTCCAAGCTATTGAAAAGTTTACAACTGACGCAAGAGGAATTAGCTGTTCGTATTGGGAAAAGTCGTCCTCATATAGCCAATCATTTAAGGTTACTTACTTTACCGAAGAAAGTACAACAGTTTATAAATGAAAATCAGCTTTCTATGGGCCATGGTCGGGCTCTTTTAGGTTTAAAGGATACCGAAAAGTTAACTCCTCTTTCAGAAAAAATCGTTCGAGAAAAGTTAAGTGTGAGACATGTTGAGCAGCTTGTGCAAAAATTAAATGAACATGTTCCACGTGAAACAAAAACAGCGCCTAAGAAAGATGTTTTTTTGAAGGAAAGTGAATCCGTTTTACGAGAAAGGTTAGGAACTGCTGTAACGATTAAGAGACAAAAGAAAAAAGGAAAAATAGAAATCGAATTTTTTTCTAATGAAGATTTGGAACGAATTTTACACATTATTGAGCATGATCTAGAAGGTGAATAATTTTTAAGGAAAAGGGGCATCGGTTTGGTGTCCCTTTCGTTATGTCCATCTCTTTGGATTTTTGAATAACACATATATAAATATGTAAAAAAACAGTGATTCAATCTATTCGACTAAACCTTTTATAAAATTCCAAATAAATTTATTCACTATTCGATTTGATACGTTTAAATGTTAATTGCTGTTTATAATTTATTCCATTGCTATACTGGTTTGCAGTCATTTCAATACCTTGAGCAATTGTTCTTGCCATACTCATGACAATGTGTAGCCGAGTATTTTGTAGGACAAAAAACTCCATAAACCCACTTACATTGACAATCCCTTTAATATGAATATGACCTACAGAAGGAAGCTCCTTCCTCACGGCCGCACCAGGCTTTATTGCTCCCTTTCCAACTTGCAAGGAACCTACATCATTGACTCTTCCAAGACATGCATCAATCGCTATAATAAATGGATTCTCATGGTTTTTGTTAACTTTCTCTAGTTGTTCCTCAAGGTTTACAGCGTGAATAGGTTTCTCTAGCGTTCCATATACATTAAAGGGAGAAGTATTCATATTTTCATGTAAGATTGAACCAATAATAGGGCCTAGTGAATCACCAGTAGATCTATCTGTTCCTATACAAAATACAATGATTGAATGTGTATGAATGGATGGTAATAAAGGAGAAATATTGTTACTTAAAGATAAAGCTGCATCTTCGTGATTATAAAATATGTGTTTCTTTTTCTGAGAGTTAGAAAAAAATACAGATTTCAGATTCATAGGATTCTCCTCTTCTTCATATTAGTAACAGTATACGGTACATTCTATTTTTCTATACATCCATACTTAAAAAGTGTAGAGATGTTCTCCAAGAAGGTTTCTATAGATGTATTTAGGTTCATTACTAGTTGGACACGCATGATCGGTGCTTAAAAAATGGATGAGGTGAAAAAATGCTGAAGTCAAGCTTTAAGTGGATATTTTTGATTCTGGGTACAGTTATTGGAGCAGGTTATGCATCAGGAAGAGAATTATGGCAATTTTTTGGCTTTGAAAGTGGACTAGCTATTCTTTTATTTTCGATCTTTTTCTCGATTTCCTGTTATGTAGTTATGAGTATTAGCTATGAAGAGAAATCGAATCATTTTTTTCCTGTATTAGAAAGATTAATTGGTCGAAAACTGTCCTATGTATATGATGTCATCATCTTATTGTACTTGTATACAACAACGGTTGTGATGATTGCAGGCGGCGGAGCTACACTTCAATTGTTTTCTATTCCTTATTGGGGCGGGGTTGTATTATTTTGTATTCCACTTATTTTGCTATTTTTCTGGGATGTCAAGGGGTTGTTTCGCCTGAATAATGTAATCATCCCCATTTTAATTGTTGGTTTAGTCTTTATTTTAGTTTCTTTTCAACTGAATCACCCTCACTCTTGGAATTTTCAATTAGACCAACAATATAAATGGCCTTCTGCATTTACTTTTACTTCATTAAACATACTTTCACTGATTGCTGTCTTATCTGCCATAGGAAAAGAAATGAAAGGGAAAACGGAAGCGAAAATCGTCAGTATTACAAGTGGGGTTATTTTAGGAGGGTTATCATTTTTATATAACGAGTCCTTATTACAAGTTGCGAACTTATTGGTAGATTATGAGATTCCTTTATTCGCGATATTGCATGACTCACCGATAACAATGCTGATAGCCGTATCTGCAATGCTTCTTTTTGCCATTTTTACAACGGCTGTTTCAGGTGTTTTTGGAATGGCAACAAGATTCAAAGGAGGGTGGAATCTTCCTCTTTGGATGCTAGCATTTTTATTTGTTTTATTAATGATTCCATTCACAAAATTTGGTTTCGCTACCTTAGTAACTACTTTATATCCTCTCTTTGCTTTGGTGAACTTGTACTTGCTGGTAGCTATATTATTATTTCCCATTACGAAGCGATATAAGTAGAAAAGCTTCCTATGCTAGTCTGTCTAGAGTTTTGCAAAGCAAATAAAGTTTTTGTTACAGGTCATCCATTTTTGTCATGGTTTTTTAGTATGAATAGCAGTCATTTCTTGCTATAATTCTTTAAAAGAATTCTCGGAGGCTAATATGACTAAAATGTTTCAAGATATATATGAAGACATAAAAAGTTATTTACTAAATGGTGAAAATTGGTTGAATTTCAGCGTGTTCACAATGAAAATATTAGCAATCATCATCGGTTCTTGGCTTCTCGTTAAGATTGGAAGAAAAGCGATCAGAAGAGTCTTTTCGATACGGACAAAGGGTCCTATGAAAATATCAGAAAGACGCGAAACGACGTTACAAAAACTTTTGGAAAATATTCTATCTTATATCGTCTACTTTATTGCGCTAATTATGCTATTTGATAACTTGGGTTATGATGTCACGGGATTAATTGCAGGTGCAGGTGTACTTGGTTTAGCGATTGGTTTTGGAGCTCAAAGTTTAGTGAAAGATGTCATCTCAGGATTTTTCATTATTTTTGAAGATCAATTTTCTGTTGGTGACTATATTAAGATAGCTGATAAACAAGGTTTTGTAGAGGAAATAGGCTTAAGAACAACGAAAATAAAGAGTTGGACTGGAGAGTTACATGTCATCCCTAATGGGAATATAGCAGAAGTAACCAATTATTCAGTCAATAACAGTATAGCGGTTGTCGATGTGAGCATTGCATATGAAGGAGATATTGTAGAAGCAGAAAGTGTGATTGAACGGTTATTAGAAGAACTACCTTTCAAGTATGAAGAGATGGTGGGAACTCCACAGTTACTCGGTGTACAAACCTTAGGTGCGTCAGATGTTGTCTTACGAGTAATTAGTGAAACGAAACCAATGGAGCATTGGAAAATAGGCCGTATGTTACGAAAAGAAATTAAGCTTTGTTTGGACGAGCATAATATTGAGATTCCATTTCCACGTCTAGTTATGTATAGTCGAGAAGAAGAAGAATCGTTAACTTTGAAAGAAGGAGGTCATATGAATGGATAAGGTGTTTGAGCTGAATGACATCGTTGAAATGAAAAAGCCTCATCCTTGCGGAGAGAATAAATGGAAGATCATTCGCATGGGAATGGATATTCGTATTAAGTGCCAAGGGTGTGGACATAGCGTGATGATTCCAAGAAAAGAATTCACCCGCAAAATGAAAAAAATTCTTCTAAAAGCGGAAGAGGAATAAGTGATGAAAGAATCCCCTCTTAAAACCGAAAATTATTAAAAAGAGTCCTTTACTTTCTGTACGTTACTTGGTAAGATTAACTAAATTTATAAGGTCACATTCAAATACAAATGCTATGAAGAGAAGAGTATAATCGGCAATTATTAAAAGAGAGCTCCAGTTGGTGAAAAGGAGTAATAATTAATGATTGGAAGCAAGTCTCAGAGCAGCACATCGGATCCTACAGGTGATGGTGTGACAGGAGCTCCTGTTATAGAGCTAGGGTATAAGTATGTTTTTCATGCCGTACCTGATAAGGATAATATGGTGACGTATTATCAAACTGGGGTGGCACCACGGCGCGCAACAACTCGTCCTCAAGACTTAAGGTCTTGGGGGTGAGTTTTTTTATTGTCCAATTTTATGCATTCAATAAGGAGGGAATGAATTGGTAATAAAAGAGATTGTTAGGTCGTGGAAGTATCCATCCGCTTTATTGTTTATTATTGGTTTTTCAAGAATAGGGGGATGGGTATACTTTATAGCATTAAATTTAATTGTTCTTGATATGAATGGGGTCCTTGCTGTCTCAGGTCTATATATATTTAGAGCACTTTCTGCTTTATTTACAAGCATTTGGTCAGGTACTTTCATTGATCGATTGAATAAAAAGCATCTTATGGTGGGGCTGACTATAATTCAATCAGTATTTATTGTCTTACTACCTTTATTATCATCTATTTGGACCATATACATTATTGTTTTTTTTATTAATATAGCCAGTTCCATGTATGAGCCGACATCAATGACTTATATCACTAAGTTAATTCCTCATACTCAAAGAAAACGATTTAATTCTCTCGTAAGTTTAGTTGATTCTGGCGCATTTGTTATTGGACCTGCCATTGCGGGAATCATATTCATGAGTGGTACTCCTAATTTTGCAATATATTTTAATGCATTAGCCCTATTCTTAGCGGTACTAATTACATTGTTCATGCCTAATGTCGAAAAAAAAGATTTTATTGAAAAAAAAGATGAAAAAATAACTATAAAGGTATTGGGAAAAGATTGGAAATTAGTTGTTAATTATAGTCTTAAACACGTGTACATTATGATCATTTATTTCTTATTCAGTGCGGTGATGGTTTTGGCAACTGTTGTAGATTCATTGGAAGCGGCATTTTCTACAGAAATGCTTTCTTTATCAGAGAGAGATTATGGTTTCCTGGTAAGTATTGCTGGTGTTGGAATCGTAGTGGGCGCTTTAGTAAACGTCATAATTGTTCAAAAAGTAGCTACCTCCTGGCTGATTGGTCTTGGATCCTTAATGGTTTCAATCGGTTATTTGATTTACGCTTTTTCGGATACTTTTTTGATAGCAGCAATTGGTTTTTTCATTCTATCCTTTGCGATGGCTTTTATTAACACTGGATTTTACACCTTTTATCAAAATAATGTTCCTGTCGATGTAATGGGGAGAGTTGGTAGTGTTTATGGTTTTATCGAAGCTTTTTTTATCATTATCGGGACGATTATTTTAGGTGCCATAGCAGATTCCATCTCTATTCAGTATGCCGTCATAATAGGAACTTTAATAATGTTTGCTGTAACGATTGTCTTATTTTACTTTAGTACGCAGCCCTCTAAAGCAAGCTTCTATTCTGAAAAAAATCAGACACAAACTTCTGGTGCTATTTAGGTTTTGTATATGTTTTTCATTTTGATGCAGGGTTATATTTACACGTACAACCTAATCCGGGTATCTATATAATAGTAAAATTATACTTTTATAAATGAGTATTTAATGAGAGGGATTTATAGGTGAGAGTACACTACAGTCTGGGCATTAAGAAGGTGAGTTCTTACAAATGGTATATTTTATTTATTGCTGTGAGGGAAAAGATAAGTGTTCAGCTATGCCCGTGTCTTCTTTGCTAAACGTTCGCTTGCGCTTTTCTTCCTTCATCACTATAATGAGTGGAGATTATAATAGCGTTTGTGATAGAGCAGAGGAGTGGAACGAATGGCTTTAACAGCAGGAATAGTGGGTCTTCCCAATGTGGGGAAATCAACTTTATTTAATGCAATTACTCAGGCTGGTGCAGAATCGGCAAATTACCCCTTTTGTACAATCGATCCCAATGTAGGAATTGTCGAAGTTCCTGATGGGCGTCTGCAAAAGTTAACAGAGCTAGTAAACCCTAAAAAAACCGTACCAACAACGTTTGAATTCACTGATATCGCCGGAATTGTAAAAGGTGCTAGTAAGGGAGAAGGACTTGGAAATCAATTCTTATCTCATATTCGCCAAGTCGATGCGATTTGTCATGTCGTACGTTGTTTTGAAGATGAAAATATTACCCATGTTTCTGGGAAAGTGGACCCAATTGCAGATATTGAAACGATCAACTTGGAGCTTATTTTAGCTGACCTAGAAACAGTTGATAAACGTATAACAAAAGTAGCGAAGATGGCAAAGCAAAAAGATAAAGAAGCAGTTTTTGAGCATGACATTTTATCTAAATTGAAAGATGCTTTTGAAAATGAACAGCCTGCACGAACGGTTTCTTTTACAGAGGAACAATTAAAATTTGTCAAACAGCTACATTTATTAACATCAAAACCGATCTTATATGTAGCGAATGTTAGTGAGGAAGAATTAAGTGATCCTTCTAATAATCAATATGTTCAGATGGTCAAAGAGTTTGCTGCAAATGAACAGGCAGAAGTCATCGTCGTTTGTGCAAAAGTCGAATCAGAAATTGTCGAATTAGATGAAGAAGAAAAAGAAATGTTCTTAGAAGAGCTAGGAATTGCTGAATCAGGATTGGATCAGTTAATACGTGCTGCTTACCATTTGTTAGGTTTAGCGACTTATTTCACAGCTGGAGAGCAGGAAGTAAGAGCTTGGACGTTTAAAGTAGGAATGAAAGCACCGCAATGTGCAGGCATTATTCATACTGATTTTGAAAGAGGCTTCATACGAGCAGAAACCGTTCATTACGACGATTTAGTAGCAAACGGTTCAATGGGAGCAGCCCGCGAAGCAGGAAAAGTTCGACTTGAAGGAAAAGAGTATATTGTAAAAGATGGAGATGTAATACATTTCCGCTTTAATGTTTAAAAAAATTGCTTTTGAACCGGAAAAGAAGGCTGTTGTATCATAGGAGCGATTCTGATATAATATTGACTTGCGAGTAATTTTAATAATTGCTCCTTGCCCTATTAGAGGGCCGTTTAGACCAAAAGGAGGTGTAAATAGGATGAAAAAATACGAAATCATGTACATCATCCGCCCAAACATTGAAGATGAGGCTAAAAAATCTTTAGTTGAACGATTCAATGGTATTTTAACTACAAATGGTGCGGAGATTACAGAAGTAAAAGAGTGGGGCAAACGTCGCCTTGCATATGAGATCAATGATTTCCGTGATGGATACTATATGTTAATTCATGTAGACGCTTCAGCTGAAGC
The DNA here is from genome assembly GCF_020524035.2 of Bacillus carboniphilus. Lineage (NCBI taxonomy): Bacteria > Bacillati > Bacillota > Bacilli > Caryophanales > Bacillaceae > Bacillus > Bacillus carboniphilus. The sequence goes on along the minus strand of NZ_CP129013.1, from coordinate 2,668,429 downwards.
TGTACAAGAATTTGATCGTCTAGCTAAAATCAGCGAAGATATCATTCGTCATATTGTTGTTAAACAAGAGCAATAAGAAATAAGATTAATCGATGCGCTTAGTCATCTTTCATAATAAAAACATGGTATAATCGTTTTAAAATGGTCTTAATTAGGAGTGGTTTGAAAATGTTAAACCGAGTTGTGCTTGTCGGTAGGCTCACAAAAGATCCTGAGCTACGTTATACACCAAATGGTGTAGCGGTTGCTACATTTACTTTAGCTGTTAACCGTACGTTTACGAATCAGCAAGGTGAACGAGAGGCAGACTTCATTAATTGTGTCGTTTGGCGAAGACAAGCTGAAAATGTTGCGAACTTCTTAAACAAGGGGAGCCTTGCAGGAGTGGACGGACGCCTTCAGTCTCGTAGTTATGAAGACCAATCAGGTAGAAGAGTGTTTGTAACTGAGGTTGTCGGAGATAGCGTTCAATTCCTCGAACCGAAAAATTCGAATAATGCAGGGAACAACAATAACCGTAACAATTATGGTCGCCAGGATGAAAATCCATTTGGTGGTGGTGGATCAGACTTTAACAGTCAACCTAGTCAAAACCAAAATAAGCGGACAAACCTAAATGAAGATCCATTTGCGAACGATGGAAAACCAATTGATATATCCGATGATGATTTACCATTCTAATAATAAAGGAGGGAAATAACGATGGCAGGAGGACGTAAAGGTCGTGGCAGACGTCGTAAGGTTTGCTATTTTACATCAAACGGTATCACTCATATCGACTATAAAGATGTAGACTTACTAAAAAAATTCATTTCTGAGCGTGGTAAGATATTACCTCGTCGTGTAACAGGTACAAGTGCGAAGTATCAACGTAAATTAACAGTTGCTATTAAACGCTCACGTCAAATGGCTTTATTACCTTATGTTTCAGAAGAAAAATAAAATAAAGAAAACAGTAAGGCGATCGTAGTCTTACTGTTTTTTGTTTTAATAAAACTTTCATTTATTTAAGGTGGTGGTGCTCTATGCTTCATCACCTTAAGTAAATGAAAAATGCATCAACTATGTCTTTATGTCATTCGTTCTTGCATTGTCCTCTAACTTCAGCGGCTAGAGACTGGTAATTAGTTGGACCCATATAACGTGCTAGCATTATTGTTAGCTCTCTCGACATGGTTGTCTTTAGTTGATGTTCCGTTATCTTATGCGTTTTTCTTCTTTTGAACACTTACTTATAAATAAGGTATAATTAGATAGGATCGGTACTCATTTGGTTGTTATATATAGCGATAAATGATGATAAGTATAAAGTAAGTGCTCTAGATAATGTGGAAATATGGAGTCGACTGTTACAAGGAGCTGAGAGATTTGCGATTATTTTTTGAAAAACCATTATTCCGCTTTGCTTTTATTGGATTGATGAGCGTAGCAGTGATTTCCATACTTCTATTAGGCTTAGATAGATTGTTTATCGGAATCATCCTTCTTAGTTTATTTCTTTTGTTTGTTTATGTATTTCTCTATACACAAAAAAAAGATGAAGGAGGATGTGGATGAATATATCGACACCCTCTCCTATCGAGTGAAAAAAGTAGGAGAAGAAGCTTTAATGGGAATGCCCATAGGAATTATGCTTGTTAATGATAGCTATCAAATTGAATGGACGAATCCTTATTTAGCTTCTTGCTTTGCTGAGGATACACTAGTGGGACGTTCCATGTATGATGTATCTGACGAGCTAGTCCCTATTTTTCAACAAGATATAGATAAACAAACTATCTCTCTTCATAACCGGAAATTCGAAGTGATTGTAAAAAAAAGAGGAAAAATTACTTTACTTTTTTGATGTAACAGAACAAGTGGAAACGGAGAAAAAGTTTTTTAACAATCGAACGGTCCTTTGTTATATTGTCTTGGATAACTACGATGAAGTCACTCATGGGATTGCAGAACGAACAAGAAATCATATTAATAGTGAAGTGACGAACCTATTAAATAAGTGGGCTCAAGATTACACGATCTTTTTAAAAAGAGTATCTTCAGAACGTTTTATAGCTGTAATGAATGAACAAACATTAGTGTCTCTCGAACGAACAAAGTTCTCAATTTTGGATGAGGTACGAGAAAAAACGGAGATTGAAAACGCCTCATTAACAATCAGTATTGGAATTGGACGTGGGGACATTCCTTTAGCTGAATTAGGAGAATATGCACAATCCAGTCTTGATTTAGCCCTTGGTCGAGGCGGGGATCAAGCGGTAATAAAGCAATTGAATGGAAAGGTTAAATTTTATGGCGGGAAAACAAACCCGATAGAAAAAAGAACAAGAGTAAGGGCTAGAGTGATTTCTCATGCATTAAAGGAAATTGTTCTCGATAGCGATAAAGTGATTATTATGGGGCATAAATACCCTGATATGGATGCAATCGGTGGTGCAATAGGAATCTTAAAGGTTGCACAAGTCAATGGTATAGAAGGGTATATTGTCATTAACGAAGAAGAAATTGATTCTGGGGTAAAAGGCTTACTCAAGCACTTGAAAGGTTATGAAGATTTATGGTCGACCTTTATAACACCAGAGGACGCTATGGAAATTGCCACGAATGATACTCTTTTAGTTATAGTAGATACGCATAAGCCTTCCCTTGTGATCGAGGAACGGTTGCTACAAAAGATTGATCGTAAAGTGGTCATTGATCATCACCGAAGAGGAGAAGAATTTATTACAAATCCTTTACTAGTGTACATGGAACCTTATGCCTCATCAACGGCAGAGTTAGTGACCGAACTATTGGAATATCAAGAAAAGCAATTGAAGATGTCCATGATTGAAGCGACCGTTCTCCTAGCAGGTATAATTGTAGATACTAAGAGTTTTACATTGCGAACGGGTGCACGTACCTTTGATGCGGCCTCTTATTTACGATCGAAAGGAGCCGACACCATATTGGTTCAAAAATTTATGAAAGAAGACCTTGACCAATATAAAAAACGTGCTAAACTCATAAAAAACAGCAAATTAGTTGCTTCGAGTATTGCGATTGCTCGAGCTGATGTGAATGAATTTTATGAACAAGTTTTATTAGCACAGACAGCAGACTCGTTACTGAATATGAACGAAGTAGAGGCTTCGTTTGTTATAGCAAGAAAGAGTGAACATGTGATTGGCATTAGTGCCAGGTCACTTGGTCAGATTAACGTTCAATTAATCATGGAAGAGTTAGATGGTGGTGGTCATTTAACCAATGCTGCTACTCAACTCGAAAATATAACATTAGAAGAAGCAGAGAAACAACTATTAAATGTCATTTATGAGTATGTAGAAGGAGGAAATGCCCAATGAAAGTAATTTTTTTAGAAGATGTTAAAGGTAAAGGAAAAAAAGGAGAAATAAAAGAAGTACCAGATGGCTATGCGCATAACTTCCTTTTGAAAAGAAAATTAGCAGTAGAAGCGAATGCTTCAAATGTGAACGCACTAAAATCTCAGAAAAAAAAGCAACAACAACAAGCAGAAGAAGAATTGTTACAAGCGAAGCAGCTGAAGAATGATCTAGAGAAAATTACCGTGGAACTATCGGCAAAATCAGGTGAAGGTGGTCGCTTATTTGGGTCCATCACAAGCAAACAAATTGCAGAAGAACTGAAAAAAACCTTCGGACATAAGATTGATAAGCGTAAGATAGAGCTTGACGATGCCATTCGCTCTTTAGGGTATACAAATGTTCCTATTAAGCTTCATCCAGATGTAAGTGCGGTCGTAAAAGTTCATGTAAAAGAACAGTAAGAAGATAATGAATGAGTATAATGTGGGATTGTGGAAAGAAACGACACTTGAAGCAATGCCACTTTTTTTTTATGATTAAATAGGATATGAATCATTTTATATAGATTAATAGATATTAATGGGGTGGTGAAACGTCGGTGAATGATTTGTTAACAGGAAATATTCCTCCTCAAAATATTGAGGCAGAGCAAGCGATTTTAGGAGCGATCTTTTTAGAGCCTACTAGTTTAACGGTTGCCTCCGAAATTGTCATTCCAGAAGACTTTTATCGAGCGGCCCATCAAAAAATTTATGCTAGCATGCTAGCTTTAAACGATAAAGGAGAACCTGTCGATCTTGTAACAGTGACGAAAGAGCTCGCTAATGTAAAACTGTTAGAGGAAATAGGTGGCGTTTCATATTTAAGTGATTTGGCTGACTCTGTACCAACAGCTGCTAATATAGAGTATTATGCAAAGATTGTTGAGGAAAAGTCGATTTTAAGACGATTGATTCGAACGGCATCAACGATTGCACAAGAAGGATACAATCGTGAAGATGAGGTACAAGCCGTTTTAGATGAAGCGGAAAAAAGTATTATGGAAGTATCGCAACGGAAAAATGCCGGTGTCTTTCAAAATATAAAAGATGTACTCGTGAGAACGTACGATAATATTGAGCTTCTCCATAACAGAAAAGGTGAAATTACAGGTATACCTACTGGGTTTACGGAACTGGATTCAATGACGGCAGGATTTCAGCGAAACGATTTAATTATCGTAGCTGCGAGACCTTCAGTAGGTAAAACGGCATTTGCCTTAAATATCGCCCAAAACGTAGCAACGAAAACGGATGAAAATGTCGCGATTTTCAGTTTGGAAATGGGTGCCGACCAACTCGTCATGAGGATGCTATGTGCGGAAGGAAATATCAATGCTCAAAACTTACGTACAGGAAATTTGACTGCTGAAGATTGGGGCAAGCTCACCATGGCGATGGGAAGTTTATCGAATGCAGGTATTTATATTGATGATACTCCAGGTATAAAAGTGAATGAAATTCGCTCTAAGTGTCGTCGATTAGCCCAAGAAAAAGGGTTAGGGATGATCTTAATAGATTATTTACAGCTTATTCAAGGAAGCGGGAGAAGTAAAGAGAATCGTCAACAAGAGGTTTCAGAAATCTCCAGATCTTTAAAAGCATTAGCACGGGAATTAAAAGTACCCGTTATTGCTTTATCACAGCTCTCCCGTGGTGTAGAGCAAAGACAAGATAAACGTCCGATGATGTCAGATATTCGTGAGTCAGGAAGTATTGAGCAAGATGCCGATATCGTCTCCTTTCTTTACCGTGATGATTACTATGATAAAGAAAGTGAAAACAAAAACATTATTGAGATTATCATTGCAAAACAACGGAATGGCCCCGTTGGAACCGTTTCTTTAGCTTTTGTAAAAGAATACAATAAATTTGTTAACTTAGAACGTCGCTATGGGGATGAAGATTTTGCTCCAGGTGCGTAAACAACAAAGCTAGTCTTTTAGTAGACTAGTTTTTTTATGCAAAATATAATAACGAACATTTTATATTAAAATATATAAAATGTTCGTTATTACTTTGACACATACCAAAAAAACTGGTAAAATGAGTTTGTTTTCATGGCGGAAAAGGAATGAAATATAACTCTAGTAGGGGGAATTATAATGTCTTCTGTAGTCGTAGTTGGAACGCAATGGGGAGATGAAGGAAAAGGGAAAATCACCGACTTTCTCTCTCAAAATGCTGAAGTCGTCGCTCGTTATCAAGGTGGTAACAATGCAGGTCATACAATAAAGTTCGACGGAAAGACATATAAATTACATCTAATCCCATCAGGAATCTTCTTCAAAGAAAAAACATGTGTGATTGGGAATGGTATGGTGGTTGATCCGAAAGCGTTAGTCGAAGAGCTTTCCTATTTACACGAACGTCATATTTCGACTGATAACTTAAAAATAAGCAACCGTGCACATGTCATTCTTCCTTATCATCTTAAATTGGATGAAGTAGAAGAACAAAGAAAAGGCGCGAATAAAATCGGTACCACTAAAAAAGGAATCGGTCCAGCTTATATGGATAAAGCCGCTCGAATCGGTATTCGCATGGCCGATTTGTTAGATAAAGACGTTTTTAAAGAAAAACTCTCGATTAATCTTGCCGAAAAAAATCGCCTTCTCCAAAGAATGTATGATGTTGAAGGATTTGAAATCGATGAGATTTTTGAACAATATTATCAGTATGGTCAACAAATTAAAAACTATGTTTGTGATACTTCTGTCGTATTAAACGATGCGTTGGATGAGGGCCGAAGAGTCCTATTTGAAGGTGCTCAAGGAGTTATGTTAGATATTGACCAAGGGACATATCCATTTGTCACCTCATCGAACCCAGTTGCTGGTGGAGTCACAATTGGTTCTGGCGTGGGTCCTTCAAAAATTGATCATGTAGTAGGCGTTTCTAAAGCTTATACGACGCGAGTGGGTGATGGTCCCTTCCCTACGGAGTTAACAAATGAAATTGGCGATCACATTCGTGAAGTCGGTCGCGAATATGGAACGACGACAGGACGCCCTCGTCGCGTTGGCTGGTTTGATAGTGTAGTCGTCAGGCATGCTAGAAGAGTAAGTGGATTAACGGACTTGTCGCTAAACTCCATTGACGTCTTAACAGGCATAGAGACACTCAAAATTTGTGTTGCCTATCAATATAAGGGGGAAATCATTGAACACTTCCCTGCTAGCTTAAAATCGCTTAGTGAATGTACACCCGTTTATGAAGAAATGCCTGGATGGACAGAAGATATTACAGGAGTAAAGTCATTACACGAGCTTCCTGAAAATGCTCGCCATTACGTGGAAAGAATCTCACAATTAACAGGTATCCCCCTTTCGATTTTTTCTGTAGGACCGGACCGTACGCAAACGAATGTTGTTCGTGGAGTGTATTCATAATTTTTTATATAAGAGGAGCTAGGAACCCTAACTCCTCTTACCATTATAAAAGGTACTCGTGCCTATATGTTGCACTTGAGACACTAAGTTCGTTTCACTTTTCCTTTGAACGAAAATAAAATTTTTTCATGATTTGCGTAATTTTTTATAAAAAAAGCTTGTCAACTAATTTGGATACTGGTATTATAGAAAACGTCCTGTTAAAAACTATGAGCCATTAGCTCAGTTGGTAGAGCATCTGACTTTTAATCAGAGGGTCGAAGGTTCGAGTCCTTCATGGCTCACTTTCTATAAGAAGTAAAAATAGTTGGCCCGTTGGTCAAGCGGTTAAGACACCGCCCTTTCACGGCGGTAACACGGGTTCGAATCCCGTACGGGTCATATATTACTCGGTATACATATTTTTTAGCAACAGCTTTAAATGGTGAACAGGTTTACTAAGTGGTCCCGTGGTGTAGCGGTTAACATGCCTGCCTGTCACGCAGGAGATCGCGGGTTCGATTCCCGTCGGGACCGCCATTTATATATATACTTTTGTTTGGCTCGGTAGCTCAGTTGGTAGAGCAATGGACTGAAAATCCATGTGTCGGCGGTTCGATTCCGTCCCGAGCCACTTTTTATTTTGTTTAGTTAAGCTCAGTGAAGAAGGATTTCTTCTTACTGGGTTTTTTTTATTATTACTATGGGTTTTGTGGATGGTAGAAGATATTAGAGGGATAAGCAATCTTCATGAGGAACTGTGATATACCTGATTTTAGAGGGTTGACCACATATGGAGCCTCCATAGTGGTCATGGTGTCATTATTTTAACGTCGAGTCGACTTACCATCAAACGCATCTCTCAAGCCATCACCGATAAAATTAATAGCTAAAACTGTAATGACTATTAAAAATCCTGGTGGAATCCAGCGCCAAGGTTCTGTGGTTAAGGTTGAGATACTTCTTGCAGAATTGAGCATATTCCCCCATGTTGGAGTTGGTTCTGGTACACCGAAGCCAAGGAAACTCAATGACGATTCAATAGTAATCATCGTACCCATTAACAAAGTCGCATTAACAATTAATGGTGCTATCGCATTAGGTATAATGTGCCTGAAAATAATTCGCGAGCTTTTACATCCGGCAGCTTGTGCACTTAATACAAATTCTCGCTCTCGTAAGGAAAGAAATTCAGCACGAACAATCCTTGTTGTTACAGGCCAAACGACCACGATTAATATGCCTATTAGTATCCACATATTTGATTTCTCTAAAACGGTTACAACAAAGAGAATCATCAGTAAGAACGGTAATGCGATAATGACATCTGAAATTCTCATAATAATATTATCGATCCATCTGCCAAAATAACCTGCGACTGCTCCTAAAGTGGCTCCAATTACAACGGTACCTATCATCGTAATTAAACCAATTAGTAAGGAAACTCTTCCTCCATAGAGCAATCGGGTATAGATGTCACGTCCTGAGTCATCTGTTCCTAGCCAATGTTCACTTGAAGGCTCTGCTTCAGTATTATACAGGTCAGTTGCATAAGGGTCTTGACTGCTTAATAAAGGAGCAAAAATAGCTAAGAAGGAAACAATAAATAAAATGACAATCCCAGCAATGGCCATTTTATTTTTTAAAAACCTCTGCAATGCTAGTTGTAATGGAGATTTACTTGTCTTTTTTTTAAATTCCACTTTGTCTGGATTCAAATTAGGTTCTCGAATTACTGGTTCAGCCATCTATATCACCTCTCAATCATATCGAATTCTTGGATCTACGACTGCGTATAAAATATCAGCAACTAAATTTCCTACTAAAACTAGAACGGTAGTGATCATCGTAACAGCCATCATAATTGGATAATCTCGATTTCCAATCGATTCAATGAGTAGTTGACCAAGACCTGGATAAGTGAAAATGGTTTCAGTTATGACTGCGCCACTTATAATTACACCTAAATCTAATCCAAAAAGAGTGACTAAAGGAAGAAGAGCATTTCTTAATACGTGTTTATAAAGGACAGAGCGTTCATTTACCCCTTTTGCATAAGCAGTTCTTACATAATCTTGTAGCTTTGCTTCTAATACACTCGCTCTTGTATAGCGAGTATATTGGGCAATACTAATTATCGATAATGTAATAGCAGGTAAAAAAACATGATGAAGTCGATCAAGTAACGCTTGAAAACCTTCATATCCCGCACCTGCTGTTACGGTTCCTCCAAAAGGAAACCATTCCACCTTATATGAAAAGAAATAGATGAGTAGCAATCCTGCGAAAAATGAGGGAATTGAATAACCAATGAAGGCAGCTCCTGTTAACGTATAATCGGCTATACTATATGGTCGTTGGGCAGAAAAGATCCCTAAAGGAATTGCCAATAAATAGGTAATTGCAAGAGAAACAACTCCTAAAAAGAGAGTGTTTCCAAATCTGTCTCCGATAAGTTCAGTAACAGGAATTTTGTGACGAATAGAAAGCCCAAGTTCACCTTCAAAGATGTTTTTAACCCAAATAAAATATTGTTCAACAGGATGTTTATCGAGTCCAAACTCTGCTCTCATTTTTTCGTAATAGGTTTCATCTAAATTAGGGTCAAGTTGACCAGTGAAAGCATCACCTGGAGCAATTTGTATAAGTGAGAATAAGATAATAGAAATAATGATGGTCATCGGTATAAAGATTAGTACACGTCGAATAATGTATTGTAACAAATTGACCTAGCTCCTTTCATAGGGAAAAAAGGCGAACAGCTAAAGAAGCCTGTCGCCTCATTTGGGTAGTTTCAAAGTGTACTATTATTGTTGGTCTTCCGGAATCCACCATTTGTGATGGTCACGGTGTAGAACCGCTCCTTCAAAGTTGAACTCGACTCCTTGAATGCGGTTGTTCCATGCTTCAATCATGTTCTGAGAATAAAGAAATGCATAAGGAGCTTCTTCACTAGCAAGTTCTGTCCATTTCTTTAAATATTCTTTACGAGCGTTTTGGTCACTAATAGCATCTTCAGCATAAACGGAATCTTTTATCAATTGATCACTTTCTTCATTTTTCCAACGAGGGAAGTTCCATTGATCATCACTAAGCCAAATTCCACTTGGATCTGGGTCTACCCCTAAGGTCCAACCAGCTAAAAATAGTTCATATTCTCCTTGTTCAACTGCTTCATAATAAGCGGCAACTTCTGCTGGCTGATCTAATTCAACATTTAAACCAACTTCTTTTAAGTCTGCTTGAATGGCAGGAGCCGATTGTTCACGAACAGGGTTACCAGATGGATAAGAAAGTTTAAATGTAACTTCATTTCCATCTGGGTCTTCGACAAATCCATCTCCATTCGTATCTTTATACCCTGCATCTTCTAATATTTGTTTCGCAGTATCAGGTTCGTAAGGGTATGCATCTTTCAAGTCTTCATTATATGCCCAACTAGCTGAGACAATATGTTGGTTTAAGACTGTTCCATGACCCTTAAGTAAACCGTCAACAATTCCTTCGCGATTAATAGCATAAACCATTGCTTGACGTAATTCTTTATTTTGGAGTTTTTCTTTTTCTAAATTAAAGCCCATATACTGATAACCGAAATCTTGATCTTCTTTAACAGTAATATGATCCATTGCTTCTAAATCTTCAAATTCTTTTGGTGATATTTGAGCTGTCATATCGACATCACCCTTTTCTAGAGCTGCAATTGTTACATCTTGTTCAAGTACTTTCCAAATGATTTTATTGATGTATGGTTTTCCTAAGTAGTAATCCTCATTCTTTTCTAACACAACGTATTCATTTGGTTTAATTTCTGAAATTTTGTATGCGCTGTTTCCTATAATAGTTGATTTTGTAGATTCTGAATTTTGCATATCCTTTACAGGTGTGTCCTTATAAAGGTGTTTAGGCATCGGAGTAGACCATAAGTTGGATAGATGGTTAGCGGCAGGATTAGTAAATGTTACTTTTATCGTATGATCATCTACTTTTTCGACACCCGATAAAGAGTCAGCGTTGCCTTCTTTCATTTCATTCGCACCTTCAATTGGTTCTACAGTATAATACCTACTTGCTGTATAGTCTTTATGTGCAATTGTTTCCCAAGTAAAGATGACATCATCGGCAGTAAATGCCGTTCCATCGTGCCACTTAACATCATTTCGTAAATTAATCGTTAAAACCTTTCCGTCTTCTGAAAACTCCCACTTTTCTGCTAATTTTGGAATGGTAATATTCAGTTCGTCATCAACTTCCCAAAGAGGATCAAAAACAAAATCTAATACATAATTGTCATATAGGTCTTCATATAATATTGGATTAAATACTCCTTTAGGAGCACTAAACATCGCTAACGTCATTTCTCCGCCTTCTACAGGCTCACCAGCAGTGGCTTTTTCCTCATCATTTGTTTCTTCTTTTGGTTTATCCTCAGACTCCCCACTCGTATCATCACTGTTACATGCAGCTAAAAATAAAGAGAACACTAACATGAGCGCGATGCCCAATAAAAAGGATTTTCTTTTCATTTTTTTACCCCCATTTTTAATAATTTAAAATTTTCAGTTAAAGGAAGCTGTTGTTTCTACTTTCCTAGCCTCACCTCCTTAAAGTGTGTTAATAAGCTAATCAGTCATATAGGTGGCAAGCTACGTATTGACCATTTCCAATTGACTGTAATTCAGGGCGATCCACTTTACAGCGATCAAACGCTTTCGGACAGCGAGGATGAAAAGCGCATCCGCTTGGTGGATTAGATGGACTTGGAACATCTCCTGATAAGACAATTCTGTCTCTTTTACGAGTTGGATCTGGAACAGGAACCGCAGATAATAGCGCTTGTGTATATGGATGGGCAGGTTCTTTGTAGAGTTGTCTCTTAGGTGCAATTTCAGCCATTCTTCCTAAATACATCACGCCAATGCGATCCGAAATATGTTTAACAACACTTAAATCATGGGAAATAAAAATGTAGGTAAGGTTAAATTGTTCTTGTAGTTTTTCCATAAGATTTAAGGCTTGTGACTGGACGGAAACGTCTAAAGCTGAAACGGGTTCATCCGCAATGATTAGTTTTGGCTTTAAGGAAAGAGCCCTTGCTAAACCAATTCTTTGTCTTTGTCCTCCGGAAAATTCATGAGGATAACGGCTGACATAGCTTGAATTCAGTCCAACGGTTTCCATTAATTCTTTCACTTGCTCTTTTCGTTCTTTACTCGTCCCTATCTTGTGAACTTGCATCGGCTCTTCAATTAATTGCCCGACCGTCATTGTTGGATTTAATGAAGCATAGGGATCTTGAAACACCATTTGTAGGTCGCGACGTGCTTTTCGTAAGCCGTCTTTTGATAATTGAGCGATATCTTGATCTTGAAAAATCACTTTTCCGTCTGTAGGATCAAGCAACCTCATAATGGTCCGTCCTGTCGTTGATTTTCCGCAACCCGACTCACCGACAAGTCCAAAAGTTTCCCCTGCGTTGATTGAAAAACTGACTTGATCGACCGCTTTCACTTGACCTACGACTCTTCTTAAAACGCCACCTTTTATAGGGAAGTATTTACTTAAATTCTCGACTGTTAAAATGGCTTCACTCATTGGGCTTTCCCTCCTTCATCTTCATGAAGAAAACAACGAACTTGGTGATTAGAAGAAGATTTATATAATGGCGGTTCTTGTTCATAGCATTTTTCCCATGCATGTTCACAGCGTGGAGCAAACTTACACCCTGTTGGCCATTCAGTTGGCGGTGGAACGCTCCCTCGAATTGAGTACAATTCTTTTTTTTCTTCCTCATCATCAATGTTTGGTATTGATTTCATCAAGCCTTGTGTATAGGGGTGGCTAGGGTTAGCAAACATCTCTTCTACATCTGCTTCTTCTACGACTCTCCCTGCATACATAACGACTACTCGGTCAGCCATCTCGGCCACTACCCCTAAGTCATGAGTAATTAATAAGATAGAGGAACCAAACTTATTTTTGACATCTCTCATTAAATCGAGAATTTGTGCTTGGATTGTTACATCTAGGGCTGTTGTCGGCTCATCGGCAATTAACAGCTTCGGGTCACAAGCCATTGCCATAGCGATCATCACTCTTTGCCTCATACCTCCTGATAATTGATGAGGATATTCATCAATCATTTCAGCTGCCCTCGCAAATCCAACGAGTTTTAGTAAATCAATCGTTCTTTTTTTGGCAGCCGCTTTGGAAAGCTTTTGGTGAATGATGAGTCCTTCCATAATTTGATCGCCAATTTTTAATACAGGATTTAAGGAAGTCATTGGTTCTTGGAAAATCATCGATATATCATTTCCTCTAATAGAGGCCATTTCTTTTTCTTTCTTTTGAGTTAAATCTTCATTTTCAAATAAGATTTCCCCTGAAATTTCTCCTGTATCAGGTACTAATCTCATAATAGAAAGAGAGGTCATACTTTTCCCGCATCCAGACTCTCCTACTAACCCAAGTGTTTCCCCTTTACGAATTTCTAATGAGACTCCATCTACTGCGGGGACCTTCCCATCACTTGTTTTAAATTGTGTTTTTAAGTTCCGTATTTGTAGTAGTGTATTTGACACATTCATTCTGCTATGAAAAACTGGTGTTTTTCACAACATCTCCCCTCCTCGCTGTTACAATTTTTAGATTATTTACTAGAATAAGAGAACATCAATCAGTTTCGAAAAAAATCTCGAATAATGGAGTATTCTAGCTATTTCTTCAAAAGTACGAAAAACCCTTTTTTATTTTTAAAATTTTTAGAAGATTTTAATTAAAAGAAAAATCCAAACTTTTAACAGAATCCTCTACTAAACTATTTTTTGTTTATGACAAATATGCAAAAAAATAATCAAAATGTAATGAATAAAGATGATGCTACTCATTATGTCTTGGTGATGTTAAAACAGATTGATTTGATCAGAAATTGTATTGTCGTTGTAACAAAAAGCTGTCCAGATTAATGTATGATGAAAAAGAGGTAATCGTGGTAAAGTATATATGAAGAGCATGTCTAATTTATTCATGGATATGTTTATGGAAAGAATTTGGATTATGATATGATGTATGTTTAAAAAACGAATTCAACTTTTTCACCATAGAAAGTTAAACAATCTCTATAAACTAAATGATCATTTAACATAAAGGAGCGTTCCCACATGGATAAACGACGAATTTTAGTAGTGGATGACGAGCAGCCAATTGCCGATATATTGGAATTTAATTTTATCAAAGAAGGCTATGAGGTTCACTGTGCCTATGATGGTCAAGAAGCGATTGATAAGGTAGAGGAAATCAAGCCGGATTTAATTATGTTAGATATTATGCTTCCAGTCAAAGATGGAATGGAAGTGTGCCGTGAGATTCGAAAAAAACATGAGATTCCCATTATTATGTTAACGGCAAAAGATTCGGAAATCGATAAAGTACTCGGATTAGAATTAGGGGCAGACGACTATGTCACAAAGCCCTTTAGCTCAAGGGAATTATTAGCCAGAGTGAAGGCAAACTTACGAAGACATAGTTCTGTTGATACCGCTGCTGAGGACGGGTCTACAGAGATTCAAATTGGGATGCTAACGATTCATCCTGATGCCTACATCGTTTCAAAAAGAGGAGAAAAAATTGAGTTAACGCATCGAGAGTTTGAGTTGTTACATTATTTAGCAAAGCACATTGGACAAGTCATGACGAGAGAGCACCTTTTGCAAACCGTGTGGGGCTATGATTACTTTGGTGATGTTCGCACCGTTGATGTGACCGTAAGAAGGTTGCGAGAGAAAATAGAAGATAACCCAAGCCACCCTGCATGGATTGTGACAAGAAGAGGTGTCGGTTATTATTTACGAAACCCTGAACAGGAGTAAGGTAAATGAATACAAAGAAAGTCAGTTTTTTTCGCTCCATTCACTTCAAGTTAACGATTATTTATGCGCTACTTACATTAGTCACCTTACAAATTATCGGCGTTTATTTTGTCAATGAGCTGGAAGAGTCCTTAATTGACAACTTTAAGGAATCGGTTGATTCAAGTATACAAGCGCTCTCTTATAGTATTGAAAAAGAGCTTAGCAAAGAAGGACAGCAAGACCCTGAAACACTCTATACGAACATCGATAATTTGCTACAAGAATATATTATTGGAGCAGATAATATAAGCGAGATCACGATTGTTAATAAAGATATAGTCGTAGTTGGGTCTGTTGGAGATACAAACAGCCTAACCATAGGAAAAAAAACAAATCAACGAATGATAACGGGAACAGGAATTTCGAGACAAAATCAAGAGGATATGATGGTCAATCAAGATGATAAGCGAGTGATCGTATTTACAAGAGCGATCGAGAAAAATGAAGAAGAATTATTAGGGGTCATTTATGTTGAAGCAGACATCGAAAATACGTATGACCAAATTGGTGCCATTAATAAAATTTTTGCTACAGGAACGTTGATCGCTTTAGCAATTACGGCCGTGTTAGGTAGTTTAGTTGCACGAACCATCATTAAGCCTATTACAGAGATGCGCAAACAAGCAAAGCAGCTTGCAAAAGGAAATTTTGATTATCGGGTAAAGGTATACGGAGATGATGAAATTGGGCAGCTCGCCATGACATTCAACCAATTAACCGCAGAGCTTGAGGATGCTCAAGAAACGACGGAAGAAGAACGGAAAAAGTTATCCTCTGTTATTTCTCATATGACAGATGGCGTTATCGCAACGAATCACATGGGAGAAATTATTTTACTAAATGGACCTGCTGAAAAAATGTTGAGTATTGCTCATGAAAAAGTAATCGGAACGGACGTCACTCATTTATTAGGATTAGAAGAGACGTATACTTTTGAAGAATTATTAGATTTAAAAGAGCCGTTATTTTTAGAGCTAGGTACGTCAAAAGAAGAAACGGTTATTAAGGTTTTGACTACGATAATCCAAAAAGAAGAAGGCCATCCACATGGACTGATTGCCGTTCTATATGATGTGACGGAGCAGGAAAAGGTGGAGGAAGAGCGCCGGGAGTTTGTTGCGAATGTTTCACATGAATTACGAACCCCTTTGACAACGATGCGAAGCTATTTAGAGGTTTTATCAGAGGGTGGATGGAGAGATGAAAAGATTGCTCCGCAGTTTTTACAAGTGACACAAGGTGAAACAGAACGAATGATTCGACTTGTAAATGACTTATTAAAACTGTCCAAGCTTGATAGTCGAGACTACCAATTAAATAAAGATTATATCAACTTTACCGATTTCATAAATAAAATAATTGATCGATTCGAAATGTCGAAGAAAACAGATATTATCTTTAGACGAATGATCCCTAAAGAGATTGTCTATGTCGATATCGATACAGATAAAATTACGCAAGTGATAGATAATATTATCTCAAATGCAATGAAATATTCTCCAGAAGGAGGACAAGTCACCTTTAAAATGAATGTTGATGCAGAATCCATCGTTGTTTCAATTCGAGACCAAGGAGTAGGGATTCCAAAAGAGAATTTAGATAAGATATTTGAACGTTTTTATCGAGTAGATAAGGCAAGATCTCGTAAATTAGGAGGAACTGGACTAGGCTTAGCAATAGCAAAAGAAATGATTCAAGCTCATGGGGGCGACATTTGGGCAGAAAGTGAGGAAGGGATTGGAACGACCATTCATTTTTCTCTTCCGAAAGAAGAACAAGAGGATGATTGGTCATGAACAGTAAAGAAAACTTAAAAACGATACTACTCGTTGTCTTAGTCTTGATGAGTATCGCTTTAACTTGGAGCATATGGAGCTACCGTTATCCTTTTCAAGAAAATACGGATGAAGAGAAAGAGAGCTTGGAGCCATTGAGTCCATATGAAAAAAATATGGCATCTCTCATCAAACCGATGCAAGTGTTTGTCCATAAAGAAGGGCAATATTATGGTACGTATGAGGAAGGAATAATGGATGAGTTATGGGATCAAGTAGGTGAATTAAAATTAAAAAATGACATGCAAGTCGAGAAAGATATTAATCAAACAAATAAAAACTATATCGAAATGCGCTTCTTTGGAGAGGTTCCTTTCACCGTTTTGAAAAATCAACTTGAGTGGTTTGGAACACAAGAATTATATGATTATGATTATATGTTTAACAAAATTGTCATCGAATATGAAAATGATCGTCTAGAGAAAATTCGTTTTGTAAACACGAGTAACAGTAGTATAAGGTCGTTTACTATCTCGAGTAGTCCGAACAAATGGCAAGAACTTATCCAAACAACGGATGAAAAGAAGAATTGGAGTGAATTTATTGTTTTCAATAATCTTCTTTTACCAAAAGAGGCTCCTGAAATTGATATAAAATACGTGAGCAAAGAAGAAATTACTGAAAATGAATTGAAACAAGCCTTATTTACTGATACTCGCAATTTAGAAGAAAATACGTTAGGGAAGACGACCATTATTAGGGATGCAAGGAATACGTTAACCATCGAAGATGATCTCATTTTTACTTTTCAATATCCAAAAGTACAAGATTTTAATAATGAACAAATGGATTCCGTTTCAATGCTTACGTCTGCCGTTACACATGTGAATCAAGTAGGAGGATGGATGGTAAGTGAAGATTTTCGTTTAAAAATGATAGAGGAACAAGAGGTTATTTTTGAACAGACGATTGATAATGTCCCTGTCATTTTGGATGAGAATAATTATGCTATTAAGGTAACGTTGTCAAATGGGGAAAACCAATTGGTTGTAGAATCATTTAGCCGTCCCATTACTTATTTCGGAAGCATGACTTCTAATCAAACTAGAGAGATGGAAAATGCTGAAGTAATTGAAGAGTTAATCAAAAGAAATTATTCCGAGACCGAACTCAAAAATATTTTTATAGGCTATGATGAGTTAAAAGAAGGTGCCCATTCTAGGGTTGATCTAACTCCAGAGTGGTATGTGGTCACAGAATATGATAGCATCGAAAAGCTAAATAAGGAGGGTGAAAATAGTGAATTGGAGTAGAGCCAAAACTCTTTTTATCCTCGTATTTTTAGTGTTAAATGCTTTTTTAATTATGCAGTATTATGAGAAAAAAGAAAATCCTCCCACTTTAACTGAACAAACGTTTAAGAGTGAATTGGAGACTAATGATATTGAGATTGTCTATGATGAGATCCCAGAAGAGACGAAAGCTCATTTGATGACTTTGGAAATGGTCGAATTTAGTGAGGAAGATAAATCAGTAAACAAAAATCAAAATTTGAATAAAAATATCGAAATGTCTCAATCCAATACTTATCAAGAGGCAAAAAGTTTAGAGAATCCCTTTTCATTTAAAGAAAAAACGATGGAGACCGAACTCACTACCTATGTTAACGAACAGTTGGCAGAAGGGCAAAAATTTGAGTACTGGGGAAAATCAGAGGATGGAAAAGAAGTGTACTTTGTGCAAGTATTGGAAAATAAATTAGTTTTCCCGAATTTCAATGATGGAGTCGCCTCTGATCCTGGTCGAATTACATTGAGAGTGAAAGATAATCAAGTCACTGATTATGAACGATCGATTTTAGGTGAGATAAAAAGTGAAACGGAAGTCGATATTTTTTCTGCTGAACAAGCGTTAAGAGTTGTCTTTCAAAAGATAGAAGAAGGAAGCAAAATAAATGAAATTGAGTTAGGTTATTATATCCAGGGGAAATAACCAAAAGGAGCTTGCGGAAGGGCAGTTTTTAATTCCTGCTTGGCATATTAAAGTGAATGAAGAAGAGCATTTTTATGTGGATGCAGAGCAGCTCAGGTTATTTGGACAAGATAGCAAGGAGACGGAGTGATTGGAAAGAATGTGTTTACAATTTAGTGTTCTCGCTAGCGGGAGTACAGGAAATGCCATTTATGTTGAATCGGGGGAGCATTCGCTCCTTGTCGACGCAGGTCTAAGTGGAAAGCAACTCGAAAAAAAGATTTGAACAAATAGGAAAAGATATTGCTAGCCTTTCAGGCATTTTAGTCACACATGAGCATAGCGACCATATTAAAGGGTTAGGGATACTAGCAAGACGTTATAAACTGCCCATCTATGCCAATGAAAAAACGTGGCATGCCATGGATTCGGTAATTGGTGAGGTCAATCTAGAACAGAAATTCCCGTTTGAAATTGGTCACGTGAAAGAGTTTGGATCATTACAAGTAGAGTCATTTGGCGTCTCCCACGATGCAGCGGAGCCGATGTTTTTTGTCTTTCATCACAATGGTCGTAAGCTTGCTCTCATCACCGATACGGGATATGTCAACGACCGCATGAAAGGCGTCATAAAAGGGGCCCATTCCTTTGTCTTTGAAAGTAACCATGATGTGGACATGCTCAGGATGGGGAAGTACCCATGGAGTATTAAAAGGCGCATCTTAAGCGATGTCGGCCATGTCTCAAACGAGGATGCCGCGCTTGCAATGGCCGATGTCATCACAGGCGAAACAAAGCGCATTTATTTAGCCCATTTAAGCCAAGACAACAACATGAAAGACTTGGCAAGAATGACCGTCGAACAAACATTAGCCACTAGGGATATCATCGTCGGCGAAACCTTTCATCTTTTCGATACCGATCCTCTCAAACCTACAGAGTTAGTGGCGGTATAGGATATAGATGATCTAGATTATGGACTTATATATTTTTTAAAAAATTGAACCATATTAGCGATCAAATGATTTGCACTTCTCTATTTAATCCTTTCATAATGAAAGAAAGGGGAATAGAGGGGTGCATTTTGTTTAGGGGCGGACTTTGACTTGTGGAAAGTTCTGTTTTTATGAAGGTAAACGTGTGCACGACTTTTCTTAATGTTTAGTTTCAACGTCAAACGACTTGTAATTTTTTCGTCGAACAGGACGTTGATGAACAGGATGTTCTTATTCTTATTGTCATAAAACGTGCGCTTCCACTTTTCTTTTTTCACTTGTTTGTTTTTTGTTGAGTTTGGGAAAAGTAAAGGAAGGTTCACATATTATTCCCATATTGTTGTTTTATAATTTGCCCATAAACATAAGCTAAGTGTAACTATATTTAAGAGGAGAGAAAGGAATGGTGGGTCATGGGTTACTATGATCAAGATTACATTCAAAACGATAATCAAAAAAAAGGTGGGAAAGGAAAGCCATTTTTCTATGGATTAGTTGGAGCAATTATAGGTGGAGTTCTCGTTATTTCTTCAGGGCCGTTACTTTCTCAGTTTGATAATGGTACAGGTAATAATGCCTCAAGTATTACATCAGATGAAAATGGAGAAACCACGGTTGAAGAGGTAAAAACGTTAAATGTCGATGTTAATTCTTCTGTAACAGAGGCTGTTGAAAAAGTGTCAGATGCCGTTGTTGGAGTGAGTAATATACAAGAACAAAGCTTTTGGGATCAAACTCAACAGACAACAAGTGGAACAGGATCAGGGGTTGTTTATAAAACTCAAGGAGACAAAGCCTATATTGTAACGAATAATCACGTGGTCGAAGGTGCTTCTCAATTAGAAATCATAATTGGTGATGATGAACATATTCCAGCAGAACTCATTGGAACGGATGCCTTAACTGATTTAGCAGTGGTTACGGTCGATGCAAGTAGGGTCAGTACGGTCGCAGAGTTTGCAAATTCTGATTCAGTAAAGACCGGTGAAACGGTTCTTGCAATTGGAAATCCACTAGGTTTAGATTTTGCTGGGTCGGTGACACAAGGAATTATTTCTGGAACAGAACGTGCGATTCCAGTAGATATTAATGGTGATGGAACGTATGACTGGCAAGCTGAGGTTATGCAAACAGATGCCGCGATCAATCCAGGAAATAGTGGTGGAGCTTTAGTTAATTTAGACGGGAAAGTAATTGGAATTAACTCAATGAAAATAGCTGAATCAGCTGTTGAAGGAATTGGACTCGCGATTCCAACAAGCATTGTGGAACCTGTCATTGCAGACCTTGAAGAGTTCGGTGAAGTAAAACGACCATACATGGGTTTAGGGCTACAGTCATTAGGAGATATATCTTCTTACCATTATCAAAATACGTTGTTTTTACCTGAAGATGTGAAGCAAGGTGTCGTCGTCATGAGTGTAGAACTGAACAGCCCTGCTTCTAACGCTGGACTTCAGGAGAAAGATGTAATTGTCGAAATCAATGGAGAACCGACAGACAACGTGATCGATTTGCGTAAACAGTTATATAAAAACGACATTGGTGATACCATTGAGGTTAACTATTATCGTGAAGGAGAATTACAAACAACTTCGATGAAATTAGCTGAACAAGCGTATTAATTAGATTGGCAAGCAGAGGGATTCATTCTCCTCTGCTTTTTTATGTTTTTCTCAAGCGTTCTTTTTGGGTACAATAAGGGGAAGATATCGTCATCAAGATGTGGACAGGCTGGAGGTTTGAGAAAATGAAATGTTGTTTAGAGCATGTTGAACTAGCAATCGATATGTATGTCGATGAGAAGGAAGAAGCACCTATTATTAATAAAATTGAACATACTCACACGTTATCAACAAAGTGTGAGTTGTGTGAAAATCCTGCGGAATATATAGTAGGAGAATAAAAAGTTATACACAAAATATAGGGGAGTTATTCACATCTGTGGATAACCCCTGTGCACAAACTGTATTAAAAGTGGGGATGATTTGTGAATATCACAATAATTTCGGTTGGTAAATTAAAAGAAAAATATTTAAAGCCAGGAATAAATGAATACTTAAAACGACTGTCCTCTTATGCAAAAGTAGAAATCGTCGAACTCCCAGATGAAAAGGCACCAGAAAACTTAAGCGAGACAGAAATGACCATAGTCAAACAAAAGGAAGGCGAACGAATCTTAGCAAAAATCTCTCCTGAGGCACACGTCATTGCCCTTGCCATTGAAGGAAAGCAATTCTCTTCCGAAGAACTAGCAACAAAACTAGATAAACTCGCGACATACGGCAAAAGTAAAATCGTCTTTGTCATAGGCGGATCGCTAGGCCTAAGTCAA
Source organism: Bacillus carboniphilus (assembly GCF_020524035.2). Taxonomy (NCBI): domain Bacteria; kingdom Bacillati; phylum Bacillota; class Bacilli; order Caryophanales; family Bacillaceae; genus Bacillus; species Bacillus carboniphilus. The sequence continues at coordinate 2,646,708 of NZ_CP129013.1, read as the reverse complement.
GAAGTGATGAGCCGTGCCAACGAATCCTTATCGTTTAGCAAAATGACGTTCCCTCATCAACTCATGAGGTTGATGTTAGTAGAACAGGTGTATCGAGCGTTTCGGATTAATCGGGGGGAGCCTTACCACAAGTGATGGTAAACTTTGTTTAAAAGAGAAAAAGAAAGGTAACATTTGATCGCTTAGTATTCTCCACCTGTTACAGGGTTAAAAAACCGGTTTTTGTGGGTACACTATTTACTGGACAAGGGAATGAGTTCAGTTGTGAAGCGATGTATGGCTCCAAACTGTTACTTGTTCTTTTTTATTTATTTAATTTGAAGTCCAGTTTTCCATGGAGTAAAAAGACCATGCCACCATATTTTTATGCGAACGATAGCCTCGTGCTTTTCTTTTGGCAGCCTGAAAGACACTATTAATTCCTTCTAATAATCCATTGTTTAGCTTGGATGAGAACCACCTGATAATTCCGTCATAATGGTCTTTGAAACATCTACCATGGGCTGCAGTCTGCAACGAAGTCCCCAATCAATCCAGTCGTTTAATACCATAGGGGCAATTTCACGAGGGTATTGAAAGATTTCTTGAAAGATTATTCGCATACGATAGGCTTTCGCTGTATCTAAATTACAATCTTTTAAACGGTCAAGGGTTTCTCTTTGAGGGCTTGTTAAGTTTTTCTCATTTTTTAACCAGACATATCGTGTGTTTTTTAATTTCCAAAAGCGTGGTCTAACTCCACCGTCTTTAGACGGTATAAGCTTTTAGCCTTCATAATCGATGTCCATACTTAAGTTGTGAGGTGAAAGTATGGACGGATATAAAAAGAATGGTCATGAAGTATATGATATAAAATACCATGTGATATGGGCAACAAAATATCGATATAAAGTGTTACGAGGTTCCATTGCCTTTCGTACAAGAGAATTAATAAGACAGGGATGTGAAGCGAGAGGCATCACCATATTACAAGGAAGTGTAGGAAAAGACCATGTTCATTTATTGCTATCATGTCCCCCAAGCATGGCACCTAGTAAAATAGTTCAATATTTGAAAGGAAGGTCTTCAAGATTAATACAAGAGCAATTTCCAGAATTAAAAAAGCAATACTGGGGACAACATTTATGGGCAAGAGGTTACTTTTGTGCATCAGTAGGCAATGTAGATGAAGAAACCATTCGAAATTACATTGCTAACCAGTTTAATGAAGGAAAGGATGAAATATTTAGGATTGAAGAATGAGTTCACTCTAAGTTAAGTTTGCTTAAGCAATGGACTTTCAGATGACTTCAGTCGTAAGAAACGACTTTAGTCGTCGACATTTATGTCTAAATCCACCTACTTTAGTAGGTGGTCGTTTAAGTCTTTACACGTTTTTTGTTCCTTACGACGCACATCGTCTACTGCTTCATTTACGGCTTTGACGACATGAAACTTATCAAATGTGATGGATGCTTTGGGGAAGTTTTCTTTGGCGCCCTTAATAAAAGCGGGCGACATATCCATACATACTTCAGTTATCTTCTCTGCCTGTCCTCCGCGAGATTCAAGATGTTTCTTACACTCTCCCCCATTTACCTCCCCATGTACTAGAGTCCTTTCCCTTTGTGACGTGGATGACATTATTTTTTTGGGGTCCATATAAATCGTGATATCGTTATGCCCTCTCTTTGAAGAAGTTTCATCTGTACTAATCATCGTCACTTCTGATAAGTCTTGAGATTCAATTGCGTGATCCACATAATAGTGAAGAATTCTCCACAACTGGGTATCGTGTTCACCTACTAAACGGCTGATCGCACTCATAGGCATATCCTTTGCCAGAGTCATAATCCAGGCATCAAAAAGGATCGTGAAATTAGATCGACTCTTAATTGCCCAGGGGATTTTCACGCGATGAACCTTTTGGCAGTTCTGACAATCCGTCCTAGGTAATTCTGCGTGGATATAGCAGGGATATTCAAGGAAGTTTAAATGCCTCCACGTTCGGTTGTAGTCAGCTATGTCATATACAGATTGGTTTTCTGCTCTACAATTCGCACAGGAAAATCTCGCTCCTTTACGAATATCTACATAGACATCTAATTGCTGATGTTCATTGTTGAAAATACAACTTTCTATATACCATGGTTCCGAAATGTGAAAGACCTCTTCTATTCCCTTAACTTCTATTAACATCTTGATTACCTGCATTCTATTGTTTTAGAAACCAGTATCGTCACTATTGCACCATCTTAAACAGCGAAGAAGCCTTTTCACATGAAGAAAAGGCAGCGTTAATTTCTAGTGTTTAAAGTTCACATCATAGGATTTCAATTATGGCTTTTTATATAAATAGAAGTGTATTTCGAAAAAAGCAAGGGTTTAATAAGTGGTTAACAAAATCAGGTCATTGAATAAATGTTTGAATAAGATTAAAATAGTATAATGGCATTTATTGTCGAAATCAGACAATTACTAGTACTTAAAATATACATTGCTTTAAATGAGAGCTAATGTTTGGTATTATAGTATTAGATTAATAGGGTTAAAGGAGTTTTAGAAAATGACACAAGAAATTAAAGCTATCAGTCTATTTTCGGGTGCTGGTGGATTTGATATTGGCAGCCATATGGCTAATATACCTGTTGTATTTAGTGTAGATATTGAAGACGATTGTATTGAGACGCAGAAATTGAATGATATATTTAAAGATACAATTAAAATTTCTGGAGATTTATTTCAAATCAGTAGTGATGAAATAAAGAATTCTTTAGGTGATAATTATAAGGGGAAATCTATCTTAATTGGTGGAGCTCCATGTCAGCCATTCTCTAAAAATGGTTATTGGGTTACACATAAAATTAGGAAGGGAATAGATGATCCTAGAGCTCAACTTGTAAATGAATACCTTAGAGTTTTAATTGACATAAAACCAGATGGTTTTGTTTTTGAAAATGTAGAAAGTTTATTGCACCCAACAAATAAAGTAATTGTGGATTCATTTTTAGAAATTGCAGAATCCGAGGGATTTGAAACTAACGTTATTAGAGCAAATGCTTTAGACTATGGTGTTCCTCAGAAAAGGAAACGATTATTTATTATTGGAACCAAAGGGACCTTCAAGACAAAAGAACCAATCAAAACACATTTTCCTCCCGAGATAGCAAGTAAAGAAAATCTCCAACCATACGTCAATGTTGGTGAAGTTATAAGTGAATATGATACTGATGAGTATATTGAAAAACAGGAGTTAACCGAGGGCGGAACTTATCATGAAGACTTAAAAGAAGTGCCTCCTGGGATGAATTATAAAGCTTTAACTGCCTGGGCAGGTTATCCTAATCCCAAATTTGTAGCTGATAAACGGTTTTGGAATTTCTTATTAAAACTACACCCTGAACAACCATCTTGGACTATTACTGCTCAACCTGGACCTTGGGTTGGACCTTTCCATTGGAATTCTAGAAGGTTAAGAGTGCCTGAGATTGCTGCTATTCAAACGTTCCCTAAAGATTATGTGTTTTATGGAAGTAGAAGATCGATTCAAAAACAAATAGGAAATGCCGTTCCACCGCTTATGGCAAAAGAAATGATTAATTTTCTGAAGGAGAGTTTGGTATAAATGCCTAATGTTATAAGCGTCTTCTCAGGTGGAGGAGGAATTGATCTTGGCTTCAAAAAAGCTGGATATAATGTATTATATTCTACTGACTTTTTTAAAGAGGCTTGTGAAACTCTTGAGCAGAATAAAATTGGGGAAATAGTGGAATGTAAGGATATAAGAGAAGTTGATTTCAAAGATTTATTTTCAAGGTTAAATATTGAGCAAGTTGACTTATTTGTAGGTGGACCTCCTTGCCCTGCTTATTCTAAATCAAGATTTTATCGAAAGGATAAAAAAAGGGCACTTGAAGACGAAAATTCTTTCACGTTATTTGAATACTTTAGAGGAATTGAAGAATTAAGACCCAAAGTATTCTTTTTTGAAAATGTACACGGATTTGTATATAAACCACATCAAGCAGCTTTTAATTACTTAATTGAAAGATCTGAAGAACTTGGTTATACAATATCTTGGAAAGTGATTAATACTGCTGAATATGGCGTACCTCAAACAAGAGAGAGGTTTATATGTGTCGGAGTAAAAAAAGATTCAGGAGATAAGTTTATTTTTCCAGAAGAAACTCATTATATTCCAGAAAAGTTTGACCCAATCAATGACAAAAACAAGAAACCCTGGGTAACGTGTGGTGATGTTCTTAGCGACATAGACTATGATTTCCCTGAAGATGAAAAGATGCAAGCTGGTTCAAAGCACAAGGATTTGTTAAAAGAGGTTCCGCCAGGAGATAATTACTTGTATTTCACTGAAGAAAGAGGACACCCTAATCCAATATTTAAATGGAGATCACGATATTGGTCATTCCTTTTAAAATTGTCACCAGATAGACCATCGTGGACTATACAAGCTAGTTTTTCAAATAATATGGGTCCTTTTCATTGGAAGAATAGGTTCTTAAGAATTTCAGAAATTAAAAGGATACAGACATTCGACGATGATTATGAATTTTATGGAGATATGAAAACCCAATGGAGACAGATTGGTAATGCTGTTCCTCCTTTATTAGTCAAAATTATAGCTCAAGAAATAAAAAATCAGTATTTCACTTCAGATAAAAATCCCATTAGAAAATTTCAGCAAGAGCAATTAACGATAGAAGATTTACTTGAGAGCAACCCTGTTTAATAAGGGTTGTTCTTTTTTATGTGATAGAGGTGTTTACAAAAAAAAACCACGAATATTATTCTTTATATAGAAAGAAGTTTTGTAGGGAGTGTATACAATGACTAATGAATATAATCAAGCCAATCCAGATGGGACACTTGTAGTTGATGATGAACCAGTTTTACAACCTGCTAGAGTAAAGGAAATAGTCAAAGGTGCTCTTGCAAATTCAAATTGGAGTATAAACTGGACATTAGAAGAAAGAGCCCAGTTACAAGGAACAATGTCTAATGGTGAAGGAGAGACCTTCAATTTAAACATATACTGTAAACCGTTATCGAATACAGGTAGAACTAGTCCTAATGATAAAAGAATTCAGCTAAAGGATTTAGAAATAGTCGATGATGAACAGACAATTAATTTGTTGTTAGGTGTCTATGAAAGAAATCAGAATGCCATTATTGTTGGTTGGAATATAAATGCTTATTCTGAACCAGGGAAAAATCACTCAGCAAAAATTCATGTTAAAAAAGTTGCACAAGCAATGCGAGATGGCTTCTCCACTTTCAAGATTTCAACGGAAAAGAAACGAAATTCATATGCTTTTAGACCTAATTTTTTATTGTCTTATATGTTAAATCTAGATAATTTTTATGAAAATGATTTTGATGAAAATGCTAATACTGGCAATGAAGAACAAACACAACAGTTAAATTTTGAACCTAATGAGATTCCTAGTGAATTTCCGAGAAATTTAATCGTATATGGTGCTCCTGGAACGGGGAAAAGCCATGAATTAGATTCAGTAGCAACAGAACTATTCCCAGATAATTATTTGCGAAAAAGAATTACGTTCTATCCAAAGTATTCATATAGTCAATTTGCAGGTGTATATAAACCTACTCCAATTTATAAAGAAGCTACTTCAAGAGTATATGATGCTAGTATGGTTCGAGAAGCAGATTATCAGTATGAGCCATTAATTGACTATAAGTTTGAAATTGGACCTTTTCTTGAGATGCTTTGTAGAGCAATAGATAATCCAGGACATAATTTTATCCTAATAATAGAAGAGATTAATAGAGCGAATGCAGCTAGTGTTTTTGGCGACTTTTTTTCAATTATTAGATAGAAATATTGAAGGTGAAAGTTCTTACTCTATTACAGTCCAGGATAATATTCTTAATGCTCTAAGAGCAAGAATGGGTACTTATATAGATGAAAAGATTAAGATTCCAACAAATCTATACATATGGGCTACGATGAATAGTGGCGATCAGGGTGTACAACCTATGGATGCAGCATTTAAGAGAAGGTGGACATTTAAATACTTATTACTTGATAAATACAAGAATGAAGTTAATGATAAAGAAATATTCTTGAACTTCCTAGATGTAAGAGTTTCTTGGAATGGATTTAGAGAAGTAATTAATGATTTCTTATCAAACGAAAACATACCAGAGGATAAGCTGATAGGTCCATTCTTTCTGAAAAATGATGAATTCGAAAATGATGAAATTTTTGTTAATAAAATACTATTATATTTGAGGGACGATGTACTAAGACATAATCCAACAATTCTTTTTAGGAAAAGTACATTCTCAAAGATAGTACAAGATTATTTAAGCGATGATAAAAAGCCAATCTTCGTTAAGGAAGTCCATGAGGCTTTGGAAGGTCTTGTATAAAATGATTTTTTTACAGGAGTTAAAACCCTATAAAAAAAGTTACTTAAGCAATTTACTTGATGAGGTATTACTCAATATATTATTTCATGAATCCATATGTCAAAAAAAAGATAATGATTATATTACCATTAATTTTGTAGGCTTAATTGCATACAAAGATATTACAATAAGTGTATTGCCAAAATACTCAACAACAAAAGATGAGAAGATAAAGCTTGAGAATACAATTAGACTAATTAAAGTGTTTAAAAAATATGAAAAAGCAAATTATCGAAAGCTGACATCTGATTTTTATCCTTTAAATAACCAGAGTGACTACAATAGTACCCTTGGCTTAAGCGATCTATTTTTAAGAGACTTTGTTTACTATGGTTATTATGAAAGAGAAGTAGAAGAAATTATTGATGATGGTGAAGATGAAATAAGCTGGGAAGATACAATCTCTGATGTAAATCCTTACTTTGTAAATAAACAACCATTTTATTTGAATACAAAAAATAATGAATACAAGAATGATGAATCCAACACCGTAACAGCTATCCATCAGAATATCATATATGATTGCTTCTTACGCTTTAGTAGGTTGCTGGGATATGAGCCTACAAACATTTTAACGCCAAGCATGGCACTTAGTTCATTAGGAGATAAAACATTCCTAATTAGTGTTATTAAAAAGGAAATGCAAGTAGTTTTTAATGACCAAAAAGTTAGATTGTTAAATGCGATGATTCATTATTTAAATGAAGAGTATGTAAATTACAATAAAGAGTTGTCTCTCTTTGGTACAAAAAGTTTTGAATATGTTTGGGAGTATGTATTAAAAAAGGTCTTAAACGATCAAAAAGATAAATTGAGGAAGATGGTTTCAGATAGTATTTGGAAAAAATATACGGCATTTTGGGAGAATTACTTAAATAATAGTGTAGGTAATTCAGATGAATATCAACCCGATATTATTGCTGTTCAAGAAAACTCCATAATGATCCTTGATGCAAAATATTATAATATTACATCATCAGAGAGTGGTTTTAAAGGTAATCCAGGTATTAATGACGTAGCAAAGCAACACATTTATGAAATGATTTATAGTGATATATTTAAAGGATGTAACACTGCAAATGCCCTATTATTTCCCAATGATGATATGGATTATATTTATAAGATTATTGGAAGAGTTAATCTAGGTTTATTGGGTAAACTCCCGATCATTCTCTTCTATATAAAAGCAGATTATGTATTTAACGCTTATATCAATGGAAATAAATTTGATGAGGAAATCCTTGCTGAAATATTTACTTTGATAAATGAAACAAGGAAACGAAATACGATTGACGGTTATAATCAACTAGCATTAGAAATTTAGTCCAAAAGATGAGATCTTTTGGACTAAATTTCTAAAATTTTCCACTTCATTTAAACTTGATCCATAATCGTATGGTTGAGAATATAGAATCGAATCGCACTTTGAGCATTTAACATCATACAATCTCTGATAATTTAACCTATCATTTTTATTTGGCTCTTCGACATTTAGAATGATTATTTAGAAAATAAAAAACTCCTTTTCTAAAAGACTTAAAACCGGACAAGGGAATGAGTTTAGTTGTGAAGCAAGGTATGGCTCCAAACTGTTACTTGTTCTTTTTTATTTATTTAATTTGAAGTCCAGTTTTCCATGGAGTAAAAAGACCATGGCCACCATATTTTTATGCGAACGATAGCCTCGTGCTTTTCTTTTGGCAGCCTGAAAGACACTATTAATTCCTTCTAATAATCCATTGTTTAGCTTGGATGAGAACCACCTGATAATTCCGTCATAATGGTCTTTGAAACATCTACCATGGGCTGCAGTCTGCAACGAAGTCCCCACTCAATCCAGTCGTTTAATACCATAGGGGCAATTTCACGAGGGTATTGAAAGATTTCTTGAAAGATTATTCGCATACGATAGGCTTTCGCTGTATCTAAGTTACAATCTTTTAAACGGTCAAGGGTTTCTCTTTGAGGGCTTGTTAAGTTTTTCTCATTTTTTAACCAGACATATCGTGTGTTTTTTAAGTCTTTACACGTTTTTTGTTCCTTACGACGCACATCGTCTACTGCTTCATTTACGGCTTTGACGACATGAAACTTATCAAATGTAATGGACGCTTTGGGGAAGTTTTCTTTCGCTCCCTTAATAAAAGCGGGCGACATATCCATACAAACTTCAGTTATCTTCTCTGCCTGTCCTCCGCGAGATTCTAGATGTTTCTTACACTCTCCCCATGTACTAGAGTCCTTTCCCTTTGTGACGTGGATGACATTCTTTTTTTGGGGATCCATAAAAATCGTGATATAGTTATGCCCTCTCTTTGAAGAGGTTTCATCTGTACTAATCATCGTCACTTCTGATAAATCTTGAGACTCAATGGCGTGATCCACATAATAGTGAAGAATTCTCCACAACTGGGTATCGTGTTCACCAACTAAACGGCTGATCGCACTCATAGGCATATCCTTTGCCAGGGTCATAATCCATGCGTCAAAAAGGATCGTGAAATTAGATCGACTCTTAATTGCCCAGGGGATTTTTACGCGATGAACCTTTTGGCAGTTCTGACAATCCGTCCTAGGTAATTCTGCGTGGATATAGCAGGGATATTCAAGGAAGTTTAAATGCCTCCACGTTCGGTTGTAGTCAGCTATGTCATATACAGATTGGTTTTCTGCTCCACAATTCGAACAGGAAAATCTAGCTCCCTTACGAATATCTACATAGACGTCTAATTGCTGATGTTCATTGTTAAAAATACAACTTTCTATATACCATGGTTCCGAAATGTGAAAGACCTCTTCTATTCCCTTCACTTCTATTAACATCTTGATCACCTGCATTCTATTGTTTTAGAATCCAGTATCGTCACTATTGCACCATCTTAAACAGCGAAGAAGCTAAAGTTTATAGTTCGCAAAAAAATAACTACCAAATTGCAGTATCATATCTAACTGATGCAAGAAGAGACCACTATGATGGTGTCAATGCAATCTATCGTCTAGCAGCTCAGGTTCTGATTCCTGAAGGGACTTCTCCTGATGGAATGCAAAGAGTTATAAAACGATTAGTAAAAGACCTTTTAGTTCAGAAAGTACTTGCGAATCGAATCAATATTCATGAAGATTCATCAGAGATTGACTTCTATCCTAAGGGTTTTCAGAGATGGTAATGACAAGAGGTCAATACGCTGGTTTGCAACTAGAGTTTGCTAAGTTTCTAGACCAAACCGGAATCTGGGGAATTGTAATTCAAGATGGTTGTTACATGGATGACCCTGAAGATACAGTGAAATCTGCATGTAATGACTTAATTAACTTCTTCCCTGAGTTAAACTCAAAATGTTTTGGAGCAAGGGAAAATGAGCCAATTGAGATTATTAATTGCAGTTCATTTGAATTGTATGGGGAGGTGGCGTAATGGCATTGAAAAAGGTTAAGCGACCGGTGATTCACAAAAGTAAACCTAAAACAAATAATGAGGAGTCAAGTGCTTCTCAAACCTACCCTATTCAAGCAAACGAGCGATTTGATGTAGCACAGGTAAAAGTAAGTAAAAATGAGAATGTTCTTCTATATAAAAAAGAAACTCACAACTTTTTATCAAAGCATCCAATAAGCAAACTAAGATTGTTAGAATCTTCGGAGACGCTTAGAGTATTGGTTCAGGAGATTGATGTTCCAGAAAAACAATCCTTATTGGTAACTGCTGTTAGCATGGAGGCGGTTGGAGAGGAAGAATCGTTCTTCTCCGCTTTAATGGAACATGTCCACGATATGCCTAAACACAAGTCTTTAGAACGATTCAAGTCTGCTGAATTGATTGCCGACTCACTGGTTCCGGAAGCATTGCTTTTGAACTGGGGCAAGTTCTGAAGGTTGGAAAGGCGGAAGAAAGAGGGTTTCTTTACGATGACAAAAAGAAACGATACCACTTTAACGCCAACGTCTTTGCAAGGCATTTCCTCAAGCGTTGCCATGTGCGTTCAACAAGAGACGGAAGACTCTTTCTATACAACAAATACGGGTGTATATGAAGAGTTTTCTGAAGAGAATCTCGGAAAAATAATCAGGGCAGTGATGCATGAGGGTAGATGGAACAGTTGGAAAAACACATATGAAACTGAGATTATTAGAACTCTCCAACGTGAAGCACCTATTGTTGAAGAGATGAACACAGGACGCAACTTTATCAATTTAAAGAATGGCATGTTGAATCTGTCTACGTTCAGGCTTCATGAGCATTCGCCAATGTACCTTTCTACAGTTAAAATCCTAATTCCTTGAAAGAATCGGAATACAAAGCTATCAAGATATCCAACTCCATTATGGATGGAATCTGTAAATTCCAAAGCTTTCGTTTAAAGAAAATTGTGATAAAATAGTAAATATGATTCAATAAAATACTTTGAACGAGGTTATTGTATGGAAATTAACTTTAAGGTTTTACAAGAGATTTTCGTTAATTGTACTGGTAACTATTCAATTAATGGTTTGTCAGCATTTCTACTTTCAGATGAAGAGGAACCTTTTAAATTATATAAGCTGAATATGTCCACCCATGAAGATTTAAGAGCAATCATTTATATGAATCTAAAAAATGCTATGGATGCTCAATTATTTGAATACCAAAACAACACAGCACCAGATGGTAACGAAAGTGTCTCATGTTTGAAGAAAGTTGAAGTACCGAATTTTCTAGACATTGAGGAACTCATTATTGAAGATAACTCCACTGGACTTACAAAGAAGATTTTCGAAGAATCTTCAAGTTCTATGAAGGGGTACGTTATTGATGTAATTGTAACAGATAATAACACAGCAAAAGAATTTCGTGTTCAAATATTTTCGACACTTTCAAAATCGAACTTCTATAAGCCGAAAAAAAGCTTATATAGTTTTGGAAATGAAGATGGTGACCTGCTTCAAAAAGTAGAAGTATCACACCTAGAGTTAAATGAAAAATGTTGTGCTTTTAGTATTGATGATGAGATTTTTGTAACGCACAGTTTTTTCTTTGAACGCTTATTTAAATACGAAGAACATATTAACATGCATTCTGAGGCTATCTTAGGGAGTATTAATGGGAGCGGCTTAATAGATAACTTCCTTGTTTTAGAATCTCATTGTAGTAGAAATAAGAACTTTAAGAGGAAGCTTTTTACGATAAGTTCTGCGAGTAAGTTTGACAATGTTACTTTTGATACCTTTCAGAAAGTCAAGGAAGCAATAGATGAAGGTCTATTTTTCAGTTTAGATTCGCAAAAGAAAACAATTAGAATCGATGAAGAAAATAGTCATAAATCAGTAGACCAAATAATACGGATTATTAATGATGAGGCAGCAGAAACATTAGTAAGTGAGACAAGGATATTTGCTAACCAAAGAATAAACATAGGTTAACTTATGAGGAGAGAGGATAATATCATGGGGGATAAAGTAGAATTTGTGATCAATAGAGTATTTAGGTACATGCTTTTCTTAAGTTCTTACTTGCCTCTTTTTATTATATTGTTCCTAATGAACATAAATAACCTTTTGCTATGTCTTTTCATTTGGATGATTATCACAGTCACTATCTTGACTTTAAAGATGTATTTAGACAAACCGTTAAAGGCAACTCCTAATTTTCCAATTAAATTAGATATGGTATACAGTAAGGGCAGTGAAGCTTTAAATTATATAGTAACTTATATAATTCCTTTCATTTCATTTAACTCAAATATCACTAACAGCGACGGGGACTTTAATATCCCAACAATATTTGCATTTTTAGTGCTTTTTCTAGTAATAGGATATTTATATATGCATAATAACCTTTACCATATCAATCCAGTATTAAGTTTATTCTACGATATTAATATTGCACACGGTGAAAATGGTGAAAATCTAATTGTAGTATCAGAAAAAAGAAAAGATGTTCCACTAAAAACTACCATATATACGAGGATTTTATCCCCTGGTGCAGTAATGTTTGTGGATGATTCGAGAAGCCGGCTTTCATTTAAAAAGGTTGTAATTTTTCTAGGAAGTTTCTTGGTGTTCTTAGCTCTGTGGAATAAGGAAATGAATGGGTACTTATTCAAGATTATACAATTTACCAACACGTTTATAAATAATCATATTTAGATGCTCAACGGAGACTGAACCACAAGTAAAGACGGATTTTTCAAATAAGAGTGAAAAAATCGTATCTGGTATTATCCCCTTTTATTAGTAAAATAGTTCAAAAATAAAGGAGGGTATTACGATGAATAAATCATTTTAGTTCAAAAACGAAGAATAAAAATTGTAATTGTGCTATTTTAGTGAAGGAGTTTATAAATGAAGAACTCAACTATGAACCTTCTAATTTGGCTTCCTTTGACTTCAAAAAACTGCAAGGTGATAAGAAATTTGGTAGCCAAGGTTTCTGGTTTTATTGCGATGATACGAAACTAGCGAGAGCAATATATTGTGTGCTTTGGCAGGAAAAGCTTGTAGTTAATTGTGTATCAGAACTTATAAAAGATAAAACATATCGCGGAGATACCTTGAATTCGTTAAATACTTTATTTGGAAAATATGGAGCTAAAGTTGAAAAGATTTTGACAAACATTCAGGACTATTCTGAGAAAGATAGGTTTAAAAATAAAGTGAAGGGTTTTAATAAAATCTATCACACAATAGGGAATTTTGCGATTTTACCAAATAACGAGATTGAAGATATTAGAATAACAGTCAGAGAAGAAGGAGAATATAAAGAAAAACTAAAACCAACTACAATTAATAGATATCGAGGCAACAAGTCATCTAAACTTCATGATTATTTTGACCAGTTTCTTATTGTTTTAGAAAAATGGTACTATTATTCAGATGAAATTTCTGATGATTGGAAAAAATTATTAGATGGAAACAAAGAGCTTTTCCCCAAAAACTTTGATTACTTTAGAGAAATTCTCTTTCTGAATTCATACTTTGGTGCTGGTGGAAAAAATTGTAGAGAGCTCACTAAGGGGTATCCGAGTGCTCTAGGTCCCCCAACATTCGAGAAGGCAGAAAACTATATAAGAGAGAAAACTCAAATAATTAATCAGCGTGCAGAAATAATGATTGAAAACATAGAAAAAAGGTTGAAATAATATTTTGAAAATTAGACCTGAAAACCTCTTTTAGATACATCACTCTGAACCGTTTCACAAGTAAATGAGTTTCTTGATGAACATTAGCTACCGTTTGGGTAGCTCCTTTTTTACACTTATCTCAATATCTTCATTAATATCCCGATATCTTCTTAGAGGATCATACATGAGAAATAATCATTAATTGGATATCTAAAACAAAAATTGAGGTAACCAAATGGTTAACCGCAATCGTTTCAGTTTTCTTCCCGATTAAGGAACGCTAATAATAAATGCTACCCTCCCAAATTAAAAAAAGTTTTTGAAAGGAATAGAAACATGAACCACTTATCCAATAAAATAGAGATAAACTATCAATTCACATCTGGTGCATCGGAAATACCAAAGAACAGGAGAAAGGATCCTTCAATAGCATATATGATAGAAGGAGATCTCATCATTCGAATTAATAATAGACTATATTTTAAAGAGAATCTTGCTCTACTAGAATTTTATTTGTGTTTAGATGATTGGTTTAAAAATATAAAGAAGAAACATAAAATAATTGAATTTAAATACTATACTCTGGAATATGAAGAAGATCAGCCAATTATTGAATTGCTCCCGTTCAACGATAAAGCTCGATTAAAGTCAATATGGGAGGAAGAGCAGGTGTACAATGTTTTTGACCTTCATTACCTTGTGCAACAAATGAAGGGTTTGTATTACGAGTTGGGTGATGCTATTCAACAACACTATCAAATTTCTATATGACATTTTGCTGATAAAGTTCCGATGAGAAAGTATTAATCTCTTTCCTTTTTGTCCAAAGGTTCCGTTATTAGAAATTAACTGGTATTGACTCCTCTCACTGGTTGCACCAGCAAAATGAGGTTGTTACCACTAAACGTGTTTGAATTCCATCGTTTGTTATAATCCTTGGTCGCGCATTTTTGCAACATCGCCCTTCACTCACCTTCCATGATCTGCATTTGACCTTCAATAAACTCATACACTTTGATTATTTCTCGTTCATAATCTTGATCAATTTCAAAGTAATTGGCGCCATGTTCTAAACACTTGTTTCTAAACTTATCATGCATTTCAATAAATCGCGTAATTGTTCTTTCCTCTGGATTGAGGCGAGTTTCAACAACATTCCGATGTTTGATAATATTTGACGTGAAGTTTTCGTTTATGTAAGGAGTGGAAAAGCCTAAGAATACGGAAATTATGTTATCAGAATAGGGCTTTTCTAATTCGTTTATATACTCGGCCTGTAAATAACACCCTTCAATTATAAGGCTTTGGTTATTCTCGATATTCGTCATGATGATTCCTTTTACAATAGGCCAAAGCTTCTCACCAATTCGTTCATCACTGTCTAACGGGGTAAAACCACAGTTGTCCGTTCCTCTATACAAGCCCATTTTTAGATGATCAATTGAAAGATAAGGCATCTTATACTTTTCAAGTAAGGTTTGTGCCATTAACGTTTTTCCAGTGGCTGCTAACTCCGGCTATTAAAATGATCATATATGAAAAATTCTCCTTTCGTTTATTTTCTTATGACTTCACTATATAATAGACACAATCGTTGAAGAAGGGGGGGAATATCGGATGAACCAAATCGTATGTGAAAAGAGATCGTATTCTCGGGAGTTTCACTCACATCAACATGACTATGGTCAAATACTCTTTCCTTTACAAGGAACATTAGAGATGAAAACAGATTGGCAAGAGATTCGCCTTAGCACGGAATATTGTTTTTATCTTCCTCCTTCCTTTCAGCATGTTTTTCGTTCGGTCGATCGCAATGAATTTTTAATATTGGACATTGCCAATCACTATTTACCCGAAAAAGCGGCTAGTGTGTATATTCAATTAGATCAAAAATGGACGTCGATTCGTTATTTATTATTGGAAGAAGCGAGAAATCATCAAGTTTCTTCCTCTTTAACAGATTTGACCCGATATGTGAGCCATCAACTACAAAAGTCTATCTCGCCTTCCATTGATTATATTCATAAGCATTATAAGCAGCCTATTTCTATTGAAAAGTTAGCTAGTATAGAGCACTATCATCCTGTTTATTATTCGACTTGGTTTAAAGAAAAGATGGGAAAAAGTCCTAAAGTTTATATTTCTGATCTGCGTTTGAAAGAGGCTAAAAACTTATTACTGGCGACAACATGGTCGATGTCGAATATTAGTGAGGAATTAGGTTTTGAAAATGCCTCCTCCTTCACAAGATGGTTCGTCAAATGTGAAGGGATTCCTCCACAAACATATCGAGATCTTAATATTAGATAAGAAGAACCTTAAACTGGGTCAAGAAAAATGAATGTCTTTGGTCTATGATAAAGGGTGAAAGGTGGTTTGATGCACATGGCGAATATAGAAGACTTTTTAAAGTTAGACCTTAGGGTGGGTACCGTGATTCGTGCAGAGCCTTTTCCTGAGGCAAGGAAACCAGCGATAAAGCTTGAGATCGATTTTGGTGATGAGATGGGCCTTAAGCAATCGTCAGCTCAAATTACAAAAAGGTATCAGCCTCAAGAGTTGATTGGTCGCCAGGTGGTTGGAGTGGTGAACTTTCCTCCTAGACGTATCGCAGGGTTTAAATCGGAAGTTTTGGTAATCGGTGGGGTTCCAGAAGATGGAGACGTCGTTCTTTTAAAGCCAGATGAACATGTTGAGAATGGGACGCGGATATTGTAGTTGTATTGTGTGATTAGTCTATACTCTTTCCGTATACTTTTCTATCGTCGTGAGTATTTATGATTTACTACATCCACTACAAAGTCTTGTTCTTCATCGAGGGACGTTGTCCATCGATAATGATTTATTTTCAAGAACACAATTATTGAAGAAAGTGCTGTGTGCTTGTTAGCATTATGGAATGCATGGTTTTTGGCTATCTTTTCATAAATGGTAGGATAAGCATCTCTTCCAAAAAGGAATTGTTTTGGTGGATTAATAGCTGAATCAAGTAAGTTTGGGTCCTTTACTCCTATAAGTTATAAAGGTAAATTTGAACAGTGTTAATAATAATCAATTGGCCGGTTGTTAAATAAATGATTTCATCCATTATCTGTTCACTAACCCTTTAAATGCTTGATCATGTTCTTTCATAACATCATTTAATAAATCCATAAATTGAGCATCGACACCTTCAGGGAGTGTTACATGCTCTTTTTTTTCTTATGACTATACTTCCGTTTTTAGCTTATACCTGTATTTCATCCCCTTGTGATAAACCAGCTTGTTTAAGTAATTCTTTGGGGAGCGTAACTCTAAAGCTATTTCCTACTTTAGTTACTTTCCAATCAAATGGTTGCAAAAAATCACTTCCTTTTTATATTAGTTTTAACACATATAATGTAATTCACTAAATATAAAAGCAAAACATTCTCCCTACACGTTTACTTGAATATGTGTCTTGACCTTACCAGTAAAACTATGGACTTTAGCTTTATTGATAATTTTTTTGCTATGTAAAGGAATGTACAACTCCACCTTCTTCTTGTTGGCTCGTGTTTGTCTGTGGAATTTTTTGCGACCTAATCAATTACATATTTATAGTAATGTTTGATGTCCATCAAAAAAAGTTTACCTCTCTCTATTTAATAAAAACAGTCATTTAAATCACAAATTTATAAATATGGTATCATATAACTATAAAATGTTAGTATCAGGATGTTTATGGGGAGTGAGAAGGTGGAGAAATCGAGTGTACAGTCTGTATTAAAAGCGTGGCATACAGTTGAGGCATTGTCACCTAGTGAAGTAAAAGGGATTTCCGAATCTATGTGTGAAAAGAAATTTTTAGATCAACAGAAACGTATAAAAACAGAACAAGTTTCATTAAGTGATAGGCCTTGGTTAGAGATACAATTAGCTAATCCAGAAAAGCACCGAATTCAATTTCGTTACTATTTATCATGTTTTAAACAAGATACACTTGTCTGCTATTTGCGAGAAGTGTTTGGAAATAAGGATGAGATTATCAATAAAAATAATCAAAAACTCTTTAGTTTTTCTATCTTAGTTGATCAAAACGGTCAGTATATAAAAGACTCTCTTTTTGTCCCCATCCTTATGTACGTATTGAAAGAAGTGGGTAGGAGTCATCGAGGTAACTATGAAAATATGATGGAGCATTATCAAGATCAATTAAAGTTGTTCTCTGAACAGGTAGATGCGTCTCTTTTAAATGGTGTGACAGAGGTTGCCTTGCGTAAAGTCCTTAACGTTTATAAGGAGTACTTTTTCCAAATTGACCAGGAGTCACTACATTATGTTGAAAAGGAGATCGTAAAAAACGGTCAAGACCAGGGAGACAAAAACTTTAACAGTTTCTTCTTACATGATTTGGGGAGAATCATAGAGAAAGGTGAAAATGAAACGCTTCGTCAATATATCGAAGGGGAACAACGTAATAAAACAGTAATTAATGAAAATCGAGAACTACTTGAGGATATTTTGCAACCAAAAAATCTGCCGAACGGAAGATGGCCATCACCAATTAAACACCGCTTATCTCTTATGCAACAAGTGGCAGTTAATCAAATTTTTCATATGAATCAAAAGATCAGTTCCGTAAATGGGCCTCCTGGAACAGGAAAGACGACCTTATTAAAAGATATTTTTGCCGAACTCATGGTTGAAAGAGCAGAAAAAATGACTTGTTTTGCAGATCCTAAGGAAGCCTTCAAACATATAAAAACGCTTAAATTAGATACTTATCCTTATGCTATTTATGAAATAGATGAGTCCATCAGTAACTATTCTATGGTTGTTGCGTCTAGTAACAATGGGGCTGTTGAAAATATATCAAAAGACATTCCAGTAGATAGTCCAATGATTAAAGAAAAAGATAAAAGTGAGGCAACTGAATATGAAAACAGTTATTTGGACTATTGTACGAAAACAGATCTATACCCCACAGCTGCAAAAAGACTCCTTGATGACGAGTCAGTAGATGCATGGGGCTTGTTTTCTGCCGCTCTTGGGAAATCAGAAAATATTTCTACCTATTATAAAGCCTTATATGGTTGTGCCGAAGACAAGAAAACTTTCATTAAACAGTTAGAAGAAGACAAAAAGACTGTAGAATTAACAGATTGGCAAGAAGCAGTGGAGGATTTTCAAAAAACGTTAAGATCAGTTGAGGATATGAAACATGATTTACAGGAATTTTCCGAACTTTATAAAAAAGAGCAGGACTTGCAGAGAGAGTTAAATCGTATAAAAGAAGAAGGGATGCTCCTAGAGGAAAAGGAAATCTATTTAAAAACAGAAATTAATCATCATGAAGAAAATAGACGATTAATAAAGCAACAACTACAAACGTTACCGAAACAACCCTTTTTCAAAAGACTTTTACGAAAAAAAGACGAAAAGAAAATCAAACTAGAAAAAGAGCTCTATGAGACGTTGGAGAGGTTAAAAAGAGATCAAAAACAGCTACATCATGCGAAAAAGAGGTTGGAGGAGAAGAATAATAAAGTCGCTAAGTTAGATGTAGCTTTAAATTTTTTAAGAGGAAAAGAAAAGAATTATAGAAAACAAAATCTTATCATACCGGATGATGAATATTGGAAAGACAACATAAATGCCTATGAGAACAGACAAGAAAAAACACCATGGGTTACAGATCAACTTAACTATGAAAGAGGGTTACTATTTTTAAAAGCTATGAACATACATAAGCTGATCATGATATTTAATGATCAAGCCATTAAATCCAGTATACGGTTAATCAATTTTAGAAATAAACTAGATTTAAATCAACGTGAGCATAGAACGTATTTAGAAAACGCATGGAAAACGATTCATCTAGTAACGCCATTAGTAAGTACCACGTTTGCTAGCTTTCGTTCCATGTATAAGGGGATCGATCAAGATTTTATAGACTATTTGTTTATTGATGAAGCAGGTCAAGCAACTCCCCAGCAAGCGGCTGGTGCTATGTGGAGATCAAAACGAGCGATTGTCGTAGGAGATCCTATTCAAATTGAACCGGTTGTCACTATTGATCAAACCATTTTAGCGGATGTAAAGAGACATTTTCAAATTCATGACCGGTATATTGATATTGGATCGTCTGTACAATCTTTAGCAGATCATGCGAATCCTTTTGGCATGTACACAAAAGATGGACAATGGATTGGTATCCCGTTATGGGTGCATAGAAGATGTCAAGATCCAATGTTTACGATTTCAAATGAAATTGCCTATGATAACAACATGGTCCTAGCTTTGAAGAAGAAAGGAAAAAGTAGCTGGTTTGATTGCAAAGGTACGGCCGTTAACCTTCAGTTTGTAGAAGAACAAGCTTATCTCGTAGCAGAAAAGATTACTTACCAGTGGAAATTACAATCAAAACCTCCTAGTTTATATGTCATTACGCCTTTTACAGCAGTAAAAGAAGGACTCAGGAAAATTGTAAAGTCTCATTTAGTGAGCGAAGGTGTATTAGATAAAACAGCTCAAAGTTGGGTGAATAAAAATATTGGAACCGTTCATACGTTTCAAGGGAAAGAAGCTGATATTGTCTATTTCGTCGTAGGTACGGATGAAAATAAAGATAGTGCGGCCGATTGGTCTTGCTCAAAGCCCAACTTGATTAATGTTGCCGTAACAAGAGCGAAAAAAGAGTTTTATATAGTAGGAGACTATGATCGATTATCAAAAAAAGAATATTATCAAACCATTGCTGAGCATGTTGAAAAAGTAGAGTTAAAGCTACTTGAATTAATCATCTTTAACTCATCTAGAAAGGAAAAGACATGAAAACTATCATCTACTTTATTTTTGGAAAGCCTAACTTAGAACATATGTTTTTTAGAGGGGTATATTGGTTTGGGGTAGTATTTTACTTCTTAGCCATCCCGATCCTTATAGCTCAATCTTTCATCAGTGGTGAATGGGTCATCAACCTAATTTCAATAACCTTATTCCCCATTATCTTTCGAATGGTATATAGCGTGAATCGGCTATTCCATCGATCGGATAAGAAGGTATCTAAGCGCCTCATCATCATTTTTGGATCGTTCTTTTTGTTTATAACCTTATCGACAGGAGCAATCTTTGCTTCCGTGTTCTTTTTTGGCGAAAATGTAGCGATGAATGTCAGTAAAACCTCTATTAATGGAGATGTAAAGTTAACAATCGGATCACTAAAAGGGCATAGTAGTGTAGAGAGTTTTCACTTTCAAGAGAAACCTCAATCGGTTGTCGTGATTCCTTATGAAGCTTCAGTCAAAGAAGGAGACGTTGTAATTTATCTCGAACATTCTGGAAACGTTATTTGGGAACGGAAAATAGATTCTTCTAGAAGTGGAGAGATTACCTTCGAAGGTGAAATTGGCGACTATGAAGTTGGTGTTTATGCAGAGGAAGCGAAAAACATTAACTTAAACCTCTCATTTGAATAATCAATCAAATAGTCTTTTACCGAAAGTATCGCAAAACAAAAGAAAAGCACAATGAGCGAAAAAGAAAGCTAGTTGTGCTTTTTACGTGGAATCGTCTTAATTTCTGAAAAGTGATCTTAGCTTTAAAGCAAAAGGAGAGCCAGAGATGGACAAATTCGATGAAAACATATCAATTGCCATTGGGTTTGCAGAAGTTTTTGCAAAACAAAGGGGAGATATTTCTGATTCAATCTTTCAATTATTAGAAGATACCTTTACGGATGAGGAGATTAGTGAACTCTGTGCTTTTGTTGCATTTACATCTGCTTGTCACGATTTTGGTGAGATGATGAAATTAGAACCTGAGAGGAAATATTAGAAAGTGGCCCCTCAAACGTTGCCTAAAAAGAGCCATAATATCGGATTGATCAACGAATCTTCTGGATATTAAAGAGGGATTGATGAAATAAAAACTAACCTTTATCTTATTTAATGTCATGATCCTCAATCCATTCCATTAATGGATCAACTCCATTTACGATATGTTGTCGAGAATAAGAAAGAGGAATATCAGGTGTGATGGTATCCTTATCTTCTCCATTAAGCATTGTAAATGCCATTGAAGAAACACGATAGTTTATTTGTGAATTTGGTAAGGTGAAGGTCTTGATTTCTCCAAAATGGTTTGGGGCATTACCTGTTGGTTCTCCCACGGTTTTACCTATATGATAATACTTTATCATTCCAGCAAATAGATTAGCTGAGCAAACGTTTGATTTGAAGTGGCTACAAAAACGTCACCACTAAAAAGGTTTTCTATACTTTGTGTGTTTGGTAAAGCAACCATTTTTGCATTTTCATGTTCTAAATATCTACAAAATTCGTTGACAACGATAGAGTTACCTCCCGTATTTTTTCGTAAATCAACGACAATTCTTTCTACATCCCATTTTGCTACTTCTTGAAAAAATTGCTCTAAAGTCTGTTTATAGTTTTCATCGAATCTACATTCAGCTATGGTTAAAATCGCCGTTTGATACTCTGGCAAGATTTGATAGTAAACCAATTGGTTGTTTTCGCTTTTGGTCACCTTTTCAATGGAAGTGAATTTGACTTCTTCTGCTAGTATTGTTTCATTTGGTTTTTCTACTTTGATCTTCACTCCGTCATTCTTAATTTCACACCCTAACCACGTCAGAACTTCCTCCATTCTTGCCATGTTTGCAGCTCGATATGTTAACCAATAGTCATTCTCTCGAGGGATAACCTCTTCAAACTTGTTTAGTATAATGGATTCATCTATTCCTCCAATTTCAACGACCTTGTCTCCCGGTTCAATGTTAGATTGACCATCGGTAATAATTAAACCCTCACTTATCTACTTGAAAGAAATCGGAAGGACTGATGAAGATTCAAATTTTAGCGTGGTATGAGAGTCTTCCAATTGAACCATTAGTTTAGATAAATTCATATAAAGCTCAGTTTTGGTAATAAATGAATTAAGTTCTTGCTTAAGTAATTCACTTTGATTTAAAAAAACCTCTCTGTTCTCGCTATTTTGCATAGTGGGGTGAAGACCAATAATACTGTTTGTAAATGTCGTAATATCTTCTCTTGCTTGTTCTATAGGTATATGTACTACAGTAGCGTTTTCGTTGTTCCATATATCAGTATTATGCCAGATAAAAAGATTGGCAATGACAAAGATTTTGATTAGTAACCCAAGCTTATTATTCATCTAGCCTTCTCCTTCTTTATTTTAATAATGACGTTTTTTAACACTTAAATCATATCAGAAAAGTGTACCTAAAAAAGTAAAATATGTTATAAATAATTCTAAAAATAAGGCTGTATAAGGTGTAAAGTGTATAATAAAGATAGTGTTTCTATAATACATTCTTGGAGGCGTGCATATGAAAAGTGTAGAATTTAGAAAACATCAATCAGAGCGCAAACTAAGTGAAATGAACATTCCTATAAACCATCATTTACCTTTCACAGAGGATACGAAACAAGTGACTGTTAGAAAAAAAGAAGACATCATAAACAGAATTATTCCATTAACGATTGTTTCAGCAAAATCAATGGGAGCACCAAATGAAAAATTAGCAGAATTTATAGAGCAGTTTAAAGCAAGTGAATTATTTACAGAAGATGAACATAATTTTTTAAAAAGTAAAAATCCAAACCAAAATGACATAATGAACTTTTCTTGGAAAATAGAATGTGTTTGGGTACTACTTTGGTCTATTCATTTAATATCTAATGTCGAAGACCTATCAACCACTTGTGACGTAGATTTGGTTTATGAGATGGTTTTAACTTCATCAATACAGGAGTTATTAAGTAAAGCAGATCTTAGACCAACTAGTGAAATTATGGATGCTGTTGATTATGTTTATAGAGCTCATTGGGCAGTGAGGGAGGCACAGATTAACGGAAAAACAATTCCTTCTAATCTAGATCCAGGTGTTGTTTATGAGCGGCATTATGCATTAAATTGGATCGTAAATTATATGGAACAGGAATGGGACGAGGTGAGCACAGATACGTAAAAAATTGATCATCTTGATCCATTTTTCACCTTCGGACCGTTCTTACAACCCTAAATGACACTTGAATTACTGATGTTTTCTTTTATCATTGTTAATGAATGGATGTGGAATAAAATGGTGGAAAATAAAAAGATGTTCTTTAGCTCCATCATAACGCTAACCCTATCTATTATTTTAGGTATATATTTTATGTTTCCAGAAAATAAGACATATAAAGCAACTATGATTTTTATGTCTAACCCAGTTCGTAATCAAGATGGGTTTATTCTTCTAGGTGTTATAGGTTCAATATTATTCATAGCTTCTCTTATTCTACTAGTGAAAAGCACGAAAAAATATCATTTTATAGCCTTTATACTGGTTATCGTGCTATATGTTTTTATCCCGAAATTGATTATTGGAGGCTATCAAGAAACATTGGCAACTGGAATTCATGCGATATCATACGATGGAAATG
The DNA here is from genome assembly GCF_020524035.2 of Bacillus carboniphilus. Lineage (NCBI taxonomy): Bacteria > Bacillati > Bacillota > Bacilli > Caryophanales > Bacillaceae > Bacillus > Bacillus carboniphilus. The sequence continues at coordinate 2,622,746 of NZ_CP129013.1, read as the reverse complement.
GATCATGTGATTTTGAGAAAGGAAATGAATTCTTACTAAAAGGACAATGCGAATTCGTTTTACATAATCGAAGTAATGAAGAGATTTCGTTTGAGCTGGAATTTTTAGATTCATTTTTTTGTGGAAGAAGGAGAGAGAAAGGAGTCACTCATGAATGAAAAGGGGCCTTTTCATATCAAACTAGAAGCCAACCAAAAACAGCGAATTCAAATTAACGAGTTGATCGATATATCAGATATCCCTATTCATTTTATTGAATCAGGATCAATGGACATTCATTTTAAATTGAAAGAAGGCGAGTACATTCGTATTCTATAATCAATCATTCATATGACAAAATTAGAATTTTTTGATAAAAGTAAGATTCATTGTTAACATAAGATGAGCATGTAGGTTTGAGGTGATAGAGAATGATGAATATACGGAAGATGGTATTTCTAGTAGCTGCAATTTTTACCCCCGCTGTCCATTTTCTTGTTGGGGTGCTGTGGGGGTACTTTATTTCAGGGAAGCCTATGCAGACATGTTTGATTGATCAAGTAGCAATTGTAGCGATTTATTACTTTTTTATAAGTATCCGACATAGTAAAATATAGGTGTACAGATTGCTCTTTGAAAACTGAAGATATAGGGTTGTAGCAGGAAACACGTCTGCTACGTAAAATCTTCAACGTTCTTTCGCCCCACACGTACCGAAGTAGCGAAAACCAAGCAAAGTAGGACGTGTGGTGAGTTCAACGTACAATTTTTCAGTCTTTCACCGTAGGAACTACGGGTAGAGCCTGCTAAATAACTAGCGGTTACGCTGGTGTTCGCAGGAATCACGTCACTTTAGTGATGTGAGGTTCAAGAAAAGATTAACAGAAAGATAGATGAGGTCGAGCTAAAACAAAAAAGGTGAAGCATAGAAAGGTAATGTACTCTAAAAAGTTCGTTAAAACAAAAAGAACCTTACCTCCATTTAGTAAGGTCCTTTCTTATAAGATCAGAAAGTATAAACTTTGTCCTTAATAAGACAGTGCTTTCATCGTTGTCTAGCTCCAGCGCCCAGCGACTGGTGATGCTTCGCCCTCCTCTCTACGATAAGTCAACATCGAAGCCTGCGGCTATTCGTGTTTCCTTTATCTCATGCGGGGGTCTATAAGCACCTGCGTCGCTATACGGGCGCTTGCGCCTTTCTTATAAGATCAGAAAGTATAAACTTTGTCCTTAATAAGACAGTGCTTTCATCGTTGTCTAGCTCCGGCGCCCAGCGACTGGTGATGCTTCGCCCTCCTCTCTACGATAAGTCAACATCGAAGCCTGCGGCTATTCGTGTTTCCTTTATCTCATGCGGGGGTCTATAAGCACCTGCGTCGCTAGACGGGCGCTTGCGCCTTTCTTAAAAGATAAGAAAGTATATAATTTCGGGTCTACCACAGTCTTAGAAACTGTGGTATTTTGATGTCATGGAGAATAATATATTAAAACAAATTTTCTTTGATAAACATAACCATTGGGATCACTTTCAAAAGAAACATGGAGCTAAAATCCGTCCAATAGTAAGAAAGGAAATAGAGAAATTCAGAGGGTGTGGGAATCCCAAAAATGGATTTAAGCTATTTGTTTGTGAAGGTTGCCATGATGTCAGGAAGGTTCCGTATCGTTGTAAGGGGCGATTTTGTACCACTTGTTCAGTAGGAGAAAGCGAAGAATGGAGTCGACTACTAACAGAAGAGGTCTTACAGGTGAATCATCGTCATGTCATCTTTACAATTGATGAAGGACTGCGTGATGTGTTTTTGCTTCATCGCCATCTGTTAAAAGATTTGATGGACGAGGCGCGATTAATCATGGATTTTTCAAAAAGAAAGCGAAAGTGACCCCTGGAATCATATCAGGCTTACATACTTTCGGATCCAGAGTGAATTTCAATCCCCATGTACATATGCTAGTGACGATGGGAGGTCTTACGAAAAAGGGGGAATGGAAACAGTACGATTATCTGCCATTTGAAATGTTAAGAAAGCAGTGGCAGACCGTGGTGTTAAAGTTCATACGCAGAGGTGTGTCAGAAAAAGAAAAGAAGAGAATACAACCTCGATTACAACAGGCGTTTCACAATAATGGGAAGGGCTTCTATGTGCATGCGCCAAAACAGGAAGGGAATGTAAAAGAACAACTTCGCTATATTGGCCGTTATATTCGTCGACCTGCGATAGGACTGAATCGGATCGAGGCATATGACGGCAAAAAGGTAACCTTTACGTATCATGATAAGACAGGCGGAAAAGAAAAGAGAGAAACGATCAGTGTAGAGGAATTTATCTCTAGGCTTATTCGTCATATCCCAGATGAACAGTTTAAGACGATTCGTCATTATGGGATGTATTCAAGGAGATGCAAGGGCTTGAGTAAAAAGTCTTATGTCAATGGCAACAGAAAGCGAAACGCTGGATAGTGAAAGCAAAGAAAACAATGCGCCGTCAGACATGGAGGGAACGAATCGTATCAAGTGGTAAGAGAGACCCTCTTATTTGTGAAAAATGCCAGTGTTACTATGAATACAAGGGAGAAGTCTGTCTTGAAAATGGTAGACTAGAAATCAAGGTGGCCTTGTGTACCACGACAAGAGCCTATTTAGAAAGGGTGATTCATCATTTCACCAGTATCGAAACACCGAAAAAAGGCAAGAAAAAAAAAAGAAAAAATGGCCCAATCAAAACAGAGCATCAACTTTGTTTGTTTAGTGTGTCATGAAAAAGAAGAGATTCCACAACAAGTGGTAAGAGATTTTGATTTAATGGATGGAGGTGATCCAGCCGTCCCCCCTATGTTCTCCTGTGAAAAATGTGGAGAAGACATGTATCCTGAATACTATAAAGGTATTCATGGGAAGGAATACAGGATTGAGGATATTCTGAGCACCAAAAAGGACCAGGTGTGATTTTTAATCACACCTGGTTTTTCTTATAACCCCTATTCACGGTTTCGCATAGAATTAGATTCATTTCAAGATTACTCAATGGTGAAAGATTCACTTAAAGTTGTTTGATAGATTAAAGCCTCAGAATGAAGCCAAACATTGAGCTCGTAATCACCCGGTTCTAAATCTTGAATAGTGAAGTCAAAGCTTTTTTCTTCCGCTTGGATAAGAGTAATCGTATGCATTGAAGCGTCAAACATGTATAAATCTGAATAGCGTTCAACAAGTGCCCCATCTTTGTATAACTCATATTCGATCATTTGACCAGAATGAAAAGAAATATCATAAACGTAAGGAGTTTGATTTTTAATAGTATAGGTAACATCTACGTCGTTTTCAGTAACACCTAATTCTATGCTTGGTTCAATCGTGCCTGCCCAGAAACCGTAAGCGTTTGCAACTGGTGACACAGCGAATATGAAAACCAACAAACTAAGTACACTAACCAACTTTTTCATTTTAATCTCCTCCTAATTTTTATTTTTTTCTCTTTATTTTTTATTGTTTCTGTCCTCACTTGTATAGTAACATTTGTCTTTAATACATTTTGTTAAAAATGTCACACTCGCCTAAATATGGTGATAAAGCACTAAAAGTAACAATATTTTAGATTGTTTTTCCTAATTATACAAACACCTGTGTTAACCCAAAAACGGATACAATCAAGGAATATAGATCAATACAAAGATTAGAGGCGATAGAATGGATGAGACGTTAGTCTTAAACGTAATATTATTTTTGGCTCATTTAGTGATGTTGGGATTAGTCATATCCATTTTTCAATCAGTCTATTTAAAGAAAAGAAGGAATGGATATATTTTTTTGGTTTCATTTTTATTTGGTGTGTCAGTGTGATGGGAAAGGTGTATGATATTTCTTTGGTTTTATTTTCTATCTTCTTGTTGACGTATGTCTTGGCTATATTCGTTACGTTTGATCGCATAAGAAAAAACGCCTAAAGTCTAGGCGTTTCAAGCTTTTGCTCCTTTCATTTTCAGCGGGGCATTCTTCATTAATGGATACGTTAATAAAATGAGAATTAACCCAAACAACCCTATAGTATTAAAGATTTCTAGAGGACTAAATTTTGAAATCCACTCGATAGACTGATTGGTTCCAAGGATAGCAATAATGGATGTGATAAACATGGTAATGATAAAGAAATAAATGAAAAACTGAACCGTTCCTAACCTGCGCCAGCTCATGGTTATGAATGACGAAAGGCCAAATAGGGTCAAACCGACCATGAAATCAATCCAAAAGAAGGGGATTAATTTAGGTTCATACGAATAAAACATTCCCGGATGAAAAACCCCTACTTTGTGAAAGCCATTGGTTTCTAAGAGGTAGATGATGAAATAAAGGCTATTTAAAACAAATGTGGTGCCAAAGACCATAAGGAAACCCATCAAAAAATAACACTTTATAAAAAGGGACCTTGTACTGCCTAATCCTATAGCAATTGGAAAGGTCACAACCAATTCATAGATGGCAACTGTACAAATCGCTCCATATAGGGGACCAAATAAAGTACCATAGTAATCAGCGTCAAAAAAAATTCCAATAAACAAATACACCGCAGCCATTAGAATTGTGATCGCCGAGAACAGGATTAAGTAAAAGCGCATATCCTCATACAATAATCGATACGTTCCTTTTACCGCGTTCATTTGATTACCTCCTTCTTCTTTTTCGTTTTGTTGACTAAATACTTTTGAACGGTTGTCTTTTCAATATCAAGGTGATGCGAGTGCGCACGTTCTTTCCATTCCTTTGAATATAGTGCATCAATCATCACAGTTGAAGTAGAGCCTAGTTTTGAAGATTCTATGATGGGGACTAGTTTAGTAGCTTGTTGAATGTCTGTTGTAGAACCTGTTAAGAGAATTCCTCTTTGACGCATTTGTTCCATTGTTTCATGAATGACGATCTTTCCTTCGTGAAGGACTATGATGGATTCACATAAAGGTTGAATTTCTTCAATATGGTGTGAAGAAAGCAGAAACATGCGTGGTTGCTCTTCATAGCTTGATAATAACGTTTCGTAAAATAAGGTCCGGTTTACTGCATCAAGTCCATTAGTGGGTTCATCAAAGACGGTGATAGGTGCTTGACTCGCAATTCCTAACAAAATTTGTGCGGCTGTTTTCATTCCTTTTGAAAACTTAGTAACCTTTTTATTAAGGGGCAGTTCATATAGGTCGATTAACTGTTCAGCTAGACCCTGATTCCAATTAGGATGAAAATATCCTCCGAATCTACACAAATCTTTAACCGTCCATTTTCGATCGAATGGATGGTCTTCTTGAATATAACAAATGTGGCTGCTTTGCATTTATACTGTTGTAAGGATTTTCCCCCCATAATTTGAATAGTTCCGTTGTCTGGACGATGATGACCCGCCAGTAAACTCATTAAAGTGGTTTTTCCTGCTCCATTTCGCCCCCATAAACCTGTAATAATTGGCTGACCCTCTTGAAAGGATAACTCTTTAAGCACGGAATTTTTATCATACCCATACGTGACTGCTTTCACGTTAATCATTTGAATCACCTTCCTTTTTTGTCTTGATTAAATGGATAATCATGTCTTCATTCATATGAATTCGCTTCGCTTCTCTAAGGAGAGGAACTATATATTCCTCATAAAATTGCTGTTTTCTTTCGGAAAGCAAGGTTTCTTTTGCCCCCTTTGCAACAAACATCCCCAGCCCTCGCTGTTTATATATAATGTCTTTATCTACAAGGGTTTGTAATCCTTTCCGTGCGGTTGCGGGATTAATATTGTAATAGCGTGATAGTTCATTTGTAGAAGGAACTTGATCTTCAGCTTTTAGCTTTCCATCGACGATGTCGTCCATAATCATGGATGCGATTTGCTGAAAAAGGGGCTGGTCTTCATCTAATGTTGGTTTCATTAGCGCCACACTCCATAGTTAATTGGTTAGTTACTTATGTAACTAAGTATACATGAGGAACTTTCCTTTTGTAAAGTAGAAGTTTACAAACCAAAACCAAAAAATGCTTTTTTATCACCAGATAAGCACTCTAAAACGTCAAAAAGATCATTTTCTAATGTTGTTCGCACTAATTGTGGTATACTAATGGTGAACAGGGTGCGTGATATGCGCCTTACAGGTTGCAAACAGCAACTTGTACGTCTAATTCTTATTTTAAATGTATATACTATAAAAAACCGTAGGTGCTACCAACACCTACGGCCACACATAATAGAATGCCCTTTAAACGGGCGGTCTATGGAGATTGAACGATAACCATCTAGCTGGCAGGCTTAGGGATGGTTATTTTTTTTGCTCGAAAGACAGCATTGCAATAACAAACATACCAAACATGATCATTAAAGATATAGATTCGTATGTTGTCATAACCGCCACCTCCTCTCTCAAGGAAGTGACCGCCCCATCCAAAAACCTGCTCTATTATGTGTTACAACTAGTATACCATGGTAAGGTAAAATTAAGCAGATTAATAGAATTGCTTACTTGAAACTCTCTATACCACCTCAAAAGTAGAAATTTCCAAATCATTTGTTTTCACGATCCCTAATGATATAATCAATGCTGGAACAGAAAATAATTGAAGTCAGGATGACAATGATGCAAAAACAAGTCCAATTAAAAATAAAAGAAAAACATATAAAAAAATATCGAAATGGTTACCCATTGATTAAAAAAGATGACATTGAAAACCTTGAATCGTTAACGAACGAAGGAGCGATCGTAAACGTAGTGGCCTCAGATGGTCAGTTTATCGGTAGAGGCTATTATGGAAAGCAAAATAAAGGGTACGGGTGGATCCTCACGAAACAAAAGGATGAACAAATAAATGGATTGTTTTTTGAGAAGAAGATCAAAGCAGCCATTAAAAAAAGAGATACCTTTTTTAATGATCAAGAAACAACCGCATTTCGTGTTTTTAATGCAGAAGGTGATGGTATTGGTGGCTTAACCATCGATTACTTCGAGGGCTATTACGTCATCCAGTGGTATAGTGAAGGGATTTTTCGTTTTAAGGAAGAGATTTTGTCTGCTTTAAAAAGGTCCGTTGGCTTTAAGGGGATTTATCAGAAAAAGCGTTTTAATACGGGCGGAAAGTATATTGAAGACGATGATTTTGTCGTTGGAGAAAGAGCAGAATCACCAATGATTGTGAAAGAAAATGGTGTTAACATCGCTGTTTATTTAAATGAAGGGGCGATGGTCGGCGTCTTTCTTGATCAACGCGAGGTTCGAAAAAAAGATTTTTGATCAGTATGCGAAAGGAAAGACGGTTTTAAATACGTTTTCTTATACAGGTGTTTTTTCTGTTTTTGCTGCTTTAGGAGGAGCGAAACAAACGGTTAGTGTCGACGTGGCGAATCGAAGCAAACCAAAAACCATCGAACAATTTAGCGTCAATGGAATTGATTATGAGGAGCAAAAAATCATTGTCGAAGACGTTTTTCACTATTTTAAATACGCGGCGAAAAAGAAATTGTCCTATGACTTAGTCATTATAGATCCACCGAGCTTTGCAAGAACGAAAAAAATGACCTTTAGTGCCGCAAAAAGATTATACCAACCTGTTAAAAGAAGCCATTGATATTACAGAGGATGATGGAGTAATCGTGGCTTCCACCAACTGCGCGCAGTTCGACATGCGTAAATTTAAATCTTTCATCGACCAAGCATTCAAAGACAAAAACGTGAGCATATAAAATCATCGAACAATTCTCTCTACCAGAAGATTTTGCTACAACAAAATCATTTAAAGAAGGAAATTATTTAAAAGTGGTATTTATTGAAAAACAAACGGACCGAGTATGATTTAATACTCGGTTTTTTGTCGAAAGAAAAATAAGAAGGGTAAAAAGGAGTATGTTAAGGTAAATAGTGAGAATAGTTTAAAAAGGAGTGTTTATTCTTGGCTTTTCTTAATAGTATGGGATGGTTTGTAGTAAAGTTATCGCTTTTGTTAGCTATCTTTGTCCTAGTGTCGTATATTGTTCACATTTTATTGAGAAAGTGGCTTCAGGTTGATAAAAGATTTTATTTTTGGGGTTATAACCATTTAAATGAAGAACATAAGAAAGTGGACTGGACTATAAGAATTTCTTCCATTGTGCTTATAACCCTAGGATTGATTATTAACCACTTCATTAATCCTCTGAAAGTTTATTGGTTTTTAGAGCCCTATACCATTATATTTGTGTTTTTGATTGTATCAGAAATAGCGAGAGCGATCATGGAGTGGAAATATGTAGAGAATAAGAATAACGCCCTATTTACTATAATGAATTTACTGTTTATGGTTATCTTTGTTGCTTCCATGTTTATTACTGGATTTTTTGGTTTGTTTTACCCAATTCAATTTCCAGAGGTGTAGGCTAGCGGTAAAAAAACTGTGATTCTTGCTATTTCCCTTTGAATAATTTAAAAGACATCCACGTTTCTGATTCTCAGAGAAATGAGGGTCATCCATTGTAAAAACAACATTCTACAAAATGCTAAACAGGAAAATGTTTACTTATAAACCTTTCAGAGATAAATTGAACCGCAATATATCGACTGTGGAGTAGTGAATCACTTCCTCATACTTGATAGAAAGAGAATTAGAAGATAAAAAAAGAGTATGTTAAGGTAAATAATGAGAATAGATAATAAAGGAGTGTCTACTATTTTTTTAAATATAGTTTTGTTACCAATTATATTTCTAGTGGTCATGTTAATTCTCATTATACTATTGTGGTATATGTTTCATAAGCTTTTGACAAAGTGGCTTAATATTGAAAAAGATATTCGTTCATATGGAGATGACCATCTAAATGAACGACATAAAAAAGTGGATTGGACAATTAGAATCATTACTTTTATGCTTATTTTTCTAGGATATATTTTAAACTACGAGATCGACCCACGCCACAACTATTGGTTTTTAGAACCGGTTTTTCTATTTTTTATATATATAATTTTCTCTAGTATTTTACAATCTAGGTTGGAGTGGAAATATATAGAGAATAAAAACTATGCTCTTTTTACAATCCTCCAACTATTGTTTATGCTACTATTATTGGCACTAGGCACTACTTTTCTTCATTTCATTTTCGAGATTATTTGAATACTCTTAAAGTCCAGAAGCATAGGCTCAGAGCTAAAAACAACTGAGATTTTCTGTTTTTTCATTCATCAGTGCATGTGTATTCCCATCTGGATCTTTGAGATAGGACAACAAGTTTCTGATTCACCCATATTAGCGATGAGATTTATCTAGGATTGTTACTTTCTTAAACCCTCTCATTCTAAAAATCTGCTACTATGAAAGAAGAGAGAAGAGGAGGTAGAAAGGTATGTGGAAAACGACATCTGGTCAGTTTCGTTTGGCAGGAATGATAGAAGGACTTTCTTACTTAGTATTGCTTTTCATTGCCATGCCGTTAAAGTACTTTTTTGATATTCCAGAGGCTGTTTCCATTGTTGGGATGGCCCATGGTGTTCTTTTTGTTATTTATATGATCATGATCTTCTGGGTGACAATAAAAATTCGTTGGCCGTTTCGTTGGTTAGCGGGAGCTGTCATTGTCGCCTTAATTCCATTTGGCTATTTTGTCTACGATGCTAAGCTGATTAAAAGCAATGTAATGAATGACACAGTGATATAAAAAACTTGATGAGAAAAAATGAATATAAATAGTAACATTACCAATTATAACATTTGAAATGTTAAATTATTTGCTTAACTTACACCAACTATGGAATAATTAGCAAGCTAAATGGGGGGAAAAGCAAGCAAAAATGTATACTATTTTTTGAAAAAGGGAGACACTCTATCAGAAATTGCAAAAGCACATAATGTCAGTGTTGATAAATTAGCGAAACTAAATAAGTTAGAAAATCCCAATCTATTGATTAAAAAGGATAAATCAGATAAAAAGCATGCTTGGCTCTAGCCAAGCATGCTTTTTGCATTAGGAGTGACATAATTACAAAGCTTCTTTCACGATTCTTTTATAATAAAGCACCGATAGAAATCCGAAAATTGAGTATAGTCCTGTATAGATAAGCATCACTAAGATCATAGGTGTCCAAAGGTCTGAACCGAATAAAAACCAGCCTGACTTTATGGCAAAATAACCATGGAGAAGGCCAACCACTAGAGGAATACCAAAATTAAATAGTTGCTTGCGAATGATTCCCTTCAGTAGGTCTGTTTGGGTAAAACCGAGCTTTCTTAAAATCGTATAGTTAGGTTTTTCATCTTCCGCTTCATCCATCTGTAAAATAGAGGATGCATCCTGAAGTAATGAGGAAAGTTAGTCCTAAAAATCCGACAATGAACATGACTAGACCCAATGCTCTTTTTTGTTCATTCTTCATATTAAGCTGCGACTGGGCTTCACTTGTAAACCTTTGTTCGTTAAATAGCGCATTTGCCTTTTCTACCTGATCTTCATCTTCTAACTCAATTCCAATATAAGTTGATGATTCAAGCTGTATTTCTGGGTCAAGGTCTTCTTTTAATAATTGAAAAATCTTATCATCCACAATGGCTACGGGTGCTATTCCTGGTGAAAAATAAGAGGATAAGTAATACTGATGTTTAATGCCATTGTAATGTTGAGAAAGCGTATGATCTTTCCCCTTTAATTCAACATCACCAGATTTTTTTTAAAGGAAATAAATTTTCTAATAAATCATTATAGCCTGTTAAGACAAGCTCTTTTTCGGTTACGTCTACTCCGTTAAGATCTTCATCACTAATAATAGGAGTCGGTAAAAAAGGTTCTTTTTCAATCATTTCCATCTTTTTTTGTCATAATTGCTTCTACATTCATATACGTTTGAATGACCTCTATGTTTACCTCATGAAAGTTGATCTGATTTTCTTGCAGATCTTCTTTAAATTGTTCTGCCTCCTCTTCGCTAACGAAGGAAAAATGATCAGGAACTGCTCGCTCCGCTTCTTTATCTGAAGAGTAATAAGCAATATAACTTAACGACAATAATCCAATCGCCAAGGCTGATATCGTCGTAATAATCGTTAATAAAAAGCTATTGGATTTCATTCGAAACATAATGGACGATAAAGAAGTCACATCTTGTACGGATAGATGACCGTGTTTTCGTTTGCGTACTAAATGAAAAATAAAGCTAACCGACCCTTTATAAAATAAGTATGTTCCAATAATGACTGAACCTAAAATGGTAATCATGGTGAAGAATAGAGCGTTTTGGGTGGCAAAATCGCCATCAAATAAAATAGTCGACAAATAGTAACCTAAACAGATTAAGCCTATTCCTAACACCCCAATTACGATATCAATCCAAGATAATCGTTTTACCTTTGCTTGGGTTGACGAATTAACTCTAAACAAACTCAGTATACTTTTACTCTTAATAAATAGGTAGTTTAAAAGCATCATAACGATATATATAAAGGTGAAAACAATAAGCGTTTGGAAAAATGCTTGATAAGAAAAGTGAAGCTGGGCAATATCTTCTACACCCGTTACTCGAAATAAAATCATCATAATTAATTTGGAAATAGAAAATCCAAGAAAAACACCAAGAATCATTGAACTGAAATAAAGAACAAAGTTTTCAGCACTTAATAATTGAAACACCTTTGATTTAGTAATTCCGATAAGCTGCAAAAGGCCGATCTCTTGACTGCGTCTTTTTATAAATAAACGATTGGCATATAAGAGAAAAACAGTGACAATGACAATTAGAAGAATGGAACCTGTCTTTAGTCCAGCGGCTCCTTTAATGCTTCCTTTTGTTTCGTCTAAGGCAGGATCGTATTGCAAGGTGACAAAGGAAAAATAAAGGGCGGCACTAAAGGTGAGCGCAAAAATATACAAATAATAGTTTTTGAAATTCTTTTTTAAGTTCTTGATTATCAGTCTATTAAGCGTCATCTTGCACCCCACCCAAAACAGCTTGGGTCTTTAAAATGTCATTAAAGAAGCTTTTTCTCAATTGATCTCCTTTATTTAATTGCGTATAAATTTGTCCGTCATTTATAAAGATCACTCTCGTAGAATAACTAGCGGCTACGGCAGAATGTGTAACCATCACAATCGTTGCTTTATATTGTTGGTTTAATTCACTTAGTTTATGAAGTAGGTCGGAAGAGGACTTTGAGTCGAGTGCTCCCGTCGGTTCATCTGCGAAAATCAAACTAGGATTGTCAATAAACGCGCGTGCGGCTGATGTTCGCTGCTTTTGTCCACCTGAAAGCTCATTTGGATATTTATTTTTCAATTCCTCAATACCAAGCGATTGAGCTAGTGAAGAAAACCGTTGCTCTGCTTCTTGTTTGGATACTTTCGTTACCGATAAAGGCAAGAGAACATTCTCCTTTACGGTTAACGTATCAAGCAAGTTGTACTCTTGAAATATAAACCCTAAGTGATTTTTTCGAAACTCTGCCAGTTGTTTCTCCTTCATTTTTGTCATTTCCGTTCCTTCTACTAAAATGGAGCCGTCGTTTACTTTATCAATCGAAGAAAGCACGTTAAGTAACGTGGTTTTCCCTGATCCTGAAGCGCCCATGATTGAGACAAACTCCCCTTTTTGAACAGATAAGTCAATTCCCTTTAATACTTCTTGTTTGTTGAATTTATTTCCAAAACTTTTATGGATCTTTGTTGCTTGTAAAATAGTCATCTTTCTAACCCCTTTTGTTATAGTATAGTTCACATTATAAGAGGAATTTTTTCACTCTTCCTTCGAATGAGCGAACAAATCAAAAAAGCAGGTGACAATTTTGTCACTTGCTCCTAATCAACGTAAACTCATTTCGTTTTGGAAAGGTTAAAACAACGGTTGTTCCAGCTTCGACTTTAGATCGCACCTTAACATTAATATGTAAGGAGTCTGCTGCTTTCTTGGTTAAATATAATCCCATTCCCGTAGATTGATGGTTTTGGTGGTTTGTTGTTGAAGTAAAGCCTTTTTCGAAAATACGTGGCAAGTCTTTCACATCAATTCCTTGACCCTTGTCTGATATAATAAGCCTGATATGACCGTCATAAAGGTCACTTTTAATAAAAATATCATCATGACGGCTATATTTCACTGCGTTTGTTAAAAGCTGTCTAATGATAAAGCCAAGCCATTTCCCATCACTAATGACGTCTGCCTCTTTTAAATCAAGATCAAAACCAATTCCTTTTTGAAAGCACCATGATTGCAGAAATTTGATTTCTTGATGAATGGTCTGCTGTAAATTGACCTTTTCCATAAAGAGGTCGTTTTCAATGAACGTGATTCTTTTTTGATGAATTTGTTGATCTAGTAAAAGATGAACTCTTAGCCATTCATACGTTAGTTGGCTTTTAAGCTGTGTATCTTCGATTCGTTCAATTAATAAGTGTAAAGAAGTAAGGGGTGTTTTCACCTCGTGCACCCATGAAAGTAATTCATCTTGTTCTTGTTCAAGCATGCTTTTTTGTTTTGTTATGAGCGATTTTAGCTGTACTTCTTGCTCTTCGAGTTTTTCTTTGACGATCTTTTCGAATGAGCTTGTAGGTTGCACTTCTTCTATAAGGTTACTAATTTCTGTCTCACTTAACTGCTTATAAAATTTAGTTTCCTTGAAGTATCGAAAAATGACGAAAAGACTAAAAAAAATCGTGACTAAAAAGACGATGTACAAATACGATTGTAAAGGAATCGATGAATCTACATAAGCAATAAACAGAATGACAATATGCGTGAAAAGGATAAAGGCAATCCAGCTTTTTCGTTCTAGTATGTATAGCTTAATCATAGAGAGAGTCCTCTTCTGTTAATAAGTATCCTTGCCCAACTTTTGTTTCAATAAATGGATCTAGTTTTAGCTCTTCTAAACGTTTTCGTAGACGATTGACGTTGACCGTTAAAGTATTATCGCTAATAAAACGATCATCATTCCATAAGCTATTCATTAACATTTCTCTGCTGACAATCTTGTTTTTATGCTCAAGTAAAACTTTTAAAATAAACATCTCATTTCTCGTTAACTCAACGGAACCTAAGCTATTGGTGACAAGGTTTTTCTCAAAGTCAATCTTTGCTCCTCGCCACGTCTTAAGGGCGATCTCATCAGTATTATAATTATACGTTCGCCGTAAAATCGCTTGTATTTTTGCGATCAATACATCAAAGTGAAAAGGTTTTTGAATATAGTCATCTGCTCCAAGCTGCATAGACATCACCATATCCATCGGGTGATCTCGTGAAGATAGAAAGATAATCGGAACGTTTGAATGACTACGAATCATTCGACACCAATGAAACCCATCGTATTTAGGTAACTGAATATCAATAATGACGAGTTCAGGTTTGATTTCTGTAAACTCAGTCATGACTTCTTCAAAATTCGTAATGCCGTGGACATCATAATCCCATAGTGATAAGCGGTTTTTAATTTCTGAATATAAAGAAATATCATCTTCAATTAGTAGTAGTTTAAACATCGAATCACCAAGCTTAAGTAGAGTTATTTGTTTATTTTACCATAATGTGGCGATCTATGTAGGGCACTTGTCTAATACGTTAATTAATAAAAAATGTTCTCTATTTGGTTGTATGTACGTTCATTACAACTTAATTAATCAAATAATTTATCGAAATCATTTGCAGAGGTTACGTCTACAACTCCACTCGTCTTTAAATCTACTGCATATCTTCCGTTAGTTGAAGAGTGACCGGATACTAGAGTAGAATACCTTACAACTATGTAGTGATTAGCGACTCCATCATATTCTACAAAATGATTTTCATCTTCCTCTAATTCCTCTTTATTACGTAAATAAGATTCAACTATGGATACAGCCTGCTGCTTTTCTATTTCTGTTGCTGTATCTTGGATTTCCTGACTCGCACCTAGTGTACTAGAAGTGTTTTCTTGTTGTTGATCATTATATTTATCCGAACTTGTTTCTTCTGGGTTATTAGTTTCATTGTTGAATGAGTTTTCATTTGATATAGCCGTTTCAACAGCTTCTGTACTTTCTTGATTAACCGCCGTAAAATCAGTTGATTCAGTTTGGGATGTTGACTCTATAGTAGAATCTGTGTTTGAAACGTCATTTCCTGTACCTGAACAGCCCCCCGAGGATTATAACGAGTAAAAGTAGAGAAGTATAAAAATAATACAACCTTTTCAGTCCTATCATTTGGTAATATCCTTTCTAAAAAAATTTAGACGAGCTCTTTTTCATCTAACATGCTTTCAATTTTTGTCCACATGATAGATGCAATGCTATATTCATTGCTAAGTCACCTAGTTTAATAGGGCTTTTAAAAAAGAAACCCCCTCTCCAATTAACAAATCAACAATATACAAAACAATTATCCCTCCTTGAATAATTAACCCTACCCATCTCGTCCATGTTGGATCTCTTAATGCGCTTATTAAACCAAGTAATGGCGAGAATACTAGTGTAACAATGATATAAATGGGAACACCATATCCGGGTGGGAGGCTGTTTAGTAAAAACTCTATTCTCGTCATATAGGCGAGTGGAATAATTAACATCAGACTGTAAATGACAATCAAAGGATATTTAAAAATGTTTAGATTTCTTTTGACCTCATTTAGAATCCCTAACATGGGGCTAATCACAATAATCGGAGTTAAATTTGGGATTTGATCATAAATGAGAATGTAGGTTGATAGAAGTCCGATCAAACAGAGATAGCCAATACTTAAAGCATGAGCATTTAGGTTTTTCATCATTAAGCACTCCATTCTCAAAAAGTTTTCACCCATAGTGAGGGTATAAGCACTAGTAAATGATTTTTACTTATTTTAACATAAAATTCGAGAGGGTTATTAATAAATGAGGGTAATCATGTGAATTAATTAAATCATTTAATTTTTAAATGTAAAAAAATGTACTAAAACTATATAAATAGTCCTGATTTATCATGAACTCTATTATTAATTGTAAAAAAAACACTTATATTCTACCATTTATTATATCTTCAAATTTATTTATACTTAATATTGAGAATTTTTTCATTATTTATATTTTAGGAGGTTATCATTTGAATAAGAAGAAACTATTTTCTCTAGCTATGGCTAGTGCTTTAAGTGTTGGTACGTTAGTTGCCCCAGTTGGTAGCTATACTGATGCTTTGGCGAAAACTACATATTCACAAGAAACGGAATCACACAAACACACGAAAGGGCCTTTTGATTTAGCGATTGCCAATGATGAAAAGCTGATTGAAATGCTGAAAGAAGAAGGGAAAGTATCCAAGGATGCTTCAATTGAAGAAGCTGAAGAAGCGTTGCAACAGTTTTTAGAGGAAAAGCAGGAAGGCATGAAAGACGAAGGCTTAGGTCAACTTCATGAACTTGAAGGAGAGCTAAATAAAGAACAAAAGGAAAAGATGGACAAGCAAGAAAAAGTTGTGAAAGAAAAAGCGAAAAAACGTGGTGGAGTTGCGCCTGTGCAAGAAGAAATTTTTAATGGTGAAGTCAGAAAGGACAATGTATTAGTTCTTCTTATTGAGTTCCCTGACTATCCTCACAACTCCATTCAACCTGAAGATACAGACATGTATTATGAAGACTATGTAAAAGAGCATTATCAAGAAATGGTGTTTGGAGAAAATGGTTATACTGGGCCAAACGGTGAAACGCTTATTTCTATGAAACAATATTATGAACAACAATCCGGAGGAAGCTATACGGTCGATGGACAAATCGGTGGTTGGTATACAGCTACTAAGCCTTATGCTGAATACGGCGGTAACGATCCAGAACGCGGCGACAATGACAAAGATGCACGTTCATTGGTTCGTGAAGCGTTAGACGCAGCTGCACATGACCCAAACCTTAATTTAAGTGATTTTGACCAAGAAGATCGATATGACTTAGATGGTGATGGTAACACTCGTGAGCCAGATGGACTTGTCGATCATTTAATGATTGTCCACTCTGCAGTTGGTGAAGAAGCAGGTGGAGGTTCCATTGGATCAGATGCTATATGGTCTCATCGCTGGAACCTTGGTGGAATTTATCCTATTGCTGGAACTACTTCTCCTTCTGACAATTGGGGTGGAATGATGGCCGCATACGATTATACGGTTCAGCCTGCAGATGGAGCAGCTGGTGTTTTCTCTCACGAGTATGGTCATGATTTAGGTCTTCCTGATGAGTATGATACGCAATATACTGGACAAGGTGAACCGGTAAGTTATTGGTCCATTATGTCTAGTGGTAGCTGGGCAGGACAAGTTCCTGGAACAGAACCTACAGGGTTTAGTCCGTGGGCAAAAGAATTTTTACAAACGTCTATGGGTGGAAACTGGATGAAATACGGTGAAGTAGACATTGATGACCTTGATAAAAGAGGTTATGAATATTTCCTAGACCAAGCCAATACAAAAGGGACAAATCTAGATGCTTTACGCGTTAATTTACCAGATAAGAAAATCGAGATTAATACGCCTTTTAGTGGACAATATGAGTATTATAGCCAAAAAGGTGATAATCTTAATAACTCTATGACGACATCCGTCGATTTAACGAATGTGACGAATGCGAATCTATCATTTAAAGCATGGTACGATATTGAGAGTGATTATGACTATGCTTCTGTTCAAGTACTAGAGGGTGATGAGTGGACAAGCATCCCTGGGAATATCACAACAACAGAAGATCCTTTTGATATTAACCCTGGACATGGAATTACAGGTAAATCGGATGGCTGGATCGATGCAACGTTTGACTTATCAAGCTATGCTGGGAAAGATATTGAATTACGAATCAACTATTTAACCGATGGTGGCTATATGCTAGATGGTATTTTCGTTGATGATGTTGTGATTACAGGAGACGATCAAACTCTCCTAAGCGACGATGGTGAAAGTGATACGGTCTTTACTTTTGATGGTTTTGAGAAAAGTGAAGGATTTGTTACAGCGAAAAATTACTACCTACTAGAGTGGAGAAGTCAAAATGGTGTCGATGCTGGATTAGGTCATATTAAACGTGGTAATAGCTTGATGAGCTTTGATCCAGGTCTCATTGTTTGGTATGTAGATAACTCTTACACGGACAACTGGGTTGGTAATCATCCTGGTGAAGGCTTCCTAGGAGTAGTCGACGCAGATCAGAAAGTATTAAAATGGAGCGATAAATCAATCGCACAAACACGTTATCAAGTTCATGACGCTGCTTTTAATAACAAAAAAGGGAACAAAATGTATTTGGATTACGTTGATATTAATGGTCTATTCTTAAAGGATAACCATGTGAAAAAGAAACGTGTATTTAAAGATAGCAAATCTTATATGAGTTCTAAAATTCCTGATGCAGGTAGACTCCTTCCTGAGTTAGGCTTGCATGTGAAAGTATTAGACCAAGCTAAAGATGGTACGGTTGGTAAGATCGTCGTATATAAGAAATAATGAAATAAAAAAAGGCTGTCCTGAGTAAAGGGCAGCCTTTTTGATAAGAGGAATTGCTTAGTTTCCTCCCTGATGGTTATACATTTACTTTCATATCTTCTTCTTTATCTTTTCTAAGTTTAGGTAAAAGAAAGCGATCGACTCCGTAATAATAACTTGCTGATCCAGCAAACAATAAAATCATCGCTAACGTATATAAAATTGGGTTTGTACTAGTCGTACCTGCTAACATAAAGTTAAGATTCATGAATGCGCCTGCCAATAATGCAGGAATCGTTAAAGCACCAAGGATTAACCCTAAGCCCACAAGGAACTCCCCCCATGAGACGAGAAAATTAAATACCCCGACATTTGGTAAGGCCACATTCTCTAGAAAAGAAGCGTACCAACCTTGTACAGCAGGATGTTCACCAGTCGATTTTCCAATCGCTCCTTTTAAGTAACCGCTTGCATCAAACTCTCCAGTGATCTTTTCCCAACCAGCTGTCAGCCATTCATAGCCTAAATAAAGTCGAACCACTGTCCATACAATGGCCATTTGAGGTCCTTTCAACCAACTCATCATTGATCTCTCCCTTGCATTTTATTTTCTATCTACTTAAATTATGGTAATAACAAAATATGATGTCAATGAAAGGGATATTAACGTTTGATGAATTTTAAGTGAAGAAAATGAAAAGATAGATTACTAGTTCCAAATAACAAATGACTACATCGCAAATCGTTTAAATACTGTTTTTTGAAAATTCCTAACTGTTTGTTGTGTTTCTCAAGTATATAGTGTTTACTATTATTATAGAGGAAAAGGTAATTTTAGAAAGGGGCGGTTGTTTGAAGAAAGTAATATTGGTTATAACTTCTATTTTTTGGTAATAATCGCTACTTTTTTGTTTCAAAGGGCAGTACCTTCAACTATTTCGGTAAGTGAACTTGAAGAATTTGAGGAAAGAAAAATGGTTACAAATGATAAGGTGAGCAAGATCGATGTTGAATTAGGATCAGGGAACATTCAAGTCTATCCTAACGATAAAGAAGAAATCTTGATTGAATTCAACTGTAAAGGAAAAAAAGAGGTGATTGAAGATCTCACTTTAACAGTGGATGAAGTTGGTGATCAATTAAAGATATCGGTAAGTTCTGACCGGTTATTGAAGATTTTTACTTTACGAGAAGCAAAATTAAACATGGCTTTACCTGATAGACTATATAAACAAGTTAAAATCAATAGTGCTAGCGGGAATGTCAAAATAGAGTCTCTCAAAGCTGACGATGTAGTGGTCGAAAATTCTTCGGGAAATATTTTGTTAAAAAATGTGATAAGCCGCTCTAGTCAACTGCATTCTTCTTCTGGTAACGTTAAGATTGACCATCTGATAGGAGACCTAACTGTTGAGTCTAGTTCAGGGAATGCGGAGATCATCTTAAAGGAAATCGATCAAACTATTGAAGTGGATTTGTCTAGTGGGAATGTCTTTCTGAATGTAGAGGAGGAACCAACTTCATTAAACTTAGACTTCAATTCTTTTGCAGGAACGGGGAATGTTGATGTGCAAATGGATTATGAAATAAAAAGTAGCAATCGAATTAAAGGTACGCTTGGATCAAGAGAAAATGAGGTTAAAGTAAACATCAGTTCTGGGAACTTTGACTTTAAGGTGACAGATTGATGAATAAAGGAAAAGCTCCTGATCGAAGAAAGCAAATCGCCCTATTTTGCAGAGTAATAAAGTATAAAAATCTGTCCTTATTCGGATGGTGTTTTTATTATTGTCTAGCTCCAGCGCCCAGCGACGGGTAGCGCTTTCGATGCACAGGAAGTGCTAGCAACAACGTTGCCCACAGGACGTGGGCGTCTTTAGTTGATGTTCCATGTCTCTACGATAAGTCAACGGAGACGCCTCCAGGAGGGAGGTGGATCTACGTTTGCTCGCGCGACGTGGCAGTAGTTAGTAGATCCTCCGCTTTCCGGCTTTTCGTGTTTCCTTTATCTCATGCGGCGATGCCCAGGACGGGCTAGCGTCAACGTTAGTCACAGGACGTGACTGTACTTAGTTGACGTTCCTTTGCACCTGCGTCGCTAGACGGGCGCTTGCGCTTTTCTTAAAAGATAAGAATGTATAAACTTTGTCCTTTATAAGAAGGTGCTAACATTGCTGTCTAGCTCCAGCGCCTAACCACTCGAGGTCATAAGTCACGTAGAACAAAAGATAAAGAACATCTTTCTTTTCTCCGCGCCTTATGCTTGTCGTGGCTGAGCAAGGCGCTTGCGCTTTTCTTAAAAGATAAGAAAGTATATAATTTCGGGTCTACCACAGTCTTAGAAACTGTGGTATTTTGATGTCATGGAGAATAATATATTAAAACAAATTTTCTTTGATAAACATAACCATTGGGATCACTTTCAAAAGAAACATGGAGCTAAAATCCGTCCAATAGTAAGAAAGGAAATAGAGAAATTCAGAGGGTGTGGGAATCCCAAAAATGGATTTAAGCTATTTGTTTGTGAAGGTTGCCATGATGTCAGGAAGGTTCCGTATCGTTGTAAGGGGCGATTTTGTACCACTTGTTCAGTAGGAGAAAGCGAAGAATGGAGTCGACTACTAACAGAAGAGGTCTTACAGGTGAATCATCGTCATGTCATCTTTACAATTGATGAAGGACTGCGTGATGTGTTTTTGCTTCATCGCCATCTGTTAAAAGATTTGATGGACGAGGCGTCGATTAATCATGGATTTTTTCAAAAAGAAAGCGAAAGTGACCCCTGGAATCATATCAGGCTTACATACTTTCGGATCCAGAGTGAATTTCAATCCCCATGTACATATGCTAGTGACGATGGGAGGTCTTACGAAAAAGGGGGAATGGAAACGTACGATTATCTGCCATTTGAAATGTTAAGAAAGCAGTGGCAGACCGTGGTGTTAAAGTTCATACGCAGAGGTGTGTCAGAAAAAGAAAAGAAGAGAATACAACCTCGATTACAACAGGCGTTTCACAATAATGGGAAGGGCTTCTATGTGCATGCGCCAAAACAGGAAGGGAATGTAAAAGAACAACTTCGCTATATTGGCCGTTATATTCGTCGACCTGCGATAGGACTGAATCGGATCGAGGCATATGACGGACAAAAGGTAACCTTTACGTATCATGATAAGACAGACGGAAAAGAAAAGAGAGAAACGATCAGTGTAGAGGAATTTATCTCTAGGCTTATTCGTCATATCCCAGATGAACAGTTTAAGACGATTCGTCATTATGGGATGTATTCAAGGAGATGCAAGGGCTTGAGTAAAAAGTCTTATGTCAATGGCAACAGAAAGCGAAACGCTGGATAGTGAAAGCAAAGAAAACAATGCGCCGTCAGACATGGAGGGAACGAATCGTATCAAGTGGTAAGAGAGACCCTCTTATTTGTGAAAAATGCCAGTGTTACTATGAATACAAGGGAGAAGTCTGTCTTGAAAATGGTAGACTAGAAATCAAGGTGGCCTTGTGTACCACGACAAGAGCCTATTTAGAAAGGGTGATTCATCATTTCACCAGTATCGAAACACCGAAAAAAGGCAAGAAAAAAAAAAAAAAATGGCCCAATCAAAACAGAGCATCAACTTTGTTTGTTTAGTGTGTCATGAAAAAGAAGAGATTCCACAACAAGTGGTAAGAGATTTTGATTTAATGGATGGAGGTGATCCAGCCGTCCCCCCTATGTTCTCCTGTGAAAAATGTGGAGAAGACATGTATCCTGAATACTATAAAGGTATTCATGGGAAGGAATACAGGATTGAGGATATTCTGAGCACCAAAAAGGACCAGGTGTGATTTTTAATCACACCTGGTTTTTCTTAATTGATTGTGATGTCTTCTAATCGCCATTCTCATAATAAGTACCCTTGTGGAATCTACCTTGATGTCAATCTTGTTTGTCCTCATTCTACATACATCATGGATCTTAACGATCTTATTAACAAAAGACATATATAGTATGTAAACGAATAATAACCAAGCAAATCTGAAAGGTTGCTTGGTTATCATGTAATTAATCAGGCTTCTTTGGATTTGTTATTTTTCCTTTTTTACGCAAATAATAGGTGACTGCAACGGTTGTAAACCATACGAGCCCTAAAATAAAAATGAGAATGTTAAAGGTCGTAATGTTCGCATAATCCACTCTTGCGAAAAAGTAATAAACAAAAAATAGCAAAATTAGACCATCAAAAATGTCGAGTTTTTTCATGAACCTTCCACTCTCCTCTCTCATAAAGTAATCTTACCATAACTTTCATTTTTGCTTTTTCTTCTGTTTTATTTGTATACTAACAGCACAACCAATTGATTCGTGGTGATTTCATAGAAACGTCATTTTCATGTTAATCATTTGATGACAATATAGAATATAATAATGTACAACTATGTGAAATATGTCACTAAATATATAGGGAGTTAGCAAACGATGGATGAGTTAAAAGCAATCGCCAAACAATATAGAGGGACGAAATTTCTATTAACAATCATGGCTATTATGACAGGTTTAGTTGTTGTCGGACAAGCGTATTATATTGTCTCTATTGTAGATGCAGTATTTTTAAAAGGGAAAACCATTGTAGATGTTTCCTTGCAATTATGGATTTTATTAGGTTTATTTGTAGCAAGGGCTTTGCTTACCTTCGTTAGTGGAAGAGTGGGTGTCAAAATGGCAACGAAGGTGAAAATAGACCTTAGAGAAAAGCTTGTACACCAGTATGCAAACAGCCCTTTGCAAACCTTTATTCAAGGTCAGTCTGGTGAAAAGGTCGGCGTCATGTTGGATGCTGTCGATGAAGTTGATTCTTACTTTAGTCGTTATATTCCACAAGTCAATCAAACGATGATGGTATCACTAATAGTCGTTGTAGCGGTGTTTTTTGCTCATGTTCCATCAGGGCTTATTATGCTTGTAACAGCACCATTTATTCCTCTATTTATGGCGCTAATTGGAATGAAAACAAAAGAGAAATCTGAAGAACAGGTTAACCAACTTACCGCCTTTTCCGGAAGATTTTTAGATCAATTACAAGGACTTGTTACTTTAAAATTATATGGCCGGTCTCATCAGCATAAACAAAGATTAAAAAAGCAAAGTAATGATTTTCGTGATCAAACGATGGAAGTGTTGAAAACAGCGTTTTTATCTTCGTTAACGCTAGAATTTATCTCGATGTTAAGTATCGGTATTATTGCCCTTGAGCTTGGACTTAGGCTCGTCGTTTTTGATAGTATTTCTTTTTTTACTGCCTTTTTTATTTTGATTCTTGCGCCTGAGTTTTACGTCTCGCTTAAGGATTTAGGAAGTGCTTTTCATACAGGAAGACAAAGTTTAGGTGCTTCAAAAAAGATTATGGAAGAGTTAAATAAATCTGTTCAATCTGTTGCGTGGGGAGAGGAAAAGCTGCCTCAACAAAAAGAACCACCAACAATCGATATACATGAGGCTGAGTTCTCTTATGGTGAAGAGGGCTTTACGTTAAGGAAAATAAATCTTCATTTTTCCCCATATGAAACAGTGGCGATCGTTGGACCAAGTGGTTCAGGGAAGTCGACGCTTCTTCATATGATCGCGGGTCTCATTGAGCCGCATCATGGTAGGCTTGAAGTTGCAGGGAATTCTTTGTATTCCTATAAAGAACAAGATTGGTTTGAACAAATTAGTTATATTTCTCAAGAACCCTTTCTTTTTTCGGGCTCTCTTGCAGAGAATATTGCTATTGGTAGGCCAAACTCATCAAGTGAAGATATTAGAGTAGCAGCTCAACAGTCAGGACTAACGGATCTTATTGAATCATTAGAAGATGGTCTTGATACGCAAATCGGTGAGGGAGGTCAAGCCCTTTCTGGTGGAGAGAAGCAGCGAGTGGCCTTGGCGCGTGCCTTTTTAAAGAAGCCATCGATTATTTTGTTTGATGAACCAACGGTGGGGCTAGACTTACGAACGGAGCGTATCCTTCAAGAGTCAATTAAAGAGCTATCTGAAAAGTCTACCGTTATTACAGTGGCTCACCGCTTGCATACGATTAAAGACGCAGACAAAATTGTCTTCTTAAAAGAAGGGACGTTAATCGCAACGGGAGATCATGATGAGCTTCTTGAGAAGGTCAAGGACTATCAAGAAATGGTGCGAATTCAGCAAGGAGTGATGGAGCAATGAAAGCATTAATGCCTATTGTAAAGCTTCTATTTATCGAAAAAAAAGATATTTGGCTTTCGGTTTTTCTTGGTTTTTTAGCAGGAATCTCTGCAGTTGGGCTTTTCTCAGCGAGTGGTTATATGCTTTCAAAAGCGGCTTTAGAAGTTCCTTTATATGCTTTAATGGTGTTAATTGCTTCGATTAAACTCTTTGGTGTACTAAGGGCCGTTAGTCGTTACGGTGAACGGTTATTTTCTCATCGAGCGACGTTTACGATGTTGAGTAATTTACGGGTGGCCTTTTATGAGAAACTCGAACCGATTGCCCCGCGTATTTTTCAAACGTATCGAAGTGGCGATTTGTTAGCCCGAGTCGTAGGGGATGTCGAAAGCTTACAAAACTTTTTTTTAAGAGTGGTTTATCCTCCTATTTTAGCCATTTTTATTTTTATCGCAACGATCCTATTTACAAGTTTTTATTCGATTTATGTAGCCCTCATTTTACTAGTAGGTTTAATCATGACAAGTTTTATTGCTCCGGGTATTTTAGCCGTTAATCAAACAAAAGTGAGTCAGCATGCTCGCCAGAACCGGGGTTTATTCTCAACAGAGGTGACAGAATGGTTTTATGGTTTCAGAGATTTGAAGATTCACCAGAAAATTGAAGAAAAGCAACAAAAATTAATGGGTCATGCCCATGATTATGTTAAACAGCAAGAAAAACAAGGAATACAGTTAGCCTTTAATCAATCGGTGAATGCGATGATCTCATTTATCGTAACGTGGGTAGTTTTAGCCGTATCTGTTTATTTAGTAAGCACGGACCAGTTAGATGGAATATTTCTTGCGATGATGGTTATGCTCTCGTTAACGGTGTTTGAAAATGCCACACCTATGGCGCTCATTCCGGTTTATTATGAAGAGAGTAAATTTGCCGCAGAAAGGCTAACTTCCATTCCAAATGAAGAACAAAAACCGACTCAAAAGCTCGATACTCAAAATCAAGCTATAGCCATATCAATCAACAATGTGGAGTATCAGTTTCCAGGTCAGAAAAAAAGCATTTTGAAAGGAATCAATCTCGACCTTCTGGCAGGCTCTAAAACAGCGATTGTCGGTCCAAGTGGTTCTGGGAAATCGACGTTGCTACAGCTTTTAATGAAGCTTAGTCTTCCTTCAAGTGGACAGCTTGAGTTTAATGGAATTCCTTCTGAGCAGCTTGAAGAGGCTTCTTTTTGGAAAGAAATTAACGTAGTACTGCAAAAAAACCATTTCTTTTATGGAACGGTTCGTGATAATTTACAAATAGCAAAAGACAACCTATCAGATGAAGAACTTACCGAAGCATTACGTATAGTCAAGCTGGGTCATTTTTCTCTAGACAGTCAGGTGTTAGAAAAGGGTGAAAACTTATCTGGTGGAGAAAAACAACGGTTAGCCATCGCAAGAGCTTTTTTGAAGAAATCCCATACTTGGTTTTTAGACGAACCAACTTCCTCAATAGATGCCATAACCGAAAAGCATATGTACGATCATTTGTTTGAGTATGCGAAAAACGATACGCTTGTATTAGTCAGTCATCGCCTAACCGGACTAGAAAAGATGGATCAAATTGTCGTGATGGAAGAAGGCGGAATTGTTGAGAAGGGTAGTTATGAAGAGCTGATGGAGGCTCAAGGCCATTTTTATCAACTGAAGCAAATTGAGAAAGGTGTTCTGTTTTCATAAAATGAATTTTATACAGGCTGTTGGTCATAATTTATTGATCAAAAGGCCTGATTCTTTTTCATAATGGTTTACCTGTTGGTAGTGCAACTTTGATTACTCTGGAATATATATTATAATTAGTTTAAATATGGTGGATCGTAAGGGGGCGAAAAATAACCATGTTTGAAAAGATAGAAGAAATGAAAATACAGCTAGATGAAAGTAGACCTCTAGAAAAATACACGTTAAAAAGCTTACGAGAGAAAATGTTATTAGAATGGACATATCATTCAAATGCAATTGAAGGCAATACTTTAACACTCAATGAAACGAAGGTAGTTTTAGAAGGGATTACGGTTGGAGGAAAAACGATGAGAGAGCACTTAGAAGTGATTAATCATCGTGATGCGATTCTTTATGTAGAAGAGATTGTTCAGAAGAAAGAAGTGTTCTCTGAGTGGCAAATAAAAAACCTTCATCGGCTTGTACTAAAAGGAATTGATGATGACTATGCAGGTATTTATCGTGACCAACAAGTTTTCATTGCTGGAGCCAAGCATACTCCTCCACCTCCTATAATCATTCAAGAAAAAATGGAGGAAATGTTGTGGTGGTATCATAAAGAATCACAAAGTCTCCACCCTATAGAACGAGGGGCTATGCTTCATGCTATTTTTGTAGGTATTCACCCATTTATAGACGGTAACGGTCGAACCGCACGACTTTTGCTCAACTTAGAATTAATGAAAAATGGCTATCCGCCTATTATTATTAAGGTGGAAAATTGCTTAGCTTACTATGAAGCTTTAGATGAGTCACATATTACTCATCATTACGACGACTTTATTCGCCTTATTGCCAGTGAAGTTGAAGATTCCCTAAATCTTTACGTAAGTGTGTTGTAAAAGGTTTATGTTTCACCCCTTATAAGGAACCTAATTCGCACTTTACCAAAAGGGAATAGAGAGCGATTTAGGGTTGAAAGGGACCGTCTAATTTTCCTTTTAGAAAGATATTTAGGTGGTCTATTTCTTAATCAATAAGTTTTCTAATTCCATCAGGTCATTTACCACAAAATCAGCTTGAGAAAGCTCCTCCTCCTTTGCAAAATCGAAACGACACCCTATTGAAATTAATCCATTTTCTTTAGCGGCCTTAATGTCTGACAAGCGATCGCCAACGACTGCTCCCGCTTTTACGTCATATTTATCTATAATCCTCTTTACTAAATCCGATTTATTCAAGGTTTGAATTTGTTCGATGCTAAATACTTCAGAGACCCAACGATCCAAATGATACTGGGTTACAATTGCTTCTAAATACGTTGTTAACCCATTGCTGGCTATAAATAACGAATAATCATTCTCTTTTAAATGGGTCAAAATGGATTCTACATGAGGGTATAATGCACCTTTTCCTCTATGGATATTTTCCACTAGCGTTTCAAGAAAATATTGATTGACTTCTTCTCTGATTTTCATTGTGTGGTTAGGTAATAACGTCTCCCAAACTTCAGGTAAAGGAACTCCCATGATTTCACGATATTTTTCTATCGGGGTGTGACCATCCCACTTTCCTAATGATTTCAAATAGTTAAACGTATCTTCTAATGATAACTCTAAGATTTTATTTGTTTGAAATAACGTCCCATCCATATCAAAAATAACTGATTTTCTCATTGTTTACGCTCCTGTCTAATACTTACCCTAGTCTTAAACAATATCAAAAATTTTCTTGCTGGTCCAAAAAGAAAATGTTATGAGAACAATATTTTAATAGTCAAAAATAAAAAGCTATACCCCTGATTGAGAAGTATAGCTTTCATATAGTTATGCTAGTTTTTCCTTTAATTGTCCTTTTGATTCTTCTCTTACTTTCTTAATATCTAAGCGAATCATAAAAGAAGTGATTAGGGCAATTGTAATGAATACAGCAAAGATATAGAAAGTAGCATTATAACTATTTGTTGTATCTTTAATATAGGATACAAGCATGGGGCCGAATACGCCTGCCATGGACCATGCAGTTAGTAAGTAACCGTGAATCGCTCCTAATTGCTTTGTTCCGAATAAGTCGCCGATAAAGGCTGGTAAAGAAGCAAAACCGCCACCGTATATTGTTAAGATAATAAAAATGAGTGTGATGAACAACGCTTGGCTTGAAACGTTCGGTAAAATTAAAAAAGCTACAAGCTGGATAGCGAAGAATATGGTAAATACGTTTGTTCTTCCTAAATAATCAGAAGCTGTCGCCCACGCAATACGACCACCACCATTGAAGAAGCCCATAATTCCAACCATACTTGCTGCGGCAACGGCTGTCATCCCTACTTTTTCTTGCGCCATTGGAGAGGCAACAGAGATTAACATGATTCCGCAAGAGATGTTAATAAACATCATGATCCAAAGCATCCAAAAACGTTTTGTTTTAATTGCTTCGTTTGCTGTTAGTTGGGCCAAGTCTTCTTTTACTTTCACTTTCGATTTGGCTGCTTTTTCTTCCATACCTGCTGGTTTCCAGCCTTCTTCCGGTCTAGCAATATATAAAGCTCCAGAAATCATTAAAATAAAGTAAGTGACACCAAGGATGAAAAATGTTTGTGATAAGCCAACGGTTTGAATTAAGTAGTTTGCAACAGGGCTACAAATTAATGCACCAGCACCGAAGCCCATAACCGCCATACCTGTTGCCAGACCGCGACGATCTGGGAACCATTTCACTAATGTTGAAACAGGGGCAATATAACCAATCCCAAGTCCCATTCCACTTAATAGTCCGTATGTTAAGTAATAACCAATTAAAGATTCGAATTGAATGGCAAATCCAGTTCCGATTAGTCCACTAGCAAAAAGAATCGCTGCGACAATAGCCGAAAACCTTGGCCCTTTCTTTTCAACGACTTTACCAAAGAAGGCAGCGGATGTACCTAAACAGAAAATAGCAATGGTGAAAGCTAAAGCTGTTTGGGTACTACTCCATCCTAGTTCATCATGAATTGGTGTTTTATATACACTGTATGCATAGACAGAACCGATGGAAAGGTGAATAGCGATGGCAGATAAAGCAATGAGCCAACGGTTTTTTTGTTTCATTTTAAATCGCTCCTTTATCAAATACTTATGTTTGTGAAATACTGAACAATTATTAATACGTCTTAATTATACATTGTGTGAATCAATGAGCAAACAACTTTTTTTGACTTCTTTGTGAACAGTTGAACAGATAAGGTTTCCGCAAATGAGTGATTGCAAAGGTTTGTCGAAAAGGACAGTCACATCTTATTAGTATGGTGAAAGGTAATTTACAAGAAAGGAAGATTTGTTTTATCCCATTTATGGTATAATAAACTAAAAATACGAGAGCGAATGAATAGGGAAAGGTCTTTTAGTAGCTTTACTGGAAGAGGGATTTGTTTTTATGAATAATAATGGTGTTACAGTTATGAAAAATACAGTGCTGATGTTATTGATCTTAGTCCATGTGATATATTTTGTTCGCTACATAATGATGTTTGAAACTTTGGGATCTCCTATTATGTGGACGATCTTTTTTATTACTAGCTTTTGTCTAGCTATCTTGGTTCTTTTTCGATCAAGAAAAGAGACTGCAAATTATGTTTATTTATCGTTTTCAGTTTTAGTATTAAGCGTGACTAGTTTAGGAGCCCTTAGTTTTCATTATTTAATCACTCATCTTTTGGGATGAAAAAAGTCATTTATGTAAAGGGGAATACAATGAACTTCTTTCCATTCGGAATGGGGCTAGTGATTGGTGTTGTAGTCCTTATTGTTTCAGTCGTTCTAAGGATTAGATATCGTTCTTGGGTTGCAAAAATTCCTGGTTATATAGGTTGCGTTATATCAGTCCTAATAGGTAGCTGGGGGTATTTTGTCGTGAGAGGATGGGAAGCTGTTGGTTTACTTTTAAAAGATCAGAAAGTATAAACTTTGTCCTTTATAAGAGAGTGCTTTCATCGTTGTCTAGCTCCAGCGCCCAGCAACTCGTAAGTTTTCGCCCTCCTCCTTATGATAAGTCAACATCGAAGCCTGCGGCTTTTCGTGTTTCCTTTATCTCATACGGAGTACTCAAGCCCCTTCGTTGCTAAACGGGCTCTTCCGCTTTTCTTACTGGGATACCCATTATTAATCATGTCGATCGGATCAATTTTGTTCGTGCGAAAAGGAATTAGGAAAGAAAAGCTATAAGAAAGCAAATGAAGGGGATGAAGACGTGGAAATTAGAATCGGTAAACTAAAAAAGAGAGACGCGCAAGATTTGTTTCAGTTTGAGTGTGATAACAGAGTTTTTTTTGAAAAAATGGTACCAAGTAGAGGAGAAGATTACTATAGCTACAATACCTTCAATCTAAGACTTTAAGAGTTATTAACTGAACAAGAAGGTGGTTTGTCTCATTTTTATTTGATAAAGAACAACATAAATCAAATTGTCGGTAGAATGAACTTAGTCAATATTGATAAAAAAGAAAATCTTGCTCATGTTGGTTATAGGATAGGAGAGAATTATATAGGTAAGAGGATAGCAACAAAAGCGTTAAAGCTTTTATTAGAGGAGTCTCAACAATTTGGAATAGAAAAGATAAAGGCTAAAACAACGACGAACAATTTGGCTTCACAAAAAACGTTACAAAACAATGACTTCAAACGAATTTCGGTTAGTAATGATGAATATGATATGAATGGGAAAAAGGTGAAGTTTGTCTATTATAGCTGGGGGAGATAATAAAATTCTATTTGAACTACCTTGACAAGTATTTTATCAAGTGAACATTTATTGGTTTTTATCACTAAAAACCATCCGGTTCCCATTAAGGGGAGCACCGGATTCTATAAGTAAATTGATTGTGTAAAAAGTAGAAGAGACGAAAATTTATCTTGTAAGGAAAGTAAGATGCGGTTTGTTGATTGTACTTGGAAGGCTATCTTCATCTTTTGCTAACTGCTAATGTATAAAGAACAAATTAAGGGGGAATTTAAAAAGGTGAGCTCTGTTTAATGAAGAGAACACCTCCTTTGATGGAGCTATAAAAGACTTTCTAAAAGTGCGATCTTTTTGAGATCCTTTCCATTATTTTTTGTTTTTCGGTAACCATCAATTGAGGATTTTCTATATACTTTGAGATAGTCTCGGACTGTTAACAGACGGTAGAATGCATCACTATCCTTTAATACGTCTAGTCCCTTATCATTAACGCCTGCAAATGGTAATAAATCTTCCTCGAAAGCAAAACCCACTTCAAACCTTTCATTTGCAAATTTATGTTCATGCAAATCGACTAATTTGTACTCTAACCCTTCCATCGTTTCTTTTAACATTGGCCAATCATCTTCAATGTACCTTATAGGAACTAGGATATCTATATCTTGAGGTGACATCTCTAGTTCGGTCACAACCTCAAGTCCTAAAGAACAATAGAGGATAGGGGTTATATTTAATGTTCGGTTCAATCGTTTTGCTATATTTATAAATTCATTGTAAAGTAGTTCACTTCTCATGTTTAATGAATTCTTCTCTCAAAATAGAATACATCTTCACATCATGGTGAGTTCCTTTTGCATAAAGGGCTTTTCTTAAAATTCCCTCATAGGTCATCCCGACTTTCTCCATTACACGAGCGGAACCGATATTATGAAGAAAACATTCTGCTTGAATGCGAACGGCATCAGTATTTTTAAAAGCAAATGCAATGACCTCAGAAACTACTTCAGTCATGATCCCTTTTCCCCAATACTCTTTTGCTATCACATAGCCCATTTTACCTATCCCTTGTTTGGATCTAAAGTCAATCGTCCCAATAAATTTATTGTCTTCTTTATACTCAATGGCCCAAGGAGCAGGCTGTTTGTTCTCATATTGTGTTAAGGCATATTGGATAAATGAAAGAGCGTCTTCTTTTGAATGATACGTTTCCCACGTTAAATATTTTGTCACTTCTTTATCAGAACCGTAATGGAAAAGGTCATCAACATCATCCTCTGACATTTTTCTAAGTATTAAACGATCTGTTTCTATAGTAGGTAAGTCTTCAAATATAGGTTTCGTTTCCAGCATATTTATCACCAACCTAATTGTATTTTCCTTATTTTACTCAAGTGAATAATTTCTGTCAATCTCTCTTTTTTAAGAAAATCTTCTGATTTACACTCTATTATACGCTCACATTTGCAAACTCGATTTTTGACCTAGTAATGGTAGAGTTAGAGGATTTATAAGCATCCTGAGGGGTGCTTTTTTGTCGAAACTTTCACCTTTTCTTTTTAAGATATTCAGGTTAGAATAAAGTCAAAGATATTTATTCAACGTTGAGTATATATCTTTGATTAAACCTTAATGAGGTGATAAAGTTGTTTATTAAAGGAAAGCACTTAAAAAAAAGAGGTATGGTGATCGCCACGTAGTCCATGACGTGAGCCTCAATATTGTTGAGAATGAAATTTTGGCGGTCATTGGTCCCAATGGAGCAGGAAAAACAACGTTATTAGAAATCATCGTTGGCTTGAGAAAAGCAGATCAAGGGGAAGTGAATTATTGGGATCCTCTTTTCAAGGAATATATTGGTGTTCAGCTGCAGTCTGTTCCTTTCTTCCCTGGCTTGACCACGATAGAGAATATTAAATTGTTTGCTGCTTTTTATAAAAAGAGGATTTCTACGGAAAAAGTGCTAGCATTACTGTCTTCTTGTGGATTAGAGAAAGTAGGGGACACAGAAGCCACTAGGTTATCAGGAGGGCAGCAAAAACGGCTAGCCATTGCCATCGCGATGGTCCACAACCCAAAATTATTATTTTTAGATGAACCAACCTCAGCACTAGACCCACGCTCTCGAAAAGAAATTCACCAGCTAATTCAGCAGTTGTTCCAATTAGGTACTACAATTGTATTTACATCTCATGATATGGGAGAGGTCATGAATCTAGCCTCAAGGTTACTTATGATTGATCAAGGAAAGATTGTCGCCGAAGGACATCCACAAGAGTTATGTCAACAATATGATGTCGACAATTTAGAAAGTCTCTATTTACACCTTACGGATAAGGAGGAGATGACCAATGATTAGTGTAATCTTTCGCTCAATGATTACTACTTCATTAAGAGATAAGATATCTTTAGGTTATTCACTAATCTTTCCTTTCGTTTTGTTAATTGGGTTAGGTCTCTATTTTGATGAAGGAGCAATGCCTGTAAACATTGTCGCTGGTGTGACCGCCATTAGCACGACCATTTGGGGCATGCAGGGGATTGCTTTTCAAATTCACTTTCAACGAAACCGAGGCGTTTATAAGCTATTAAACTTGACTCCGTTTACGACCTTTTCATTTGTCACGATTATGACGTTAGCTCGAACTTTTCTAGGTGTAATGATAAATATGGTCATTTGGCTAGCAGGGATGCTCTTTTTTCAATTAGAGCTATCATTAGAAATGATTTTTTCTCCTTTGTTACTGACCATGCTTGCTTGTTTATGCTTTTCAAGTATTGGATTTTTCATTGCTAATCTGGCTAACAATGAAGGACAAATTAATATGTACTGTAATTTAATTCAGTTACCTATGATTCTCATGAGTGAGGCTTTTTATTCGTTAAACAGTGCGCCTGACTGGGTAGTTGTTTTAGGAAAAATACTTCCATTTGAATACTATGTAAAAGCATTGAAAGGGATGCTAACAAGTGAGTATGATTCGATGATTATGGCGATCATTTCGCTAGGAAGTTATTTTATTATCATGACATTATTAGCCGTTAAGACGTTTAAATGGGAACAAAAGAGTCTTGTTAAAAAGAAAGGTAAACCTAGCTTATACTCCTAGAGGTTGTTCAAAAAGTCATGAAAAATTGCTGTCGAATAACTTTGTTGTCTCGCTATTCCACTCCTCATGTACAGAGAACGTACACTGTGGTGCTCATAGCTTCGTCGCCTCGTTCTCCTCGGCCCTTTTTCCCCTACTTTTTGAACACGCACTTCTAGTGTAAACGGTTTTTTTATGCTAACGTTATACTCAACATTGAATAATTTTTGTTGAGGTGAAAAGATGACGAGATTAATGGTGTTAGGTCTTTTAATGGCAAAGCCTATGACAGGCTATGATATTCAGCAAATTATGCAACAAAGTCAGACAGATCGGTGGGCCAATATTTTGCCAGGTTCAATTTATCATGCGTTAAAAAAAATGGAGAAAGAAGCCCTTGTAGAAATTGATTCTATTCAACAACAAGGAAATCGGACAAAAGCAATCTATCAAATTACAGATAAAGGGAAAGAGGAATTCCAGCAATTATTAAAGGAATCGTTACAGGTTCAATCCGTTCATTTACCTACTGATCTTTATACAGGATTAAGCTTTGTGTCTTTTTTACCTAAGGATGAAGTGGTGAAAAGTTTATCAGTGCATCAAAAGGAGTTACAGGAGCAGTTGGAAATTCATAGGCAAGGAAAAGAGATAAAAGAACAAGTGATGGAAATAGATAAAGTAACAGAGCTGACCTTTGATAATATCTTTAAACAATATGAGCTCCAG
Organism: Bacillus carboniphilus; assembly: GCF_020524035.2. NCBI lineage: Bacteria > Bacillati > Bacillota > Bacilli > Caryophanales > Bacillaceae > Bacillus > Bacillus carboniphilus. Next base: position 2,587,972 of record NZ_CP129013.1, on the reverse strand, counting down.
CTTCAGTTCGTACAATCATTGCTGGATTATTATCAACAATAGGGGGTGGTCAGTATATTTATTAACGGACATCAAGTAAAAGGAAAATTACTAGATCATGAGACGCGTTGCCAGCATTATCATTCGCAGTTTGATATTATCGCGATTAAGTTTCCTTGTTGCGGATTTTACTACCCTTGCTACCAATGTCATCAAGAAGTAGCCGAACACCCACCGGTTAAATGGAAAAAAGCTGAATGGGATATGAAAGCCATCTTATGTGGAAACTGTGGGAAAGAATTAACGATCAATGAGTACATGAACGGTCAACATCAATGCCCTACCTGTAAGGCAGATTTCAACGCAGGTTGTCAAAAGCATAACCATTTGTATTTTTCAATGAAAGAATAAGGGGAGAATTCTTTTTCTTGAAAGATAAGAATGTATAAACTTTGTCCTTTATAAGAAGGTACTAACATTGTTGTCTAGCTCCAGCGCCTAGCCAGGAGACGCCTACAGGAAGTAGGTGGATCTACGTTAGTCACACCAAGTGACTGTTCTTAGTAGATCTTCTGCAATTGTCACGTAGAACAAAAGATACAGAACATCTTTCTTTTCTCCGCGCCTTATGCTTGTCGTGGCTGAGCAAGGCGCTTGCTCTTTTCTTAAGAATCAACGTGAACTAAAAGGGGATGGAAAAAATCCACCCCCCTTTAGATTTATTCAAATAACTCTTTTACATCTTCCGAAACATACTGATCAAGGATAACACCATATATATCATATGAATCAACTTCAATTTTTATAAAATATTGTGCAGAATCTCCGGAACCATAATAATCACTTGTATAATTAGTTAAGATATCGTCAACGAGCATGGGTTGGTCTTTCACATCAATCGATATTATTTCTTTCTCATATAGGTTTTCATTAAATATAGGCCCAGCATCTAATCCATGAATGAACTCATCCGTTTTAACCACCTTCATAGAACGAATCTTTTCAAGATTGAGTTTAATCTTTTCTAAGTAGCCTTTATCTTCAAGCCATCCTAGTAAAGCATTGTAAGATCCTTTTAGTTCATATTGACGTGAATAATAGTATGGATCAATATTTATTGCAGGTTTTTTTGGATCAAAGGGATAAACTTCAATCCGGCCTATTGGTGAACGAAGATCTGTTATTTGTTCGTAAGTTTGAGATAAAAGTTCAGACTTTAAAATGTTTGTCAATTCTTGAACTTCTAGTGGATCTTTAATGACGACAGAAGATCCACTTTGCTCACCATAAATGTCGATAAGCTGAATATCTTGATCTAATAGTGATGTTCTAAACATCCGCCTTTTATATTCAGGTGTTTCATGAAGTGGTTTCCAGTATTCGTCGAATTTATTGGATGGTATTCGATATTCACGATACACTTTTTGTCCATTATGGAGCGTATAAGCTATAAAGATATTGTCATAACCATTATTAAGCTCGACTTTTGGTTTTTCTTCTACAATAGCTGTATGAAAAGTTTGAACCCCTTTAATAAAGCTTGATTTTGACATGAATGGGTCTATTTCTAATTCCTCCATCTCATCTAATTCATAAGGGTGGTTTCCAATATAAACACTGGCAATTGAATCTAGTTTGGGAACTCGGTCTTCGTAATTAAAGACGTCTAACGTTAAACAAGTGAAAATAATACCAATGCAAACGATATAATAGATTAATCCTTTAAACACTTTTAACTGAAAGATGTGCCAGCTTTTTTGTAAGATCATTTCGGCAACGATATAGCCAATGACCGTTCCTGAAATAAATCCTAAGTAACCGAGATGAAGACTGTCAGATGTTGCTCGGAATAAATAAAGTCCACTAACAAGCATTGAACAAAATGTGAAACCATATTTAAAAATCGGTTTAATCCATTGAAAAGCAATGACTTGAGTGGCATTTTCCAAGTTTCTTTTTAGATAAAAGATGTAGGCTATGATAAATAAAATGATGCTTAAACTACTATATAAAATGGCTTCCTTTAGGCTATAAGAATCAGCAAAATTAATGATTCCCATTAAATCAATATAATGTTCTAAAGAGGAGTATCCGTAATAGAACATCTCCAATGAACGGTCAATTAGGAGAAATAAAATAAAAGGTATAGCCAATAAAATATAAGCTAACACGGCCTGTACCATGGACATTCCTGTGATCATACCAACAACGACCGTAAATAAGTAAATGAAGATGGATAATAAAATGACCCAGCCTCCCCAGCTTAAGAGGTGAGAAAAAGATAGGCCTAAAATTTTCGATGATTGTCCCCAAACAAAAAAGGTAATGAGGGTGTTGATTAAAATAGGAATAATTAAAATAGCAAGACCACTAATTAAATGACTAATGTATAATGTGTCTCTTTGAATAGGGAGACTGTGCATCATGTCGACAGATTGTTCGTTTTGAATGTAACGAAAAATTAATAACGCTGTTAATACGGGTATAATAGCAATAGTGAGAAACTGAATTTCTGTTCCGTAAATGTCAAAAAACGAAGAGAAACTTGTTGGTTCGTTATGATATTGAGACTCAAAGATCATGATTTGCAAGGGTAGAGAGAAAAAGAGTCCAATTATATAAGCGAAGGAAAGCCAACCATGTTGTTTCAAGTCCTGCTTGATGATTCCCCAATTAAAGAAGCTTTTTTTCGATATCATAACCGATGTCCCCCATTTCATAAATAAAGATTTCTTCTAATGTTAGAGGGAGGAGGTCGAATAAAATTGGGTTTTTACGATAAATCGTTTGTTTAATTTTATGTTCAGTCCCTTTAACAATAAATAATGTGACACTGCCTCTTTTTTCTTTATAAAGCACTCTTAACTGCGATTCTATTTCTTGTTCTTGTTCATCGGATGAGAAAGCGACTTGAACTTTATGTGTATCGGATTTTAAATTATCTAATTCTTTCTCGATAATTAATTTTCCATGATCCATAATTCCAACATGATCACATAGGTCTTCGATCTCTCTTAAGTTATGGGAAGAAATTAAAATCGTTAATTGACGTTCGGCAACGTCCTGGAAGAGTAAACTTTTCACCTTTTGTCTCATCACAGGATCTAAACCGTCAATCGGTTCATCTAGGATGAGAATATCGGGCATGATAGAAAGGGCCAACCAAAAAGCAACTTGTCTTTTCATCCCTTTTGATAGGCGGTGAATCTTTTTGTTAGGATCAATATTAAAAATTGATTCAAGTCGTTCAAACTTTTCCTGATTCCAAGTAGGGTAAAAATGTTGATAAAAATCCCCCATCTGTTTAATGGATGAATGAGGTAAAAAGTAAGTCACGTCTGGGATTAAAACCACTTGTTTTTTTACAGCAGTGTTTTCATATGAAGGTTGTTCATTGATTGTTATGGTTCCATTACTCGGTTTATAGATTCCTGCAAGAAGCTTGAGCAAGGTTGTTTTTCCAGCACCATTCGTTCCTAATAAACCGTAAATAGAGCCTTTTTTCACATGTAATTTCACGTTTTTTAATGCTTGAACGGAGTTAAATGATTTTGAAAGGTTCTCAGTTTTAATCATTTACTTCTGCTCCTTTCCGTAGTTCCTCTTTTGCCTCATAATAAATGGTCAAAATGTCTTCTTCTGTCCATCCTATATAAAACCCTTCAATAAAAAAGTTTCGTAGTTTCTCTGCCATTTCATTTTTTAAAAGCTCGTTTAATTCTTCATAATGGGGTGCGACGAAACTTCCCTTTCCTTTGACTGAATATATGTAGCCTTCTCGTTCTAATTCTCGATAACTTTTTTGAATCGTATTTGGATTAACCGTTAACTCTTTTGACAATAAACGAACAGAAGGTAATTGTTCATCGGGCTTTAAAACTTGGCGAACAATTAACCCTTTAATTTGTTCAACTAATTGCTCGTAGATGGGTGTACGGCTCCGAACGTCTAATTCGAACATAAGGCACCTTCTTTTCAAGTTTTATCTGTACTATGTTTATTAGTACAGATGTATTATATATGATTTCACCATGAAAAGGAAGGATAAGTTTTGATATAGGTGACATAAAAAAATGATTAGAGAGGATCGCTCTCTCTAATCATTTTAAATTCCATCTAAAGGGTTTCATATAATCTCGAATCAATGAGGTTTGTATCGATTCCACATGTGTTATCGTCACGACCGTATTGCCATCCCCAAACATTTGCTTTACATGGCGGCTTGGCTGGAGCATAGGAAGGAGCCTTTCTCTTCGTTGTAATTCCTGGCTCTGGCTCGGCGCTCCACAAAATACTTTGTAGAGCTACTTGATCTGATTCCTTGACCGCTTGGCAGTAGGCCGGACGAAAATCTCCGTTAACAGGATCGTGATAGATTCCTACTTTATAGTTCGCTACATACATCCCATCAACATACCCTCTGATCCATGCAGAATCGACTTCAAAAAACTTTTCTACATTAACAAAAACGGGTGTTCCTTTTGGTATTCCAAGTCTTCTTGCATGAAAGGCCGCATTTCTGGCAACTACTTTTCCCTTATCATAACCAACTGCGTTTGAAAAAGCATTGTAAATAGGCATAATTTTAATCCCATAACCTCTCAGCATTTCTATTTCTTCTGTTGTTAATCCTGCTGATGCATCTTCGACCCTTGTTAAATATCTTCCCCAAAAGCTTGGTTTTCCATAATTATTCTTCACACATTCATACAATTGTCTCGTTACTTTTTTTGATGAATCTACACCCCAATATGTTCTCAAGTAGAATATCTCCCTTCAATGGTGGTCATAGGCAGTATATGAAAAAGAAACATGTATAGTACATGTCGAATGGGATGATTTTGTTGTATGATTTAGATATGTATAGAAATTTCGTTATATGCGGGATGGGGGTTACGATGAACGTTAAAACTGGTCATTTCTTATTTGTTTTTGTATTGATAGGGTTTATTTCTTTAAATATTAATCAATTACAAGAAGGTGATTTCAATAAACTTTCGATATTTTCTTTATTAGAGAATTGAAAGAAAAATGTTATTTAAATAAGGGAGGGATTTGAATGTTAAAAGCACATAGAAACCAGGCAGTATCTTCGGTTAAATGCAAGATTGTGACCGTGAGTGATACTCGTACAAAACAAACAGATAAAAGTGGACAACTTATCGAGCAATTATTGGAGGAAAACGGGCATCAAGTCGTTGATTATGTCATTGTGCTGGATGAACCAAATGAAATTAAACAGCAAATCCAACATAGTGAAAAGGTCGATGTGATTATAACCAATGGGGGAACCGGCATTTCAAAACGTGATGTCACAATTGAAACGATTGAGCCACTCTATGAAAAAGAGCTCACAGGTTTTGGAGAAATTTTTCGTATGAAGAGTTATTTAGAGGATATAGGATCTGCGGCCATATTATCTAGGGCTTCTGCCGGTATTGTGGATGGGAAAGCGGTCTTTTCAATCCCAGGATCAACAGGTGCGGTTAAACTAGCATTGGAATCGTTGATTTTACTAGAGCTTGGACACATAGTAGGAGAGTTGAGGAAAGATGGACAGCAATAATAAGAAAAAAGGCTTCCAATAAGTGGCTATTACACCTACTGGACAGCCCTTTAATTACGCCATCAATCTACTCTCTCTTGCCTTTTTGATCATTTTCCTTGTATGCTTATTAATCGGTTTCTTTAAGAATATACCCATTAGAATCATAATCGTAGGGAAAATTGATAAATAGAGCAAATCTTCAATGACCACACCCCAAAGGATCCCGCCAACCGCTTCTCTCATCATGCTTATGGCATATGTGAACGGCATGAGGGGGTGGAAATATTGGAAAACCTTAGGAACAAGCTGGACGGGGAACGTCCCTCCTGAGCTTGCTAATTGCAGCACTAGTAGGATAATACTTAATGCTTTTCCGATATTTCCAAAGACAGAGACTAACGTGTAAATGATCGTCATAAACACGAGGCTAATAAAGATTGAGAATATCACAAACCAAAATTTATCGACTACGTATGTTTTTAATAAAAAGATATCCCCTAAAGAGACAATAACAGCTTGCATGATGGCGATTGTGAGAAAAGTGAAGAGTCTGCCAAAATAAACTTCTCCTGCTTTCATTCGCCTTTCTACATGCACTTCAACGGTTAAAACAGAAACTAAAATGAGCCCACCAACCCATAATGACAGTGTGGTGAAAAAAGGAGACATTGCCGAACCATAGTTAGGAATTGGGAACAGTTTGTTCTCCTTTAAAAGAATGGGATTGGCAAAGTAATCACTTTCTTCCTCATAATTATTTTTTAACAGCTCAATAATTTCTAAAAGGTCATATTCGGCTTGGAAGGTACGAATTTTATCTGCAATTGATTGTAAAGATTCTTGATAATAAGGAAGTTCTTCTTCAATAGTTGTCAATTGTTTGTCTAAGGCATTTAGTTGTTGTTGGGCACTTCCTAAGCGTTCTTCAGCTTGAGGGACGAGTTCTTTTCCTGTTTGTAAATAGTCCATCATTTTGTCCGCTGTTTCTGTTCCTTTTTGAAAAGCAGATTCTAGGTCTTTTAATGTTGTTTCATCAAAGTTGTCTGAAAGCTCCTGAATGATCGGTTTTATTTTTTGCTCGTTGTCCATAAAGTCTTTAAGGTTTTCCTCTGTTAACTGACCTTCTAGGGACTCAAGCGTTTGCAGTTGCATCGTAAGAAGGGTATTTAATGATTGTAGTTGATCAATCTCTTCTTGAAAAAGGGATGTATTTGACCAGTTTTGAACGGCTTCCAATATGCTTACCGTTTGTTCAATGGTTGATATTTTAGAAGTAATGCCTTCCATTTGTTCTTCTTTTTTAGCCGTTAACTCTTCGATTGGAAGCTCTCCGCTTTCCATTTGTTCGAGGAAGGATTGGCTTTCTTGTAGATAACTATTGAGTGTCTCATAGTTTATATTTAGTGAACCTGAAATCGTATTGAACCAATCTTCATATTTTGTAACTTTTTCATTTAAATCGACGGCGGTTGAATAATAATTCCCTAAAACGGCATTCACTTCGTCGAGATGCTCATTCATGTCTGAAACAATTTGTTGGTACTCATCAATTTTTTGACTACCTTTATTAACATCTTCAATAATTTTGGGGAACTCTTTTTCTATTTCGAAAATAAAGTTAAATATTTTTTCAATCGTCGGTAAGTTTTCTTCTAATTCAATGCCTAAGTCATTAAAAGTCTTAAAAATTACTTTATTTGCTTCTTTAACAAAGTTAGAGCTAATGATTTCTACTAAGCTGGAGACACCTGATGAGGTGATTTTTGGTGCAATGGCGTTAATTTTTTCGTTCACCGTATAAATGACTTCGGGCTTGACAGGGTCATCGGTTATTACGGTACTAATCTTTTCTGAAAAATCCTCATCTATCAGGATGCTTGCGTAGTAGTCGCCATGCTCTACACCATGCGTGGCTTCTTCTTCCGTTACAAACGTCCAGCCCATTTGTTCGTTATTCTTTAAAGAGTGAACGATATCATTACCGATATTAAAGCTTTCACCATTAATCGAACTACCCTTGTCTTGGTTGACAACCGCAATTTTAATCGCATCTGTATTTCCATAAGGATCCCAAGAAGATAAGATATTGAACCAGGCATAAAGTGACGGTAAGAAAGCTAATCCTATCACAATAATGAGGGCGGATCGATTTTTGACAATTCTTCTAATATCAGAAGTAAAGATCGAGACAATATTTTTCATGCTATTATTTATCACCTACTATTAATTTTTGCTTTTTGAAAAGAAGACAGGGAATGAAGGGTATGTAAGTATAGTTTTGACGGATGATATAATCTTATGTTGAAATTTATTTGCGTTCAATTATAAGAGGTTTTTGATGATTTAGATATCAAAAAATAGAAAAAGGATCACAGTAAAAAACTGTGATCCTTATATATTATAACTTGCAATCAAATCTTTCAAGTAATTTATGTCGTTATTTAAGAGTAAGATAGAATAAAAATTTGTCTTTATTTGGATGCTGCTTTCATTGTTAACCACAGGAAGTCTCTGGAGTTGGCGCAACCTCCATTTTATGGATTTTCGTGTTTCCTTTATCTCATATGGCGATGCACAGGAAGTGCTAGCGTCAACGTTAGTCACAGGACGTGACTGTACTTAGTTGACGTACCTTTTCATCTGCGTTGCTAAACGGGCGCTTGCGCTTTTCTTATTTTGAACGAACAATTAATACATCACATTGCGCGTGACGTGTAATATGTTCTGAGACGCTACCCATAAAGAATCGTTCAACGGCATTTAATCCAGTAGCACCACAAATGATCAAATCAACGTCAAACATCGGAGCTACATCTTTAGCAATTTTATGTTTAGCTGAACCATGTCCTAAATGGATCGTCACTTCTGTTAAACCAGCTTCTTCTGCTTGTTTCTCGTATTTTTCTAATAAATCTTTTGCATGATACTCTACGCGATGGACAATACCTGGGTCATAAGCTTCTACTGCTCCAAAACGTGTATCCAATACATGGGCAATGATTAACTCAGCATGGTTTCTTTTTGCAATGGCTATCGCTTTTTTAAAAGCAAACTCTGCTTGATTAGAACCGTCTACTGCCACAAGAATTTTCTCATATTGATGTGTCATTATCCATTCCCCCTAGTTGATCAAACTGATAATTTCTACCTCTATTTTATCATACTAAATTTATCCTAGTAAAAATGTAAGGATAATCACTTTAAAAATACTTTATTTCCTGTTGGTTTTAAAGGTCTCTAATCCCTTCAATCAAAGTAATGTCTATCTTACTGACGTGATATACTAGAAGCGGGTAAATAGAAAGGATGTTTTTATGAGTAAAACAGTAGTATTAGCTGAAAAGCCTTCAGTAGCTCGAGACATTGCACGCGTTTTAGGATGTAAGAAAAAGGGCAACGGTTACCTAGAAGGAAATCAATATATCGTGACTTGGGCGTTAGGCCATTTAGTGACTTTAGCCGATCCAGAAACGTATGATCAAAAATATAAATCGTGGAAGCTTGAGGATTTACCAATGCGCCAGAGCGGTTGAAATTGACTGTCATAAAGAAAACGAGTAAGCAATTCCATGCAGTAAAATCTCAACTTCACCGCAAGGATGTAGGTGAGATTATTATCGCAACAGATGCAGGGCGTGAAGGGGAGTTAGTGGCTCGTTGGATTATTGCCAATGCAAAAGTAAAAAAGCCAATTAAGCGTCTTTGGATTTCTTCTGTTACTGATAAGGCGATAAAGGAAGGGTTCAATAAACTAAAGGATGGAAAAGCTTACGAAACCTTATATCAAGCTGCAGTCGCACGTTCTGAGGCTGATTGGTATATTGGGTTAAATGCTACTCGAGCTCTTACGACACGTTTTAATGCACAATTGAATTGTGGTCGTGTGCAAACTCCTACGGTAGCGATGATTTTAGCGAGAGAAGATGAAATTAATCATTTTAAACCACAAACCTATTATAGTATTGAGGCGCAAACGAATCTATTGACTTTAAACTGGCAAGATGAACGAGGAAACACGAGAAGTTTCAATAAAGACAAAATCGATACAATGATTAAAGAATTGGATAGACTAGATGCAACGGTTACATCCATTGATCGAAAAGCGAAAAAAACAAATGCACCAGCATTATATGATTTAACAGAGCTTCAGCGTGAAGCTAATAAAAGGTTTGGCTATTCAGCGAAAGAAACGTTGTCCATTATGCAAAAGCTTTATGAGCAGCATAAAGTGTTAACCTATCCACGTACAGATTCGCGTTATCTTTCATCCGATATTGTTTCGACGATTCCCGAACGTTTAAAAGCTTGTGGAATAGGTGAATATCGTTCGATAGCAAATAAAGTTTTACAAAAACCAATTAAACCTTCAAAACGTTTCGTTGACGATGCGAAAGTTAGTGACCATCATGCAATTATTCCGACAGAACAATTTGTTAACTATCAAGCCTTTACTGATAAGGAAAGAAAAATATATGACCTTGTTGTTAAACGTTTCTTAGCAGTCTTATTACCTCCCCATGAATATGAACAAGTAACAGTTCAAGCCAAGATAGGGAAGGAACAGTTTTTTGCAAAAGGAAAAACCGTCATTAAACCTGGTTGGAAAGAAGTTTTTCAAAGTGGAATGGATGATGAAGATCTATCTGATGACATTAAAGATCAAACGATCCCACGTGTTCAAAAAGGCGATGTAATGAAGGTGCAATTGATGTCGCAAACGTCAGGTCAAACCAAGCCTCCTTCACGCTTTACGGAGGCGACACTCCTATCAGCCATGGAAAATCCGACAAAATATATGGAAACGAAAAATAAGCAATTGGCTGACACCCTAAAATCAACAGGGGGATTAGGAACAGTAGCGACTCGTGCAGATATCATCGAAAAGCTGTTTTCTTCTTTCTTAATAGAAAAACGTGGAGGGAAGGAAATTTATATTACCTCCAAAGGTCGCCAGCTGTTAGATTTAGTTCCAGAGGAACTGAGATCTCCATTGACTACAGCCGAATGGGAGAAAAAATTAGAGCTCATTGCCAATGGAAAGCTAAAGAAAGAAACATTTATAAATGAAATAAAAGAGTACACGAAAGAAGTTGTATCGGAAATAAAAGCAAGTGATAAAAAATATCGCCATGACAATGTTTCAACGAAGTCGTGTCCTGATTGTGGAAAGCCGATGCTCGAGGTAAATGGGAAGAAAGGGAAGATGCTCGTTTGCCAAGATAGGGAATGCGGTCATAAGAAAAACGTCGCTCGTTTCACCAATGCCCGTTGTCCACGTTGCAAAAAGAAAATGGAGCTACGGGGCGAAGGGGATGGGCAAATATTTACGTGTAAGTGTGGATACCGAGAAAAGTTATCTTCTTTTGAAGCCCGTCGTAAAAAAGAAGGAAAAGGAAAAGTCGATAAACGTACGGTGAAAAAATATTTGAATCAACAAAATAAAGAAGAACCAGCGAACAATCCGTTTGCAGAACTTTTAAAAGGAATAAAGATTGATGAATGAGAAAAGATGCCTGTTGAATCAGGCATCTTTTTATCTATATATAAAAATTCGGGGTTTATTTTCTATACCTAGCTTTAGCTTGCGGAAGCACCTGCGTAGCAGGAGGTGTGGTATAAAACCACCTACTTTTAGTAGCATTTCTTTTAGTCGGCTTTAGCCGATAAAACTCGTAGGCGGTTCAGTCCGCCTACGAGAAACCTCCGTACTTTAGTGCGGAGTCGTTTAGTGATTGTACTAAAAAGTTGACTACAATTAATGAATAAGCTCGATTTTATAATATGAAAGGTATACCTCTATCCTTATTCAGAGTAATTTTTAAAGAAGTACAATGTTAGTTCATTAATTGTTGAAAGAAAATGGTTTTCCACAAAAGTAACCTATGATAAATTAAATTTCTATCATTTTTTTAAAAGAAGGAGATACATAATGGAGTGTGTGATGTCCTAGTGTATACAAACTAAATCATATGGAGAAAACAGGGTTCATCTTTAGAGAAAAGTGCATGAAGAGGAGATTTCAGATTGAAAGAGAGTAAATTTTGTCATAATGAATCTATGAAATAGGAGCATCCAACAGGGTGCTTTTTTTGTGCGAGCCACCGTGAACTAAACAGGGAATAAACGTGGATGCGTGGTGGCTCTTAATATTATTATTTTTAAAAAAACTAAATATTATGTATTTGAAACTTTATCTCCTTTATATCGTATAATTTAATATGAAAGTCTTTTGCAATTATTTTATTTAAACAGGAGAGATGCAATATGTCAGAGAAAAATTGGGTAGCCACGTTATTATTATGTTTCTTCCTAGGTGTACTAGGTGTACACCGTTTCTATGTCGGAAAGATCGGTACAGGAATTCTAATGCTTATTACAGGTGGCGGATTTGGGATATGGGTATTGATTGATTTTATTATGATCATTGTTGGTAGTTTCAAAGATAAAGAAGGTAATCCGATAAAAGCATCCTGATAAGGGTGTTTTTTTGTTTGAACTAATTACTACTAAACATTATATTCGTAGGTCAGTTTGAAACCTTTTCTCTTTTCTGTCGTATAATGGATGAGGAAAGGGGATTTTGTTATGGATAAGTTCAAAGAATTATTTACATTTTTATTTTCTTTTTTATTTTTGATTGTTTTTTTATATACCAAAGATTACTTTCCTGTATTAAACAAGGTGATTCTCTATAGCTTTATTGTAATTACTGTATCAATAATATTGAGAAGAGTTTTTATAGAATCGAAGAAGTCTGAACCAAATAAGGAAATGATTATTGTTAATCTACTGTTTATTAGTTTTACTACTGGAATTTTGCTTTTGTTAAATCACTAAAAACTTATCAATAGGGTATACCATTCATAATCAACATTGGAGAAACGGATACGGAAAAGGAGCCGTAGAAGAAGCTTTAAATTTTGCATTTAACCACTTGAAATTCCATCGAATTGAAGCTCATATTAACCTTGATAATACACCTTCTATGAAATTAGCTGAGAGTGTGGGGATGGAATTTGAATGTATTCGAAAAGGTTTTATTTTCTATATCTAGCTTTAGCTTGCGGAAGCACCTGCGTAGCAGGAGGTGTGGTATAAAACCACCTACTTTTAGTAGCATTTCTTTTAGTCGGCTTTAGCCGATAAAACTCGTAGGCGGTTCAGTCCGCCTACGAGAAACCTCCGTACTTTAGTGCGGAGTCGTTTAGTTACGAGGGTGAAGAGTGGACGGATCATTTCATTTATTTCAAAAACTTTATGTTATTTTTTTAATGGTGTAGGAAGTATCAGAGATAGGGAGCTCCAAGATAAGTGAGTTCCCGATTTCTTAAACAGCTCCTCTAATTAAGGTGTTTTTATAAGTTTTCCTTCGTTATCTTTAAAATTACCAGTGATAATCATAATGAGGTCGGCGACAGACCAGATGCCAAGTCCACCTAAAGTAATGAGCATGAATACGCCGGAACGAACCTTACCGACAAAAAAACGATGTGCACCAAAAAAGGGGAGGAAAAAGCAGAGCAATAAAGTAATGGACCATTTCTTTTTCGATATGTATTTCTTTTTTTTAGACATAGACGTGTCCTCCAATAAGGGTGTTGATACTAAAATATTACAGTATTAAAACAAAAAAAGAAACAACCTCCTAGAAAAAGAAAGGTTGTATCTTCGAAACTTTACATTATGAACTGTATAGCAATAAATCCAATGATTCCTGCGAATAGAGAGTAATAAATCATTGGTACAAGTGTCATACGAATAATGGATCCTTCTTTTCCGACTAATCCTACTACGGAAGCTGCCGCAACAACGTTTAACACACAAACCATGTTACCGGCGTTGGCACCGAGCACTTGAAGAGATAGTACTTTCTCTGGGTCAATGGCGAGCTGATCCGCCACACTAAATTGGAAAAGAGAGAACATCATATTACTAAACGTAGCACTTCCTGAAATAAACGAACCTAGCGCACCAATAAAAGGAGCAACAATCGGCCATGCGCCACCAACAAGATTGGAGACAAGCGTGGCAAGTTCCATCGGCATGCTCATCAATCCTGCGTCATTTAATCCTGAGTTTATGAATATTCGAACCATTGGTACTGCTGTTCCAAGAGCAATGGCACTACCAATAAGAGCAATACCTGATTCTTTAAACGTCTTTGCAACCGCCGCTCCTTGCATTTTGTGTAATAAGATTGTTATTAAAACGGTGATTAAAAAGATCGTACCAGGTAGATATAAAGGTTGGAAGCTAGCTTTAATATCAGTTCCAAGGATATTGTCCCATCCAACTTTAATAGACGTGAGAGCCTCTTTTAAAGGCAGCACTTCTAATCGTGTTAAGACAAGTAAAATCGCAACAATTAAGTAAGGCGTCCAAGCTAACCAGACTGGAATTTTGTTTTCTTTACTTTCCTCTTCACTTACATTGATTTCTTTTTCTCCATCAAAGTCCCATACTTTATCAGGAAGTAAAAATCCTCTTTTAGCAGCCGGTACTACAATCGCTAGTCCGACAAGACCACCTATGATCGAAGGGAATTCAGGCCCTAAAAGGAAAGCAACGGTTAAGGCAGGTAAAGTAAAGCTTAACCCTGCAAATAAGGCAAATTTCCAAATCGCCAATCCTTCTTTCCAAGAACGATTTTCGCCAAAAAATCTTGTGAGCATAACGACTAGAATTAAAGGAATGAACGACCCGACAATTACATCGATTAAAACGGCCCCGGTCGCAACCGATTGGAGTAACTCGCCCATTGAGCCATCTCCAATGTAAGAAGAGACATGAGAAGCAATTTGACCTTCTTCTCTTAATCCTTGTTCAACCCCAACGATAATTGGAGTTCCGACCGCTCCGAATGAAACCGCACTACTATCAGCAATGAGCGCAACTGTAACGGCAGCAAGAGGAGCAAACCCCAAAGCCACCAGCAGAGGAGCTGCGATCGCAGCAGGCGTTCCAAACCCAGCGGCACCTTCAATGAATGAACCGAATAACCAAGCGATAATAATGACTTGGACGCGGCGGTCTCCTGAGATACTCATAAATCCGTTTCGAATCGAATCAAGTGCACCACTATTTGTTAGCGTATTGAGAAGAAGAATGGCACCAAACACAATCCATAAAATCGAAATGGCGATAATAATCCCTTCGAAAGTAGAAGCGACTACTTGAATGGTTGGAATTTTCCACACCGTTAAAGCAAGGAGTGCTGTAATAATTAAGCTAATTGGCATGGCTTTCGTTGCTGGTAATCTTAAAATAACAAGAAAAATAAAGACAGCTAATATTGGCGTTGATGCTGTTATTAATTCAATAAAGTTCATAATAATCACCCTTTATAATGGTTGTTAAAAAAGTAAATTGGTCTTATTTAATAGAGATTGTTCAAAAAGTCATGAAAAATTATTGCCTTGAACACGCACTAATAGAATACTTTTATTATCTTTCCTTTATCCCGACATTTTCAATACACACTTTTTATTTTAGTTTGTGAATAAATACACATAATAACAAAATGAATTTTAACAAATATTAAAGGAAAATGAAATCATATTTTTTCAAAGTTTTTTTTGTGTCTATGTAGGGTAAA
Organism: Bacillus carboniphilus; assembly: GCF_020524035.2. NCBI lineage: Bacteria > Bacillati > Bacillota > Bacilli > Caryophanales > Bacillaceae > Bacillus > Bacillus carboniphilus. The sequence goes on along the minus strand of NZ_CP129013.1, from coordinate 2,572,850 downwards.
CAATTTATCGTATTTATGTTAAATTATAATTAATGAACAGCGGTAAAATATAAGGATTATTACAAATATTTGTTCTCTCTATATGGACAGGTGTTTATGTATTATAAATTACATTGAAATGAGGCGATTTTATGACAAGTCATTTATTATCAGATTTTCTTAAAGATAATTTACACGATTTAAAAGAAAAAGGTCTTTACAATGAGATTGACCCCCTTGAAAGTGCGAATGGTCCAATGATAAAGATAAATGGGAGAGAGCGAATTAATTTATCTTCAAATAATTACTTAGGGCTTGCAACAGATGTTCGTTTAAAAGAAAAAGCAAAAGCCGCTATTGATCAATATGGAGTTGGAGCTGGAGCTGTAAGAACGATTAATGGAACCTTAAAGCTGCACGTTGAATTAGAAGAGGCTCTTGCAACATTCAAACATACAGAAGCCGCGATTGCTTATCAATCTGGTTTTAATTGTAACATGGCCGCCATTTCTGCTGTAATGGATAAAAACGATGCCATCTTATCTGATGAATTAAACCACGCTTCTATTATTGATGGTTGCAGATTGTCTAAAGCAAAGGTGATTCGGTTTAATCATTCTGATATGGATGATTTACGACAAAAAGCGAAAGAAGCGAAAGAATCAGGCAACTATAATAAAATCATGGTGATTACGGATGGTGTCTTCTCAATGGATGGGGACATTGCCAAACTACCTGAGATTGTTGAGATTGCCGAGGAATTTGACTTAATTACATATGTAGATGATGCGCACGGCTCAGGTGTTCTTGGCAAGGGAGCGGGCACAGTTAAGCATTTTGGATTGTCTAATAAAGTTGATTTTCAAATTGGAACGTTATCGAAAGCCATTGGTGTTGTTGGCGGTTATGTCGCAGGGAAACAACAGTTAATCGACTGGTTAAAGGTGCGAAGCCGTCCGTTTTTATTTTCTACTTCATTGTCACCAGCAGATATCGCAGCTTGTATCGGATCGATTGAATTAATTTCTTCAAGTACAGAGCTTTGCGATCGTCTATGGGAGAATGCAGACTACTTAAAAGAGGGCCTGAAAAAACTTGGTTTTAATATTGGCCATAGTGAAACGCCGATTACTCCTTGTATTATTGGGGATGAAGTGAAGACTCAAACGTTCAGTAAAAGGCTGAATGAAGAAGGAGTCTATGCGAAATCTATCGTTTTTCCAACGGTCCCTAGAGGAACAGGAAGAGTAAGAAATATGCCGACAGCCGCTCATAGTAAAGAAATGCTTGATGAAGCCTTGAAGATCTATGAGAAAGTGGGGAAGGAATTAGACGTCATTTAAACAACAGAGAAAAGCGGCTTAATAATGGTCGCTTTTCATATTCAATGTCATCAAAGTTTTGACTGATGGAGGAATGAAGATATGAAGAAAGTGTTAGTGACAGGGGCTCTTGGGCAAATAGGATCAGAGCTTGTCATGGAAATGAGAGGTATCTATGGAGAAGAAAACATAATTGCAACAGATATTCGCGATAATGGAAGTAAGGTAGTGACATCGGGTCCGTTTGAATTACTCGATGTAACAGATGGAGAAAGGATGCATGATTTAGCTAAAAAGCATCAAGTGGACACGATCATTCATTTAGCGGCTTTGTTATCAGCAACGGCTGAACAAAAACCTCTCCTAGCATGGAATTTAAATATGGGGGGATTAGTCAATGCACTAGAAATAGCAAGGCAGTTGAACCTACAATTTTTTACGCCTAGTTCCATCGGTGCTTTTGGCCCTAGTACACCAAAGGATCAAACGCCCCAAGATACAATCCAAAGACCAACGACCATGTATGGAGTGAATAAAGTATCTGGAGAATTATTAAGTGATTATTACTTTCACAAATTTAACGTAGATACGAGAGGATTGCGCTTTCCAGGGCTGATCTCTTATGAAACATTACCTGGTGGCGGTACGACAGATTATGCTGTAGATATTTATTATCAAGCTGTGATGAAGGGTCATTATGAATCATTTATTGACCGTGGTACCTTTATGGATATGATGTATATGCCTGATGCGGTCAAATCAATTATTGATCTCATGGAAGCAGACTCAAGTAAACTAATACATCGTAATGCCTTTAATGTTTCGGCGATGAGTGTATCACCTGAAATGATTGGACAATCAATCCAACGGTTTATTCCAGATTTTACTCTTCGTTATAAAGTAGATCCTGTTAGGCAACAAATTGCTGAGAGCTGGCCAAATGCGATTGATGCATCCGCAGCGAAGCAAGAGTGGGGATTTAGAGCGAAATACGATTTAGAAGCCATGACGGAAGATATGCTACAAAAGTTGAAAGTGAAACTGATATCATAATGAAAGCCGTTATTTTTGATTTAGATGGAGTGATTGTGGATACAATTCAATTTTACTATCATTCCACGAAAAGAGTGGCAGATGAACTAAATGTTCCATTTACAGAGGAAGACAATTTATATTTTCAAGGTCGCTCGCGACTTTCTTTAATGGAAGAGCTAGTGAAAAGATCAGGTAAACATTATTCTCATGAAGAGCTTGTTACTTTAGGAGAAAAAAGAAATGCGTATTACCTAGAATGGTTAGAGAAACTAGACGAAACTTATCTTTTGCCTGGCATAAAAGAATTTTTACAAGAAGTGAAAGAGGCGAATCTTAAGACGGGACTTGCCTCATCAAGCTCGAATGCAAAATTCGTGTTAGACAAGCTTAACTTGGACTCATACTTTGATGTTATAGTTGATCCAAAGACGTTGATCAAAGGGAAACCTGACCCAGAAATCTTTTTAACAGCGGCGGATCGACTTAACGTTCCCTATGAATCTTGTGTGGCAATTGAAGATGGTGAGGCGGGCCTCGAAGGAATATTGGCTACACCTATGTTTTCAGTTGGAATCGGACAAGCCGAGTATTTACAAAGAGCACGATGGTGGATCAAGTCTTCTGAACAATTGACATTAGCCTCTTTACAGAAGAAGTGGATAGAAGTTAATGGGGAAAACTAACTTGTACGAATAGTGAGTGCCAAGAATGATGTTATATCAACATTCTTGGCTTTTCAATGTCTTCTTGCTTCTCACAAAAGTAGATGCTCAGTGCTCTTTCGAATAATATTGAATCAGTTTGATAGCCTCTCTTTTAATAAAATCAATTAATTCAACAGGCTCCTCAATCACTATTTCACTACCAAGACTAAGAAACATTCTACCTACAAAAGGAATATCTTCTTCTTTAATCTTTTCTTCAATTATGCCACTCCCATCAGAAGAAACTTGAATCCATTCTCCTATAGGATGAGGGTCTAGAATTTTACACCCTAACTTTGTTAATTGTGCTTTTATTCGTAATTTCCTTGAAGTTTCATGTGTTTGTTTTAACCACTTGTCAACGGTTACATCTTTAGGACTTGGGCCAATGAACTTTTCAATCTCTTTAATGGAGATAATTCGATCAACTCGAAACGTTACATTACTTTTTCGTTTATAACAAAACGCTAGACAGTACCATAATCCATTAGAAATAAAAAGTCCAAAAGGAAAAATGATACGAACGGAAAGTCCTGAGCGAGAATCATATTCTATTTCTTGATGTTTCTTTTCTAGTGACGCGTTCAATAGCTCCTTTAAATAATGATTTTTAAAGCTTCTTGGAGGAGAGTCGATAGCTAATCTCTCCTTTAATTGTGCCACATTTTGAAGCATTTCGACTGACATGGTTGCACGTATTTTCGTAAGGGTAGACATATTTTCAGATTGGAAAGGTCCATCATGTTGTTCTAGAATTTCATATGATAAAAGCAGGCCTGTAGCTTCTTCTACTGTTAATGATATGGGTGGAAGTTTCTGTTCCCTTATAAGAGTATACCCACCATTCGGTCCTGGTGAAGAAAAAAGCGGAACTCCCATTTCACTTAATAATTGTAAGTCTCTAAGCATCGTTCTTCGTGATACCAAAAACTCATCCGCTAATTCTTGAACTGTAAATCGATGTTTAGTATTTAAGGAAATTAATAGTTCAAGTAGTCTTGCCGTTCTAGACATAAAAGTCTCTCCTATTAGTGACGTGATTTGTCACCATCATACGATAAGCTATAGTGGAAGTCACGAAAATAATAGGAGGTTATAGTAAATGAAAGAACATATGATAGATTCAAATGGAATAGGAATTCAAGTTTATGAATATAGCCAAAAAGGTGAACCATTGGTGTTTCTTCACTATATGGGAGGAAGCTCTGCCATTTGGAGGGGAATCATTCCAAGCTTTATAGAAAAATATCATGTAATCGCGATCGACTTACGAGGACATGGGAAATCTGATCAACCCGAAACAGGCTATCAACTTGTCACCTTAGCTGAAGATGTTCGAACGGTGTTAGATACTCTTGGTATAAAGAAGGTAAATATTGTAGGAAGCTCACTCGGTTGTTACGTTGGAACTAAATTTGCTTCAATATATCCAGAGAGGGTCCTTTCTTTAGTAAATTCTGAAGGTGCCTTAGTTGAAATTGATCCAGATAAAACGAAAGAAGAACATTTAGAATATTTTTCTGTTCCAGAACAAGAATTTGAGTCAAAACAAGAATTAATACAGTTTATGAAGGAAACTTGGCTTCCTTGGAATAAAGAACGTGAAAGGGTATTGGTAGATTATGAGCCTAGGAAACTAGAGAATGGAAAAGTAACGTTCACATCCAAGAAAGAAAATTTAAGAGAAATAGCTGAGGATCTTTACGATACGAGAATAAGTGAATTTTATAATAACATTCAATGTCGTGTGTTATTCTTGCCAGCAGAAAAAGAAGGCGATCTTAATAAAAAATTACAGTTTATTAAAAGTGTTGAGCCTAACCTTAAAAATAGTAGCACTGTTGTTATACCTGGAACGTCTCATGCCATGATGTTTGATCATCCAAAGGAATTGATTGACGTAATCATCAATTTTTTTGATGAGAGATGACCAGAGTAAGTAAAAACATTAACCTATTAAAAACTAGGTTAATGCTTTTTTTTTATATTATTTGCCCTTCGTTCCACTCTTCTCTTAAAAGACCATACAAATAGACATCATGAAATGTTCCAAACCTAAATATTTCATTGCGTAAAATGCCTTCTTTTTTAAAGGAACACTTCTCGTAAGAACGAATGGCACTAGAATTGAAACTAAACACTTGTAGTTTAATTTTATTAATGTTGATGTAATGAAATATAAACGATATTAAAGTGTTCATTGTATCAGTGCCAAAACCTTTGTTTTGCCATTGGCTTCCGATAGAAATACCAACATAACAAGTGCTATTTTTCCAATTAATTGCGAAAACACCGCATGAGCCTATAAGCTCATTGGACTCCTTATCGAATATACCGAAAATAAATTCTTCTTTTTTGCTACTGATATTATTGAAAAAAGTAGCTGTATCTTCAATCTTTGTTGGAAATGGTATATCATCATTCGCAAGAAGTAAAGCTCCTGTTTCATTTTCGAATTGAGCAAATTGTTCAAGGTGGTGCTGCTCCATTTGTTTTAAAAGAATGGTACGACCTGTTAGAAAGTGATTGAAAAACTGTTTCATTTAACTCTCCCTTTAGTAAGGGGTGCAGCTGGAGGAACACCCCCTAGATTTTTTGTTGATTAAACAAATCATCTACTGCCATCTTCGCAATCATATTCACAACTCCTTGTCATTAGTTATTTAATTATACCTTAAGCATACAGGTGTAACAAATCGTAAGGGGCTATGCGATAGTTGACATAAGAAAAAGGACCCCAATGTAGATTTGGGTCCTTAAAAGGGTGTAATGGTCTTATTGGTCCGCTGGTACCACTTTAATTTCTTTAATCTTAGGGAATCTATCGCCTGTTTCTTCTAAGATGCATTCTTGTCGTGTGTCTAAAGCCATTTGTTGATCATCAGTCGTTACACTGTCCCAATGCATGTCGATTGATACTTTATACAGGTTGTCATTTTCGACCTTAATATCAATATTCTCTATACGGTGGCTACTCTTTTTAATCCGATTAGGGATTGCCATATACCAATCTGCAAACCCTTCAAAGCTTGTTATCGGTGGGTTAGGAGAGAAGACAAATTCAAACCCTTCAGTTGAAAACAGTTCTTTATATGGTTCGGCATTCCCGTTTAGTTGTTCCATTAAATAGAGATAGTAATGCGCAAAACTGTTTACTCGATTGTAGTGATGAGCACTTTCAAAAGAAGTAATCTCAACGGGTTCAACAATGTTAATATTGATTTCATTAAAAGTCCAGTTTTCTCCATTAAAGCTTATCTTGTTGTCATAATGAATCTTAAAGGCATTTAAATCACCTGTTTCATTTTCATTTTGATAAACAATGTCTATAGCTAATTCGCCCTCATTTTCGCTTATTTCATTGAAAGAAAAGGACTTCATGTGATGGGAGTGCCTGTTGTTCTTTGGTAAACGATGTAAGCTTGCAATAAATTCGTCCGCATTAGTTGCGACCCCATTAGGAGAAGAAATTTTTACATTTGGAGAAAGAATGTCTATTTGATTTTCGATCATTTTGTCTGTGATTTCACTTTCATAAATAACATACCAACGATGGGCAAGTGATTGAGCAATGTGAGAGTTTTTAGTAGATTTAAATGTCATGGTTATTTCATCTCTTTTCTAAGGTTTTTAATTGACTACTTAATATCTTTCTCCAAACGTACTCCCAACTGGGGCAAGTTCATTAATAAAATGTAAGTCCTCTTTTGTTAGCTCTACATTTAAAGAAGCAACATTTTGCTCTAAATATTTCATTCTTTTTGTTCCAGGGATGGGTGCGATATTTTCCCCTTGTGCACAAACCCAAGCTAAAGCAATTTGAGCAGAAGTGACGCCTTTTTGCGTTGCTAGTGTTTCAATTCCTTCCACTATTTTTAAGTTGTGATTAAACGCTTCATCTGTGAATCTAGGGTTGTTTAAACGCCAATCGTTTTTGCTTAATTGTTGTCTGCTCTTTAGTTTTCCTGTTAAAAAACCACGTCCTAGAGGACTATAAGGCACAAATCCAATTCCTAATCCATTGATGGTTTTTAAAACATCCGTTTCAACATCTCTAGACCAAATGGAATATTCAGTTTGGATGGCGGTAATCGGGTGAACGGAGTGTGCTTTTTTTAATTTGTTCAGATGTTACTTCTGATAAACCAATATATTTTACTTTACCTTCCTTTACTAGCTCACCCATGGCAGCAACGGTTTCTTCAATCGGTGTGTTTGGATCTACGCGATGTAAGTAATATAAATCAATCGTATCGACATTGAGTCTTTTAAGGCTTGCTTCACAAGCTTCTTTTACATATTCAGGAGAGCCATTAAGGCCTAACATTTGTGTCTTATTGCGAACAGGACCAAACTTCGTCGCGATCTGAACTTGAGAGCGAAAAGGAGTAGCGCTTTACCAACAAGCTTTTCATTGACTCCCATTCCATCTTCATCGTAACCATAGCTGTCCGCTGTATCAAAAAAGGTGACACCTAATTCGATGGCTCTATGAATGGTTTGGATGGACTCTGTTTCGTCTGTTTTACCGTAAAACTCAGACATTCCCATACAGCCTAAGCCCATTTTCGACACTTCTAACCCTTGTGATCCTAGTTTGATTTTTTTCATTCTATTCGCCACCTTCATTCTTTTTTTCGATTGATTAGAGTGTAACATAAGATATAAACTTAGTAAACCAAAAACAACTAAAATAGTTTAGTTAGTTTTTTGGATGAAATTCTAGTATAATAAGGTATGAGTAAACCGAGACAGGAAGTGTTCATGTATGAACGAACAGAAAAAAGAACAATATATTCAAAAGCTAATTCCTATAACGAGAGAGAGAGGACTACAATCGATTACTTCTGATCAAATTGCTCAAATTATGGATTTGAGTAAAGCGACGGTCTATAAGTATTTTTCGTCAAAGGATAACATTATATTAAAAATAATTGATCAATATTTAGCCTATATAAATAAAGTTTCTGAAAAAGAAGAATTGGAGCTTCAAAACATGGCGATTTCGTTCCAAGAATCATTGAACGAAACGATTAATATCGTCTTATACGTTTCCGAAAAGTTAGTAAGTGATGTCCGTTCACTATATCCTGAAAAATACGAGCAACTAGAAGAGGCGCTTCAAAAACGAGAAAAAAACCTTTTAGTATTTTATAGAGATGGGCAAAAAAAGGGATTTTTCTATGATGGAAACGTAGAGCTATGGTTAGAACAAGATTATCAAATGATTAAACTCATCGTTGATCCACAATTTTTAATGGAGAAAGACTTAACGTTAAAAACGGCATTATGGGAATATTATCAGATGAAAAAACGACAAGTAGTTAAAAGTGTTTATATGGAGCAAATAGAGGATGATTATATGAAAGAGAAAATTGACAAGATTGCAAAAAAATTAGCAAAAAACCTTTTGTAAAAGATTTTGAAAGGTTTCTCATGATTTAAGAAATAGAGATGGATGAAGTGAAGCAAAAGAGACTATCTTTGAGTAGATAGTCTCTTTTGCTTCAATTTTTTCACTCAATTATTTAAACAAAGAGTGAAGCTTACCTTCAACATCTTCTGAAACAGCTACTGTTCCACCAAATATGGTTAAAAGGTTTGGTTGTTTTTCAGTAAGAAAGTCTTGTAATTCTTCATGGACAGATGTCCCTACTAATAACACTCCTGTACCATTTTTTGCTGCAAGAGCGGCACCAGTTAACGCATCAGCGAATTTTTCACCTGTTGCAATGTACTGATGGTCTGCTCCTTCATCAAAATGGTTGGAAACGGCTATTGACGTTTGGTAGCGATCATCCCCAGCTAATCTAGTAGCTTCAGGTAACTGGGCCATGACATCAGCTGTTACTACTTTCTTTCCACCAATAACATAAGTGTTTTTCACTTTAAGCTCTATTAATGCGTCTTTCGTAGCATCTGCTAATTCATCTGCTTCTGTTAATAAGATTGGATAACCGTGCTTCGCAGCATAGGAAGCGACTGATAAGGCATCAGGGAAGTTTTGACCATTTACTACTACTGCTGTTTCTGCTCCGTTTGGAGTATTACTTCAGCAATCTTTTGTGCTGTTTCATAGCGGTCTTGGCCAGCGATACGTTCTACACTTATGCCCATATCTTTTAATGATGCTTTAACATCTTCACTAATGGCGACTTCTCCACCTAGAATAATTACTTTTGAAGCGTTTAGCCTACTGATTTCATCCATTGTTACGTCAGTAAGTGAATCTGATTCAGTTAACAATAAAGGTGCATCAAGCTTATGGGATAAAGGAACACCTGCAAGTGCATCTGCGTAGTTGTCTCCACGAGCTAAAAGGACAATATCAGATGTATCCCATCCGTCTTTACTGATCTCTACAGATGTTTCAAAACGGTCTGCCCCTTTAATGCGATCGATTTGTAGTTCAACAACTGGATCTTCTTCATCGGTAATTGGCTCGTCATCTTCACCTAGGGCACGATCAATAGTGATACTTTGAGTAACTGTATTTCCACCTAAGTCGGTTACGGTTACGGTAAACGTATTGTTTCCAGGTTCTAAGGAAACGCTATGTTTTACTGATTCTTCTCCTGCTTCAAGTACATCTTCTGGTGAATCCATTTCCGTTGTTTTCACTTCATGGTCACCTTCGTAAATGCTGAAATAAGAGAAGTTGTCTTTTACCTTAATCTCTAGTTCTGTCTCTGTTACTTCGTAATCAACAGATTCTGTTGCGCTAATTTCAAGTTCTGGTCCTTGTGTATCTATATATACTTCTCTTGAAAGTTCGGACTCGTTACCATGTTTATCTTTTGCTGTTACCACAATCACTTGTTTACCGTCATTTTCGAATGTGATTTTTGTTGAGAATTCGTATTTTCCGGTTTCTTCGTTTAATGAAAAGTCAACTGAATCTCCGTTAACGGTTATTTACTCTAAAGCAGTATTCTCAGTGACATGTCCTTTTACAGCTATTTCTTTTGAATTGAACGTGCTGTCTTGTTTTAAATCGTTTAGTTCAATAACAGGCTTTTCTGTATCAACAACAGGAGGGTCTGTATCTTCTATTTCTTCTGACAGTTCAATATTATCGAAGTAAAGCTTTGTTGGGATGCTTTGGTCATTAATCGTTCCAAGTTCAAATACCATTTTGAGATACTTGTTTGTCTCTTCTTCGACAGTAAACGTATGAGTAACTGTTTGATAATTCTTTGTCACATCAATCGTTTTTGTGTCCATATATGGTACGAACCAAGGGTCTTGAGTTAACGATTTTCCGATGTTTAAATTAATCGCTCTTGCATCGTCTGCCTTGACATCAAAGCTTACTGTATATGTCTTGCCTTCTTCTTAAAGTAAAACCTTCAAAATAAATTTGTGGAGCATAGCTTTTGGTACCAACCGCTGTCACATCTGCGATAAGCTCTCCTTCTACTACAGATATGGTACTTGAACCATAACCAGAGTTATAATCTCCGTCCCATTTTGACCAAACGTCATCTGTAGAATCAAAGGTCATTTTGTCAAAACCGCCAACAATTTCAGCTGGTTCACCCTTAAAATAGAGTTCATCGATCATAATTTGGCTGTCGATATATTTTCCTTCTTTTTGTGGATTCCACAATCCAAAGTAGTCAAGCTGTGTAAAATCTACACCAATAAATTCATCTAATGGGATCGTATATGTTTCCCATTCACCATCTGTTACAGGTGTGTAGTCAAATAAATTAACGTCTTTAAGTGGTTCCGTTCCGTTTCCTTCTGGTTTGATCGCAAGAAAATCGACGTCATCTGGGTTTTTAACGCTCAATACTAACTCCCCATATTGACTAACATCAATTTTTTTGCTAAGTGGAACGTAAAATCCACCCCATGAACCCGATTCATGATTAAAAGCAATCGCTCTAGATCCATCTTTTGCATCCGATGAAATGCTTACGCTCGTATTTTCTAGGGCATTTAACGTCCCAGTTATACCTTCTGTTTCTTCAAAACCTTCACGGAATAAGTAGCTCATATCTGGTGCTAGTTTGTACATCTGCACATTATCGATAAAAACTTCCCCATCTTGTCCGCCAACATTAAATTGTAGTTGTCCCATTGGATCGGATGTTTCAGGCATAGCAAACGAATATCTGTATTGGTCTGTTCCTTTATTCAAAGTAAATGACTCTGAAGCATAGGACTCTGTCCCATCTTCATTCACGATAGTAACATCCATATTTCTGCTCTCTGATGCTTTAGCATCAAAGTATAGAGTATACTCTTGGTAAGCATCTAATTGAAGACCTTGTTGATTTACTTGTACACTAGATGCGTTACTTCCACCGTTTTCAATTGCGACTTGGAGGTCTCGAGTATCTTCATCAACTTGATAGCTTGCTTCTGCATCGTTATCAACTTCTAAATTCCAATAGGTTAGTCGATCCATATCTCCTTGATCAAAGGTTCCGTTATAGATGAGGTTGCCATTTCCTAAAGGAGTTTTAGAGGCGTTTTCATCTATTACAGGTTTTTCAACAGCTTCAACACGAACATTTCCTAACCAAACCGATTCAGGGTAAAGCCCTAGATTAAATTCTAGACGCGAGTCTAAATCTGTATCATTAGACATCTGGAACGTTAATTCATAGCTTTCAAACTCATCCGTTAATTGGAATGTTTCTTTTTCATAAGAAACCCAGCCACCATCTTCATCCGTTCCATCTCCACCAATGTTAATGGAGAGATCTCGCTTACCTGAAGCTTTCGCATCAAAGCTCAACTTGTAGTAATTTCCTTTCGCTAGAGAAACATCTTGAATCATCTGAATAGCATAAGCTTGTCCGCCGACACGATTAATGTCTACTTTGGCGTAATTTGTATCCTCAATCGTGTCGATAGAAAATGTACTGTCTCCACCGAAATCAGGACCTTCTAGGAAGTACCAAAACTTGGTGTTATCAACGCCATCTATTCCATCCGTGTAAATGTTTTTGTATAGAGTGTCGTAATCTATATCTCCTACATTCGTTCCATCGTAGTTATTGTTATAGACGAGATTTCCATCTTCTAAGGCGACTTTTGCGTCTTCAGGAAGCTCTTGTGGTTCGAATTCCGGCTCTGTTACTTCGCGGTAATCTCTACCTGTAAGCTCGTACACACGCACATAATCAACGGCTACTTGTGCTGGGAATTCTGTGTTTCCATCAGGATCACCATCATACCAGCCACCAACAGCTAAATTCAAAATCATATAAAATTCTTGGTCGAAAGGAGCAGGATAAGAATAGTTATCTGCTTGATGTTCTCCTTGTGAATACCAGTTATTAAGTGTTTGATACAAGTTTCCATCGACATACCAGCGAATTTCGCCTGGCTCCCATTCAATGCTGTAAACGTGATAATCTGTAATGCTTTGTCCTTCAGGGAACTCATAATCCGCCCCTGTAGCTAGGTTGTTTGGCCAATTTTCACCATAGTGAATGGTTCCACCTATTTTATCTGAATGACTTCCACCAGCTTCCATAATGTCAATTTCTCCAGAAGATGCCCATTCTCCATAGACATCATCATCCGGCATCATCCAAAAAGCTGGCCATAACCCTTGACCTTCAGGGAGCTTCATTCTAGCTTCAAATTTACCATATTTTTTACTGAAAATATCATTGGTTACAAGTTTACCTGACGTATACTGATACGTACCGAATTGGTCGCTTACTTGTTCTTCTTTTGCAGTTAACAGTAATTCTCCGTCTTTTACAGTAACGTTCTCAGATGAGTCAGTATAGTATTGGTGCTCTTGGTTTCCCCAACCGGCTGCAACACCATTTCCGTCTTCATCTACGATCCAGTTCCCTGTTTCGTATTTCCACTTTGAGGGGTCTACTTCATCACCATCAAACTCATCATTCCAATATAGCGTCCAATCGCTATAATCTGATTCATTGTTCACTACATCATCATTAGCTTCTTCATCACTTGACTGTTCATCATTAGAATCTTCTTCTTCATTTGATTCGTCATCATTAACAGTTTCATCATTATCTGAGTTATACACTTCAAATTCATATAAAGAGTAGCCATAAACTGTTGCGCGTTTAACACCAAGCATCTTCACATATCTAGCTGATGTACGATCGAAATGAATTTCATCAATTTCCCCATCACCGTCTTCGGTTGAGTAAACATCAGTCCATTCATTTCCATCTTCAGATACTTGAATTTTATAGGATTTCCCATAAGCAGCTTCCCAGTTTAGTGAGACACTGTCTACCACCATAGATTCTCCAAGATCGACATAGATCCATTCATCATCCGTAAATCCTGAAGACCACCTTGTACCTGCGTCTCCATCAACAGCTTTCTCTGGATCATTCCCTGGTTCAAAACCAGAAGTAACTACCGTTTTGTTTAAAGCTAAATTTGTTGTTACTTGATCAGCAGCTTCAGCCTGAATTGACATAGAAAAGCTAGGGATAATTAGTAAGAAACAAAGACTTAAAGCTATAAATCTATTAAGTATATTTCTTTTTCGTGACATGTTTCACCCTCCTTGGTATTTGTTTCAAATATGTTTAAGATAATAGAGCTAACAAAAATACAGAAACCGCTTTCGAAAAAATGACTAGTGAGGTTATTATTGCTGAATAACCCTTTCTACCATACCTTGTTGTCGTTTTCCTTACCACGTTAAAGTACCTTCAATAGTAAGATAAAAGATGAGTCGATAAATAAATGGGATGCCGACATACAAGTAGGGAAGATTGTTCTTCTGGATAAGGGAACGAAAGCGTTTTCGTTTTAATGGAAAGAAAAGTGCTACGTTATTAAAGATACATGGTTACTTATAACGAAACATAAAAAGGTAATGATGTGGTCAGTAAAATTGTTTAATAAACTCATATATTAACAATGAAAACGTTTTCTAGTTCATTTTATTATTCGAATAGAAAGCTGTCAATAGCTATTATAGTGGGAATTTAAAACAAATAGAGGACCTTCTGATTTAAATGTAAAATATAGATGGACTTTGTAAAAAGGTTACCCTATGCTTTTCTTTCTAATTTGGAACTTCTACTTGATAAAAAGGTTGAGAAAAATCGGAGGATCAACTAAGATAGAAGTAATATGATAATGATTATCAATATCAAGATATAGATGGTGGAGGGGACACATGACACAATTAGCAAATATCATTAAAGAAAGACGTACTGTGAGAGACTTTACATCACAGCCTATCGATATGGATTCATTAATTAACTTATTAGATCAAGCGGCTTGGGCACCTAATCATGGCCATCGCGAGCCATGGCAGTTTAAATTGTTTGTTGAAGGGGCTAAGCAAACCTTATTAAATGAAATTGTTAAAAGTTATCAACGCATCGGAATTACAAAGGAATATACGGAAGAGCAATTGATTAAATATAAAAAGGTGATGGATGATTTCTTCTTGAATACGCCAGCTCATCTATTAATCTACATGAAGAAGCAGGATACTCAAAAGGTTTGGGAAGAAGACTTTTTAGCGACAGCTGCCTTTATTCAAAACTTTCAACTGCTTGCTTGGGAGCAAGGGCTTGGGATGGTATGGAAGACAAATCCTTATATTTATGATCCTGAATTTTGTGATTCCATCGGGTTAGCAGAGGATGAAAAAATCGTAGGGGTTTTACATATTGGTTACCCAAAGAAAGTGCCAAAAGCGAAAGAAAGGACACCAATTAGAGAAAAGATGGAGGTTGTAGGGGGATAAAGATTAAAAAGCTTGTTGAGCGGGGAACTCAACAAGCTCCTTTGAGTTAATATATTTTTATTTCTTTTGATGATTCTCCATCTTTTACATTAATATTTATTAATTGTGTTACAATTTGTCCATTTTCATCATGTTTAAAGAATACATTCACGATCATCATTACTTTTCCACTAACGATACCCTCAACATCCATTTCATCTTCATATTTAGAATGGAATGAATAGCCTTGTTCTCCTCCAATATCATAACTCCAATATTCATTTACAGTTGAATGATTTACCATGCTTTGTGCCGTTTGGTATTGGTCACCTAATATAGATTTTACTTCATCTTGTGTCATTCCACTCCTAAGATTCCCTTGTAAATAGTTTAAATAACGATTGTATCCTTCCTCCGTTCGAGTGATCGAAGGGTCCAAAAATTCGACTTCATGTTTATCTGTTTTTTCTACTACTGGAATATCTTTTTCATCTTCATTATCTTGCTTTTCTTGTGGTTCTTCCTCAATAGTAGTGTTCTCGTCCGGATTTTTTGTCTGTTCCTCTATCTCATTAGGGATACCTTTTTCTACTATCTCTTCAATTTTCGGATACTCATAACCACTAAGCATCCATCGCTCATCCTTATAAACAATAGAAACCTTAGATGGTTCTTCAGTATTCTCGTTTGTATAGTAAGTAAACTCGTATTGTTCCTCTGATACCTTGTTAATTGTACCTGTATACTCCTCTGGTGAAGGATATATGCTAATTAAATCATCCTCTTTTACTAGCACTTCTTCTGTTTGTTTTATAGAACTTGCTATTAACTTATTAAAAATCGAACGTGTTTCAATAGTTGAAAATTCTTTATAAAGATCTTCTAAATTTTCATAACCATCGTACATTTGCGTGGTTTCGTTTGCTTTTTTATTCAGTTCTTCTACTTTCTCGTTATGTTTCGTCACTAAATCTATAAATATCTCTTTTGTAGGTGATTTTATTTCTTCCTCCTCAACAAGAGGTGTATCCGGTTCGTCCGCTTGATTGTTAGAGGATATAATTACATCTTGAACAAACGGTATAGCGAAAATTAACATAATAGCAATTGCCATCACGGTAGCAAAAGAATATTGAATCGTTTTCATATAACTGGGACGACCTTGTGTTGCTTTCACCGCCAGGTTTTGTTTTTCAGCACTAGTATATTGGATTTTTTGGTCATTTAATGATTTATGAATGGCTTTTTTGATTTGTTCATCAAAGTTTTTCATAGTATAATATTCCTCCTTTCTAACTGATCTTTCAAACGATCCTTTCCTCGGTAAATTCTTGATTTTACGGTGTTTATATTAAGTTTAAGGACCGTACTTATTTCTTCCATGGTCATCTCTTGATAATAGTGAAGAATTAACACATCTTTATACTTCGGTGGTAATAAGGATAATTGTTTAATCATTTCATTGTTATTCTCTTGTTCAATGATTAGATCGTCGCTCGATTTTTCTACATCATTTATCTCAATTTCAGACTTGTTTATGATGTTCTTCACATGCCATTTACGACGATAATCTTTACACTTATTGATTGTGATGCGAATGAGCCACGTTTTATAGCTTGCATCACTACGAAACTTCGAAAGATTTTTATAACAACTAATAAAGACTTCTTGGACGATGTCGTCCGCTTCTACATGGATATTAACGTATAAGTATGCAATTCTTTTTAACTCGTCTGAATAATCTAGGACGAGTTCGTATAATATGTCTTCGTAATTAACATTGTTCACATCGGTTTGAATCAATGTCGTCACCCCCATTTCATCCAATTAGACGAGCCTCACAAAAAAATGTGTTCATAAATATCGTTTTTTGTTGAAATATATTTGTTATAATAAAATATTGTATTTAATGGAAAAATGGTATATAATCTATCTACTATTATATAAGGAGTGGTGTATTATGCGTGTAAAAAAGCTGATTACGTTAACCAATAAAATAAATCGAGGAATTCTCACTACAGTTTAATAAAAGTGTAGGGTTCCTCAAAAAAACAGGAGGAACTTACAAATTGAATTTACAATCGATCGGATGGAATGAACAGTTAGAACAAGAATTTAAACAGTTAAATGATCAACATTGCTTAGCTGTTGGGAGAGTGGCAACACAACACCGAAACCTGTATGAAATATGGACGGAAAAAGGAAAAGTGACTGGCAATGTTTCTGGAAAGCTTCGTTATCAAGCTGAGACGAAAAGTATGTTTCCTGTTGTCGGAGATTGGGTTGCTATATCGATGCACGAAGGAGAAGAAAGGGCAACGATTCAAGCAATCTTACAAAGAAAGAGTCAGTTTTCTCGAAAAGTTGCAGGGGATACAACAGAAGAACAAGTGATATCGGCAAATGTGGATACGGTGTTTTTAGTGTCAGCATTAAACCAAGACTTTAACGTTAGAAGAATTGAACGTTATTTAGTCCTTGCTTGGGAAAGTGGAGCGAATCCTGTCATTGTTTTAAATAAAGCAGATTTAGCTGATGATCTAGAAGATAAACGTCAGGATGTTGAAGCTATTGCCTTTGGCGTCCCGATTATTTTTGTCAGCTGTGTGACAAAGCAGGGGTTTGATGATCTACAAAACTATATGCAAAAAGGAGAAACTGTATCCTTAATTGGGTCATCAGGTGTTGGGAAATCTTCTATTGTTAACATGTTGACAGGGGAAGAAAAACAACAAGTTCAAGATATACGTGAAGATGATCATAAAGGAAGACACACGACCACTCATCGTGAACTGATTCTTTTAGAAAGCGGGCTAATCATGGACACACCTGGAATGAGAGAAATACAACTTTGGGGTGATGAGGCCTCTGTCCATTCCGCTTTTGATGATATTTCTGAACTTTCCTCTATGTGTAAGTTTAACGACTGTCAACATCAAAACGAACCAGGCTGTGCAGTGAGGCAGGCGATAGAAGAGGGTGTTGTATCGGGTGAGCGGTATGAGAGTTATCTCAAATTGCAGAGAGAAATGGTCTACCTTGCAGATAAGAAGGCCTATTTACAACAAGTAAAAGAACGGAGTAGGCAGATTAAAAAAACAATCAGGAAGTCTCGGAAATACAAATAAAAAACAGGGGTTGCTTCAAATGAAGTAGCCCCTGTTTGATAATTAAAAAATGATATGAGCCATCAAGACAATAATAGGTAAAGTGACAATAGTACGTTCAATAAAAATGATTAGCAAGTCTAATAGGTTAATAGGTAATTTCGAGCCTAACAGTAATCCACCAACCTCAGACATGTAGATTAACTGCGTAACCGATAAACATGCAATAATAAAGCGAGTCATATCACTTTGAATACCTTCACTTAAAATAGCGGGTAAAAACATATCGGCAAACCCTACTAACATTGTTTTAGAAGCTTCTGGCTGCTTCGGGCACATTCATTAGCTCCAATAAGGGAATAAACGGCATTCCGATATATTCGAAAAATGGTGTGAATTCGGCTATAACAACAGCAATTGTACCGAGTGTCATAACAATCGGTGCTACCCCTAACCACATGTCTAAAACATTTTTAGTTCCATCTTTAAAAAAACTTTTAATTCCTTTGGCTTTTTCTGCTGTGTTTAGAGCTTGGGCAAAACCCCCAACTAAAAGGATTATATCCTTGAGGTATTTTTTCTGCATCTTCACTTGGTGGTTTCTCTGTAACATACGTATTTGCCTTTCGAGATAAAGGTGGAATACGCGGAACAATAATCGCAGCTACCAGTCCGGCAATGACAATCGTTCCGTAGTAAGGAAGAAACATATCTTCTAAGCCTACTTTTTCAAGTACTACAATGCTAAAGGTGATCGAGACAAAGGAGAAGGTAGTGGCGATGGTTGCAGCCTCTCGTTTTGTATAATACCCTTCCTCATACTGCTTGCTCGTCAATAAAACACCGATGGTTCCATCTCCTAGCCATGATGCTAAAGAATCGATGGAGGAACGTCCAGGTAATCCGAAAACGGGTCTCATAAAACGATTTAGAAGAGTTCCGAACAATTCCAATAGACCGAAATTTAAAAGTAATGGTAATAAAATCCCTGCAAATAAAAACACACTAAATAAAATGGGTAATAACTCATTTAATATTAGTCCACCAGTAAAATCTGCCGTAATCTCTTCAGGACCAACTTGATATAACGTCATGATGGCAAATACAACAGCAATAAGGCGAACGACAAACCAAAACGGCGTTACATCAAAAAGTTTAAGAAAATAGGGGTGGTTTTTAAGCAGAACAGAATCAGTTTTTTTGATAAACTTGACAACTATAGATCCTAAAAAAGAAATCAAAATAATAACTGTCATAATAGCTGGAATAGTTCCTTTTAATAATTCTTGGATGAATCCTGCAAGAATAGCAATAGGAATTCTAGTTGTTTCTCCATGTGGGATTGGAACCATAAATAAGAATATACCTAATAATGAAGGTATTAGAAAAGTAAGTATGTTTTTCGTTGTTAAGTTTTTCATATCATCGTCCTCTCTTTTTGTTTCGTATAATTATTAATAATATTTCATTTTAATGCATAACAACTAAACTGCCAAGTGGAAAAATATTATTAAAAGTATACTAGTTTTTATCATACGAAATTTATAGAAAAATATAAATAGTAAAAATTTTCGTTTTTTCTAAATGTATGAGATTGTCTCTAAAAGTAGAAGTTGAACCTGTGGATAGTGATCATCATATATAGTGGCGAACACACATACCCACACAATTTGTGGATGAATACTGTTGATATGTGGATAAGTTCTGTGTATAACTTGTTCTTATCTTTAGAATAACTTGTGAATAGGTGTAGATAAGTAAAGAATATGTCGAAATTAGGAGTAGGTTGTGGATAAAGTAAGGGCTATCGGTTTTGTGTTTCTTATGTAAATGCCATGTAGTTACAAAAAAAGCGTCTATCAATAAAAATAGACGCTGTCAATTATGTTAACTCTCTATATAATCAAAGACTTTTGTATACTTTTGAGACAAACGATCATAAAAAACTTCAGCTTTCGTAGGTTCTGGATCTGGTTTTTTGACTTCTTCTTGTTCTTCCTTCTTCGTTTCTTCCGCTGTTGTTTCCACGGAAGCATAAAGGGAAGAATCATAATCAGCAGCTATCAGTGCGAAACTTTTCGAAGATTGAAGGATATAGACATCGGTCTGTTTTTTCACTCTGTCAAAGAGCCAGCGAATTTCCTCGTTATGCATTCTTATACAACCTGCGCTCGCGTACGTACCAATGGAGTTAGAATTGGCATTGCCGTGAATGGCATAGGTTGTTCCAGGAGTACCGTTAGCGTGTAATCCTAACCAACGATCTCCTAAAGGGTTACTAGGATCACCGCCAGGAATATTTTCTTTATAATAAGGGCGGTTTTTAATTTTATTCACAATGGGGAAGATCCCCTCTGGTGTTTTGGAGTCCCCATTATTTCTCCCTGTTGCAACAGAAAATGTTTTAACAAGTTGACCATCTTCAAAGAATGCAAGTTGATTCGTACTTTTGTTAATAATAATTAATTGATTCGTCTTTGCAGACACGTTTTCTATTGGAGCCAAAAATCCTAAACAAAGAAGCATGAAACATAAGCTTATTTTTACAATCTTCAATAGTTCTCCTCCTAAAATGAAACGAAGATAATATTTGTCATATAAGTTCCTTATTTTTCTAAATGTATATGATTTGATCGTACATAATATGTAAAAGATTTGTAAAGGGTCAAATATACCAATTTAATAGAAGGATAGTTTTGCGAAATAGGCCTTTTGGTTTATTGTAGTTTGTCACTCAATAGATTTTTCTTGTGAGCATTTGACATATGATTGACGTTTAGCAATGATAGGATATATGTATTCAAGAGGGTACTCTTATAGAAATTAAAACGTTCAATAGATGAAAAGAAAATTAGTACGATGCAAGCAGAGGAGGAAAGATTATGTCGATTTTAGTTTGTGGTGGAGCAGGGTATATCGGAAGTCATGCCGTTTCTGAGCTCTTAGATCTTGGCGAAGATGTTATTATTGTGGATAATTTACAAACAGGTCATCAGCAAGCAGTGTTAGAAAAAGCAAAGTTTCATCAAGGTGATTTAAGAGATGAATCATTCTTACAGGAAATTTTCTCGAAATATACGATTGAAGCTGTGATTCATTTTGCGGCAGATTCCCTCGTAGGGGAAAGTGTAGAAAATCCATTTAAATATTATGATAACAATGTAACAGGAGCCCTTTCGTTATTAAAAGTGATGAATGAATTTGGAGTAAAGAAAATTGTGTTTTCTTCAACGGCTGCAACGTATGGAGAACCTAAAAATATTCCGATTTTGGAAAGTGACCCGACAGTACCAACAAACCCATATGGGGAAACAAAGCTGACGGTAGAAAAAATGTTGAAATGGGCAGAAAATGCTTATGGTATTCACTATGTGGTCCTCCGTTATTTTAATGTTGCAGGAGCCCATATGAAGGGGATTTTAGGAGAAGATCACCGTCCAGAAACACATTTAATCCCTATCATTCTTCAAGTGGCATTAGAAAAACGGGAAAAGATCATGATTTATGGAGATGATTATGATACACATGATGGCACTTGTATTCGGGATTATATTCATGTCACAGACTTAGCTAATGCTCATATATTAGCTATTAAAAAACTACGTCTTGACGGTAAGAGTGCGACCTATAATTTAGGGAATGGCAATGGCTTTACAGTAAAAGAAGTGATTGATGCGGCTAGAAAAGTAACTGGGCATCCAATACCTGCTGAAGTGGCACCTAGAAGAGCAGGAGACCCAGCTAAATTAGTGGCCTCCTCACAAAAAGCGATTTCGGAACTTGGTTGGAACCCTAAATATGCACAAATGGAAACGATCATCGAGAGCGCATGGCAGTGGTTTCAAAATCATCCTGATGGATATGAAAATTAATCATAAATAAACAAGACGAAGGCGAACTCTTTTAAGGGTTCGTCTTTTTCTATTTTTCTAGTATTTTGAGTAGATAAGTATGGACAGTGATTTTCTCCTTGCGGCTATTTTTACAGAAAAGCATTGAAATAAAGTGACCTTTAGTGTAAAATTACACATATGTTAACTTGATATACTATTTAGTTTTAAAGGAGAGAGCAAGAGATGAAATGGAAAGAGGTTAAATTATATAATGTCATTTTCCCGATTTGGCTCGTATTATTTTCCCCACCTGTTATTTTTATTTCGTTAATTGGAAACTTCCTTATTGATTCGATCGTTATTCTCGTTTGTTTTTATTTATTTAAAATATCAAAGCTGTATTTTGGGGTGAAGGATTTTTATAATAACAGCATAGGAAAGGTTTGGCTGTTTGGCTTTTTATCGGATTTCATAGGAATGTTGGTATTGCTTGCTGTAACCTTTTTGGATGGGGTTTTCTTTGACTATTACGAACTAGCCTCGGCGATTTCCTACGATCCATTCAGTCATCCTCTCGCCGTCGTCATTATAGTCTTTGCCATGGGCGTTGCGAGCTTTTTTATCTATTGGTTTAATCATAAATATACATTCAAACACATTATTCCAGATATAAAGGTTAGGAGAAGAGTATCAATCACGATTGCGATCATGACCCTTCCATGGACATATTTGCTCCCGACAAAGTGGTTTTTTTAAAAAGACTCAAGAGTTGAAATACCTCGAGAGTCTTATGTGAGCATTAATAGTAAAGGGATTCTGTTTTCATACACTTATAACACCTTCGCATATGCGGTGTTTCAAAAAAGCTATGCTGACATTGCTGCTGTATAGAGGAGATCTCTTTCTTTAGGCTACTCACTTCATTTTCAAGATCTTTAATTTGCTTCTGAAGTTCAGTTACATCAGTAGTATATTCGTGAGCCATCTTGAACAAATTCCTTTGATTTTTCTTTGTACCCTTCTTCAATGACTTCCTCTACAGATTTATCATCTTTTTGTGCCATCTCCCGGATGTCATGAGAGATTCGCATAGAGCAAAATTTAGGTCCACACATAGAACAGAAGTGGGCTGTTTTTGCTCCTTCTGCTGGTAACGTTTCATCATGATACTCACGGGCCTTTTCTGGATCAAGAGACAAATTAAATTGATCATGCCATCTAAATTCAAAGCGGGCTTTTGAAAGGGCGTTATCTCTTTTTTTGAGCCCCTGGATGTCCTTTCGCTAAATCAGCAGCATGGGCAGCAATTTTATAGGTAACCACTCCTTCTCTGACATCCTCTTTGTTCGGAAGTCCTAAATGCTCCTTTGGCGTCACATAACAGAGCATGGCTGTTCCATACCATCCAATCATAGCAGCACCAATGGCTGATGTAATATGATCATAACCAGGCGCAATATCGGTGGTTAGCGGCCCTAACGTGTAAAACGGAGCTTCATCACATATTTCTAACTGTTTATCCATATTTTCTTTGATTTGGTGCATGGGAACATGACCAGGACCTTCGATCATTACTTGAACATCGTGCTTCCAGGCAATTTTGGTCAGCTCTCCAAGCGTCTCAACTCAGCAAATTGAGCCTCATCATTGGCATCTGCGATGGAGCCAGGACGGAGCCCATCCCCTAATGAAACGGAGATATCGTATTTCTTTAAGATTTTACATATGTCTTCAAAGTGCGTATAGATGAAATTTTCTTTGTGATGAGCGAGACACCATTGGGCAAGAATCGAGCCCCCTCTTGATACAATCCCTGTCGTTCTTTTTGCTGTCATTGGAATGTATCGAAGGAGGACACCTGCATGGATTGTGAAGTAATCGACTCCCTGTTCTGCTTGTTCAATTAACGTATCACGGTAAACGTCCCATGTTAAGTCTTCGGCGATCCCGTTTACTTTCTCTAATGCTTGATAAATAGGAACGGTTCCTACAGGAACAGGGCAGTTTCGAATGATCCATTCCCTTGTGGTATGGATATCCTTTCCTGTAGATAAATCCATAAGTGTGTCAGCGCCCCATCTCGTTGCCCATGTCATTTTCTCTACTTCTTCTTCTATAGAGGAGGATACAACAGAATTCCCTATATTTGCATTTATTTTAACGTGAAAGTTTCGTCCAATAATCATTGGCTCACTTTCTGGGTGATTAATATTTGATGGGATAATGGCTTTTCCTTTGGCGACTTCTTCTCGAACGAACTCAGGGTCCATATTTTCTCTGATCGCGACATATTCCATTTCAGGAGTAACGATTCCTCTTTTGGCATAAGCCATTTGTGTGACGGATTGTTCTTCTTTTGCTCGGAGTGGTTTCCTTATTTTAAAAGGTGTCTCTTGTTTGAAACGCGGATCCCCTTCTTGATAGCCATTGTCTACTGCCTTTATCTTGCGTCCTTGATAGGATTCTACGTCTCCACGTTCCAAAACCCAGTTCGAACGAAGATTAGGTAATCCTTTTTCAATATCGACTGAATAATGAGGATCACTGTATGGTCCACTTGTATCATATACTTCAACGGGTGGATTCTTTGAAACGCCAAAGCTTCCGTCTGTATCTTCTTGGCTGATGGTCCGTAAGGGAACTTGAATATCTTCTCTGCTTCCTTTTTTATACTGCTTTTGACTGTTTGGAAATTGATAACTCCAATTTGACATCTAAATTCCTCCTTAATTTTTGGAATCGGATATCTGGGTCAAAAAAAGAGAATGACATAGGGCGTCATCCTCTCAGTAAGTATGTAATAGTAGCTTTGTCATCATGATAAACAAAGCCCCACTACTTCCCTACGCTGGTATGAGCCAGATCAGGTTCGAAGGGTCAAAGAACTTGCATCGTTCTTCTCTCAGCTCTTGCAATCAGAGCTCCCCTAGTAGATTCCTAATTTTATTGGTTGCTTACAATACTATAGCATAATTGGATATAATAACAAGTGTAAAGGTAGATTTTTGATATTTAGATAGGTTTCCTTAAAGAGTATTCAATAAACTGAAAAAAATGCTTATCTTTTTAACTGGTAACAGGAGTTACTTGGTTGTGCTTTTTGGGTTTAATAGACTTTTTCTCGAAATGACGCCGAGTCCAAAATCCTTTATGATGGTTGTAGAGGAAGGAGCACGTTGTTATGTTTTTAGAAATAGAAAATGATTGGTTTCAACACCTTAAACGACAACTTGAAGAGCCCTATTATCAAGAATTAATGACTTTTATTAAGCATGAATATGAAACGGAAATGATTTACCCTCAAAAGGATGAGGTTTTTACAGCTTTTAAAGCAACCCCACTCGAGAAGGTAAAGGTGGTGATTTTAGGACAGGATCCTTACCATCAACCGAATCAAGCTCATGGTCTTAGCTTTTCTGTGAAAAAAGGGATAAAGCTTCCTCCTTCATTACGAAGTATTTTCAAGGAGAGAGAAAATGATTTAGGAATCCCCTTTCCTAAGGATGGATGCTTATTGAACTGGGCAGAGCAAGGAGTCTTTTTATTAAATACGGTTTTAACCGTAAGAGAAGGAGAACCTTATTCTCACCGAAATAAAGGATGGGAAAGGTTTACGGATGAAGTGATTAAGTTAATAGATCAAAAGAACTCCCCCGTTGTTTTTGTTCTTTGGGGAAAGCATGCACAAAACAAAAAGGAAATGATCGATAAAGATAAACATTTTGTTCTAGAATCTCCCCATCCTAGTCCGTTATCAGCAAGCCGTGGTTTTTTTGGAAGTCATCCATTTTCAAAAGCAAATGCTTACTTGAAAGAGACGGGACAAACACCGATTGACTGGTAAGTACTCAGAGGAGTGAAGCATTATGATTGAACGGTATCGGCATGTGATGTACGCCACGTTAAGTATGCTTTCGGTCATCATATTTGGAACAGTAGGTTTTTATTTGACGGAAGGAATTTCGACTTTTGATGCCCTTTGGTTGACAGCTATTACGGTTTTAACTGTAGGATATGGTGACGCCGTCCCTCGAACTGAAGCGGGGAAAATCTTTGCCTTGTTTATTATTCCTATGGGTATAGGAATTGTTACCTACGCCATCGGAGCAGTAACAGCGCTCATATTGGAAGGGGAATTATCACGGTCATTAAGGAGAAAAAAAATGGTGAGTCAAATTGAGCATTTACAAGGTCACATTATTGTATGTGGATTTGGTCGAGTTGGAAGACAGGTGTATAATCAGTTACATATCGAAAATCAATCAGTTGTTGTTATTGAAAACAATCAAGACGTTTTGGAAACAATGGATGAAGACATTTTGTATGTGAACGGTGATGCTAGAATTAATGAAGTGTTAGTTAGGGCAGGTATTGAACGGGCAACAGGCTTAATTGCAACACTTCCGACGGATGCAGATAACGTTTTTGTTTCTTTATCAGCTAAAGAGTTCAATCAAGACCTCCATATTGTGGCGAGAGCGGCTTATTTGGAATCTGAAAACAAACTCAAAAGAGCTGGAGCAGACGTGGTAATTAACCCGACATCGATAAGCGGGAGAAGAATGGCCATGTCGATCTTAAAACCGAAAAGTGCGGAATATGTCGAAACGATATTCGTTAACAATCGAACAAAATTAGATATTGAGGAACTTATTTTATCTCATCAGAGTTCATTTATTAATAAGAGCATAGCTGAAAATAAAATAAGAGATCAATATGGAGTTACGATTTTAGCGGTTCAAAAAGGAGAGAAAGTCTTACATAATCCTTCGGCTGAACTTGTTTTAAAGGAAAAGGATATAATTTTCGTTTTTGGTGAAAGAGAGGACATCAAAAAACTAGAAATGGATGCTTAAAAATGAAGTAAGAAGGTGAAAAAAATGAACATATCCGTTTCAAGTATTTTAAATGAGATGGAGAAAGAGTTAACAAAAGCAAGACAATCAGAAAAAGATATACAATCTCATATCATGACGATTCGGTCGTTATGTAATGTCATATTAGAAAATAGTCAATCCGAGCAGGTTCACACCTCAAGTGAGCAACAATTAGCCAAAATGATGGGAGCAAAGCCAAAAGAGACTGTGACACCATCCGAAAATTCAAGCAATGATTCTATATTTGATTTTTAAAGGAAATGGATTCCTTCGATGAGGAATCCATTTCGTTCTTAGCCCAGAATCCATTGCGTAGTAGTTGCTAACAAGATGGTTCCAATTGGAACCCAAATAGCTGCTGCAAAATCAAGGTAATACTCTTTTGAACTTGGCGCATGCTTTTTGACCATTAACCCTCGATAAGTGCTGAGTATACTGAAGAAAATTGCAATTAATAAATACATGGGAATGGGAAGTAACGGTTTCCTGCTAATACTATCGATGGTCGTGCTCGCAAGGAGTACACAAATGCTCCAAATACTTAATATCTTCATTTCAGTAGAAAATTGTTCCCTACTAAATCGTTTGTTGTATTTTCTTTTTTTGCTTAAGTCAAATCTTTTCTTGATTAATTTTTCAACTAACCATGTAATTAAGAAAATGATAAGATAAATAATAACTAAAACCCAAATCAAAAGGGTGCTACCTCCTATGTTATTCGCTCTTTTTCTTTGCCTTCCCTCGATTTGATTTTTTCATACGTTCTAATATGAAGCCACCTTTAAAGGTTCTTGGTTCATAGGAGATAATAAAGGCTCTCGGTTCAAACTGCTCGATCATATCGATTAACTTACTTTCCTTATTTCTTTTTGTTAGGATATCCATCCTAATGCGACTACTATCTCGACCTTCGCCAACATAAATCGTTACACCAAAGCCATTACTCCTTAAGGTGTCGATAAGTTCTTGGTTTCGATCCATTGTATTAATTGTAACATTGATATAGCCAATCGCTAACTTTTCTTCGATTTTTGTCCCTAAAGGAATTCCTAGGCCAAACCCAACTGCGTACACAATCATAGACAAGACACTTGCGTCGTCACTAAAAACAAGCGAAAGGCCGAACACATAGATGAGCATTTCTACTACACCTAAAAGTGCAGCAAGAATGGTTACGTTTTTTACAAGGAAAATGGTCCTTAATGTGTAAATAGGAACAAAAACAAGTTGCAAAAGTAAAATTAGTAAAATATCTATCAATTTTTCCACCTCCATATTGTTTTACTCTATAAGAGATTGTTTATACATGAGTGCATTCTATAAGAAAAGCGCAAGCGCCTTGCTCAGCCACGACAAGCATAAGGCGCGGAGAAAAGAAAGGTGTTCTTTATCTTTTGTTCTACGTGACTTATGACCTCGAGTGGTTAGGCGCTGGAGCTAGACAGCAATGTTAGCACCTTCTTATAAAGGACAAAGTTTATACATTCTTATCTTTAAAAAATAAAATCTCAAAAAGGTCATCCCCCTTTTTGAGAATACAAAAAGTTCTCTCCATTTTAAACAAATGTACACTATCTTGTAAACGATGTTCAATAAATATTTGGTAGTGAATAGATGTAAATATATGAGAAGGGATTGGATTTAACATCATATTGCGGTAAGATTAAATAAAAAAGTGGGGATAAAGAGAATGAACTTTTTTTTAATATTAGGAGCAATTAATGCCTTCTTAGCTGTAGCATTAGGCGCATTTGGGGCACATGGACTTGAAGGGAAAATTCCAGATAAGTATTTGAACACATGGGAAAAAGCTGTTCAATATCAAATGTTTCATGCAATGGGCTTGTTTGTCGTCGCTCTTGTAAGTGGTAAGGTTTCACAAGTAACTTCCTTAACATCAGCAGGATGGCTGATGTTTATCGGAATTATCTTGTTTTCTGGAAGCTTATATGTGTTAAGTGTTACACAAATAAAGGTTTTAGGAGCGATTACACCTATAGGAGGAATATCCTTCTTAGCGGCTTGGGTTTTACTTATTGTAGCAGTAGTTAAGTATTTATAAGGCAACTATTGAATATAGCGTTGATATTTTTTTAAATGGTTTTCTAACGTATGCTTCAAAGTTACAGGCCATACTATAGGAAAAGAAATTTTATTTATGGACGGTGTGACTTGTTTTTCTTGCAATTTTTGAAGCTTGTTTAAGGCAATGACGCATGAAGGCTCGCTCTGACTTGCTCTTACTAACCAAACGTAGGGCTTTTTGGATAAGCTTAATGCCGCATGAATACTACCTAAAGGTGAGGCGTTTTT
This sequence comes from Bacillus carboniphilus, assembly GCF_020524035.2. Classification (NCBI taxonomy): domain Bacteria; kingdom Bacillati; phylum Bacillota; class Bacilli; order Caryophanales; family Bacillaceae; genus Bacillus; species Bacillus carboniphilus. The sequence goes on along the minus strand of NZ_CP129013.1, from coordinate 2,543,982 downwards.
ATAGTAAGCTGTAATAAGGCGTACATTTGAAGGTACATGGCCAACGATTTGCATGGGGTTTGGGCATACTATGATGATTTCATCGCAAATAGAGGTCATGGTTTCAATGTAGAGATCAATTATTTTTCCTTTAGCATTTTCTGATAGTAATAAATTTATGTCAAGAGGTCGATCAGCGATAATAACGCCTGAAAGCATGTGGAACGCCTCCTTTTATTCTATGTCTTGTTGTCAATATAGCTTATATAAATTTGTTAATCTGTTACATTAATCACAACGACTAATTTTTAAAAAAGAGGGATAAATTATGGAAATATGCCCGATTTGTGAAAAAGCTTCAAATACAAGAAATACCACCTTGTTATCAACTAGTACCTTGGAAAAACTGGGGGACTATATGTATGAGCATGAATTTAAACAAGGCTCTAATATTTATTGGGAAGGCGACGAAGCAGACAAAATCTATTTTGTCAAAAAAGGAACGGTCAATTTAACTAAAATGACGGATGACGGAAAAGACCTCACGTTTTATGTCTTTCGTGTTGGCGATTTATTTGGTGAATTTGACCATACAGAAGAGAAACTAACGTCTTTTAATGCAATTGCAGCTGAAGATTGTGAGATTGGCGTCATACAGCAACAAGATTTAGAAGTGTTAATTTGGCAAAATGGTGATGTGGCAGTTGAATTTATGAAATGGATGGGCTATATGCAACGTTTTACCCAATTGAAGTTACGTGATTTAATGTTTTACGGGAAAAACGGTGCCCTTGCCTCTACCCTTATTCGAATTGGGAATACTTATGGTGAAAAAAAAGACAACAAGGTCTTTATTAAAAAGAAATTTACGAATCTAGAATTAGCCAATTTGATCGGTGCCACAAGAGAAACGGTCAATAGAATGTTAAAGACATTGAAAGAAGATGGATTAATTGAAGTGAATACTGGAAAAATTACGATTTTAGATCTAGAGGAGTTAAAAAAAATATGCCATTGTGAAGGTTGTCCTATTGAGATTTGTAGAATCTAAATTCAACTAAAATGAAGCATCCAACATGAGGGTGCTTTTTTTGTGAAAAATTGTTCTGTCGTTACCTGTACGCTTAGGCTTTATTTTTAGCATCAACGTTAGCCACAGGACGTGCGATGCCCAGGACGGGCTAGCGTCAACGTTTGTCACAGGACGTGACTACACTTAGTTGACGTTCCTTATCATTCGTCGCTAAACGTGCGCTTCCGCCTTTCTAGTTTTCACATTTATTTCACATTTATTTAGGTGATTGTGTGATGATAATCACATTTAAGTTAGGTCATAGTGCTATAAACTGGTAGTACAATCTTGTTTTGAAAGGTGGATGACGTATGACAAATGGAGTAGTTCCACAAAAGGAAACACAAAGACAAGTGAAAGTAGAAAGTCAAAATGAACCTGAATTAAAAGGTGCTTTTATTTCTGTACTGTTTGTAGGTCTTGTGATTATTATATCGTGGTTAGGTGTTTATTATCTATTTGTAACAAGAACATAGAGTAGAGAGGGGATGACAAAAGATGCATATGTATAAGTATGAAAAGATTTGGCTTGGGTTTGGAATTACAACATTGGTCATATTTCTATTTATATTAGGAATTAGTGCTTTTGCGCAAGGACATACACCTCCAAGTGAAGATGAAACGATTGATCCTGAAAAAGTCGATACATTACTCCATTTAATGACCCAGGTTTACATAAGGTTGGTGAAAATGAATACGAACTTGTGATGGTTTCTCAAGCTTTTGCTTTCTTACCAAGTGATGTGGAAATTCCTAAAGGAGCAAAAGTAACATTCATCGTAACAAGTAAGGATGTCGTTCACGGTTTTGAAATAGCGGGGACAACCGTTAATATGATGATTACACCGGGACATATAAATCAATTAACACACACCTTTGATGAGACAGGGGATTTCTTAATTTTATGTAATGAATATTGCGGAAATGGACACCAAGTCATGAGTGCGCAAATAAAGGTGGTGGAATAAATGAACGTAACGGAAAGAGTAAGTCCTAAAGATTCGAAGTTAATTTTATCTCATATAGCAATTGCATTTATTGCCTTATTTATTGGGGCGCTTGCAGGTTTATTACAGACATTTGTTCGAAGTGGACAATTAGAACTACCAGCTGGAATAGGGTATTACCAATTACTTACGGCACATGGTGTGTTATTAGGCCTTGTCTTCACAACATTCTTTATTATTGGTTTTTTATTTGCATGTGTAAGTCGTACATCAGGAGAGTTAATTAAATTCTCTAGAAGATCTGGTTGGATCGGCTTTATTTTAATGACCATTGGTACAACCATGGCTACTGTTATGATTGTATTAAATAAAGCTACGGTTCTATATACCTTTTATGCACCTTTGCAAGCTTCACCTTACTTTTATATCGCTTTAACATTTTTAGTGGTTGGAAGCTGGTTCAGTGGTTTAGCCATTTTTAGACAGTATTCTTATTGGAGAAAAACGAATCAGAAAAAAATCTCACCACTATTAACATTTATGGCTGTTATCACAATGGCTCTATGGCTCATTGCGACTCTAGGGGTAGCAGCAACGGTTTTATTTCAATTTATCCCATGGTCTTTTGGTTGGGTAGAAGATATTAATATATTATTAAGTAGAACACTATTTTGGTATTTTGGACATCCATTAGTGTACTTCTGGTTATTACCTGCCTATATGTGCTGGTATGTTGTGGTACCAAAGGTTATCGGTGGGAAGGTTTTTAGTGATTCCTTAGCAAGAATGGCCTTCGTCTTATTTTTATTGTTTTCTATACCAGTAGGTTTTCACCATCAAATTACAGAATCAGGGATTGATCCTGTTTGGAAGTTCATTCAAATTGTTTTAACGTTCATGGTTATCGTACCTTCCTTTATGACAGCTTTTTCATTGTTTGCCACTTTCGAAATAAGAGGTCGTCAATTAGGAGGAAAAGGAATATTTGGTTGGTTTAAAAAGCTTCCTTGGGGGAGATGTTCGCTTTTTTGCTCCATTCATGGGTATGTTAATCTTCATACCTGCAGGAGCAGGCGGTATTATTAATGCAAGTAACCAGATGAATCAGGTTGTTCATAACACATTGTTTATTACCGGTCACTTTCATTTAACGGTTGCAACATCTGTTGCACTAACGTTCTTCGGAATTTCGTATTGGTTAATTCCGCATTTAACTGGGCGTACACTTTCAAAAAATATGAACCGATTAGGTATTTTCCAAACGGTATTATGGGTAGTAGGAATGTTGTTCATGTCAGGTGCGATGCATACAGTAGGGTTACAGGGAGCACCGAGAAGAACAGCCTATACGACTTATGGAGACCATTCAACAGCTTTAGGCTGGATTCCTTACCAAACAGCCATGGCTATTGGCGGGGCAATTTTATTTGTCGCTATCTTAATCGTCATCCATATTGTTCTTTATTTAACGTTTGTTGCACCAGAAGGAAATGAAGAATTCCCAGTAGGTGAGATTAGAGAATCTGCTGAAGTCACACCTAACTTCCTTGAAAATTGGAAAATATGGTTAGTGATTACGGTAGCTCTTATCATCTTTGCCTATACCATTCCAATCTACGATATGATTGAGTATGCACCTCCAGGTTCAAAAGGGTTTAAGCTCTGGTAACAAATAAATGATCGGTATATAAAAAGAAATAAGGGGTCAAATTGAACGGAATAAAAGGAAAAACCTACGGATGATTTTGGTCCGTAGGTTTTTGTAAGATCAGAAAGCATAAAATTTGTCCTTAATAAGAGAGTGCTTTGATCATTGTCTAGCTCCAGCGCCCAGCGACTGGTAGCGCTTTCGACGCACAGGAAGTGCTAGCATCATCGTTGCCCACAGGACGTGGGCGCCTCCTTTAGATGATGTTCCATTTCTCTACGATAAGTCAACAGAGACGCCTCTAGGAGGGAGGTGGATCTACGTTAGCCACAGGACGTGGCAGTAGTTAGTAGATCCTCTGCTTTTAGGGCTTTTCGTGTTTCCTTTATCTCATGCGGCGATGCACAGGAAGTGCTAGCGTCAACGTTAGTTCGTGCGTCGTGACTGTACTTAGTTGACGTACCTTTTCACCTGCGTCGCTAGACGGGCTCTTGCGACTTTCTTACAGAGTAAGAGTGTATAAAAATCTTTCCTTATTTGGATGGTGCTTTTATTTTTGTCTAGCTCCAGCGCCCAGCAACTCGTAAGTTTTCGCCCTCCTCCTTATGATAAGTCAACATCGAAGCCTGCGGCTTTTCGTGTTTCCTTTATCTCATACGGAGTGCTCAAGCCCCTTCGTTGCTAAACGGGCGCTTGCGCTTTTCTTATTATCTCGGTGTGTAAGTCGATAACGAGTACGGATAGGTATAATTAATTTCTTCCTCGAACGTAATATAGTCTAAGTAAATGGTTAACAGTAAGTAGCGAGTCCCTGTGTCTAAGTCACTTAAAATAATATGGTCTCTTCCTGCAGCTTCAATGATCCCCTTGAAAATCTTCGCATTCCATTCATTATTGTTTTCAAATGTCATATAAACAGTAGCGGGCTTGCCACGATTGAGTCGTAAAATATTTTCAATATAAGATTCTTCGAGTGGAAGCATTCCTGGAACGGAAGGTTGCGTTTGCGTTTGAGAACCTGGAACATATGGAATTTGAGTTCCGCTAGGGGTTTGTGGATAAGGATACGTACTTTGTTGTTGTGTACCTGTCGTTCTGAAAGGGTATTGATTATAAGGGAAAGACATGGTGAACCTCCTTATAAAATAGGTGTGAGTTTTTCTAAACTTTTGTCGTTAAACTAATAAACACTTGAACAATCTGAGTACGTAGGTGAATAAAAACAATGGGATTTAAAGCGACCGGAGTTATATTGATTAAACCATTGAGCGGGACATGGGCCCGAAGGTTTAAAAAACCATAAAGATACTTCAGCGGGATCATAGCGGTTGCCTTTTAATACTTTTCTAGCTAATTCGATATCTTTTTCCCTAGCAGCTTGGTAAAAATAGCCTTTGGTAGTGGCTTCAAATCCCCCAGGTGACTGATAAACCATCCTCTCTATTGTATTGATGTCTTTGAAATCTAGACAATCTCCTTTCACCCTGTTGACACCAACATTTCCAACAAGAAGCATGCCTAGCTGTCCATCGCCTTCAGCTTCCGCTCTCATCAGCCTTGCCAATAATTTAAGTTGTTTATCATTGTATTGGATAACAGCCATTTATTAATCCAACCTTTCTATTTTTTCTCTAAGGTTGATTCAACAATAAATAAGTTCTTTTCATTCAAATGTATGTCAAAGGAAGGAGTTGTATGCAAAATTTTGATTGGGATAGGAAGTAGTAGGTCTCTTTTTTGAAAGTTTAAGATGTTAGTTGGTTTTTAGCGCCCATAATTAAAAGCCATAAGACAAACGAAAATTCTGCAATATCGGCAGGTAAAGTGACGATCCAAGAAATAGAAGTAGCAATACTAGGAGAAAGGAAAAAGAAAAAGAAATCAATTAGATGGCTAAAACAACCAACTACCAATAAAACACCTAAAAATCTTGGGAAAAATCTTGATTTGTAAACGAGGTAACCAAGTGGTAATAACCAAAGACCGAAGAAAATTTGTGCAATACTATAACCATATGAGTGCATATCAAGAAAGAATAGTACCATACTATGGGATTGCTCTGATGAAAATCCACTAAAGTAAGTGGGCTCGTTGAGTATAATTAGCGCAGCAAATTGGTTCAACATATTGATGCACAGGATAGATACACTAGCTAATACGAAAAGAACCATAAATAATGAAACATTTGCATTAACTTTTTTGAAAAGGATATACAACACGAAAGACAAGAATAAAAAGGCGGTCATCATCATGAGGTCACTGACGAATCCTAAACGAAAAAGAGTCTCAGAATTCAAGATATTTTCAGCAGTTATTGAGGCGTTATCCTTTTGAATCAGCTTAGATCTCACAAAAAATTCTGCAAACACCCCACATACGATAAGAATTAAGTAGAAAAGTCCAGCAATTCTCGCAAGCTGTTTGTTTGAATACATGATTTCAAATCCTTTCATTATTAAAATGATTGTTTAAGTGAATGAGTATGTTGGAAAGACAATGATTATTACAGTAGGGGTTGTTTTGGGAATGGGATTTATGTTGGAATTGTTTTTGTTTAGTTTTTTCACTCACCTTATTGTTATTGTATTGTTTTAAATTAATAAAATCAATATCTATATTAATTTATTTAATATCTATATCAATTAATTAAACACTTTTTTCTACCATCAAAAAATGGAATACTTATACAAATAAAAAAGCCCCCCTTTTAGTGGGGCTTAAAACTTCCTTTTATACATGTAAAAATTGATGGACTTTTTCCTCTGATAATATATTACCAACAAAGAAGGAACCAAATTCGCCATATCGTGCGCTAACTTCATCAAAACGCATTTCATAAACAAGCTTTTTGAATTGAAGCACATCATCTGCAAATAAGGTAACGCCCCATTCATAATCGTCAAAACCTACAGAACCTGTTATCACTTGCTTGACTTTTCCAGCGTATTGACGTCCAATCATACCGTGACTTCTCATTAAACTTTTACGCTCTTCCATTGGGAGCATGTACCAATTATCATTTCCTTGTCTTCTTTTATCCATTGGATAAAAACATACATGATTGGCTTTTGGTAATGAAGGATATAGTCTCGCTCGAACATGTGGGTTCTCGTAAGGGTTCTCATCCCCAGGTAAATAATTGCTTAATTCAACTACAGATACATAAGAATATGTAGGAATCGTGTACTCAGCTAGTTTTGATTTATTAAAGGCCATTTCAATTTCATTAATTTCTTCAAGCGTTGGTCTTAATATCATTAGCATAAAATCGGCTTTTTGGCCAACAATGGAATATAAAGCTTGACTACCACGTTCCTCTTGTTCAGCGATATTCCATTTTTCTAATAAACCTAAAAATTCATTGATCGCTGCTTCTCTTTCATCGCTCGTTAAACTTTTCCATGCTGTCCAGTTTATTGCGCGGAAATCATGAAAAGAGTACCAGCCATCTAACGTCTGTGCGGCTTCATTTGAATGTTTTGTTTCACTCATTATTATCACCTCTGTTGGACAAAATGTTTATTTACAATTCTAACTATACCATAGTTACCCTCTATATTCCTTTAGTAGGGTCTTTATAACATAGTTCAACATTATAAAGCATAAAAATTTCGAATTAAAAGAATATTATTTGTAAGCGTTATTATTTGTACGTCTTTATTTTAATTTTAAAGTAAGTGAAGTATGCTATATGTGGACGATAATGTAGACGAACATATTTATTATGTAGAAGCTGAAGGAGGGTGAAGATGTGGCTGATTTATTTGCTACATTAAAAAAGAAAATAACTGGAAAAAACTTAAGGGTTGTTTTTCCTGAAGGATTAGATGAACGTATTCTACAAGCAGTAAGCCGCCTTTCAACAGAAGGATTACTAGAACCCATCTTAATTGGAGACGAAAAAATAATAAAAGAAAAAGCAAAAGACATAGATGTTTCAATTGAAGGAGTTAAAATATACAATCCTGAAAGGTATGAAAGCTACGAAGATCTTGTGCACTCTTTTGTTGATAGAAGAAAAGGAAAAGTAACAGAAGAGAAAGCAAGAGAAATATTAAAAGATGAGAATTATTTTGGCACCATGCTTGTTTACAAAGGTTTAGCAGATGGTTTAGTTAGTGGTGCAGCCCATTCAACTGCAGATACGGTTCGACCGGCATTGCAAATTATTAAAACAAAAGAGGGAATTAAGAAAACGTCTGGTGTGTTCATCATGGTCAGGGATGATGAAAAGTATGTTTTTGCAGATTGTGCGATTAATATCTCGCCAAATAGTCAAGATTTAGCTGAAATTGCGACGGAAAGCGCTCATACAGCAAAGATGTTTGATATTGACCCACTAGTTGCGATGCTTAGTTTTTCAACAAAAGGTTCCGCTCAATCACCGGAGACAGAAAAAGTGGTTGAAGCAAGCAAAATTGCAGCAGATATGAATCCGGACTTAAAAATTGACGGTGAGTTTCAATTTGATGCTGCATTTGTACCTGAAGTCGCTCAGAAAAAAGCACCTAATTCAATCATCCAAGGAGATGCAAATGTTTTTGTTTTCCCTAGCCTTGAAGCGGGGAAATATTGGTTATAAAATTGCTCAACGACTTGGGAATTTTGAAGCAATTGGACCAATATTACAAGGATTGAATTCTCCAGTTAATGATCTATCTAGGGGTTGTAATTCAGAAGATGTATATAAACTAGCCTTACTGACTGCGGCTCAAGTATTGTAGTAGGGATCATTTATTTCATTGATATAAAACAAAAAGTAGAATTTTAGTTTTAAGCTCAGGGATGTTTTCAGTAAAAAATTCCTGAGTTTTTCTTGGCTAACAATAAACTTTGTTACAGAGTAAGAAAGTATAAAAATCTGTCCTTATTCGGATGGTGCTTTTATTTTTGTCTAGCTCCAGCCCCCATTTTGCTTTGCTTTCTAAAGAGGTGTAGGAATGAACATAGAGCTATTAAAACAGCCGAAGTGGCGATTGATTGATCATTCGAGTATAGGTTTAACCTTTGATCCTAAGCATTCTTTTGCATATGACGATACATTATGTGCAGTAGTAGGAAAAGGAACAAATGCCCCAGTTGTAAGAACATGGGTTCATGAAAAAACCATAGTCTTAGGAATACAAGACACTCGTACTCCTCATTTATCAGAAGGAGTTAACTATTTACGTAAAGCTGGCTACAATGTGATTGTTAGAAACTCAGGTGGCTTAGCTGTTGTTTTAGATAAAGAAATTCTCAATATATCATTGATTTTTCCTGAAGAATCTATGGACATTAATCGGGGATATGATGCGATGTTTGCGCTAATGAAGTTAATGTTTGCTGATGATGACATAGAAATAAATGCTTTCGAAGTAGAAGGATCTTATTGTCCAGGAAGCTATGACTTAAGCATTCATTCAAAAAAATTTGCTGGGATTTCACAAAGACGTTTAAGAGGGGGGGTTGCTGTTCAAATATATTTATGTGTATCTGGTAGTGGAAAAGAACGTGCGGAGCATATTAAACGCTTTTATGAACTAGCTATTAATAATCAGCCAACGTCCTTTAAGTATCCAAATATCGTACCAGGCACAATGGCATCTTTATCTGAATTAATAGGCGTTCCACTATCAATCAATGATCTTATGTATAAATTGCTTGTTACATTAAAAGGCTTAGGAGCTGTCATCGTTCCAGAATCGTTTAATCCGGAAGAACTATCGCTATATGAAAAAAATGTAGATCGAATGAATAAACGGAATGACAAAGTATTCTATTAATTGTATTAGATGTTAATAAAAACCACAATAAAAAAGACTGGGTTATGACTCCAGTCTTTTTCAGGTTATTCCGCTACTTGCTCTAAGTTTCCGTTTCTATCCATCTTGAATTTTGTGGCTGCTCGCTCGTTCCTCTTCTTCTTCAAATAAAGCTAGTTTTCTCGCTCTATTCATAATCTTCATAAGCATTTCGTAATCTTCTTGAACGGCAACAGTGTCTTCTTTTAAAGAAGCAATTGTCTTTTCTTGTTCTTTTGTTTTCTGTACTAATTCTTGATTCTCAAGCTTCAAACGACTATTTTCATTTTGTAAAGTTGATACTTTTTTATCATTGAAAGATTGTAAGAAAGAAATGACTCTTTCCATTGTTAGCTCATCATTACTTGCCAACGGCACGCTAGGTTGAACCGTAGGCTTTTGTGATTCTTGTAACGCTTTTTCGAAGCTATGCAAGTCTGTCGTATACGTTGAAGGTTCTGGTTGGGATCTTTCTTCCTGGCTACTAGTAACTGATGACTCCATTTCTGGTGGTGTATAAAGTAATTGCTTTTTGGCTGGTTTTCCATTCCCTAAGCTACGCATTCTTTGTTTTCGTTGCTTTTTCGCTAATTGAAGAGCCTTTTCATAATTGTGTCGTACTTCTGCATTCCATCTGAAACCACAGGCTGCAGAGGTGCGGTTTAATTTGTCACCAACTTCCTCAAAAGCATTCAGCTGTGTACTTCCTTCTCTTACATGTCTTAAGACGGTTTCTGCTAATAACAAATCATCTTCTTCGGACCATGCATCTTGTCTTTGTTTCACTTATTCTCAACTCCCTAACAATCATTTTAGTGCTGTTCAAAAAGTGGTTAGATGACTTTGTCCACTATAAACGGTTGAGGACTCACTCTTGAACAAGCGTTTCCTTAAAGATTCACTACTAGTGCGTGTTCAAAAAGTAGGGGAAAAAGGACGCTGAAGAACGAGTCGACTGCTTAAAGGAACGCAGGCTAAGTTCAGTCACGTCCTGTGACAACTCCTGCGCTAGCCCGTCCTGGGCATCGAAGCACTCGCAGTGTACGTACAGTATGGTTCACGGGCTAAAGGAGGAACGTCAACTAATATCGGTCACGTCCTGTGACCAACGTTGACGCTAGCACATCGTGTGCATCGCCATCCTAGGGACAACGCCCGTGCTAGCCAATCCTGGCGTCGGAGTGTCGGAAAAGCAAACCAACAAAGTTATTCGACAGCAATTTTTTATGACTTTTTGAACAACCTCTACTAGCATTTTGTCCATCTCTTATTTTTTTATACAAGGATAGTAGATTTTTCTAAAAAGATCATAATGTATCAGTTTCTATTTTGTTTTTTGTCAGACCTTATTGAACTTAAATGTCTGAGCAGGGAGGATTTTGACACTTGATATAGCTAATCAGAACAGGTAAAATACCTGTTAGTGTCAACATGAGATGAAAGGGTTGTTAAACATGGGCAATGAATTCCGTGTTTGTGATGATTGCCAAGCAACAAACTTGAAAACTTTACTTCCTAAGTTGAAAACAGTAGATCCAAATGCAGCGATTGAAATTGGTTGTCAATCATACTGTGGACCAGGTCGAAAAAAATCTTTTGCTTTTGTCAACAACCGTCCCGTAGCAGCTCCAACAGAGGATGAATTAATTGAAAAGATATGCAAAAAATTAAAGTGAAACCATAACTTTTAGGAATAAAGTGAAGCTTAATCATCTATACATTCAAAAAAATCGCCTATGTATGAAACATAACACATGGGTGATTTTATTATTTTTATTCATTTTAAAAATATAAAATAAAAATGGTATATAATGAAAACTGAGTACACATGGAAGAGGGATAAAAAGGTGTCATATTCTGAAGAGAAACTTGATGAAGAAAAAGTCTTTAAAGACCCAGTACATCGATATATCCATGTTAAGGACCGCGTTATATGGGATTTAATAGGGACGAAAGAGTTTCAACGCTTAAGAAGAATTCGCCAGCTGGGGACGACTTTCTTAACGTTTCATGGAGCTGAACATAGCCGCTTCAATCATTCGCTGGGGGTTTATGAAATTGTTCGAAGAATTGTAGATAACGTGTTTATTGGACGTCCAGAATGGAAAGAGAATGAAAGACTTCTTTCGTTATGTGCTGCATTGTTGCATGATTTAGGGCATGGCCCTTTTTCTCACTCATTTGAAAAAGTTTTCCACTTTGATCATGAAGCTTTTACACAAGCGATTTTGCTCGGAGATACCGAAGTCCATCAAGTATTAAAACGAGTGGATCCCGTTTTCCCTCAAAAAGTGGCAGAAGTCATTGCCAAAACGTATAAAGATAAGCAAGTGGTCAGTTTAATTTCAAGTCAAATCGATGCTGACCGTATGGATTACCTTCAACGAGATGCTTACTACACGGGTGTCAGCTATGGTCACTTTGATATGGAGCGTATATTAAGAGTGATGAGGCCTAGGGAAGATCAAGTAGTCATCAAAAGAAGTGGGATGCATGCTGTGGAAGATTACATCATGAGCAGGTATCAAATGTATTGGCAAGTTTACTTTCATCCAGTAACAAGAAGTGCAGAAGTGATATTAACTAAAATTCTTCATAGAGCGAAGCAATTATACCAAGACCACTACAAATTCCAATATCCACCCACCCATTTTCATTCCATCTTTGTGGAGGATGTCACCTTAGAAGATTATTTAAAGTTAGATGAATCTGTTATTTTATTTTATCTTCAATCATGGCAACAAGAAGAAGATCCTATATTAAAAGATTTATGTAACCGATTTGTCAATAGAAGGTTATTTAAATATATAGAATATATTCCAAATAATGAACAGCTAACGAAGCTAGTTGAGTTAAGAGGGTTATTTTTAGAAGCTGGGATTGATCCAGATTATTATTTAATTTTAGATTCTTCTTCTGATTTACCGTATGATTTTTATCGACCAGGTGAAGAAGGAGAGAGAGTACCTATTCATTTAGCGATGCCAAATGGCAAATTAAAAGAATTGTCGAGAGAATCGGATATCGTCGATGCCATATCTGGAAAAAGACGTACGGATCATAAATTGTATTTTCCTTATGACTTTTTAAAAGACTTTTCGACAAATCCGTCAATCAAAAAAAAGATTTTAAGTATTTTACGATATAAGTAATGGTCAGAAAAGAGAAGAGGATAAAGAGGGGATGAAGGGATTGTTTGATCAGCACGCCAAATTAATGAAGGTATTTAATGATTGTCAACAAATTGTTGGACGAAAGAAGCTTCAAAAAATGATTTTTATTGCAAAGAAATTTCATATACCCTTTAACGAAAAGTTTGACTTTCATTTTTACGGTCCTTATTCTGAAGAACTAACACTTCAAGTCGAGGAGTTGTGTAATTTAGGGTTTGTTCATGAAACGAAGGAAAAAAAGGGTGGTTATTTTCAATATCTTTATGAGCTAACGGGAGCGGGAGAAGAATTTTTGAAACAACATGAAGTAAACCTTCCAGAAATCAGCTCTGCTATGGGGGATTTAAATAAACAATCCTCTCGCTTTTTAGAGTTAGTCTCAACCATTTTATACTTTGACTATTTACCGACAGAAGAAATCGTAGAGAAAGTAAAAACAGTGAAAAGTAAGCTGCGATTTACAGAAGAAGAGTTTGAACATGCTTTCCAATATATCGAACAGCTGAAAGAAAAGTTTGTATAGAATTGGTTCATAACTCCTCAGGGATTTCACTAATACTTGACGTGCTTAAAGAGTATATTAGAAATGAAAATATATTTTTTGAAGGAATTTTATTGTTTATGTTGAAGGTGTAATTCTAGGAGGTGTTTTACAATTGGATCGTTATAAAGTTACGTTTGAAATGACGAACGGAGACGAGCATAACTATTTGATTGATAGTGAATCATCAGAAACCGTTGAAAACTTAAAAAATAGTGAGAACGGTTGGATCGAAATCGAAGATCAAGGTGAAACTCACTTTATTAAAGAAGATAAAGTAACGAGATTCAAAATGATCTGCGTTTCCGACATTAGTTTACAAGAGATTTAATATTTTATACAAATAAGCACCCTTGAAGGGTGCTTATTTAAGTCTAGACATCTATATTGGCTTTAAGTAGACTGGAATCGAACAGCAAAGTCCGCGAAGGATAGTTTTAATAAATATTGTTTAGAGGAGATAATAATAATGGACTTTTTAGCTTATGATTTAGAGAGGCTCCCTTACGTAGCTGTAGCCCTTGTAATTGCTTTTACCCTACACGAATTTTCTCATGCGTGGGTGGCATCTCAATTTGGTGACCCTACCGCTAAAAATCAAGGGAGACTAACTCTCTCACCTTTGAAGCATCTTGATCCGATTGGAACCATTTTAATTTTTATCGCTGGCTTTGGTTGGGCAAAACCTGTTCCAGTTAATCGTTTTTATTTTAAAAACCCTAGAGTAGCTAGTATACTTGTTTCTGTTGCAGGACCTTTAGTGAATCTATTGATTGCTTTTATTGCTTACCTGTTACTAAATCCATCTTTAATTGGAAACATCCCTCAACCTTTCTCAGAAATTGTTTGGACGTTTTTAAATGTGGCTGCTTTCGTTAAATGTGTTACTTTTTGTTTTTAAACTTGTTGCCGTTACCACCTTTAGATGGTTATCGAATTGTTGAAGATATTGTTTCCCGAGAAATAAGAGCAAAAATGACTCGGTTTGAGCAATACGGAGCACTTGTTTTTTTAATTTTGGTGTTTACTCCATTAGGTAATTATACGATTTATCCGATCATGCGGAATGGTCAAGATTTTGTCTATAGTTTATTCCAGTTATTTGGTTGACGTTGCCTTATGTTAGAACAACCTCTATTATCTTAAGTAGAGGGTTACTTGCTGGAGAATCAAGAACAAAGAATTGGAGGTAGTGAGAATGGCTGAAGAGAAAAAAAAGAAAAACATTGGTTTTAATATCATAAAAAATGACCCGACAGACGGTCATGGTGGGTATGGTATTGGGGCGCTAAGTTTAGAAAATATATCGCCTGTTTTTATTGATGTTGAAGCAAAAGAGGCATTTGTAGATATTGGAGCGATGCATGCACGAAGCAGTGTTGAAAAAGGGATAAAATTTTTTACCAAATAAAGAAGAGGTGCCAAATGGAAAACCCTTCTGGCTAGTGTGGGTGACGATTGATCGACAAGAAGAAGGGCCTTATTATGCTGGTGTGACTGCTTGTGAGTTAACCGTAGATCGAGAAATTAGACGAGGATATAAGAATTTACCTGAGCATGTTAATTATATGGATAAATCAATGAAGAGAAAAATTATCGTTGATCATATGGATGAGTCTTCTAAAAAAGTGTTGGCACAGTTTTTAAAAAATCACGATGAGGGAATGTGGGGCCGTTCTTTAAAGGAATTAAAGGATCGTTTATTGTGACAATCTTGTGAACAATGTGTTATGTGATTGTGAATTACATAGGTTATTTAGTAAACTGAGTATAGTTTATAAAACTAGGACACGAAAAAGGCTCAATTTCCTTTTAGGAGATTGGGCCTTTTTCATTTCAGATCACTTGTTGACGTTAAACGGGCGATTGCGCTTTCCTTAAGGCCAGAATGGAATAAGATCTAGCCAAGATCTTTCTTTGTTTTCATTGAGCTGCTGGGTTTCCGTAGGAAGCTGATCGAATAGATGCTCCTTACAATAATTCTCTGGTTCCGTCCCCTCTATAAAGTAGGTAAGTCGGGAGACAGGGCATGCCTCAGTCGCTAAAAGGCCATTTTCAACATTGACCATAACCCCGACGACACCATCTGGAATTGGCGCTTCTTTAGGTGGATCTTCCTTTAACGCTTCTTCCATAAAATAAGCCCACATCTTTTTCGCATATTGAGTTTCTTCCGAAGACTCAATTTCTTTAGGATCATCATATCCAGTCCAAACACCAGCGACTAGGTTTTGGGAAAAACCAATCATCCAACTATCTGTTTGTGTAGAGCCAGATTTTCCAGCATACTGATGCGTTAAAAGGTCAGCAATTCCACTACCAGTTACTTTCGTGTAATCGTTTAATTGAGAATCGAACATACCCGTCATTAGATGAGTTGTGACAAAAGTGGTTTTAGGATCTAATTTTTGATTGGTTATTGGATTGAACTCATACAATAACTGCCCATTAGTGTCCTCGATCTTTGTTACGAAAACAGGTTCGATCTCTTTTCCACCATTAGCAAAATGACCATATCCATTCACCATTTCAATTAAGGTGACGGGAGAGGTTCCTAATGCAGCAGAAGGTACTTCTTTAATTGGGCTTTGAACCCCGAACTCCTTCACGCTATTTGTTAAGGTATCCATCCCTAAAAACATATGCATTTTGACAGCATAAATATTATCTGATAACGCAATAGCATGCATGAGATCAATATCATCGTATGCATAGTAATCATGGTAGTTACTAGGTTGGTATTTTTTCCTTCCGTCATCATAAGTGAAGACAGTAGGTTCACTTCTTAATGGCGTAACAGGAGTCACCCCTTCTTTAATCCCTCCATAATATAAAAATGGCTTGATGGTTGAACCAGGCTGTCTTTTTGCTTGAATGGCTCGATTAAATTGACTTTCTTCATAATCTCTACCCCCTATCATGGCTTCAACTTTCCCTGTTAAAGGATCCATTGCTAAAAATCCAAGCTGTATCGTTGATTCATCAGCAAAAATTTGTTTCATGTACTTCTCAGCTATTTGCTGTCTCTCTAAATTCAAAGAAGTATAAATCTTCAAACCTAGTGAATCTATTTTTTCACGATCTACATTTAAAATGTCAGCTGCTTGTTTAATGGCTTGAACTTGAAAGTAGGGGGCAACCATTTCATTAGATTGCTTTGTTTTTCCATTTAATACTATTTTTTCATTTAGAGCTTCCTCAAACTGAGCTTTAGTAATGAATTCTTCGTTGTACATTGATTGAAGGACACGTTCCTGTCTATTTTTTGCTTTCTCAAAGTTCGTCTCAGGTGAATAATAACTAGGACCTTTTGGAATCCCAGCTAATAGAGCGCTCTCCGCTACGGTTAATTCATGTGCATGTTTATTAAAGTAGTATAAAGAAGCCGCTTCTATTCCGTATAGTCCATGCCCATAATAAATGGTGTTTAAATACCCTTCTAATATTTCGTCTTTTTCATAATTCAATTCTAATCGAACGGTGTAAAAGGCTTCCTTTACCTTCCTGACCCATGTCTTTTCATTTGATAGAAATAAATTTCTAGCGTATTGTTGCGTAATGGTACTTGCTCCTTGTACCTTCGCCATTGCTTTAAGGTCGGCAATAACTGCTCCACCCATTCGTATAATGTCAAAACCATGATGCTGATAAAACTTTCGATCTTCCGTTGCAATCGTTGCATTAATTACGTCTGTTGATATTTGGTCTAATGGAACCCAATATCGTTTTTGATTAGTAGTCTCTCCAATTTTTTGTTCATCCTCAGCATATATTATGGTTGATTGAGGAACGAAAAGAGAAGGAGGACCTTGAATTTTGGCAATGATAATTACTACCAACAAAAGGCATAAAAAGAAGGTCGTTGCGATTGCGCTTAAAAATAAAAAAGCACGTAATAGTTTTACGGTTTTTTTAAATCTTTTTGTTGTTATGACCTCCATAAAATTCGCTCCTTCATATTAAGGGGAAATGCTTTTAGTTTTATTATTTAAGTATGGTACTTGCTAAAATTTTTTAAACCTATTATTCCTATTAAATCTTGATTTTTTGCTAGATTACTCTATACTTTTTCTGAGGCTAGTATGGTAGGCTAGAGCGAGGGTACAATAAGGTCGATTAGAAACCCTAGAGGATTTATTATTGTTAGAAGAAGGGAAGATTGAAATGTCAGGACTTTGGTATACAGAAAAGCAAACGAAAAATTTCGGCATTACAATGAAAATTAAAGAAACTTTACATACAGAGCAAACAGAATTTCAAAAACTTGAAATGGCTGAAACAGAAGAGTTTGGGAATATGCTGTTCCTTGATGGAATGGTGATGACTTCTCAAAAAGATGAGTTTGTCTATCATGAAATGGTTGCTCATGTTCCGCTATTTACCCATCCTCGTCCAGAAAATGTATTAGTAGTAGGTGGCGGAGATGGTGGCGTTATACGTGAAGTGCTAAAGCATAAAAGTGTCAAAAAAGCGACGTTAGTTGAAATTGATGGAAAGGTCATTGAGTATTCAAAAAAATACTTACCTGAGATTGCAGGACAACTTGATGACCCTCGCGTTGAGGTAAAAGTAGGTGATGGCTTTATGCACATTGCTGAAAGTGAAGGCGAATATGATGTAATTATGGTCGATTCAACAGAGCCTGTCGGTCCAGCCGTGAACTTATTTACAAAAGGCTTCTATGCAGGAATTTCAAAAGCGTTGAAAGACGATGGTATTTTTGTAGCTCAAACGGACAACCCATGGTTTACCCCTGAGCTCATTAAGAACGTTCAAAAAGATGTGAAAGAGATATTCCCAATCACAAGATTATATATGGCAAATATCCCAACTTATCCAAGTGGCCTATGGACGTTCACAATTGGGTCGAAAAAATATGATCCACTTGAAGTAAAAGAAGAACGTTTCCATGAGTTAGACACAAAGTACTATACAAAGGATCTTCATAAAGCATCTTTTGTTTTACCTAAATTTGTTCAAGATTTAGTGGAGTAGGGAGAGGAAAGAACATGAAATTCGATGAAGCATATTCAGGGAATGTATTTATTAAAAGTCACCCTAACTTTGAAGAAAGTGAGGCTGTCATTTATGGCATGCCGATGGATTGGACGGTTTCTTTTAGGCCTGGATCAAGATTTGGGCCTGCTCGTATACGTGAGGTATCCCTCGGTTTAGAAGAGTATAGTCCTTACATTGACCGCCATTTAGAAGAGGTCAAATATTTTGATGCTGGAGATATTCCTTTACCTTTTGGCAATCCACAAAGAAGCTTGGACATGATTAAAGAATACGTTACAAGTCTATTAGAAAAAGGAAAATTTCCGATAGGTCTTGGCGGGGAACATCTTGTATCGTTACCGATTTTTAAAGCAATGGTTGAAAAATATCCCGATATGGCCGTTATCCATATTGATGCCCATGCTGATTTAAGAGAGGATTATGAAGGGGAGCCTTTGTCACATTCAACTCCGATTCGTAAAGCGTGCGATTTATTAGGGGCGGAAAACGTTTATTCTTTTGGCATTCGTTCGGGTACACAGGAAGAGTTTGAATTTGCTAAGAAATCAGGTATGCACATGTCTAAATTTGACG
The DNA here is from genome assembly GCF_020524035.2 of Bacillus carboniphilus. Classification (NCBI taxonomy): domain Bacteria; kingdom Bacillati; phylum Bacillota; class Bacilli; order Caryophanales; family Bacillaceae; genus Bacillus; species Bacillus carboniphilus. The sequence continues at coordinate 2,525,247 of NZ_CP129013.1, read as the reverse complement.
TAGCAGAGCCCTTAAAGAAAGTGTTACCAGAGCTTGCTGGAAGAAAGGTCTATATAACAATTGATATCGATGTTCTAGATCCAGCTCATGCACCTGGTACAGGAACCGCTGAAGCGGGTGGCATTACTTCGAAGGAATTACTGGAGGCAATTACCGCTATTTCAAACTCAGAGGTTCAGATTATCGGCTGCGATTTAGTTGAAGTTGCTCCTGCTTATGATCACTCTGAACAAACTCAAATTGCTGCAAGTAAGTTTGTTCGTGAAATGCTATTGGGATGGGTAAAAAAACAACCGAAATAGATCAAGGGAAGCACGGTTTTATTAACCGTGTTTTTCTAATTCAATTTCAAAGGTGATCTAGCACCAAGATTTGCTCCCGTTCCTCATGCCTTCGTCACTAAACGGTCGCTTCCGCTTTTCTTATTGTCTAGCTCCAGCGCCCAGCGACTCCGACGCACACGATGTGCTAGCGTCAACGTTAGTCACAGGACGTGACTGTTCTTAGTTGACGTTCCTTTTTCACCTTCGTCGCTAAACGGTCGCTTCCGCTTTTCTTTACATACTTGAATTGAGTCCTTCTGTTCCTTTATAATTAAAAGGTTATCGAAATTATTGATATAAATTAAGGGAGTGTCTACTTTGAATAAGACACAAATTAAATTACATATAAAAAACAAGATAAATAATGGACATGACGAAGATACCATTGAATTTCATACAACGGGTGTATTTTATAAAAAAAATGACCATATTTTTTTAGTATACGATGAAGTGCAGGATGATGAGGTCATTCAGACAACAATTAAAGCTTCTGAAGAAAAAGCGTTAATTATGAGGTCGGGTGCTGTTAGTATGAAGCAACGATTTCAAGAAGGAGAGAGCTCTTCAACTCTGTATAAGACAAAATATGGGAATTTAAGGTTAGATGCTTACACTAAGTCTCTTAAAGTAGAATCAGACAATCAAAAGGGAGCCATTTATATTCAATATGAATTGGATATGGATGAAGGGCAAAATCATTTACATACATTATCCGTTACGTACAAGGAGGAGAACTGAATGAATATTGTGGAAGAAAAGAAGGAACAGCTGAAGGCAGAAATTAAAAAAGCCGTTTTATCCGCTAGCCTTGCGACTGAAGACCAAATACCAGACGTCATGTTGGAGCTTCCAAAAGAAAAAGCTCATGGAGACTATTCAACGAATATGGCTATGCAATTAGCAAGAATCGCGAAAAAACCCCCAAGAAAAATAGCGGAAGACATTGTTGCCCATTTGGATACGAGCACGGCATCGATTGAAAAAGTAGAAATTGCCGGACCCGGATTTATTAACTTTTATTTGGACAATCGATATTTAACGGACCTTGTCTCTACAATAATTCAGAGTGGTAGTGATTACGGTTCCGTTAATGTTGGACAAGGACATAAAATTCAAAATGAGTTTGTGTCGGCAAACCCAACTGGAGACCTGCATTTAGGACACGCAAGAGGCGCCTCATTAGGGGATGCGCTCTGTAATATTCTTGAAAAGGCAGGGTATGATGTTTCTAGAGAGTATTATATTAATGACGCGGGCAATCAAATCAATAATTTAATGTATTCTGTTGAAGCCCGTTATATGCAAGCGCTTGGCCAAGACTTCCCTATGCCTGAAGATGGTTACCACGGGAAAGACATTATTGAAATTGGTCAATGTTTGGCAGATGAATATGGGGATAAATTTGTTGAAGCAAAAGAAGATCGTTTAAGCTTTTTTCGTGAGTATGGTCTCCAATATGAATTAGAAAAACTAAAAATAGACTTGGAAGAATTCCGTGTCCACTTTGATGTTTGGTACCCAGAAACGTCTCTATATAAAAGTGGGAAAATTGACGAGGCACTTACAATCCTTAGAGAGAATGGTCATTTGTATGAAGAGGAAGGAGCGACTTGGTTCCGCTCAACGACATTCGGTGATGATAAGGACCGTGTTTTAATTAAGAAGGATGGAACATATACGTATTTAACACCTGATATCGCTTATCATAAAGATAAGTTAGATCGAGGATTTGATACATTAATTAATGTATGGGGCGCGGATCATCATGGGTATATTCCAAGAATGAAGGCTGCTATACAAGCGCTAGGTTATGATAAGGAGACACTTGAGGTGGAGATCATTCAGCTCGTTCATCTTTATCGTAATGGGGAAAAAGTAAAGATGAGTAAGCGAACAGGGAAAGCAGTCACGATGCGGGAACTCGTTGATGAGGTCGGCCTTGATGCGGTTCGTTACTTCTTTGCCATGAGAAGTGGAGACACTCATCTCGATTTTGATCTAGACTTAGCTGTATCAAAATCAAATGATAACCCTGTATATTATGCACAGTATGCACATGCTCGTATATGTAGTATGCTTCGTCAAGGAGTGGAGCAAGGATGGTCTTTTGAGGACAATAGTTCTTTGGAGGAATTAATTTCTGAAAAAGAAATCGAGCTTCTTAAGCTATTAGGAGGGTTTCCTTCTGCCATTGCAGAGGCAGCAGAGAAGCGAATTCCACACCGAATCACGAACTATATATATGAACTTTCTTCTGCTCTTCATAGCTTTTACAATGCTGAAAAGGTCATAGACATAGACAATCAAGAAAAATCAAAAGCCCGCTTAGCTTTGATGAAGGCGACTCAAATTACATTGAAGAACGCTCTTAAATTGATTGGCGTTTCGGCACCAGAAAAAATGTAAGATGAATGAACTCTCTTAGGTTGAACTAAGAGGGTTTTTTATATCTGAATCATTTTTTGAATTATCACTAAATATTCTGTATATTAATCTATATACTACATTCAGGAAATTTGAATGATATAGAAACTAAAAATAACCGTTTTCAATTCTTAACCACAAAGGAGATTGGAATTTGGAAATAAAACAAATAAATCCAGAACAAACATTGTCTCTACGTCATAAACAATTACGCTCACATTTAACACTAGAAGAATGTGTTTATAATGGAGATTACGAAGAATCCACCGTTCACCTTGCTGCAATTGAGCAAGAAAAAATCATAGGCATCGCCTCTTTCTATGAGGAGAAATGTTTAGCGATGCCGAGTAAAAGGGCTTATCGGTTAAGGGGAATGGCAGTAGATAGTGAATATCAGGGTAATTCAATAGGGTCTCAAATTATTGCGTATGCTGAAGAGAAGCTACGTCGCCGTGGAGTAGAAGTCGTTTGGTGTAACGCCCGTCTGAAAGCACTAAACTTTTATAAAAGAAATGGCTTTACTGTGTCAGGAGATAAATTTGAAATTCCTTTTATCGGTTCCCACTTCGTGATGAAAAAAGAACTAAAAGAAACGGCAGGAAATCATTATTTAACAAGTATTGAAAAAGAGTTTAAAGCTATAAAGAGAAAAGCCGACCTAGCCATTGACCAACTTTCTATAGAAGAGCTTTATTGGAGGCCTCATGAGCATACAAATAGTATTTCGACTATTATGAAACATTTAAGTGGCAATATGCATTCAAGATGGACAAATTTTTTACATTCAGATGGTGAAAAACGAGATAGACAGCGAGATTTAGAGTTTGAGGAATTCGTCATGACGAGAGAAGAAATGTTGGATTATTGGGAAAAGGGATGGTCTTGTTTATTCTCGACGATTTCTTCTCTTACAGAACATGATTTGTTAAAAGAAGTAACCATTCGAAATGAACCACATACCGTCATTCAAGCACTTTTAAGGCAGTCGACTCATTATAGCAGTCATGTTGGGCAAATCCTATCTATCGGAAAACAGTTGAAAGCAGAAGGGTGGAAAAATCTCAGCATTCCTAAAGGAGAGTCAGAGTCTTTTAATCAAAAGAAAATGGGCGAAAGTCATTGAGTTAAGTTAGAGAACAGTATCAGTTTCTTATAGAGGATGATACTGTTCAAAATCTAGTAGCATTCTTTTTCTTTCAGGTGAGTGACGAGCTGTCTTCTTCCTCTATGAATCTTTGTTTTAATCGTATTCAAAGGAAGGTTGATTTTTTGGGAGATGTCATTATACGAATACCCTTGTTGTCTTAATAACAAAATAACCTTCGTTTGTTGGTCGAATGAATCTAACGCTTCCTTTATATCAGAAGTAGTTTGTTTACTTAATAAATTCGCTTCCGGTGTACGGTAATATTCTTGTAGGTTCACTTCGAAGCAATGTTCCTGCATATGCTCTAAAAGATCTATATTTCTCTTCACCATCCGCAGGTGATCAGTCGCCATATTTTTAGCCACGGTCGTAACCCAAGCCTCAATGTTGTCTGGCATTTGGTGTGTTTGTAGGTATTTATAAATTTTAATGCAAGTATCTTGGACGATATCATCTACTAAAGATGGATTTTTCACAATAAAAAAAAACGGTTTTTTCAATATGCTTACGATGGGATATTAGAATTTGGACAATATCACTTTCTTCCATCCCCAGGCCCCTCTCTAACGTAATAATGTTATATATGTATATACGCTGCATTTATTTAGAAGTTTCATTAAATTGTTTTAAATTTTAAATGCTGTTAATCTTTGTAGTGTCAATGTAACATTTCTGTAAATTCAAATGTTTACAACAATGAAACAAAAATAATGAGCGATGGGGATGGAGAACTTATAAAAGTATTAAAATGGACTGGATCTATTAGCATCATCGATGTCACAGAACGTGACTGTACTTAGTCGCCTCATCCTTTCTCTATTTTTTCGTAAATAGATGGGCGATGCTGTTTGCTCCAATCCATAACTCGAAGAACAGATTGTTCCTTTTTCTTAGCTTCAAACATCATGTCAATCGGTTGGTCACCTAGTAAGTTCATAAATTCTATAAAGTCCTTCTCTAAAATATAGTTGTGATGAGAAGGGTCTGTTTTACTTTTTTGACCTGAACTAATATGGACTTTAGGAGTATTTGTCCAAGAACTAAAAATAATCGGGAGTAAAGTAGTAATGTTTTCAGGTGCCGGATTACAATTATGATGATGAATATCGAAGCAAATAGAGGCTCCGCTCATTTCGTATATATCAACAAGATCTTTAGCATGAAACGTATGATGATCATTTTCAAACCTTAGCCTTTTCTTTATCTTTTCTTCTAATTTTTCATACGCATGGACGAGTCGTTTTTTTGAAGATTCTTTATCGCCATATGCTCCGCCAACATGTAAGATGATATCTTCACCGTCTACTAAATCCATCAGGTGAGAGTGGTATTGTAAATCAAGGGTCGCATTAGCTACGACTTCCTCTCGTTTCGAATTGAGAATGGTATATTGGCCGGGATGGCAGCTTAATCTCAATCCGTGTTTCTTTCGTATAGCTCTAATTTCTTCTGTTACTTCTAAAAGATCGTCATCCTCATACCATTTCCATTCGTTTGTTATCGGATGAGAAGCAAATGGAATTAAATCACTTGAGAGACGATAAAAAAGAATGCCATGTTCAACATTCCAATTCAATGCACTGACCACTTGCTGAAGATTGTGTAAAGCAAGTTCTTTTATTTTTTGAAATCCTTCCGTTTGTATGGTTTTTAAGCGACAAGTTCTAAACTTGGTCGGTAAAGTCGTGTTGATACATGCATATCCGAGTTTCAATGCCTATCACCTTTCTATAGGAAAGGAGAGATCAGACGAGCAATCCACTCCTTCCAAAATTCTTTCTTCCTTCTTTTTTGTAATTCTTTTATGGTTAACTCTACACATTCATTTAAATCGTTTTGGATCGATTTCTTTACTAAGGTAATAAAAGACGGGTCATAAATAAAGCAATTCATTTCCTCGTTGAGATACAAACTTCGTTTATCAAAATTAGCTGTTCCAATATCACATACAATGTGATCAACGATGAATACTTTCGAATGATAAAACCCTTGATAGTATTCCCAAATTTCTCCCCCTACTACTAATAATGACTGTAAATATGGATAGGAAGCTTGTTTAACAAGAGGATGGTCTTCTCTTAATGGAACGATGACTTTGACAATAACGCCTCTTTCGATAGCAGATTGAAGCTCATAAAGTAACTGCTTACTTGGAACGAAATAAGGTGATCCAATAATTAGTTCTTCTTTTGCTTGGCGTATTAAGTTCAGAAATTGTTCTTCAATACCGATGCCCGTGGTACTGAGAAATTGTAAAAGAGTTTCCCCTTTTAATAAAGGTCGGTTATGGTAAAGAACTTTATCTCCTGTAGCTAAATCCCAATCTTTGGAAAACTGAGCTTGTAAATCTAACACACCTTCACCGGTAAGACGAAGATGATAATCTCTCCAAAAGCCAAGCTCTGGATTTTTTCCAATGTATTCATCTCCTATATTAAATCCTCCATGATAGCCAATCTTCCCATCAATAATGGTGATTTTTCGATGGTTTCTCCTTTGTAGGGAATTAAAAAAGAATGGGAAGGAAGGGAAATTAGCGAATGCTACATTCACCCCATTTGATCTTAAGGTGTTAACTGTTTTTTTCTTTAATGAAAAAGAACCTACAAAGTCTAAAAGAAGAACGACTTCTATTCCGCTATTCGCTTTTTCAATAAGAAGATTAAAAAATGTATTGCTGATTTGATCATTTTTGACGATGAAAAACAATATGTGGATGGATTGTTTGGCGGATTGGATATCATTGAAAAGAGAGTCGTAAAAAGATTTTCCCTCATCAAAAAAAATAACCTCACTCTTTCTTAAGGGAAAAACAATACTCTTATTGTTATTTGTCATATTTTTCATTCCAATAACAAGTTCAAAATATAACAGCAAAAGAATAAGGAAGGTTGCTATTAGAAGAAGCATTTTGATCACCTTTGATTTAATATTTTGGTGAGTGGTTCCTGTTAGGTTGTCCTTCTTTTCTTTTTCTATGAAATGGAGATGGAAGTTGGTTGATTGATGAGGTTATGGTTTTGTAAGATGGTTGTGGTTGGATTTATTGTTAATGATAAGTATGTCTCTACTCTAAATAAATATTATGGTATAATATGTAAAAAATCTTAAAGACTGATCGACATAGATTTTGATTTATTGAAATAATTAACATTATAAAGAAAATTATACCACAAATCCTTTTTGAATTCTCCTGATTTATTGACTTCCAACAATGGAATATACCATAAAATATAAAGCTGTCTTTAAGGTAGCTTATTCATTAAATGTAAGCGTCAAGTTAATCTCTACATACTATTTACGTTTAACCCGTGAGATAATCTCCTTACAACATTAGATATAGAGGAGGTTTTTTTATGAAAAGAAGGCTAAAACGGTATAACTTTCTTTAAAACGATACATCTTTCTTATTAAAAGTAAGCCCCGAGATTGTGAAAAACTTGATTTCCAAATATTAAAGTAGATTTTAAACTAACGTTCCCTACTCAGGAATTACAAACATAGTAGTTATCAGCAGCATTCAATTGGGTATGCCCTTAACTCTGCCTGATTCATTTATAGATGAGTTAAAATATTGAGGAGTTTCCCGAACGGATCCCTAACATAAAAACGCCGAACCCCCCATGGCTCTATAGTTGGTCCATATTCAATTGGAACTCCAACATCTTTTATGCGAGTGAGTACATCATCGAGGTCATCAACTTCAATTGACAAATCAGGTACTGGTGTGCCAGACCCTCCCTCAGATGAAAAACTGATTTGAGTGGCCATTTTCTCATTAGACCCATAGGTTGCAATAAATCCAAGTTCCATTAATTGATGAAGTCCTAGTATTTTCTCGTAAAAGTGTTTTGCTTTGGAAATGTCCTGTGTTTCAATATTTGCAACAATTCGCTTTACCTTCATTTCTATACCTCCAAGGGGATTTTTAGTTTAGTTGTTTCCGATACTCCAAAAACTTGCTCTAAACTTGCATAGAGCGCTTACTACTAAATATGTTATTGTCATATTTGTGAATTTATAATAAAATCGATCATTTGTAATAAAGTTTGATCGTTTACAAAAAAATTTAATCATTTTTAACAGCCGATATTAATTTAAATGGTGATAGAAAGGGATTTAAGACATTTTTCACAAACCAATAGCTATATTTTTGTAGATGGTTATGATGATCCGAAGAATCCGAATTCAGGAAATGTTAATAAAGAAAAAGATAAACCCAATAACACTGGAACCAAACCAACGACAGAAAAATCTAAGAGCAAAAGTTTCTGGAACAAAGTAAGTAACGTAACCCATAAAGCACTGGATGTTGCGGGATATGCGCCAGGTTTGGGACAGATTGCATCAGGAGTGGATGCCGGCCCTTTATGCATTTGAAGGTGATTATAAGAACGCCGCCATAAGTGCAACGGGTATGATACCAGGTGCAAAATATGCGACAGGTGCAGCGAAAGGTTTAAGGTTTGCTGCGAGTTGAAGATTTTCGTAATGGAAAAGGGTCAAATGCTCAAAAAATAGCAATTCCATTTGAAGGTAACGAAAGTACCTATAAATCTTTATTAAAACATTTGAATAGATAAGGAGAGTTTGAATGAGTTTATTTGATGAGTGTATTGAAGCGCTAGGTGAGGATGTTGACATATTACTTGAGAGAGATAGGGAGCTCTTACTAAGGGATTTTGAGAGGTCTTTCCCATTTACAGAGTGGGGACGTATTCAATGGAATAAAGTTTTAAAACATGTTGAAGTAAATACATTTGATGAAATAGTTTCTTTTATAAACCAAAACATTAATGAATACAATAATGTTATATATGTAATTTGGGATGAAGAGATATTACCAATAATTCAAGCTGATTTAAACAAGGTATTTGATGTTATAGATGATGTCACTGCTGTAAGTTTTGACACATGGATATTTTCACCGTCTACAGGGTATGTTATTGAGATATTTCATGATGGAGAAGTAAGAGTAGGATTAAAGTAAAATATGGATAACCCTTGGAAGAGAATTTATAGTTTAATTCTCTTTTGAGGGTTTAATTGGTTTATGGGAAAATGCCATATATTATTCGATTTGTTTTATAGTTATAATTACTATTTTGACAAAAAACAACCAGTTATACGTATGATGGAGTCGGAAACCGAAAGACGATGAAAGAAGGAAGCGACTCTTATGTCTATGCGTATAATCAGTTCAATCAATTAAAGACCACAACGAAAAATGGAAAAGCGCATGCGTCGTATGAGTATGATAAACGAGGAAATCAGAAAGTAGAGACGATAAAAAAAGAGGTTGATGGGTCTTGGAAAGATGTTCAAACGACATACACCTATAACTTAGCCAATGAGCTCACCAAAGTGGAAACCAAAACGCCAGGAAAAGCCACTTCTGTGACGAAGAGTTTCTATAATGGTGATGGACAGCGGATTCGTCGTGATGTGGATGGATTGATCGAGAAGTATTACTATTATGATGAATCTCTTTTGTATTCAGCCGATCAAGATAATCAAAAGGTGACCGAGAACATTTTAAACCGAGCAGGTTTGATTGCGGCATCGAAGCGTTTTGATGGAGTCTATGAAAACAACTATTTCTTCTATCAGTATGACCTGCGAGGCAGTGTCACAAACATTATTGATTCAGAAGCGAAACGCGTTAAGGGATACGAATACGATGATTTTGGGAATCCAAAAGAAGTTGGCGATAAAACGTTTAAGAACGATGTGAAGTTTACAGGAGCCGTTCACGATGCGTCTACCGGACTTCATTATATGAACGCGAGATATTATAGCTCAGACACAGGGCGTTTTATCTCTCAAGATACGTATAAAGGATCACCATTTGATCCATGGACGCAGCATCTCTATACGTATACAACAAATAATCCTGTGAATTTTGTGGATCCAACTGGTCATTATCATGCTTCCCCAGATGGGAGTAAGATCTTAACAAGAGGGAGTAAGGTTATCCCACCTAATAAACCAACGCCGCCTAGTAATGATAATGGAAAAAACAAGGGTGGATCAAATGGTCCGAAGAAAAATGATGCGACTAAACCAACGACCAAAAAGTCAAGTGGGAAGAGCTTCTGGAACAAAGTAAGTAACGTAGCCCATCAAGCACTGGATGTTGTAGGATATGCCCCAGGTTTAGGACAGATTGCATCAGGAGTCGATGCCGCCCTTTATGCATTTGAAGGCGATTATAAGAACGCCGCCATAAGTGCGACGGGCATGATACCAGGTGCAAAATATGCGACAGGTGCAGCGAAGGGGTTAAAGTTTGCTGCTAAGGGTATGGGTAAAGGTAAATCATATGAGCAAGCTCGAAATGCAGCACTGTCTTGGTTAGGACGAAAAGGTTTTAAATCCGAAAAACAAACTCTAGGGAAATTTGGGTATACTAAGAATAAACCCATTGGTAGGCAAACAAAGGATGGTAAAGTAGGTTTTAGAATTGAGCATGACACTAGAAGTGGAGCTCATATTAATGTTTGGGCTGGAAAAGAAAAAGGTCCTCATTATGAATATGATGCATCTGAGAAAACCGTTAAAAAAATACAAAATCGTTTTTGATAAGGGGGATCATTTATATGAGTATTTATGATGATGAACTAATCAAGGATTTATTACAAAGTGATTTAAAAAAGTGCTTTAAAAAAATAGAAGACCCTGAAAGCTTTATTAATTTAATAGAACAAAATTTTGAATTTAGTGGTTCACAAATAGATTGGTTTAAAACTGATAAACACTATTGTAAAGAGTCGAATAATAAATCTTTACTAAGTGATGCTAGACTATTTATTGCTGAGTTAAAAGAAAAATATTTGAATAATAACATTCCAGTAATGTATATAGGCGATAGCCTTACAGAGTTTGGGTATCAATTCGAGATAAAGGATATAGAAAAGATATTAGTCTTCTTTTTAGATATTCCCCAGCATCATTATTTCATACCTTTAGAAGGTGATTGGTGTTTGGGAATATCGTATGAAAACTATTTAGATTTCGGGTTCAGTTTAAATAAGAGTTAGTTTAATAAGAAATTTGATAGCCCAAGTAATAGGGTAATAGTATTGAAATAACCACCTTTTATAAAAGGTGGTTATTATTGAATTGATTGTTCAAACAGACTCTACTCTAATTAAACATTATGGTATAATATAGAAATGAGTCCCTGAAGGCTGATTATACATAGATTTATAGACACTTCATATATTTTACCAATTTGTTCAAATAGGGTTGTTTATTCATAATGGGATTTAAAAGAATAAATAGACTAAGTTAATTACCTATTCCCATTAAGAAAAAATCTAATTTCCTTTAAATGATCCATATCAACACGAAGAATGTTAATGAGGTGCAAAAGATGATTATTGGATACGCAAGAGTTAGCAGTCAATCACAAAATTTAGATCGGCAAATTGAGGACTTGAAAAAACATGGTTGTGAACATATTGTTCGAGAAAAGATAAGTGGTAAAAATTTTGAACGTCCTGAATATAGAAAAATGAGAAAGCAATTAAGGTTTGGAGACACACTTGTTGTTCACGATCTAAGCCGATTTGGACGTAACAAACAAGAGATCATCAAAGAGTGGGAAGGTTTGATTGAGGATAACATTGATATTGTTGTCCTTAACCTGCCAGTCTTGAATACTGCTCAATACAAAGACATGGAGGGTGTAGGCAAGTTAGTAAGTGAGATTTTCCTTTCAGTCATGTCTTGGCTTGTGGAAGAAGAACGTTTGAGAATTAAGACTGCTCAAAAAGAAGGTATCAAAATTGCTAAAAGGAAAGGAAAGTACAAAGGCGGTCAAGTCCAGTATCATGAGAATGCCACTGGAAGGAACAAAGTAATGTATGACAGGATTATCAGTGAATTAAGGAAAAGAACGTCCGTTATGGATATTAGCCGACAAACGGGGGTTGCTCGTAATACGATATACAAGATTAAAAGGGAACTAGGAAAATAATTTACACATTAGAATTGAGGAATGAAATTGAGAACAACTATTACATCAGAAGAAGAAAAAATGATCTTAGATTATATCTATACCATTCATCTTATTGCAATATTAGAAAATAATAAGCAAAAAGGATATTTGGTCATTAGCTTTGCATTAACTATTTTTCAAAATGTCAATACCTTTATTGAAAGAAAAAACTTAAATATTATTGAAATTATGGAAAATACAAGTCTTTTTAGGTATAAAAAAATCCTTTATAATTTGGAGAACAAGTAGCACATGTCCAAATCCAAACTATAAAGGAAACAAGCATGGACAATTGTAGCACACATCCTACTTTAAATAAACTACTAGAATTTTTAGATGAAGATACGTTTAAAAAAATAACCAACGTTCACAATTTAGATAAGTACATAAAGAAACTGACGACCTACTGTTTATTTCAGATTTCCATTGTTGCTCATATTCGAGAGATTGAAAGTTTAACCCATGTTTCTCTTTATTTAGAAGACGAGAAACAACTGCAGGAAATGATCAAACTTGATTCCATTAGTACTTCTCAATTATCCAGAAGGCTTAAAGCCATTCCTTCTTCTGTTTTTGAAAAGGTTTTTCGCCACCTTTTGATGAAAATTCACTCTCGATTAAAAAACAAGCCTATTATTCGAGAGATCAGTCGTTTACATGTGATCGATTCTTCTACGATGACCATGTCTCTATCTCAGTATCCATGGGCCACGTTTCGAAAAACAAAAGCCGGTATTAAGCTGCATCTTAAAGTCGTTGTGACAAAAGAAATGACCATTCCAGATGAGGTCGTGTTATCTCCTGCGAACCATTCTGATCGTTCTAAGATGGATTCGTTAGTGGAATTAGACCCTGATTGCCTTTATCTTTTTGATCGTGGGTATATGGATTATAAACAGCTTGATCACTATTGTTTTAAAGACATTCGATTTATTACAAGGTTAAAGAAGAACGCCAAAATCGAGTATTTAAATGAACAAGTGCCGGATCCCGAAAATCTCATTTTTCAAGACGCTGAAGTGTATCTTGGCGGTGAACAAACAGGGACAAAGATGATGCACACGGTTCGTTTAATCAAAACAAAGGATCGTGAAGGTAATGAAGTTATCCTCATTACAAGTTGTTTTGACTTAACCGCAAAAGAAATCGGTGACCTTTATCGATATCGTTGGAAAATCGAAACTTTTTCAAATGGATGAAGCAACATCTTAACATCACCTCTTTTTATGGAAAGAGTCCAAACGCCGTTTATAATCAAATTTGGATCGCTCTTATTACGTATTGCCTAGAGGTATTACTGAAGCTTTCCTTAAATGATGACGGTTCGCTACTAACCTTTAAGAGAAGACTGGAAACCTTATTATATCAGCCGTTTCATACATTTGTTAAAGCGCTGTTCAAAGAAAAAACCAGAACCTCCATAGGACGAAGGAAGCAAAATTGGGAAGTAGAATACAGGATGCTCGAGCAACAAGTACTTAGAGGGGAGGTGGACTTTTTAGACGAGCCAACAGGCGAACCTCTTTTTGTGCATTTTTCATAATAAAAGTATAATTATTTAAAAATATGGATAAAGGCTACTTGATGCAGAGGTTATCTTTTTTTAATTTTAAAAAGACGGAAAATTCAGTTATTAATAGTATTTGCGAATCAAAAGCTGCTTGATTTTTATTGTGAAGTTTTATGCAACGTTAATGATATTTGGTGAATTACTGAAAGTGATTTGATGCGGTTTTCTGAACACATTTAAAGAAGAGAATATCCGTCAATGCTATTAGCCGAAACAAATGTGTCTAGAGGTTCATTATATAGGAAGCTAATACAAGGGAACAAATAGTCGTTACTTGCTCTATATTCCAGAGAAGGGCCAAATTGTTGAATGAGGGGATTGCTCAAAAGTAGTTTATTTGAAATAATTTAAATAAAGTGATGGATAGAGAAAGAGTGGAGAGTTATAAAGATAATTAAACACCTGAGTATTGTGAAGGGGGATTTGTATGATTGAAGAAATAAAATTAACTAATTTTAAAAGGTTTAAAGATACTATTATTTCTTTTAATAGTGGTAGGAATATGTTAATTGGGGAAAATGGTGTTGGGAAGTCGTCAATATTAATGGCCATATCTTGCGTTTTAAGTGGGAGTTATTCATTTATAGAGAAATTGGGTGTACATACTCTTTTTAACGTTGAAGTTATTGAAGAATTTATGAAAGGTGATAAAAAGTATAGTGATTTACCAATAGTTGAGGTTGAATTATTCATTACTAATGATGAGATTAATCATGAAATAAATGGAAATAAAAACTCTACAGGTACTGAGAAGAATGGTTTGAAAATGAGGATTTGTCCCAATGATGACCTTTCAGAGCTAATAACAGATTCTCTTCAAAAAACAAAAATATTTCCGTTTGAATATTATAATGTAGAATTTAATACCTTTTCTGATCGTTCGTACAGTAGTTTCCGTAAATATCCAAGTTTTATTAGATATTCATATATGGATAACACTAAAATAAATTCAAAACATGCTATGAAGGAATTTATAAATCGTATATATGAAAGTAAGACAGACCGATCCTTGAGATATAAAATCAACAATGAATACAGAGATTTAACCGATCAATTCTCAAATAATCTTTATAAAGAATCTATTTTAGAGAGCTCAGATAACTTAAAAATCAAACTAAATACACAATCAGAAAACAGTTTTCAAGACAATATTTCAGTAGAAAAATCAGGGATATTTATAGAAAATTTAGGCCAAGGTGAAAAGACTTTTATTAATACCGATTTTATGCTTGCTAACTCTAACGAAGATACAAATGTAATAATAATTGAAGAACCAGAAAACCATCTAAGTTATCTTAATATGCATAAATTAATTGATAGGATAATAGCTGTAGAGGATGAAAAACAAACTTTCATTGCAACTCATAGCAATATGATTGCTTCTAGGTTGGATCTGAAGAATGCTGTGTTTTTTAGTGAATCGGGTATTACTAAGCTAGACAATTTAACATTAGAAACAGCAAAGTTTTTTGAAAAAGCTCCGCACAATAATGTCCTTAATTTTATCCTTTCAGATCGGGCGCTCTTAGTAGAGGGTGATGCCGAATATATTCTTCTTAATGAATTTTATAAAAGGATACATGGAAAAGAACCTTATAACGATTCGGTGACTATATTATCATGTGGAGGAAAGACATTTAAAAGATATTTAGAATTAGCTAAAATATTGAACAAAAAAGTAGCTGTTATTACGGATAATGATTGTGATTATAAGAAAAATATTCATAAAAGTTATTCTGGTTATGAAACAGAAAAAATAAAAATTTTTGCAGAGGAAGATAATAACTTATATACTTTTGAGGTCAATTTATATGATAGCAATCGCTCCTTTATTGAGGAGCATTTGGCAAATGCTAATATGACCAAAGGTGTTCTAAGTTATATGTTAAAAAATAAAGCGGAATCAGCATTTCGACTATTAAGCTTGTTTACCAACGATAATCCAGACACCAATATTGATAAATTTTCAATCCCTATATATATTGAGGATGCGATAAAATGGATAGTGAATTAAAAAACAAAAAAGTACTTAACGCTGTAGCTGGATCAGGAAAAACATCGTTCATTATTAATCAGTTATCGAATGACGACAATAAGCGGATTCTAATCATTACATATACGACAGCTAACCAAGAAAATTTGAAAAGAAAAGTAATTGGGAAATTCGGACATATACCAAACAATATCTTTATATTTGGATATTTTGAGTTCTTATTAAAATTTATTGTTAAACCCCTATGTCCATACACAGTAAGAGACATATGTTTTGAGAACCCTCACTTTAGAGACCGAAATCCATTTACCAAGGATAAGAAAATGATTTACTCAAATAAAGTGGCTAAATATATCCTTGAGTATCTCCCTGATTTTAAAAAAAGAATGGATACTTATTTTGATGAAGTTTATATTGACGAAATGCAAGATTTGGGTTCGGATGACTTTTTATGGATGTTGTCTTTAGCGAATTTACAAATTCCAGTCACATTGGTTGGTGATTTTTTTCAAGCTACATTCTCTTCTAGTAGACGAGGCAATCATTTAAGTAACTTATATAGCAACTTAAATTTATATCAGCGTAAAATTCAAGAGTCGGGTTTTCATTTCGATGGTACTACATTGGTTTATAGTCATAGATGTACACCAACTGTTTGTAATTTCGTCAAGGATAAAGTAGGCATAAGTATTGAGTCAGCAAATGCCAGCCATTCTGAAATAGGCTTAACATCGGATCAGGTAGAGATGATTAATATTCTGGAGAATAAAAGAATAAAAAAACTTTTCTATCAAAATGCAAAACGTTTTAAAGTAAATAGTGAAAATTGGGGGAACTCTAAAGGAAGTTCTTATGAACATGTATGTGTGGTGTTGAATGAAACAACCTATAAGTTATTCGAGAAGAATAAGTTAATAGATTTAGCAGCAATAACAAAGAGTAAATTTTATGTAGCCTGCACTAGAACCAAAGGAGACCTACACTTTATTAGGGAGAGGGATATACCAGCTGATTATAAGCTATAACCCTTTCTATAGGTGGTTATCACAATCCTGATGTTTCACTAAACAAGGCTATTCTAGAAAAAAGAGCTTTTCCGAGTAATGAAAAAATCCCATTTTCTCATTAAAAATTAAGATATTGGGATTTTCAATTGTAATTTCCTTAAGGTGATTTAGGCCACCGAAATTAGACGCTAATAGCGTTCTTTTTTAAAAAAATAAATAAGGCTGCCATAATGGCAGCCAGGATATTTGATCTGACAATAATGACGACAGAAGTTCTAAGGAAATAACGGAAGAGTATATTAATAAAACAGCTAATTAACTAGATAACTACAATGAAAGTTCTACAGTTAAGACAGCAATCTGTAGGACTTTTTAATAGCTGGTAAATACCTTGACCGTAATCAGATATTAAGCTCACTCATATGACCATAGAATTTAGGTAAAAAAACTGAGTTTGTTAATAAAAAAACAAGTCAAAAAAATTAATATCAATAAAATAGCAAACAATTGTAATAATTGAAAGGGAAAAGAAAAATAAAAGATCTATTGGCCAGCTATGAATGTTTTTCCTATAGAAAAATTGATCTATTAGAAAAAAAACATATTGCTGGAAACAAGCTACTCCAACTTAATAATGGCCAAAATAATGAACCGAAAAACAAATGAAGTAGAAAAGAAAAGTAAAATTCTCCTTTTCCTACTTCTGAAGTTAAAAATTTTGAAATCAAATCACTGATAATTGATACAGAAACTCCATAAAGATAAACTACATAAAAAAATGCTGTATATAAAAAGAGAGTAAATGAAATTTCCTTTTCACCTGGGACTGAATCATCCAATTCAGCAGTGAAAATAACAAGAAAAAAGACCAATAAAGCCATTATAATAATTGTTATTGATCCCGCAAGGATTTTTCTAGGTAATCTTTTTTTTTAGAATGGTTCCCTGTGAGTTCATCTCTAAATCACTGGTATTACTCATAGTTTTTCATCCTTTTTATTGAGACTTTTTAATGATAACCTATGATATTTTAAGAATGAAGAATTAATATTCAAACTACTTCTTGAGGCCACTTGAGTTATTTTACAAGGTTTTTTCTTGCTGTAAATATCTCATAATCAATACCAAATAGAGAATTAAAGTTACCACTATGCTTTCCAAAATACAGTGGTATTGGGAAATCACTTCCATATGGAATACCCCAATATTCATGTGAAGGAGCTTTGTCCCTAGAACCCTGGATAACAACATCACCATTTGTATAGAGAGTCGTACCAACTCGATAGTCAATATTAGGTGGAGTGAATAAGGGGTTATCCATTAGATCAAAAGGTACATCTACGCTATGATTTAGTTGAAAGAAAATATAGTCGCTACGTTTTATAATATTAGATACATAAATTTCACCGTCTTCTTCCGTATCAACTGCTACCAATTTTTTGTTCTTGTCATACGCAGTACTATAGTTAACTATAGAATAATCAATAATACCCTTTTCTTCACCCAAAAAAGCATAAACTACAAACATTGTTCTATAATCACTAGACCAAAAGTCTGGTTGTGTTCTTGTATCGCCTCCAAAATAGTACATGTTATCCCATTTTCTATAAGGATAAGGAGTTTCACCATATTTTAACGGTATAAAAGTCATGTATTTAAATACAAAAGTATCAACATACTCTTTAAAATTCATACTAGCTAAAGAATCATTTTCAATAGAAATCTCTTTAGTATAGTATAAAGCATAATCTTGATAGGATAAACTTGCTTCTATATCTTGTGTTATGCTTATATCAAGTGATTTTGCTTGGGCAATCCTTTCTGAAATTGCTGACTCATCAAGTTTAACTTTCCCTTTTACAGAAAAATAATAAACTTCCCCATCTGTTACTTTAGTAGTATAAGAGTTTCCTTCAACCGTATCTAATAATGTAGATCCATTATATACCTCATATACAAGGTCTTCATCAGGTAATCCTGTCCAATTGAGTGTTAGTTCATCTTCATTAAGTGTACTATTGATATACGCATCTAACATTTGATTCTCGTTAATATTTGAAGTGAACGATTGCAGTTTAAAACTCTCTTTATCCGATTTTGTACTTTCTTTTAAAGTCATTAAATCTAATAATACAGAGTTGATACCCTTACCATTTTCAATCGCTAATATTTGTATTTGATAAGGTCTTTCAGGCATTAACCCTTCTATTGTGTAGGTAGTATCCTTCCCTTTCCATATTGACTTGTTTGTTAATTTTGTGTTTTCTTCACCTGTGTGACTGTCCTTAACTGTTTCAGCTTTATTTAACATTATAACCTCATAGGAATCTGCAATTTCTGACCATTCCAGTTGAATGGAAGTTGAGGTTAAATCATACGTAGGTTTCCAGTTTATTGTATCTGCATTAACAATACTTGTATTAACAAAAGCTATAGTTAGAAATGTTATAATAAATAGAAATGAATTGTGTTTTTTCATACTGTAGTTTACCCCCATAAAGAATCTTCATTATTATTCTGTTGATTGTTTTTTTCTATTCATAAACTCAGGTATCCAATGAAAACAATAAAATAGTAAGGCTTTATTTTATATAGGTAGAGTCAATTTTTGATTGAACACTATTTGAAATTCCTCCTAATATATAAAGTCCATCCAAACTATCTGCACTTGGGTTTTTCCATGAAAGATAATCCAGTGCACTCTGTGTACTAGAATTGAGTGTATTTGGATCAGAAAGAATAAAGTGGTATCGATTTAGAGCTCCAAACACTGAACCAGAGATTGCATCTGGGAAATTTGTTCCATCAGATATAATTGCGGATGAAGAGTTAATTTGAAAGAATTTAACTACATTATGAGAGGTATCGTAACGGTCAACCCCTGAAATTCTATGAACAGTTCCTTCTTGTGATAATTGATCCTCAACGCTTTCACTTACAGCATTAATGCCTCCAACAATTAAAAAACTACTTATAGATTCATTTTCATCTAAAAATGAAGTTACTTCGTTGGATAGTTGGTCATTTGTAGTTAACAATACTGGCTGTCCAAACATCGCTGCATATGAAGCAATCGCAATAGCATCAGGGAAATCATCTCCTCTAACAATAAAAGCCTGAGTGGTTGTTTCTTTAACTACTTCATTAGCAATATTGGTATTTGTTACATAGCGGTTCGATCCACCTATTCTTTGAATATTTGTTACGCCTAAGCCCTTTAATTCATTTTCAATATTACTGGATATTACATCTGTTCCACCAATAATTAAAACCTTTGAAGGGTTTATTCTACTAATTTCATTTTTAAGTTCACTTGTTAATGTATCAGGATTTGATAAAAGTATAGGAGCATTATTGTTTGCAGCAAGTGTGACAGCAGAAACTCCATCTGGAAAACCTAAACTATTTGCAAGGACAACTGTATCGGTCTGTATTCCCCACTTAGATATTTCTTTGCTTATTAATGTAGAAGTTTCTATACGATCAGACCCTGTAATACGTTTACTTGTTGGTGAGACTACTTTCTTAACTTCTGTTCTAGCATTTCCATTATTTAATTCAGTACTGATAGATAAATCATTCATTCCAAGACCAAGAGATACATTTTTAACGAAACTTGTTCCAACATTAAATTCTTGTGAAAGCCAAGGTGTTGATATTGAAGTTATGTCGCCATTAGAGCTTCCTTTGATATTAATTTGGTCTGTATTCTTTGAAAGTCTGACATAATTATTTTGAGGGTTAGTGATATTTAAACTAGGAAGTGTAGTTGAATACCTACTAAAGTTTACTCCTGACAAAGATATATTATATTCTTTAAATTCAGCTGACAATCCAGTAACATATAACTCATATTTACCAGCTACTAACGTATCGTCGTGGTCAAACGATTCATTTTTCGAATTTAAGATTGTATAGCTAATTTCTTCTGAATTTGAAATAGATGATACATTTAAAACTCCCTGTTCATCAATCTCAAATGAATATTTTAGAACCGTTGTATCATTTACTGTACCAGTATACGACAATGAGTTAGAATTACTTTTATGATATAGGTATGGTGATTGAGCAGCACCATAATAATCACTGAAAGAGGAGTCATTATAAAACTTCACATATATTTTTAAAGGACTATTAGATCTTTCTACGTTTGTAAATGTTTCATTGGATGGACTCGATTTAGAGACATAGCCAGTACGAGTAGAGATTGTCGTCCAACTCCCATTAACTTTACGCTGTAAAGACATCTCCCAATGTCTTTCTATAGAGCTGGTGGTTGTAATTGATGCAAAAACATCATCACCACTACTATAGGACTTTAAACAAAAATCATAATTACTAAATCCCCAAGAAGAACCATCTGCGCATGAGCCAGATTCTTCTGCTTCTGCCTTCTCTGTAGGGACAATTGCTAAACCTAAAACTACTAAAATAGATAATAAAAATAACTTTTTTAGCATTCTCATAATTTACCTCCGTTAAATTAATATAAATGTCAATTACTTAGTCTAATTGAAAAACATAGTGATGAAAATGTTAAAATTTTAACTAAATTTTAAAGCGAAGGATATATTCAGTTTCTTTTACCAATGGGATAGTGACTGGGTAGCTGCTATAAACCCAAAAGTACGGTCTACCGCACATAAAATTATTATGCGTTTGTTGAAAAAAGGAGGGAATTTGAAATGGAAACTATTTATAGAACTTATGATGATACAGAAGTAGTTGAATTAGCAGTAAATGTACAGTGTCCTTATTGTGGTCTAAAATGGCAAGAAACAGGGAAATCAGATTGTGGAGAAACTTATACACTTGACTGTGGTGGTATGTGGGAAGATGGTTGCGGGAAACAATTTGAAATGTATTTCGATGTGGATTAAATGGTGAGTAAAGCAACACATAATGATCCTTATGTGAGATCATTCAAAATGGTACAACAAAATGAGTAAACTTTTCCGAACATAAGCATTCTTACATGTTGCAACCGTGATTAAAAATCCATTATTTCAGTTTGCATTATGTAATGAATATAAGCACAGATCGTAGATAATCAATTCTACGGTCTTTTTTTATTTTTCTATCAAAGTAGGAGGTAATTTTGTACCTTCATCATTTTCAATGATTACATTATTATATGAAAAATCCTTTAATTCTCCTTTTTGTAACTGGGTAGAATATATTTCCTATAATTAACGTGGTTATTTACTTTCCACTTTAATAGAATTATTGTCGCTGTTGCTTATTATCCCAACTTATATACAGAAAAAGGTTGGTTGATAAAATTATTTAAAAAGGAGAAATAAAATGCGGAAGTCAATGAAAAAAGTTTTGTCGTTGTTGATCGTGATAATGATGGTAATTTCATCTTTACCTCTTTCAGCACTGGCAGAAGAGCTACAAAAAAAAGAAGAAAAGGATGTTCCTACAGATGTATCTGAAGAATCTCCAATTGCAAGTGAAGAAAGTCAAGAAGTGCCATCACTGGACAAAGAACTATTAAAAGAGTTAGAACCAGGAGATGAAATTGTTGAAGAAAGGACGGAAAACTCCAAACTTATTTTTAATGGAGGTGATAAAGTAACTCAAGAAATTTATTCTGAACAAATTCATAAGAAAGAAGAGAATGGTAAGTTAGAAGAAATTTCAACAGATCTAGTAAAGGAAGATGAAAAGAGTAACGAAGTGAAAACTGAAAACGCTTTGTTTGAATCAAATTTCTTAGAGAAGATGGATAAAGGGAAATATGTGACCTTTCAAAAAAATGGTTATGACATGTCTTTTTCTATTTTAGAAGCTTATGGGCATGAAGTTGGTACGAAAAAAGTAACAGACGTAGTGGCAACTTATGAAGAAAATAAGATATTTCATAGAGATATTTTCCCAAACGTGGACTTGCGTAACGTAACGTTTAGTCAAGAAACAAAAGAAGATATTATCTTGCAGTCATATAAAGGTTATCACGATTTTATTTTTCAAATTGATACTGACTTAGAAGCTATAGAACAGGAAAGTGGAGCTATTCATTTTGTTGATGAAAAGGAAGAATTGATTTTTGTAGTGCCACCTCCATCAATGTCGGATTCAAATTATCACGAAAAATCTGGAGAAACGCAATCCTCCAGCGATGTATTTTATAAACTAGAAAAAAACGAGTCTGGATACTTATTAACTATTCAAGCCGATCCAGAATGGCTTTCGGATCCAAATAGAAAATACCCGGTGTATATTGATCCATCAACAGGTGCTTCAATTGCTGATAAAGATACATTTGTAATGAGTAAATACAAAAATACAAACTATAGTAGTTTGAGTAAAGATGAAAATGCATATGGAAAATGGGATGCAGAACATGGAGAATATTTGCTGAAAGTAGGAACAGCAGGTAGTTCAACAGGAAGGTGCTATGCTTTTATACATATACCCATTAAGGATATAAAAGTGTCTAAACCATTTGAAGTTAAAAAAGCACAATTAAACGTATTAGTTAAGAAATCATGGGAGCCCACAAAAAGAACTGGATTATGGGTTGATAGAGTAGATAGTTCTTGGAATGTAGGAAAAATAAATTGGGATAATATGCCTACTTCGACAGATATAGCTAAAACAAACACAAGGCAAGGTGAGTGGGCTAAATTTGATGTAACCAACACTGTAAGAGAATGGTTTTCTGGCAAAAGGGAGAATTATGGTTTTAAATTGCATACCGATAATAATGGAACGTCTTACTGGAAAAAGATTGTATCTTCTTCTACTGATTATGATGAACCTGGTAAAACCATAAAACCTTACTTATCAGTTGAATATTCACTGAATTTATCCAAACCCAAAGCTCCTAAGATTGAGAAAGTAGGTAGCCTAGGGAAAAATAGTTCTAAAGGATATGTAGATCTTTCATGGGAGCAAATAGACTGGGCAGATGGGTATTATATTGGAATCTATAATGGGAAGTTTTTTCAATACGTAGATGTAGGAAAAGGGAATAAAACGAGTAATAAACGAGTTTATTGGTCAACAAAAGGGAAAGGTCTTTGGCCTTCAAAATCTCAAATTAAAGGTGGTCGTTTTGGAATCTTTGAGAAAGGTGGGGGCACTGACTTTCCCGATAGTCCTTTGAATACTTATATTGTATCTGGAGGGGGATATAAAAAGCAAAACTATCGATTTAAAGTATTAGCTTATAAAGCCTATGATGCAGAACGTGAAATACGCACAGAAGAATCTGATGAGGCAACTGCAACACTTCCAGATAGTTCGGCCCCAGATAAACCAATACTACAAGTCGATATCATTAGTGAAGAATTAAAAAGTGAAAATGACAATGCTGATGTTGTGGTTACTTGGCAAGGTGTGGAGGATCAACCAAAAGGAAACAGTTCGGGTATACGAGACTATATACTTAAATCACGAAAAAAAGGCTCAGCTTGGAAAACAGAGGAAGTAGTGAGGCACTCAGGAGCCAAATCTTACAAGCATAAAATCTATAATTTACCTGAAAATACGGAAGTAGAATTTCAGCTGACTGTGATAGATAAAAATCATAATGGATCGAAAGTATCTCCTATTGAAAGGCCCAAGGCTCCTAAAATTGAAAAAATAGATAGCTTAGGTAAAAATAGTTCTAAAGGATACGTAGGTCTTTCTTGGGAAAAAATCGAGGGAGCAAAAGGATACTATGTCGCCATTTTTAATGGAAAAAGTTATGACTATTTTGATGTTAAAGATGGTGATTCGATAAAAAATAATAGGGTTTATTGGTCGACTAAGAACAAAAAAATATGGCCAACTACCAAAGAAATCGAAGATGGAAGATATGGAATTCATCATGATGGAAAAGGAACTGACTTACCCGATAGCCCCATGAGTACTTATAGCGTATCTGGTGGTAATTTTAAAACAAATCAAAACTATTGGTTCAGAATAGTAGGGTACGATGAAAAGGGGAACGAATCACAGTTATCTGATCGTGTTTCAGCTAAACTACCAGATAGTACCGCACCTTTTGTGCCCAATAAGCCAGGAGTGAAATTCAAGCAATTTGATGGAAAAAAATATGAGTTTGCTGAAATAAAATGGAATAGAGTTAAAGACCTACCTGAGAAACATGCAAGTGGTGTGGATTATTATGAAATTCAGTTTCGTAGTGATGTACAATATCCTTCGTGGAGAGTATTAGATAGAATTCAAGAAGATGGATCTAATCTATATGAATTTAATCCAAAAACCATTATGCCTAGTACTGATTCAGTGGATTTTCGAGTAAAAGCGGTTGATAAAAACCAAAATGAATCTAGTTATGCTACATCAAGTAATCATATAACTAAGGATAGAAGAGCGCCAAGCACGCCTACTAGTGTTGAAATTAATCCTTCTACATGGGACAATGGATCCACTTTTATCTTATCTTGGAAAGGAATCAAAGATGATAGAAAATTAGAAGGTGTTCAATACTGTATTGAAGGTGGCGAATGGATAGATATAGGGGAAAGTACCCAAGAAGGAACGAAAGAAATTTCTTCTGAAAATTTCGATGAAGGAGAAACAGAGATATACGTACGAGGTTATGATGACAGTGGCAATATCGGATATTCTGAATCAGCCACTTATTATAAAGATACAACTTCTCCAACAATATGGTATTTATGGCCAAGTGATGACGATGTATTAGAAGGAATGGAAAATATAAAAGCTGGGGTAAAAGATGAGCATTCAGATATAGAAAAATGGACCCTCGAAGTAGGGAAAGGGGAAGATCCCGAAAAGTACGAAGAGATTAAGTCAGTCAATAGCAATGAAGTATTGTATAACTGGGATACATCTAGCTTAGAAGACCAAACAACTTATACTTTAAAATTAACGGTCTATGATCTAGCAGGTAACAAAGCTATAAAAACAAGTAAACTAGTAAAAAGTAAAGATACACGAGCGAATGATGCAAAGATAAAAGTGATTTCCCCTAAAAATGGTGCATCTATTATAGAAAAAATGACGGATATAAACTATTTGATTGATGGAGTAGATCCAGATACGGTTCGAAAAACGACACCAACAAATCTACTTAAAAATGGTAGCTTTGATGAGGGGAAAAGTCCTTGGTATAGTAACATTGAATTATATGAAGAATTAATGGAATATTGGGAGGAACATACGTATTCCAGCAATATAGAATCCAATGCTCTTCATGTTAATTTTAAAGTAAATAAAGAACAATCATTGAATCCTGATGATGGGGATAATTGTTGGCCATGTGTTCTGCCAGGTACAGGTGATGATGGTGTATTTAGTACTAATCAATCTTTATCAGTAGTCAGTAATAGTACTAACTCTATCGGTCCTCACTGGGGACTTGATACGGATGTTATTAGAAATACACAAACGCTTGAAGCTTCACCAAATACTACGTATGAATTATCAGCAAGAATGAAATATCATGTTAAAAAAGCAAATCCTAATATAATGGTAAGAGTATATGAAGATGAAAAGCTTTTAGATGAACACAGCTTAATAAAACCTACATCACTCGTATTTCTTGGTGGAACGAAAGAACTTGATTGGAGTAAAAAAGAATTTAAGTTTACCACTCCTAAAAATGCGACAAGGTTAGAAATAAGTACAGAGATTAACCTTGCTTCAAGCAGCTATGAGCCATCAGGAGATGTATGGTTTGATGACCTTGTATTAAAATATGTTACAGGTGATTATGACGCTGATCTTTTTGTTAACTCAAAACTAGTCGATGGTGAAGATCAAGAGAGAAAAGGGATGTCTTTTGAAGCTTCCTTGTACCCTGAAGGAAGTGAAAATAATTTCTATATTCGTGCAAAAGATAAAAAAGGAAGATATCAATTTAGTTCAACTTCGTATCAAACAGCAGGAGTAAAGGATTATTTTACGAATCAGAGTAAAATCGAAAATTTAAAAGGAACAGAATTAGATAATGGTGATATACAGTTACTATCCAATCATTCAAAAGGAACATTTGAATCGAAAAATCAGCAGTTTGCAGGAGATATTCAAACCATTTTACTATTACCAAAAGAAGAGAAGCCAGAAGGAACAGAGATATCATATGAAGCATCTGCTGATGGAGGAGCCCATTGGAAAGAAGTCACTCCTAATGAAGTAATTGCTTTTGATTTTGTCGGAAACGAATTGAAAGTAAGGGCGACCTTACTTTCATCTGGAGAAAGTTCACCAAAGCTTTTGAATTGGGACTCGTCAATTGTTTATGTCAATACAGGTAGAAAATTTAAAATTCAACTAATGGATGAACCGAAGAATTTAACAGCGACACCAAACGTTAACTATATGACATTGTTAAGGTGGGAAGCATCTAAAACACCTCATGTTACGTATAATGTGTATCGAGGATCAAAATCGACCTTTACACCTTCAAAAGAAACGTTAGTTGCTGAAGATGTGACTGATTTATATTGGCATGATTACAACTTAAATTTTGGTGAGAAATTCTATTATAAAGTCTCTGCTGTCAAAGACTATGATGGAGAAAAGCGTATCAGTCTTCCTTCAAATGAGGCTTGGGCTACAGTAGTGGATAAAAATGAAGTAGACAAACGATTAGGTTTACAAGATTATTGGGGATATAGTTCTTTTTCAACAGCAAGAGGAGAAGGGTATATTAACATTAGTACTGGGAACCTTGTTTATCAATCGACGGACTTTGTCAATGTATCTCCTAAACTAGCCATGGTATTTAGACGTAGTTTTAATAGTCAGTCAACCACTAAAACACCACTGGGCTATGGTTGGGATTTCTCCTTTAATACGGCGCTATTAAAAGAATATGATGATCAAGGAACTGAAGTTGGTTTAATACTAAAAGACGGAGACGGGAGTTTACATCGTTTTTCCCAAAACTCTGACGGAACATATGCAACCCCAAAAGGGATTCATATGGAATTAACGAAGAAACAAGATGGTTCCTATGAAATTGTACGAAAAGATCAAATTAAATATGAATTTGACTCACAGTTGAAACTACGGGAGTTAAATGAACCTAACGGAAATAAGCTAACATTCTATTATGATTCAGCACGAGGGAATTTAGAGTCGGTTGTTAATAATATGAATGAAAAGACGACATTCTATTATGATAAGAAGGATCGTCTAAACAGAGTGGTAGATCCATATGATCAAGAACACACTTTTGAATATGATAACGTATCAGATCGATTAACGAAATCCTATCGAATTCTTGAAAGAAATGTGGAATATGCTGAAAGTTATCAATATGATGAAACAAATTTCCAGTTAGAAAAATTGATTGATGCTATGGGGCAAGAAACGAAGTTAGAGTATAAAGGTCAACAAATTCACAAAATAACCGACCCTAACTCAGAACATTCAACTTTTACGTATGATGAAAAGGAAACAACGATTACGTCAGATAAAGGGAAAAAAGTTCATTTTACGTATAATAAGGATGGGAATATTACATCCAAGACCGATCCATCTAAACATACGATTCATTATGAATATACAAAGGATATGTTGGTCAATCATTTGTATTACGATAACGTGATTGAGGGACAGAAAAAAACACTTCATTATCGTTACACCTATGATCATCGAGGGAATGTTTTAACCGCAACCGATCCTCTTGGTAATGTAACGAACTATGAAGGTTATAATGAGAGGAATTTGGTCGGCAAAATCATAAAACCAATTAAAGATGGGGTCAATGCCACAACTTCCTTTGAGTATGATTCCAATGGGAATATATTAAAATCGATTGATTCCGAAGGGAGAACGATTTCTTATGCGTATGATAAACTTGGAAATCAGACTTCCGTAACGAATGAATATAATGATATGACATCGTTTGAGTACGATAAAAAAGGTCAATTAATCAAAATTAAGGAACCTTTAGAAAAAACAACAGAAGTACTAGAATATGATCATCGAGGAAATCCAACCAAAATAAAAGATGCGAATGGGAACGTGACAACAAATGAATACGACTTACTAGATAGACTAATTGAGACAACAGATGCCGATGGAAACACAGTGAAAAAATCGTATGATTTAAATCACAATTTAATTTCCGTAACGGATCAAAAAGGAAACATCACAAGCTATCACTACGATCCAGTTGGTCGTATTGAAAAAACTTTTTATCCAGACGGTTCTACCGACTCAGTTGATTATTCTTTTGATGACAATAACAACCCTAAAACCATCTATACGGATGGAGAAGGGCGAAAACGTATCCAATATTACGATGAGATGGGTCGTTTACAGAAAGAAACATCTGGTAACGTTTCTAAAACGTATGAATATGATCTTGTTGGTAATATGATTAAAGTCATGGATGGTGAAGGAAATAGTGTACAATCTGAATACGATGTGCTTAACCGTCAGACCAAAGTGGTTGTGGATCCAGATGGTGAAAACATTGTAAAAGAGAATACCTATGATTTACAAGGGAATGTCATTTCATCAACAGATGGCGAAGGGTATACAACCAATTATCAATATGATCGACTTGGCCGTATCCTCAATGTCACTCAAAAACAAGGAAGCCAGAATATCGTCACAAGCTATCAATATGATCTGAAAGAAGGAAACTTGATAAAAAATCAAGTTACTGATGCCGAAGGAAAAGTCAAACACACCTATTTAAATGAACTAGGACGTGTAGTGAAAGAAGTCAATGTAGGTGTCACAAGTGACGATAAAAAAATGGAACATTCTTATCAATACGATGCTAATGGAAATGTAAAAATAGAAACCAGAAATGACGGAACAACCGTTAACTATGATTATAATTCGTTAAATCAGGTAGAAAAAGTGACGTATGGTGCTGATCATTATACGGAGTATGGATATGATTTAAACGGAAATCGAGAGAAGATGGTTGATTATAAAGATGGAAAAAGTGTAACAACAAGCTATGATTATGATTCTAAAAATCGATTGATTCAAATCGTTCAGGATGGGCAAACCATCAATTATGGATATGATGATAGTAATAACATTACTCATGTCTATTACCCTTCAGCTGATGAAGAGGATGGTCAAAAAGATATCGAATATAAATATGATGATGGAAACTTGTTAGAGGAAATCCTAGTAGAAGGGAAGAAAGCACAACAACTTTCTTATACCCATGCTGGTAAAGTCAATTATACAAAGAATTTCCTTGAGTTTGATACAGGTGGCAGTTCTTTTGTGAAAGTGGACTATGACTATAATTCAGCGGGATTAACAGAGTCCATGAAATACAGCAAGGACGGAAAACAGCTTGAAACTTATTCGATGACTTATGACAAACGTGGCTTTATTAAGACAGAGAATATCTATTCAAATTATGACAAATCTCAAACGGTAAAGAAAGAGTATGACTATGATGAAGTCGGTCGACTTCTATCAACCAAACAAGATGATAAAGTAACGTCATACACGTATGATTTAGTGGGGAATCGTTTAACCAAAAAA
Source organism: Bacillus carboniphilus (assembly GCF_020524035.2). NCBI lineage: Bacteria > Bacillati > Bacillota > Bacilli > Caryophanales > Bacillaceae > Bacillus > Bacillus carboniphilus. Next base: position 2,495,326 of record NZ_CP129013.1, on the reverse strand, counting down.
GAGAATGCAGATTCGTACGCTTATACTTATAACCAGTTCAATCAGTTAGAGAATATCACAAAAAATACTCAACTTTATGGTTCATATGAGTACGATAAACGAGGAAATCAAACGAAAGAAATAACAGAAAAGAAGATAGAAGGGGAAATGAAAAGTGTTACATCCACGTATACCTATGATTTAGCGAATCGTTTGGATTCGGTGGAGCAAATCATGGATGGACAAGATCCTATTATCACTCAAAATTTCTATAATGGCGATGGACAACGTATTGAAAAAAAGGTTAACGGAACCTCATGGAAATATATATATGACAGAGGGAATCTTCTGTATACATCAGATAACAACCATAATAAAGCGACGGAACATGTGTTAGACCCATATGGTGGAATTGTGACGTCCAAGAGATTTGATGGCAACTACAAAAATAACTATTTCTTTTATCACTATGATATGCGTGGTAGTGTTACTTCGATCTTAAAGCCCACCGGTGAACGGGTAAAAGGATACGACTATGATGAATTCGGTAATTTAGAGGAAGTAGGAGATAAATCGTTCCTAAACGAAGTGAAGTTCACAGGGGCTGTTCATGATCAGTCCACGGGTTTACACTATATGAATGCACGTCACTATAATTCAAATACAGGTCGCTTTATTTCTCAAGATACGTATAAAGGTGTGGCTCATGATCCTTGGTCACAACATTTGTATTCGTATACGACCAATAATCCAGTTAATTATATTGATCCAACAGGACACGCCCCTGCCTATATTGGTCATGACGGAAAAGCACATGTAGCCATCCCTGTTCATCAAGGTGATGGGACATTTTCGTGGAGAGCGCCATATGCGACTGAAGAATATAAACAATCATTATCAAACAATACTACAGTAAAAGATGCGGCAAAATGGGCAGAAACACATGCTACGTCGGTAGCTGTGGGGGCTGGATTTAGTTCAGGTATTGCTGCTGAATTGATGGGTAAAGTCGTGGAGAAAATTATACCCGATCTTCCAGAAAGTAAGTGGAGTACAGTATCGTCTAAAATGCATACTTGGATAGGCGATGATGGAAATAAAAAATTCTGGAATATGCCAGAACGGATGAAAAGAGTAAAAGATGTAAAAAACTTAGCTTTAAATGCAGGGAAGTCATTTACTTATGGTCCAGGGATTGGAGTAGCAGCGGATGCAGCGGTCTTCTATGGAACTAACAATGGAAGTTTAGATGGTTTCAACTTAAAGGCTTCTGCATTTAATAATGTAGCCGTTTCAGCCATTGGGGCTGGAGCAGGTATTGCGTTAGCTGCGGCAGGTGCACCCGCTTTGCTAATTGCAGGGGTAGGAATAGGTATTGGTGTAGGATTCAGTGTTTTAAATAGTCGAACAGGTTGGAGTTTTTCTAAAGAGATAGGGTTGGAATAAGACTAAGGAGAGTTGAAATGATAAAATCTTTGTTATTTTTAATTATAACTCTAATAGTAAGTCCATCATTAATAAAATGGTCTTATAAAGGTGATATAGTTGCAAAAATACTAGGCTATTCAATTGCTTTTTTCTTTGTAGCAGTAAACTTTATTTTAGGGGCAGAAATATTTTTTGACTATCATGTTGATGACTATATTATTTGGACACTAATGATTATGTTACCTATTTCAATATTTATTAGCATGATTATTAAATATTTTATCGGTGATGAAGAAGATAAAAAAATTGTGAGATTTTATTTTCTATTTATATTAGGATTGTTTACCTTTGTGATTCTATTTGGGTTATTTTTGAAGTATATTTAGTTGAAGTCACAATAACTATATTATAAAAAACACTTATAATGTGTGGCATGTAAACAAATTATGTGTTTTGTTACAAGCTTCAAAAAACATAATAATATTCAAAAGTAGCACAGATCATTGTTATGGTTTGTGCTACTTTTTAGCAGGAACACTTTGCGATTCACTTGAAAAATTTTAAAATGATCCTAAAGCTAAGAAGTTAGGTACCTCAACATCGTCATCAACAACAAATGTTATCGTGCCCCCTAAAGCCCTAGAAACTATTAACTCACAATAAACTGCAGGAGGACTGGGGAAATGATATATTTTTTAATAATTGTTTTAATTTTAATACTTACAGGCCCACACTTAGTGAAGTTTGTTTTTTTCAAGGAGTCACCTTTTAAGTTGTTTTTCCTTTCATTTATTATCTTGTTTATAGCGATGACTGTGGTGATGGGAATAAATGAGCTTACAAAATCGTATGTACCCAAAATGGTGATATTAATCATTTTGTTTACTCATGCTTTTATGGTTTTTTTAGGAATAGTAATAGGGTATATAAAAAGTGAAGAAGTGGTTAGAAATAATTTAAAAACAGTTGGTTTGGTCTTTTCTATAGTTTTTGCGTGTATTTTTTTATTTGGAATTATATTGAAATATATATAAGTCTTTACTAGGGATTAGAAAAGATTTTTCCTCACATTGAAATGTAAATAAACTTATGAGAATGTATGGGTTGGAAAATGACAATTAGATGTGATTATTTTAAATTATATGTAATTGCTCAAGTGTTATTTGATGAATAAGCTTTTGTATAGGACGCTAATAAAATAGCGTTCTTTTTTTGCTTTAAGGGGGAAACCCTTAATATATAAGCGTTTATCTAAAACGTTTTGTCAGTCAAAAGATGCGGCAAAATGGGCAGAAACACATGCTACGTCGGTAGCTGTGGGGGCTGGATTTAGTTCAGGTATTGCTGCTGAATTGATGGGTAAGGTAGTGAAGAAAATTTTTCCCGATCTTCCGGAAAGCAAGTGGAGTACAGTACCGTCTAAAATGCATACTTTGATAGGCGATGATGGAAACAAAAATTTCCGGAATGTGCCAGAACAGATGAAAAGAGTAAAAGATGTAAAAAACTTAGCTTTAAATGCAGGGAAGTCATTTACTTATGGTCCAGGGATTGGAGTAGCAGCGGATGCTGGTGTATACGCATATAACAATGGGAATTTAGAAGGTTTTGATTGGATATCGTCGTCTGTTAATAATGGCGCGGTTACTGTTATTGGTGCGGGAGTAGGTGTAGGTATTGGTGTTGGATATAGTTTCGTCAATAGTCAAACAGGTTGGAGTTTTTCTAAAGCGTTAGGGATTGAAAAAGACTGATGTAAGGAAGGGTTGAAATGATAAAGTTTGGGATATTTTTAATCATAACCATAATAGTGGTTCCATCATTAATAAAATGGTCTTATAAAGGTGATTTAGCTTCAAAAGTATTAGGTTATTCAATTGCTTTTTTCTTTTTAGCAGTAAACATAATTTTAGGGGCGGATGTATTTTTTAATTATAGCGTAAATAATTATATTATTTGTATTTTAATGATATGTTTACCAATTATGGTTATTATAGGAGTTGTAATTAAATATATTATTGGTGATGATGAAGATAAAAAAAATGTAAGGACATATTTTATTTTTCTATTTTGTTTATTAGGTTCATTTTTTCTTTTTGTTATATTAATGAAGTTCCTTAAAGAAGTACTTTACTAAAAGCTAGTGTATTGAGGTATACTGCTCCCTTGTGATGACTTACTATCACAAGGGAGCTTTTTTTTGATTTAGAACCCTGGTGTGACTGATAAATAAAATGATACAATTATCGCTATTTTATAAAGTAATCAGCTCTGCTGAAAAAGAAGCCCCACATATTGGGGTGACTGTACCATTTCGGGCGAATCGTTTGGATTCGGTGGAGCAAATCATGGATGGACAAGATCCTATAATCACTCAAAATTTCTATAATGGCGATGGACAACGTATTGAAAAAAAGGTTAACGGAACCTCATGGAAATATATGTATGATAGAGGGAATCTTCTGTATACATCAGATAACAACCATAATAAAGCGACGGAACATGTGTTAGACCCATATGGTGGAATTGTGACGTCCAAGAGATTTGATGGCAACTACAAAAATAACTATTTCTTTTATCACTATGATATGCGTGGTAGTGTTACTTCGATCTTAAAGCCCACCGGTGAACGGGTAAAAGGATACGACTATGATGAATTCGGTAATTTAGAGGAAGTAGGAGATAAATCGTTCCTAAACGAAGTGAAGTTCACAGGGGCTGTTCATGATCAGTCCACGGGTTTACACTATATGAATGCACGTCACTATAATTCAAATACAGGTCGCTTTATTTCTCAAGATACGTATAAAGGTGTGGCTCATGATCCTTGGTCACAACATTTGTATTCGTATACGACCAATAATCCAGTTAATTATATTGATCCAACAGGACACGCTCCTGCCTATATCGGACATGACGGAAAAGCACATGTAGCGATTCCCGTTCATCAAGGGGATGGTACATTTACTTGGAGAGCACCATATGCTGAAAAAAGTAAGTCAGCAGGAGACTGGATACAAAATGGGTTAGATGTTTTAGGAATGGCCGGATCTACTCCAATGGGTGCCAGTCCGATTGTTCAAGGTATTGCTTTGGGAGCAGACTTACTTAATGCAGGTATCTTTCTTGCAAAAGGAGAATTTAAGAATGCTGGACTAACAGCAGCATCTGCGGTACCATACCTTGATTACTTGAAGGCTGGTAGGGCGACGAATAGTTTTGTTAAAAATGGAACTAAATCTAGTGAAAATGTAGTATATCGTGCATTAAATCAAAAAGATGCTGAAAGGGTTAGTCAGGGACTTGGATTAGAAGCTAAGAATCCAAATGGGACATGGGGTCTGAAGGAGCACTTGGTTAGTGGCTCAAGTAGATCTTCATGGGCGAATGATCCATTCATATCTACAACTACTGATAAAAATATTGCTAGAGGTTTTAATAATTCCGGAAGTAATTTAGGAATAGCTAAAATTGATTTGAATAAAGTTCCATCTCAAAATTATAAGGGGTATGAAATTTACCCTAGACAAAATGGAAAAGAAGGATTACCATATCACTATTCAATTTGGCAACAAGAAATTTCTATATACCAAAGTATACCTAATAATGCTATAAAGGGGTTTGTGAAATGATAAATGGCAGGATAATTGAAATTGAACAAATCATTGATAATTTAATGGTTGATATACTGGTACCTCTAAGGACTTCTAAATCTATAAATCATGATGCATTTAATAAGCTATATAATATATTAAATGAAATAATACTACAAGTAAATGGTGAGGAATTGATAAGAAGGAATTTAGTTGGAATGTTATATTTTATATACATTTCAGTTGCATCGGAAGCAGATCACTCGCATTCAAGTTCAATTTTTATGGAAGTTGCTAAATTAGAAGATCACCTAAGTCGTATATTTTGGGATTCTCCATTTAAAAAAGAGATTTAAATAAATCTTTGGAAAGGAATAGTATATGAAGGTATTTTTTTATAAGGTTAACGATGAATACGGTTGTTTTTCAAATTTCTCATCTTATGGATTTGAGATCGATAAACAATTTTGGTTGACTAGTGAACACTATTTTCAAGCACAAAAATTTGCTGGTACCAATTATGAAGAACAAATTAGACGGGCAGTATCTCCAATGGAAGCGGCCATTATGGGGAGAGATAGAAATAAGCCACTAAGGACAGATTGGGAGGAAGTTAAAGATGATGTTATGAGGTTGGCTGTATTAAGTAAGTTTACGACTAATAATGATATACAAGAAATTTTGCTTTCAACAGGAAATAAGATTATTGTTGAAAAAACCTCAAATGATTATTATTGGGGATGCGGAAAAGATGGATCTGGGAAAAACATGCTAGGGAAAATCTTAATGGAAGTGCGAGATCAGTTAAGAAATAATATATCAAACTAAGTTTTTAGAACTTGAATGACTATACGTCTTTCAAGTTCTTTTTTTAGTGGTTTTGAAAACCCCTGGCTATGCCGGGGGTTCAGGAAAGCTTACAGCGTGGTATTAAAAAAACCTCACTTCATGGTAGGATAAAGTTGGTTTCCCGACCACTCCATTTCACCATAGAAGGAGGTATGTCCCTTTGAAGGACATGAATAGTTTAGCACACACCACTTGGAATTGTAAGTATCACATCGTTACAGTAAAAGATGCGGCAAAATGGGCAGAAGCACATGCTACGACGGTAGCTGTGGGGGCTGGATTTAGTTCAGGTATTGCTGCTGAATTGATGGGTAAAGTCGTGGAGAAAATTATACCCGATCTTCCAGAAAGTAAGTGGAGTACAGTATCGTCTAAAATGCATACTTGGATAGGCGATGATGGAAATAAAAAATTCTGGAATATGCCAGAACGGATGAAAAGAGTAAAAGATGTAAAAAACTTAGCTTTAAATGCAGGGAAGTCATTTACTTATGGTCCAGGGATTGGAGTAGCAGCGGATGCAGCGGTCTTCTATGGAACTAACAATGGAAGTTTAGATGGTTTCAACTTGAAGGCTTCTGCATTTAATAATGTAGCCGTTTCAGCCATTGGGGCTGGAGCAGGTATTGCGTTAGCTGCGACAGGTGCACCCGCTTTGCTAGTTGCAGGGGTAGGAATAGGAATTGGTGTAGGATTCAGTGTTTTAAATAGTCGAACAGGTTGGAGTTTTTCTAAAGAGATAGGGTTGGAATAAGACTAAGGAGAGTTGAAATGATAAAATCTTTGTTATTTTTAATTATAACTCTAATAGTAAGTCCATCATTAATAAAATGGTCTTATAAAGGTGATATAGTTGCAAAAATATTAGGCTATTCAATTGCTTTTTTCTTTGTAGCAGTAAACTTTATTTTAGGGGCAGAAATATTTTTTGACTATCATGTTGATGACTATATTATTTGGACACTAATGATTATGTTACCTATTTCAATATTTATAAGCATGATTATTAAATATTTTACCGGTGATGAAGAAGATAAAAAAATTGTGAGATTTTATTTTCTATTTATATTAGGATTGTTTACCTTTGTGATTCTATTTTTATTTCTCAAGATACGTATAAAGGTGTGGCTCATGATCCTTGGTCACAACATTTGTATTCGTATACGACCAATAATCCAGTTAATTATATTGATCCAACAGGACATGCGCCTGCCTATATCGGACAAGATGGAAAAGCTCATGTAGCCATTCCCGTTCATCAAGGGGATGGTACATTTACTTGGAGAGCACCATATGCTGAAAAAAGTAAGTCAGCAGGAGACAGGATACAAAAGGGGTTAGATGTTTTAGGAATGGCCGGATCTACTCCAATGGGTGCCAGTCCGATTGTTCAAGGTATTGCTTTGGGAGCAGACTTACTTAACGCAGGTATCTTTCTTGCAAAAGGAGAATTTAAGAATGCAGGTATAAGTTTAGTATCCATACTTCCTTTTGGTGATAGCCTTAAAGAAACAAAATATGGAGTTGGTTTTGCTAAAAGTACAGCAAAAAACAAAACTGTTTGGAACAAAATAAAAGCTACTCAACCGGTGAATCCTGGTACTAATATTCCAAAATCTTTTGAAATGTCAACTGATAATGGTAAATTTTGGGTTCATGCGAATGCAACTAAGCACATGGTTGAATATTCAGAAACTAGGTATTATTCACATGGTAGAGGCATGACAGAACAAGGAATGTTAAAAAGTTTTAATTCTGCAGTAGAACATGCTCCAGTTCAAGGAATTAAATTTGAAGAAATAATGAATATTGATCAATGGGAATTAATATTCAGTAAACCAAGGGGTCCTGGTCAATTCCCAGTAGTAAAACATGCGGTGTTTAGACCTTAAAGGAGGAATAAAGTTGCTAAAACTATCCTATGTAACTGAACCAGTTAGAGAACATTTAGAAATAGATCAGTTTATTCCAATTAATGTTACTTGGCATACTGATAGGCCAAAAGGAAATGGTAATTTGTACTGGAGGGCGACAGACAAAACATCCTTACTAGAAATTGGAATTGAACCAAATGATGGATTAATAAATTCTATTACATTAACAATTATTCAGGATGTAAGAAATGAAATAAAAGAAAATATTGGAGATGACATTAGAATTCAACAAGGATTACCAGCTTTCAATATTAGTGGATGGCCAAAAAAAAGATTTGAGGATGAGATAATAAAAGTTAAAGTTGGATATAGCAATAATGTGTTGCATATCTTCTTTTCTGATAATTTTAAGGTTAATTTAATAATAACCAATGATAGGGTTAGTTTTGGGTTTGATGAACAAAACAATCTATGTTTGATTGTCATAGATAATCTTAATGAAATAGAAAATAAAATTTTAAGAGATTCATTAAGTATTTAATGGCTTCAGCAAGAAAATTGTGATTTATGGTTTGTTAATACTGAAAAAGCCTAATTGCTCTCAGTTTAAATCTGGGAAATTAGGATTTTTATGATTGAAGGGGTGCGGCAAGAATTCTTTTTTTGAGCCACTTACAAATAGGATGCACCGTATCATTTCGTGCAGAACGTATGCTAAGCTCGATTATAGACAAAAAAGGGGTACGTGAACCCTAATGGGAATAAGTGCCGGCGTGGGTGTTGGAATAGCTCTTATTGGTGCACCAGCATTGGCAGTCGGAGCAGTAGGTGTTGGCATTGGTGTGGGATATAGCATAATTAATAGTACTACTGGTTGGAGTTTTTCGAAAGCTTTGGGATTAGAGGATGAATGATCAAAGGAGAAAAAATCATGATTCAATTCTTTGTGTTTTTTATTATATCTGTTATAGTAATGCCATTTTTAATAAAACTTTTCTTACAAGGAGATTTGGCAGCAAAGTTGATATCATTTTCATTTATTTTTTTTATGGTATCTTTGAGTATAGCCTTTATATTTGATAATTTTGTAGAGGATGTTAGTAACAATGTCTTTTTAGCAATTATTATCATACAGATTGTATCGCTGGTCTTCGGTGTAATTGTAAAATATATTATAGGAAGTAATGAAGATAAAAAAAACGTTAGGTTGTATGGGATTTTTCTACTATCCTTAATTGTTTTTTTAACCGTTTTTGTATTGTTTATGAAATTTCTTAAACAATTACCCTGAATTATTCATAGCATAAAATTCGCATGCATTATTTGGAATTTATTAGTGAGATACGCTCGATTTTTCATAATGAAATGAAAAATTGGATAGGAAATCAGTTAGTTTGTTTAGATCCCTCTATATAATAACCATTATTTTGAATTAATCATTAAAAAAGGGCAGACTCCTCCTATGGTGATAAGTCCAGTTTTTAAATGTAATATTTTAGAATTAAATTTGATTTCTTATTCTATTTGGGGTAAACGATGAATGTTTTGGAGTGTAGACCAAAACTCTTTTTTATACAAACAACTTCCACACATCTTAAAGGGGTACCAGGGAGATACGTGTAAAAATAGGACATAGACTGGTGAATTTAACCAACCTAATTGTAAACACATTATATATTTATAATAAAGATCGATCATTTGTAATAAAGTTTGATCGTTTATATAAAAGTTTAACCGTTTTGAAAAAAGACGAACCGTTTTAAATAGAATTTTCCAATGTAAATGCTAATAGAAAAGGATTTAAAAGATTTTTGATCAAACTTTATTCCATTATCAAGACCTAGATTAAAAAACCGAGTGACCACTATCCTTCATTTTTTAAAGGAGTGGAAACTCGGATTTCATGGAAAGTAACACTATCTATGCTTGAATTTTAGAAACAAGCGATCAACCTGCATATATAATAGAGAAAACAAAATTCCTACAAGAACTACAGATATAGAAGAACTACTTTTTAGAAAATTCAAAAAGTCTTCTGGCTTGAAAACAGCCGCTAATAGATAAGGTAATACTGCCCCACCAAGAGCATGCAGGATAAGCATTGTACTATTTTTTTTATATTTGACTCTTTTGTCTACGAATATTTCTGAAATAGTAGACCACAAAGGTGCATAAAACAAAAGAATTGGAATTGCAAACAAAGCGATATAAAATAAAGCATCTAAAATATCAATCCCCATTAGTAAACTATTTAGAAGAAATATTGAAGAACATAATATTAATACTATTATTCCTACAAAAAATTTTCTAGTTAAAATATTTGTTATAGTCATCTTCTTTCCCTCTTTTAAAAGAATGGATCATTATATATCTCTTTTTCTTTTCTAGAGACAGGGTATAAAAACCTAAATCCTTCATGAGAATGTCGATATAGTACATAATAATCATCTCCTGGATAATTATGAAGATACATTTCATGTGAAGGAGCTCGGTCATGAACAACTTTATGATAGCCTGACCCATTTACATTTACTCTTGAATAATATTCCACATTAATATCTGGTGAAAGAGGAGCAAGAGGATTATTAGAAGCAATCTCTACTCTATGATACCAGTTACTAGATGTAGTATTTTTGTAAGTTAGTTGAATATCAGAAATTGGAGCTGTATCTCTATCATTTACTCTTCCAAACATATCATATCCTATTGTCTCACCAATTTCTCTTCGTTGTTTAATATACTTTTTCCCACTATGGGTTTTTGTTAACCACACAGTAGAACGAACCCTAAATTTATCATCTTGATCCCATACAGAAAACCCTCTACCGTCTCCGTGAAACTTATAATTACCATTGATACAAGTAACTGCTAGGGCTGCACAAAAAGGGTTAACTGCATCATTTAGTGGTATAAAGGCATTATAAGTAAGTAGATACCCATATCCAGGTGGTGCATTCGAAGGTGAAGCCACCTTAGATATGTCAGACCCCTTATCTATATCTTGAAAAGCACTTGTTGTCTTAACAATAGCAGTTATTTCCTTAGGTTCATAATATATGTCTATAAGACTAACCGCACACAAGCCTTCTTATTATGATGCTAAAACTCAGTATATGTTGTACTAAACAAGAAAAAAAGATAAGGAAAAGTTCTGAAATTGATGAATGAACTTTTCCTTACGGAATATGCCCTTTTAGTGATAGCTAGTTATATAATTAGATGTGTTAGAAGTGTATATACCTATCAATAATCATAATGTAATACATCAATGTCAGAATACCATTGCATTACATCTTCGTTAATAACGTAACCTCTAAAGTGAGTAAGTATGTCCAAAATAAGTGTTCTATTGTAAGAAGAATCTACCATTGACCAATCTAATTTGTAATTTGCTCCATTTTCTAGCGTAAAGGAACCATCATTATCAAAATCCCCTCCACTCGGGGTGTAAAAGAAATTAGTAAAATAACCATTTGTTTTGTCACCTTCACCACGCATCTTGATACCACTAGGAGCGTTCCATTCGAAATCGATAGATAAAGATGCTGGGAAACCGAAGTTAAAAGAATAATCTTGTCCATTGTTTAACTCTACATCATCGGTATCAGGTGCCCAATCATATAATTTATCCTCTACCCAATAGTTATCAATATCAGTCTGAAAAGCATTAGTCACAGTTTGATAATATTCATTGCTGTAATATCCTTTACCTGTCCATCCTTGTGTATCCTGAACTACACTAAAATAGTCATAATCAGATTCAGTACCACCGTTATCATATATTTTATAATCGGTTATTGCTTTACCTACCAACACTTGTTCAGAAATATCGTGATGATACCAAGTATCCCATGCCCATACAGTTTTTCTTACAATTCCTTGGAATTCACCTTGGGTGGTTGTTTGTAAACTTGTATTCACAGTTTTATTAGGGTTCTCATAAATTTCTTTCATATCTTCTATAAACATATTTATTTTATCTTCTTTTAGATTATTCTCTTTATCTTTTAAATATTCATTCATGATATTTTTTACTTCAAATTTGGTAGAATCGTTAGGGAAAGATACTGTTTCATAATCTAAAGTTAATTTACCATAAATATTATGAATAGTAATTTGAGTGGTTACAGATTTAGTAGGTACGACGTTTTTCAAATTGTTTTCTGGTGGGGAAATTTTCTTAGGAGAATTTAGATTCTTACTTTTAGTATTATCATATTTGGTTAATGATGGTATTTTTTTGTCTTGAATAATTTCATTGTTAATTTTATCACGATCAATATCATCTCCTTCAATTACTAAAGTGTTATCTTGTATTTTCAGAAAATCTTTGACATCCTCAACGTTTTTTAGGACTTGTTTTTCTGTCATAAACCTAATTTCTCCAAGTTCTTCATCGTTAATTGCATATGCAGCGAAAGGAAAAACTATAAAATACGCCATTGACAAAAGTAACAAACCAAACAATTTTTTCAAAACTACAACCACTCCTTTTTAATTTTTAATGCTTTCAGTGTAAAGTATAATGGAATATATAAGGGAATTCAAGAGATCGGAGGGATTTATTTGGAAAAATTAAACAAATATTTACAAACAATTTCTTTGTTATTCATTGCATACTTTTTGTGGAGAATAGCTGAAAAAATGGATTCGGTTGACCATAATATGAGAAATATTGTTAATTATTTAAAATTACTAAAAAATCTTTGATGCTTATTTGGCTTAGTGACAGGGTAGCTGTTCTAGGCCGCAAAGTAATGTCAAGCATTAAAGGCAGCTACTTATTAATATGCAACTCATAGTCGTAATTATATGAACAAAGGTGATGTAAAGATGAATGAAAATCCGGTAATTCTTATAGAACATAAATATGGTGATGGTGAAATTATAGAGATAGAAAGAACTATAGATGAAACCCTAGATATAGTCATTGATCATGGCGAATACAGTACAAGAAGTTATGATAATGGAGGTGAAATTTGGCGAGAGGCAAAAAGACGTGGGTTAAACGTTAATATGTACCTTAAGAAAACGTTTGGATAGGACGCTAACATAATAGCGTTCTTTTTTTGCTTAAAGGTAACTTTTTTCAGCACATAAGTAGAATTATGTGCGGTATTTTCCTTGAAGTATATTTTGAACTTTTGATTAAAGAGCCTGAAAGGGAAGAATGAAGGAGGAGCTAATGAGGAGAAAAAAATATCGTAAGAAAAAAGACGTTAGTCTGACAAAACTGGTTACAATTGTCGTTGTCGCAGGGACATACCTATATACGAGGTCAGTCTCATATACGATATATAGCGGTTTATCGGTCATCATCCTAAGTCAAATGATTAAAACGCTTGAACAATCGAGATATGAGAAAAAGCTTCGCAATAGTGGGATTCGAGAGATTGGTAAAATGAATGGTTATCAATTTGAGTATTATTTAGCTGCTCTATTAAAAGGTCTTGGGTACAAAGTGAAAGTTACTCAAGCAAGTAATGATCTTGGAGCAGATCTGATCATTTCAAAAGATGGAGAAAAAATTGTTGTTCAGGCAAAACGATATTTCAATAAAGTAGAAATCAAAGCAATACAAGAAATCGCATCCGCTTAAGCTTATTACAATGCATTAGACGCATGGGTTATCACCAATAACTACTTCACAAAATCCGCAAAAGAACTAGCAAAAAACACAGGAACAACCCTTATGGGGTAGTGACAGGGTAGCTGTTCTAGTCCGCAGGATTAATCCTATTAAATGGTTAATAAGTTGTTTTGTTCAGAAACCCTTAGTTTTAGAACACAAACGAATTGAAAATATTATAAGGTTTTGGAAGCTTTGTTCGTGTTCAGAAACTCGTAACTTAATCAATGTCCATTAACCTAAAGAGATTTAAGTTATTGAACACATTTAGAGTTTATATGAAATTATTTTACCTATTTTTGTAAATAATCTTGCGGACTACAGCAAGAACCCTGTCACTATGCCTTATAGGGGTAGCGGGCATGATAGCCTCCTTTGGCGATGCCGATGTCGGAGCATCTGGTTTCTCGGCAACAGAATCATGCCCGCGGAGGGACCCTGTCAAGCGTCAAAATAAAACAAGTTTTCTTCGAGCATAGGTATTAAAGTGAACTAACTTTTTTGTGTCCGAAAATTTGACTCAGATCCAGCTAATGAAAGAGAATGATTAGTTCATTGAAAAATTTATAATATGGCTTAATTTTATCCGCTGTTTTTAAGTTCACCCATCTTACTTCTGAAATCGTCTAGGTATCTGGTATTGAAATTTCACCACTTATTATCCTTGTTTTTTATTTAGGAATCAGGTTTTAAAAAATTTAATAGATGGTACGTTCCTCTGTCATCTCTCATCTTTCCCACTCTCTGATTTTTGATGATGATACTTAACGAAAAAAGAGAGAATTAGTCCTAATAAGGAAAGGATGGAAAGGACCATAAAAGCAATGTTTGCTCCATATATGTCCGGATAGGGAATGTTCGAGCTTTGTTTTGCTGAATCCGCCGTATTGGTCATAACTGTAACGAGAATAGCAGTTCCTACCGAAGCAGCTATCATTTTCAACGTATTATCCATGGCTGTCCCATGTGGAATTAGTCTTTTTGGTAACTGATTCAAAGCAGCTGTTGCGACAGGCATCATAACCATGGAAATACTAAACATTCGAACCCCATAGAGGACAGTAAGATAAGTCAGCGTTGTCGATGGACTTAAAGTTGTAAACGCAAATGATGAAGCGGTCATGATGATTAAGCCAATCATCACCATCCATCTTGCACCAAATTTATCGAAAATACTTCCAACAATGGGTGACATCAACCCGTTAATCAGTGCACCCGGTAATAAAACAAGACCTGCTTCAAAGGCAGAAAATTGCCTCATATTCTGCATATAGAGTGGAATGATTGTCTCTGCTCCAAATAAGGCTATAAAACTGATCATTCCAATTGCTATGGCATATGGGAAGATTGAAAACGTAAAAACACGGAATTCGAGCATAGGATGTTTCATTTTTAATTGACGGAAAATAAATAAAAGCAACGATAAAACGCCAATTATGAGTGAAAGTAACGTAGCGGAATGGGACCAACTGTAGTTTCCAGCACTTGTAAATCCATAAAGTAACCCGCCAAAACCAAATGAAGACAATAGGATTGAAAGAACATCCAATTTAGGATTAGAAACCTCAGTGACATTTTTTAAAAAAAAGGAATGCAACGATAATATCGATAAGAGCAATAGGCAAAATAATAAAAAATAATACTCTCCATGAAAATTGAGATGTAACCCACCCTGATAATGCTGGACCAATGGCTGGAGCAAAGGATATCACAAGGCCGACAAGCCCCATTGCTGCACCACGCTTATTGACTGGGAAGATGAGTAAAAATACGGTAGTCATTAATGGAAGCAAGACTCCTGCTCCAACAGACTGAATGACTCTTCCTAAAAGGAGGATTTCAAAATTTGGCGCAATTCCAGTGATAACCGTTCCCACTGTAAATACACTCATAGCAGAGATAAACAACTGTCTTGTCGTAAATTTTTCTAATAAAAAGGCACTGATGGGAATCATGATCCCATTTACTAGCATAAAGACAGTAGTCAGCCATTGTGCGCTATTTGCAGTAACGTTCATTTCTTCCATAATTGGAGGGATTGCAGTAATCATTAATGTTTGATTCAAGATCGCAATAAAAACCCCTGCAAGCAAAAGAACGACTATGATTAATTGATTTTTTTCTTTTTTTATCATTTTTTTAGGCTCCCTAATCTTGATTTGAAAATATTCTGGTATAGCTTAACCTGATTTCTCTTATAAATACAAATATAATGCTTTAAGGACTTGTGTCTTATTTTTTAATAGTAATTGACAAAAACCAATCCAATCCAATCCAAAAAGCAGGGCGAAGAAAATGGAAGTTTTAAGTTAAGTGACTAAGGGTTGAAAATGATTATCGTGGTAAGTGGTCATACTGTTTTGATCACTGATTGAAAAAATAGATCTAAACAACTTGTGTATGCAGATTTAGAAGGGGATCAACAAGACGTTGATATTAAAGGTCTTTTAGAAGAAAACGATATTGATATAAGTGTCCTTTTCAGAGCGGACTATCATGTTTATTTTGGGATGTGTAGTTCCTATGAATTTTTAGTAATAAATAGATTATTTTAACAAAAACCACGCATAAATATGTATGTGTGTTTCAAAAAAGTAAATTGAGATGATTCGCCTTAAAAGGAGAGAGAATCATCTCAATTTATTTTCAAAAAATTTCTCTTGGTTATGAATGTATGTACTCTTTATGTTCTTCATTTAAGATTCCTTTGTGAGTCCATTCATCGAGAATGGATTTAAAATACCCTTCAGTACTGTGGTTCATCTTCCGTGCTAAATTATATCCATTGATTCCAGATGAAATGTTATTTGGATCTAAATTTAATGTTTTCTTGAATGCCTCTATTGCTTCTTCCTCTCGTTGTAAAGTCCCCAAACAATATCCGATCATATATTGTGTGAAAACAAGTCGAGGAAGCCCAACTTCCAGAGATTTTTCAAACATGTTTAATGCTTTTTCTATCTCGTTCTTGGCAAAGTACACATCTGCCATTTCATGGTATGATATGCTCCAATTCGGATCTAACTTTAATAGGTGATGTCCAGATTTTTCAGCTTCCTCTAAATTTTTCGATACAAAAATATGTTCTTTTATTTCAGATTCATAAATCGTTTTAATTGCATCAGATTTTCGATACTCTTCCCAATCATTTTTAGGGTCAGCTAACTCAGCAAAATATAGGGATTTCTTCATAGCTTCTCTTGTTTCATTTATTTTGAGTGACTCAGCTGGTATCATAGCATAGGCTCGGAAAAATTGAGATAAAGCAATATGATCAGTAAAGGTTTTCCCATCTCCCATGTCATCAACGATGTTAAAGCCCTTTTCTACAAACCAATTAAATAAACTTTCTCCAATACTCTTTTTCTTTAGTTCCCAGACGATTGCATTTGAAGCAATGGTTAAGAACAAGTAGTTTGGAAGCAGATGAGATTCAAATAAATTCTTCATTTTCGTAAATTCTTCAACATTGTTGGTTTGGTCTTGGCGATTTAATAAAACAAACTTTAATAGGTAATGTCGAATTTGTTCTTCTGCAGTAAGCTTGTTAATATCCACTAATGAATGCATAGAAGCGGCTAAATCAAATCGTGCTAGATACGTTAAGCGATAGGACAATATTAATCTTTCTAGTGAAGATAAAGAGGAACTATTTTCAATTTCTTGCTTAATTTTAAGCATTGGACCGTCTGTTTCATATTCTAAATTCATCAAATGTCTTGTATCTATAGGAATTACTTTTGATGCCTCGATTAGAGTTGAAGGTTCAAGTACTTGTCCTAAGTGAAAAGGAATTTGGTACTGAATCGTTCTACAAACGCCTCTTGTCCAAATAGAAGATAAATGATCTGTTTCTTTAATATGTAAAAGGGCTGATATAAACGCATTGTCCATATATATTCCTCCTTATTTTTAAAAATATAAAACAAATAGTGAATCCCCTTATAAGAGAGTTCACTCAAATAAAAGGATTCACTATTTTGTAGGCCATTAAATATTATGGGAAAAGAGCAAGAAGTTTGTCTACAGTAGAAGTAGTAAATTTCATCATATTAATCCACCCCTTTCCATATGTAATATAATTAGTTTAATATTCTGAAATTAAATTGTCAATATATTTTATATATTTAATTTTGTTTATATATTTGATATATTTTAATAGAGGAGGAGATTTTTTGAAAAAACTATGGACGAAAGATTTTATATTCCTATCCCTTAGTAACCTTTTTATGTATGGAAGTTTTTATATGTTATTACCTACTATGCCTCTGTTTATTGTAGAAATATTGAATGGGGAAGAAAAGCACGTAGGTCTTATTATTGGTCTATTTTCAGCAGCGCGCAGATTTTTTCTCGTCCTTTATCTGGAAAGTGGCTAGATCAATATGGAAGAAAAAAAGTGTTTTTGATTGCTAGAATGTTATTTGCAGTATGTATGTTCCTCTATATAGGTATCAAAGGACTTCTTTTCTTTTTCTTTTTAAGGTTTGTGCATGGGTTTGGATTTGGTATGGCTACAACAGCTTCTGGAACTATGGCAGCAGATATTATCCCGCAAGAACGTAGAGCTGAGGGAATGGGATATTATAGTTCATTTGCAAGCATTGCTATGATTGTGGGCCCACTATTAGGTTTATTTATACTCCAAATCTTTAACTACAATATTTTGTTTCTTACTTGTTCATCTTTTGCCATTCTTAGTTTACTACTTGGATACTTTATCAAAGTAGAATTGAATGAGAACTCAACTAAAAAAAGAAGAAAGCAATAAAACATCAAAAACCAAATGGAAAGAGTTTTTTGAGGTGAAGGTTTTGCCAATTTCAATCGCATCAGGACTTCTATATATTATCTATGGAGGAATTGTCTCTTTTATCTCATTGTATGCTCAAGAAAAAGGGAATGTTGATTTATCAGGTTATTTTTTAGGGATTATGTCCATTGCTTTAATCCTGTCACGTCCTATATCAGGTAAAATTGCAGATAGATTGAATTCTTTATATGTAGTATATCCTGGATTTATCTTTTCATTTATGGGGGTTTTGTTCCTAGGTTTAACTGAATCAGCACTTACCTTCCAGATCTCAGCATTACTAATTGGATTAGGTTTCGGATTTATCCTTCCAAGTTTACATGCTACGATGTTAGAGTTGGTTCCAAATGAAAAAAGAGGAACAGCAACATCTACTTATTTTATGGGGATTGACATTGGAATATCTTCAGGAGCCATTATTCTTGGATTAATCGCTAATTACATAGGATATGGGCTCATGTATTTATCAAGTGTAGTATTCATTTTTTTAAGTTGCATCGTTTATTTTAAAGTAGAACATCAAAAGAAAATGGTGCAGAAATCTAGTTTAGAAGTTTAACAGTCCCACAAGTTTAATATGTATCGGGACTAGTGACAAGGTATCTTGTCTAAACTTTAAAGTAAGTGCGCACATATTTATTGTTATATACAGCATAGGAGGAACATTAAATGGATACTTCTTTTATGAGCAGAAAAATGGATAGATTAGGTAGAGTTACCCTTCCTAGCGGAATACGAAAACGATTAGATATAAAGCTAAATGATCCTTTGGAAATATTTATTGATGAGGATTCTATTGTACTTAAGAAATATGATGAACCACCTGATTCTTGTATAGTTACTGGCGAAAAATCGAACTACCTTTTTGATCTGTGTAATGGTCAATTATCTGTGAGCACAGAAGGAATTGACTATCTCAAAAAAGAGATTGAACGCATTGAAAACACTCTGATATATAAGGCTTTTAAAGAGGAGAAAGAGAAAGGCAACACGTAAAACACCTTAATATGATGATATGATTTTGAATACGACTGAAAAGAAAATGGGAAGATTACTATGTTTCTAGATAGAGAGATGAAATGTACCAACTGTTACCTTAATAATGGGTGATGAAGTATTTATTCAAATAACATTACCAAGTGAGAAAAAATGCAGTAGGCTTTATAGAGAAAGTATTAAGAAAGTATGCAAATCAAGTTTTATGTAAGAATTCCCAGAGTGATTTGGAATAAAATATATGGTTGTTCATCTTATAAAAAACAGTACATAAGTTTGTTTAAGTGCTGTAATTGCAGTAATTAATTATCTAACAACTGAATGAAATAGACTTGCTCGAAACACGATATACAGGATTAAAAGAGAATTTGAAGAAATTAAGTAATAAAGGTTATCTAATTATTCGAGGGGGATGTGAACTATGACTTCAGAAAGCTTTGTTCTTAAGCAAAAACAAATAGCAGAGTCATTTTCGAGAGGGAATTTCGAGCCTACTTTCCCATTCTTGTCAAAAATGATTGAATGGAATATTGTTGGTGAAAAAACCTTAGTAGGCAGGGAAGCTGTGATAGAAAAATGCAAACAAACTTCAAATTATTTCAAAACAATAACGACAAATTTCACTACTTTGAATATAATTTCTGAAAAAAACTGTGTTGCAGTAAATGGAACAGCTGAATTTATTCGCAATGGTGAACAACTATCTTTTGTTTCTGCCTGTGATGTCTATATTTTTAATGAAAAAAATGAACTACAAAGAATTGATTCTTATTGTATTAAATGAGCCATTTTACTTTCTCCTGAAAAAGAATTTGTTAAAAGGCATATAAGGATGGAAGTTTTACAACTAAGACATTAACGACTGTAGAATTTATTAGGAATAAGAATCACATAACTGGTAAGTGTCAAGAATCACAACACCTCAAATAATGTGAAACGTGTCTTATCTATTAAAAAGCTAAATGAAGGGAGAGTTAGGATGGTTAGATATATAGCACTACTAAGAGGGATTAACGTTGGAGGACATAATAAAATAAGAATGGCAGAATTAAAGAATTCACTTAAACAACTAGGTCTAGAGAACATCAAAACATATATTCAAAGTGGAAATATTCTCTTTGAGTCCGAGGAATCAGAAGAGAGTTTACAAAAGAAAATCCACTATAAAATTAAAGAAGATTTTGGAGTGGTAAGTACTGTTGTTATCAGGACGGCAAAACAACTTCATGGAATTGTTTATGGACTACCTTTTAATGAACAAGATATTTCAAGTGCATCTGATTCAGCAAAGGGCGAATGTTTGTATGTTGCTATGTTACCAGAAGCACCTTCAGTGGTCAGTAAAGATAAACTCTTATCTTATACAAATAATAAAGAACATTGCGTCATAATAGGGAGAGATGTCTACCTTTTATTTCATGACAGTATTCGAAACTCTAAGCTTAACAATAATTTAACAAAGCTTGATGTTCCAGCAACTATCCGTAATTGGAGGACAATAAATAAACTTTTAAGTATGGTTGAAGAACTTGATGAAAAATCATATAATTGACGTTTTAGGAAAAAGAGTTTGAACTGTTTAGGGAACAATGTTTCTTAATTTTCTTTCTGCAGTTGCACTTAAATTACCATTCTGGTTAAATCATTTTTAAATAATCAAAAATATGTTTGCAAACTAAAATAATTGAAATGCAAATAAACAAGATTCTCAAATATTTTACCCTTTTCATAGAGCAAAAATAGAACCACACCAAGATCCTAAGGTCATGAATATCCCCATAAAAGTACCATGAACAAAATTTACTTCATCAAAATAAATGAACATCAATAAAGCAATAAACTTACAATCCTCTATGAAAAAAATGTCTCAAAGGATTGACTGAATGCTCATTCATTATATAATGGGAGTAGGGAGACGTCAGAAAATTTTATTTTTTTGACATAGGGAGTTATGTAAATTCACAACAACAAAGGGGGATCTTAATGAACGTGCTACTTTGGATCAACTTCATCGCATTTTTACTTGTAACCGCTTACGGCATTTCTTTATTTGTCTACTTGGTTAAAACAAGAGTCGCATATATTAAACTTGGTAAAAAAGTAGAGTTTGATAATAAAGTGAAGGAACGTTTGCAAAAAATATGGGTGAATGTTTTTGGTCAGAAAAAACTATTGAAGGATAAGAAAAGTGGAGCCATCCATGTCATGTTTTTTTATGGCTTTATTCTTGTCCAATTTGGGGCGATCGATTTTATCATTAAAGGTTTGGTGCCTGGGAAACACCTTCCTTTAGGACCGGTTTACCCTGCGTTTACTTTCTTTCAAGAAATCGTCACGTTTACAATCTTAGTGGCTGTTGTTTGGGCGTTTTATCGCCGCTATATTGAAAAGCTTGTTCGTTTAAAACGAGGATTCAAAGCTGGACTTGTGCTTATTTTTATTGGCGGATTAATGTTATCTGTACTACTTGGGAATGGAATGGATAAAATTTGGCACGGTCATGAATTATCATGGACTGAGCCAATTGCTTCAGGAGTTGCCTTTATTTTTAGCTCTATACCTGAAGGAGCTGCTATCACCATCTTTTATATTTCTTGGTGGATTCACTTATTAATTTTACTAACATTTTTAGTGTATGTTCCTCAATCAAAGCACGCTCATTTATTAGCAGGACCTGCTAACGTTTTCTTAAACCGTTTATCGAACCCTGGTAAACTTGAGAAAATTGATTTTGAAGATGAAACGCAAGAAACATTTGGGGTAGGTAGAATTGAGGAATTCCGTCAAGACCAATTAGTTGATTTATATGCTTGTGTGGAGTGTGGTCGTTGCACAAACATGTGCCCGGCTACTGGAACAGGAAAAATGCTTTCACCAATGGATTTAATTATTAAGCTACGTGATCATTTAACTTTTACAGGGGCAGCAGTGACCTCCAAGTCACCATGGGTTCCGGCAATGGCTTTTTCCAACACTCAAGGAAATCAAATTGCCAAAATGTCTGCAGCCTCACAAGAAGCAGCAGCGACTTCTATGTATAATCCAAGCCTTATCGGTGAAGTCATTACGGAAGAAGAAATTTGGGCTTGTACGACCTGTCGTAACTGTGAGGATCAATGTCCAGTTATGAATGAACATGTGGATAAGATTATTGATTTACGCCGTTATCTCGTCTTAACAGAAGGGAAAATGGATCCAGATGCTCAGCGGGCGATGCAAAATATCGAACGTCAAGGAAATCCTTGGGGATTAAATAGAAAAGAACGTGAAACGTGGCGTGAGGCTAGGGAAGATGTTCACGTACCGACCGTTAAAGAATTGAAAAAATCGGGTGAAGAATTTGATTATTTATTCTGGGTTGGTTCAATGGGATCCTATGACAATCGAAGTCAAAAAATAGCTTTGTCGTTTGCTAAACTATTAAATGAAGCAGGCGTGAAATTTGCTATTTTAGGAAACAAAGAGAAAAACTCTGGAGATACACCTCGCCGTCTTGGAAATGAATTTTTATTCCAAGAGCTAGCGACAAAAAATATTGAAGAGTTTGAAAAAAATGGTGTGAAAAAGATTATTACAACAGATCCTCATGCCTACAATATATTTAAAAATGAATACCCAGATTTCGGTTTAGAAGCAGAGGTTTATCATCATACAGAACTGTTAATGGATCTTGTGAAAGAAGGAAAATTAAAACCTAATCACGAAGTAAATGAAACAATCACCTTCCACGACTCTTGTTATTTAGGAAGATATAACGAAGTTTATGATCCGCCTCGTGAAATCTTAAAAGCGATTCCTGGTGTGAAGCTAGTAGAGATGGATAGAAACAGAGAAACTGGCATGTGCTGTGGAGCTGGTGGAGGATTAATGTGGATGGAAGAAGATACGGGAAGTCGTGTAAACGTTTCGCGTACTGAACAAGCGCTAGAAGTAAATCCAACGGTTATCAGCTCTGGCTGTCCATACTGTTTAACGATGTTAAGTGATGGTACGAAAGCAAAAGAGGTAGAAGAAAAAGTCGGAACTTATGATGTTGCAGAGCTTTTAGAGAAATCGATTTTCGGAACAAGTGATTCATCCGAAATGGCATCTTAAATAAGAAAATAATGATGTGCTTGTCACATGAAAGGTTCATTCACTTTTTTAACATGGAACCCGAAAATTAGGCGAGATAACGGGACATACTGTGAGGAGCTACTGAATCTGTCTGAGAAGAGCGAGGCGTTAGCCTTGCTTGAAAACTTGAGCTATATGGGCTAAGGAAGGTATTTTTACCTTCCTTTAGCCATACTTTATAATGTGTTTTCAAAATGTTTTAGAATGATAGAAATTTAAACACATAACAAGATATAGACGTATCTTGTATCGGATGGGTAAGGTTTATGAAAACGCTTTCTATAATAACGAAAACAAAGGGGATATGAGAAATGGCGAAAACGGTAATTTTAAGTGGTGTACGTACACCTTTTGGGAAATTTGGGGGAAGCTTAAGCTCATTAACAGCGTCACAGCTTGGGGGGATGGCTATAAAAGAAGCATTAACAAAAGCGAGTGTAAGTGCAGATGCTGTTGACCACGTCATTTTAGGAACTGTATTACAAGGGGGGCAAGGACAACTTCCATCAAGACAAGCGTCAAGAAATGCAGATTTGCCATGGGAAGTGACGACTGAAACGATCAATAAAGTATGTGCTTCTGGAATGAGAAGTGTGACCTTAGCTGATCAACTCATACGATTAGGAGATCACGAGGTTGTAGTTGCTGGTGGGATGGAATCGATGAGTAATGCTCCTTATATGTTACCAAAAGCACGGTGGGGGTTAAGAATGGGAGATGCATCGGTTAAAGATTTGATGGTCAATGATGGCTTAACCTGTAGCTTTAAAGGGGTACATATGGGTGAGTACGGAAACTTAACGGCGGAAGAGTTAGAGATTACGAGAGAAGAACAAGATCGTTTTGCTGTAAGAAGTCATGAAAGAGCCGTTCAGGCAATGGAATCTGGAATATTTGATGATGAAATCATTCAAGTTGAGGTTCCACAACGAAAAGGAACCCCAATGATTGTCAATCAAGATGAAGCTCCAAGAAAAGATACCTCCTATGAAAAGCTTTCGAAATTAGCGCCTGTATTTGGGCATAATGGCACTATTACAGCTGGTAATGCTCCTGGTGTAAATGATGGAGCGGCTGCTCTTGTGTTAATGAATGAAGAACAAGCACAAGCGAAAGGCTTACAGCCACTAGCAACGATTGTTGATCATACAACTTTAGCAGTTGAAGCGAAAGATTTCCCCAAGACACCTGGATTAGTCATTAATAAACTTTTAGAGAAAACGGGTAAAACTCCTGAAGAAATTGATTTGTTTGAAGTGAATGAAGCTTTTTCAGCTGTTGGATTAGCGAGTCTTAAAATTGCTGGGATAGAGGAAGAAAAAGTGAACGTAAATGGTGGGGCAGTTGCTCTTGGACATCCGATTGGAGCAAGTGGTGCAAGGATCATCATTACGTTAATTCACGAGTTAAAAAGACGTGGGGGCGGTATCGGGATTGCTGCAATCTGTAGTGGTGGTGGCCAAGGTGATGCCATCATGGTTCAAGTATAAGTACGCGGTTTTTTTGCCACACACAAAAAAACGGCTAGTGTCTGTCAATAACGTTTCATTTTGAAATAAGGGGAGAAGTACATGAGTTTAAAACAAATAATGGTTATTGGGGCAGGGCAAATGGGCTCTGGAATTGCTCAAGTTCTTGCTTCATCTGGATTTAACGTTATTTTAAATGATATCAGTCAAGAAAAGGCAAGAATTGGATTGAGTCAAATAGAAAAGCAGCTATCTAAACAGCTCCAAAAAGGGAAGATGGATCAAAACCAAGTAAATGAAATCTTAACGAAAATCAAGATTTCAGCCTCTCTTCAAGATGCGCAGGATGCTGATGTAGTAATTGAAGCAGCTGTTGAAAATATGGAGATTAAACAGTCGATCTTCAAGCAACTTGATGAAATTGCACCAAAGCATACTATTTTAGCAACGAATACATCTTCTCTTCCAATTACTGAAATCGCGGCGGTGACAACAAGAGCAGAAAACGTCATAGGGATGCACTTTATGAATCCGGTTCCTGTTATGAAACTTGTAGAAATCATTCGCGGGTTAGCAACGTCAGAACAGACATATCAAATCGTTCACGATTTAACATTAAAGCTAAATAAAACACCAGTAGAAGTAAATGATTTTCCTGGTTTTGTGTCAAACAGGGTGCTTATGCCAATGATCAATGAAGCAATCTATACGATTTACGAAGGTGTTGCTACGAAAGAAGCGGTAGATGAGGTCATGAAATTAGGAATGAATCACCCAATGGGACCGATTACCCTTGCTGACTTTATTGGTTTGGATACTTGTTTGTATGTTATGGAGACCTTGTATGACGGTTTTGGTGATGACAAGTACCGTCCTTGTCCGCTTTTGAAAAAATATGTAAAAGCAGGTTGGCTAGGTAGAAAAACAAAGAGAGGCTTCTACATTTACGAATAATCATAGTTTAGGTCACGGAACTTTTGTAGTGAATAGTAAAGGGGTGGTGGGATTGGACCTTTGTTTAACTGACGAACAACAGATGATGAAAAAGATGGTTCAAGATTTCGCTAAGCATGAAGTTGAACCATTTATCAACGAGATGGAGAAAGGGAATTTCCCTAAACATTTAGTGCGAAAAATGGGAGAGCTCGGTCTTATGGGGATTCCAATTCCTCAAAAATACGGCGGGTCTGAAATGGATTTTGTTTCTTACATTCTTGCGATTCATGAGTTATCCAAGGTAAGTGCGACCTTAGGGGTCATTTTGTCTGTTCATACATCGGTAGGGACAAATCCGATTCTTTATTTTGGTTCTGAAAAACAAAAGCAAACATATATCCCTAAATTAGCGACAGGTCGTTACTTGGGTGCGTTCTGTTTAACAGAACCTGGTTCAGGGTCAGATGCGGCCAGCTTAAAAACAAGAGCCGTTAATA
Organism: Bacillus carboniphilus; assembly: GCF_020524035.2. Classification (NCBI taxonomy): domain Bacteria; kingdom Bacillati; phylum Bacillota; class Bacilli; order Caryophanales; family Bacillaceae; genus Bacillus; species Bacillus carboniphilus. Next base: position 2,469,147 of record NZ_CP129013.1, on the reverse strand, counting down.
AAGGGGACCACTATGTGTTAAATGGATCGAAAGTGTTTATCACAAATGGCGGGGAAGCAGATACTTATATTGTGTTTGCGAGAACTGGTGAGGAAAAGGGAAGTAAAGGAATATCCGCCTTCATTGTTGAAAAAGAAACCGAAGGGTTTGTGATCGGAAAAGATGAAAAAAAGATGGGGTTACACGGTTCGAAAACGGTACAACTATCTTTTGAAGATGCCAAGATACCACAAGAGCAATTATTAGGTAAAGAAGGAGAAGGATTTAAGATTGCGATGGCGAACCTTGATGTTGGAAGGATTGGGATTGCCGCTCAATCGCTCGGGATTGCGGAAGCAGCCTTAACCCACTCCGTTAACTATGCAAAAGAACGGAAGCAATTTGGTAAATCAATTGCAGCCCAACAAGGGGTCGGCTTTAAGCTGGCGGAGATGGCAACAGAAATCGAAGCGGCTCGCTTAATGACTTATCGAGCCGCCGATCTACGCGCAAGAGATCTTCCGTGTGGAAAAGAAGCATCGATGGCAAAGCTTTTAGCCTCTAAGGCGGCTGTGAATGTATCGATTGAGGCCGTACAAATATTTGGAGGCTATGGTTATACAAAAGACTATCCTGTTGAACGGTTCTTCCGTGATGCCAAAGTATGCGAAATTTATGAAGGTACGAGTGAAATTCAAAAAATAGTGATTAACAAGGCATTATTGTCGAAATAATTATGATTGAATGGGGCGAATCAAAGTGAATTTCAGACTATCAGAAGAGCATGAAATGATTAGAAAAATGGTTCGAGATTTTAGTATAAATGAAGTTGCACCAACGGCTACTGAAAGAGATGAGGAAGAGCGGTTCGACCAAGAGCTTTTTAATAAAATGGCAGAGTTAGGTTTAACGGGAATTCCTTGGCCAGAGGAATATGGCGGAATTGGCAGTGATTATTTAGCTTATGTAATCGCAGTAGAGGAACTATCACGCGTGTGTGCCTCAACAGGTGTAACCTTATCTGCACACACGTCTTTAGCTGGCTGGCCTATTTATAAATTTGGAACAGAAGAACAAAAGCATAAATATTTAAAGCCAATGGCGAAAGGAGAAAAGATTGGTGCTTACGGTTTAACAGAGCCTGGTTCAGGGTCTGATGCTGGTGGAATGAGGACAACAGCTCGCCTAGAGGGTGACCATTATATTTTGAACGGCTCCAAGATCTTTATTACAAATGGCGGAGTTGCGGATATTTATGTTGTTTTTGCAATAACAGATCAAGAACAAAAGCATAAAGGACAAAGTGCATTTATTATCGAAGCTGATTTTCCAGGTTTCTCTGTAGGGAAAAAAGAGAAGAAGTTAGGGATTCGTTCCTCTCCAACAACCGAAATTATTTTTGAAGATTGTAAAGTTCCGAAAGAAAACCTTCTAGGAGCAGAAGGAGAGGGCTTTAAAATTGCTATGATGACGCTAGATGGTGGGCGAAACGGTATTGCTGCCCAAGCGGTAGGGATTGCACAAGGGGCACTTGACGCCTCTGTTCAATATGCAAAAGAACGAGTCCAGTTTGGGAAACCAATTGCTCATCAGCAAGGAATCGGTTTTAAATTAGCTGATATGGCGACTCAAGTTGAATCTGCTAGACTATTAACCTATCAGGCAGCATGGTTAGAGTCTCAAGGACTCCCTTACGGAAAAGAATCCGCGATGTCGAAGCTTTTTGCTGGAGATGCGGCGATGAAAGTGACGACAGAGGCTGTTCAAGTATTTGGTGGGTATGGCTACACAAAGGAATATCCAGTTGAAAGATTCATGAGAGATGCGAAGATTACGCAAATCTATGAAGGAACCCAGGAGATTCAAAAACTCGTGATCTCAAGAATGTTAACAAAATAAAAGGGTGTTTATGAATAGGGCAGTAATTAGATTAGTTTCTTTTTTTACTGCCTTTTTTCACACTCTGTATCTCCAAGTTTTTCAAAAAAGAAAAGGAGGAGTTTGCAAATTGACAACTGTATACCAACCGAAACATGCGATTAGGTTTGTCACAGCTTCTAGTTTGTTTGATGGGCATGATGCATCTATTAATATTATGAGAAGGATTCTTCAGTCAAGTGGAGCAGAGGTCATTCATTTAGGGCATAATCGCTCTGTAAAGGAAATTGTTACTGCTGCTATTCAAGAAGATGTTCAAGGAATCGCTATATCCTCTTATCAAGGTGGTCATGTAGAATTTTTTAAATATATGATTGATCTGTTGAAGGAAAATCAATCTTCCCATATTCATGTGTATGGTGGAGGAGGTGGTGTCATTTTACCTCGTGAAATAAAGGAGTTACATGATTATGGTGTAAAAAAGATCTTTTCTCCTGAAGATGGCAGACAATTGGGATTGCAAGGCATGATTAATCTTATGCTTGAGCAGTGTGATAACCAGACCATAGACCCAGAGCAGCTCCAACATTTGAGTGAGGGGAATGTCATTTCTATTGCCAAATATATAACAATAGCAGAGAACTTAAAAAGAGATGAACAAGCAGCAGAGAGCCTGTCTTTACAAGGAATGGACACGGTGTCTCATCATGCGCCTATTATAGGAATAACAGGTACAGGTGGTGCGGGAAAAAGCTCACTAACTGATGAGATGATTAGGCGGTTTTTAACTAAGTTTTCGGATATGAAAGTGGCTGTTTTGTCGATTGACCCATCTAAGCAAAAGACAGGTGGAGCTCTTTTAGGAGATCGAATTAGAATGAATGCTATTTTTGATTCAAGAGTGTATATGAGAAGCTTAGCGACTCGAAAATCTCGTTCAGAACTCTCCCTTGCGATTCGAGAGGCAATCAAAATAGTTCAAGCGGCAAACTATGATTTAATTATTGTTGAAACAAGTGGAATCGGGCAAGGTGATGCAGAAGTTTCAACTATATGTGATTTATCACTCTATGTCATGACAAGTGAATACGGAGCCCCATCACAATTAGAGAAGATTGATATGATTGACTTTGCGGATATGGTCATTATTAATAAATTTGATCGCAAAGGATCAGAAGATGCGTTGAGGCAGGTACAGAAACAATTTCAACGCTCACATGGACTTTTTGATCAAACGTTAGATGAGATGCCTGTTTTTGGGACGATCGCAAGTCAATTCAATGATCTTGGAACAAATATCGCCTTTGGACATTTGGTGAAATTGATCAATGAGAAAAAGAAGAAAGAATGGGACGTAAAAATAGAACAAAAAAGAGATATGACAAGGCAGCAGGCCATTATTCCTCCAGAACGACGTTTTTACCTCAGAGAAATCAGTAAAACAGTGAAAGATTACCACAATAATGCTTCAGAGCAAGTCAAACTCGCCAGACGGATTTTTCAACTAAAAGGTACAATTCAATTATTAAAAGAAGATAAAGTAGACGAATCTCATATAGAACTTCTCGTACAACTAAAAGAGCAACTAGAGAAAAAACGAACAAGTGAGTCTAAAAAGCTTTTAGATTTTTGGCAAGAAAAATCGAAGGAATATAAAAAGAAAGAGTTAACGTTCAAAAGAAAAGAGAAACAATTCACAATCTCTTTAACGACAGAGTCTTTATCAGGATTATCTATTCCTAAAATTAGTCTTCCTACATACGAAGATGAAGGTGAACTATTGAAGTGGTTGTATAAAGAAAATCTACCAGGTTATTTCCCTTTCACCGCAGGTGTTTTTCCTTTTAAACGAAAAGAAGAGGACCCTAAAAGGCAGTTTGCAGGAGAAGGGACCCCAAAGAGGACCAATAAGCGTTTTCACTATTTATCGAAGGAGGATGAAGCGAAACGGTTAAGCACAGCTTTTGATTCTGTTACGTTATATGGAGAAGATCCTGATATTCGTCCTGATATTTATGGGAAGATAGGGGAGAGTGGTGTCAGCGTTTGTACGTTAGATGATATGGAGAAATTGTTTGATGGTTTTGATCTTTGCTCACCGACGACTTCTGTCTCCATGACAATTAATGGACCTGCTCCAACGATTTTAGCGATGTATTTAAATACAGCCATTCATCAGCAAATCATGGAAAAACAAAAAAAGCTAAATCGCTCGTTAACAATAGAGGAGCAAGAGGACGTAAAAAGGTATACACTCCAATCGGTAAGAGGCACGGTTCAAGCGGATATTTTAAAAGAGGATCAAGGTCAAAACACGTGCATTTTTTCAACGGAATTTGCTTTAAGAATGATGGGAGATATTCAGCAATATTTTATTGATCATCGGGTGAAAAACTATTACTCCGTGTCCATTTCTGGTTACCATATTGCTGAAGCAGGAGCGAATCCGATTACGCAATTAGCTTTCACGTTAGCCAATGGTTTTACATACGTGGAATACTATTTGAGCCGAGGGATGGATATAGACGATTTCGCTCCTAACTTATCTTTCTTTTTTAGTAACGGATTGGACCCAGAATATACAGTCATTGGGCGTGTGGCAAGAAGAATATGGGCTGTTGTGATGAGAGATAAATATGGCGCCAATGAACGAAGTCAAAAGCTAAAATATCATGTGCAAACTTCGGGTCGATCTTTGCATGCACAGGAAATTGATTTTAATGATATTCGAACGACATTACAAGCGATCATGGCACTACATGATAATTGTAACTCTCTTCACACGAATGCCTATGATGAAGCCATTACAACACCAACTGAAGAATCGGTAAGAAGAGCCATGGCGATTCAATTAATTATTACAAAAGAGCATGGCTTAACAAAAAATGAAAATCCTCTTCAAGGATCGTTTATTGTTGAAGAATTAACTGATTTAGTTGAGCAAGCTGTGCTACAGGAATTCGAGAGAATAGATGAGCGTGGTGGTGTTTTAGGGGCAATGGAAAGTCAATATCAAAGAGGAAAAATCCAAGATGAATCGATGTATTATGAAATGAAAAAGCATAGTGGTGAGCATCAAATCATCGGTGTAAATTCTTATTTAAATCCACATGCAAAAGCTAATCAAGCAGATCAAATGAATATTGCCAGAGCCTCAAAAGCAGAAAAAGAAGAGCAAATCCAAAATCTTGATCAGTTTAAAGAGAAGCATAGAGATGAATGTGAGGAAGCTCTTAAGCAATTGCAGCAAACGGCAATAAGCGGTGGGAATACGTTTGAAGCACTTATGGAAACGGTCAAAGTAGCAAGTTTAGGACAAATTACAAATGCTTTATATGAGGTTGGGGGACAATACAGAAGGAATATGTAACTTTTTTGAAGGTTTTAAAAGATCTACTTGTAAGACATCAAAGCGGTGTTCTTTGTAGATCTTCTTAATTATAGTTGATTGTTCTTGCTATTTTCTAATAGGAATAGATAATATGTATAGGGTAAGGGAATATTTTTAAGAATAAGGTAGCATAAACGGAAATAATCTGTTTATAATGAATGGTATGTCAGCAAATTTTACATAATGCGCGGTTTGTATAGAGGACGATATATAGAAAGGATGTGCCTGAATTTGAGTATTGCTCAATTTTCAACTGACGAGTTAAAAAAGATGTCTTTAATAGAGGTTGTTCATCTTCTATTAGAAGAAAAAAAACAGCCAATCCCTTTCCAAGAAATCATTACTGAATTAAAGAAGAGACTATCTATATCTGAACAAGAAATGGAAGGTCGACTTGCTCAATTCTATACGGATTTAAACATAGATGGACGTTTTATTTGTATGGGTGAAAATAGGTGGGCTTTGAAAAGCTGGTATCCATTTGATCAACTAGAAGATGAAACACAACCTGTAGTCAAACAGAAGAAAAAGAAAAAAACAAAGAAAAAAACGACTAAAAAAGAAAAGGTCATTGAAGAAAAAGAAGAAGAGTTGGTCCTTGACGACCTTGAAGATTTAGACGAAGATTATGATGACGACGATGATCTATTGGATGATGACTTAGATGAAGAGGATTTAAGTGATGACGACGATGATCTATTGGATGATGAAGAAGAAGACGAGGACGAATAATCTTCTTGACTTTATTTATCTAGGTCGCTAATATTTTACTTGGGCTCTTTAAAAGCATTTATTCATTATTATTTAAATAATAAGCTCCCTTTCAGATGAAAGGGGGGCTTTTTTCTTTTTTAAATTTTTTTGTTTTGAATAGTAAACAATAAAGAAATCATCTACTGGAGGGAAAAACAATGACAAAGTATATATTTGTAACTGGAGGAGTCGTTTCGTCACTTGGTAAAGGGATTACGGCCGCATCATTAGGTCGATTATTAAAAAATAGAGGGTTAAATGTTACCATACAAAAATTTGATCCATACATTAATGTTGACCCTGGAACGATGAGTCCTTATCAGCATGGAGAGGTGTTTGTAACGGATGATGGTGCTGAAACAGACCTAGATTTAGGGCATTATGAGCGTTTTACTGATATTAATTTAACTCGCTATAATAACGTCACAACTGGAAAGATCTACTCGACTGTTTTACAAAAAGAAAGAAGAGGAGATTATTTAGGGGGGACTGTACAAGTAATCCCACATATTACAAACGAAATAAAAGATAAAGTGTTTCGTGCAGGTAAAGAGACAAATGCAGATGTTGTGATAACGGAAATAGGTGGTACTGTTGGTGATATTGAATCTCTCCCTTTCCTCGAAGCGATCAGGCAGATTAAAAGTGATATGGGTCGAGATAACGTCATGTATATTCACTGTACGCTCGTTCCTTATATACGTGCAGCAGGAGAAATGAAAACAAAGCCTACACAGCATAGTGTGAAGGAATTAAGAAGTTTAGGGATCCAACCAAATGTCATTGTGGCTCGTACAGAAAAACCGATCGCACAAGAGTTGAAGGATAAAATTGCTCTATTTTGTGATATTGATGAAAAAGCCGTCATTGAATTACTTGATGCAGATACCCTTTATGCTGTTCCATTAAATCTTCAAGAACAACGTTTAGATGAAATAACATGTCAGCATTTAAAAATAGCCTGCAAAGAAGCGGATATGACAGAGTGGGAAGGGTTAGTAAAGAAAGTCCGCAACTTGTCGAAAACAACAAAAATTGCGCTTGTCGGTAAATATGTTGAACTACAGGATGCTTATATATCAGTTGTCGAAGCATTAAAGCATGCTGGATATGAATATGATTCTGATATCAATATTAAATGGATAAATTCAGAAGAGCTTACAAGTGAAAATGTGAAGGATCAGTTAAAAGATGTAGATGGGATCCTTATCCCAGGAGGTTTTGGAGATAGAGGGATTGATGGGAAAATTATTGCAACAACCTATGCTAGAGAAAACAAGGTGCCGTTTTTAGGTATTTGTTTAGGGATGCAAGTGGCTTCTATTGAATTTGCTCGAAATGTCCTTCAATATAAAGGGGCACACTCAGCTGAAATTGATCCAAACACACCCTATCCTATCATTGATTTATTACCGGAACAGAAAGACATTGAAGATTTAGGTGGAACTTTAAGATTAGGTTTATATCCATGTAAGCTTGAAAAGGGATCAAAAGCGTATGAAGCTTACCATGATGAAGTGATTTATGAACGTCATCGTCATCGTTATGAGTTCAATAATCAATTTAGACAAGAGATGGAGAAGAATGGATTTATCTTTTCTGGTACAAGCCCAGACGGTCGTTTAGTAGAAATTATCGAATTACAAGATCACCCTTGGTTTGTAGCATCCCAATTCCATCCTGAGTTTACATCTAGACCGACTCGTCCACAACCATTATTTAGAGATTTTGTAAAAGCGTCATTAAAGAATGAAGGATAATGTGATAGGGAGGAGCTAGTACGTAGCACCTCCCTATTTAACCCTCAATCATGATCATATTCCGAGATCATTTCTCTAATGGAAAATAATAATCCATAATATACATAAAGGGAAGTCATGAGTGTTGGAAAACCGATACGTGTGCCATCCTCTGTTGGAACAAGCTGCTTGTTTAGTTTAGAGTCTATATGGACATCTACCAAATTAATTAAAATGTTAGTGGACTCCTTTTCAATTGCAGTTACAGCAACTGTTGGAACTTGCCTCTCTCTTAAAAATTCCGCTATCTTTATGGCATTTTTATTTGTAGATAGAGGTGAAAAAAGAAGCACCCGATCCTCAGGTTGTATATTGGTTAGATCAGTTGGAAATTTTTTTGCTGACGGTAACCCTTCTTCTTCACTAATGCTCATATCGACTAATGGCTTTAGTTGTTCGGTTGCATAGACGTAAATATCACCTTCTCCAACGGATGCTTGGGCAAGTAAGCGGGCACCGTCTTCAATGGATAGCTCTTCTTTTTGTTGTATGCGATTAAAATGACCAATAAGCTGAGTTGAAAAAATTTTTAACATTTGGATCCTCCTTATTGTTGTTAAATATATAGTATTTTTGGTAAATGATGAAAAATTCAAATTTTACAAGAGCAGACTTTAAGCCCATACATCATTGGAAAGACACTTCCGTTGACAACTTTTTAAATATTCAAGCAGGAATAGCATATCAAATAAAGAATAAATAACAAAAGAAAACAGTTATCGGACATGCTTTAGTGAATAAACATTTTAAACAGAAAAAAACGAAGATATTAAATTTGGTCAAATTAGGAAAAGGAGTTGGGGAAGCCGCTTAGCGTTTTGTTCCATATTATAAATGCTAATTATAGGGTGTGTAACATCCGAAGTTACGCCTGTGGAGTGTTAGACCAAACGAAAGTAATGTACTTCTTTCTAGCATGAACTCGAACACAATGAAACAGGAAGAAAACAGTAGAGGTGTATTCAAATATAGTTTCAATAAGGAGAAATTAATGATCTTTAAATATTTGAATGATTCTTTCCTTTACAACTTTTCAAAGCGGTGAACAATAGATGAGAAAAATATTAATTGTCGATGACCAATACGGCATCCGAATATTATTAAATGAAGTGTTCCATAAAGAAGGGTATCAAACATTTCAAGCTGCAAGTGGGTATGAAGCGCTTGAAATTGTTGAAAAACATTCACCTGATTTAGTTTTACTTGATATGAAAATACCTGGAATGGATGGAATCGAAATTTTAAAACGATTGAAAGTAATTAATAACGATATATTAGTCATTATCATGACCGCTTATGGTGAACTTGATATGATTCAAGAAGCCAAAGATTTAGGAGCGATCACTCACTTTGCAAAACCATTCGACATTGATGAGATTAGAAATTCAGTCAAAGAATACATTCCGCTTTCATCAAATCAATAAGCTTTTTTAATATATAAAAATATTTCGAAAAGTTGATGAAACGGGATTTTGGTGGTACTCTATGAGAGAGAAAAGCTCTTTAGAAAGGTTCCTCTGTCTCTTACATAACATGAACTAGTTATGGCTAGAATAAAGGTTATACTGGAGTTTTTCGGTTGGTGTAAATCAGGCTCTACAAGGAGGATATTTAATAATGCCTTTAGTATCAATGAAAGAAATGCTTATCACTGCAAAAGAAAAGGGTTATGCTGTTGGTCAGTTTAACCTAAACAACCTTGAGTTCACTCAAGCGATCCTTCAAGCTGCTCAAGAAGAGAATTCCCCTGTTATCTTAGGAGTTTCTGAAGGTGCTGGCCGCTACATGGGTGGCTTCAAAACGATTGTGGCATTGGTGAAAGCACTAATGGAAGACTACAATATAACTGTTCCAGTTGCTATTCATTTAGACCACGGTTCAAGCTTTGAGTCTTGTGCAAAGGCTATTCATGCAGGATTTACTTCTGTTATGATTGACGCTTCTCATCATCCATTCGAAGAGAACATTGCTACTACTTCTAAAGTAGTTGAGCTTGCTCATTTCCATGGTGTTTCAGTTGAAGCTGAGCTTGGTACTGTTGGTGGACAAGAAGATGATGTCATTGCTGATGGTGTTATTTATGCTGATCCACAAGAATGTAAAGAGCTTGGAGAACGTACAGGAATTGACTGTTTAGCTCCAGCTCTAGGGTCTGTTCATGGTCCATATAAAGGTGAACCAAATCTTGGATTTGTAGAAATGCAAGAAATTGGTGAAACGACTGGCTTGCCTCTTGTATTACATGGTGGTACTGGAATTCCAACAAAAGATATTCAAAAAGCTGTTTCTTACGGTACAGCGAAAATTAATGTTAACACTGAAAATCAAATTGCTTCTGCTAAACGAGTTCGTGAAGTGTTAGCTGCTGATTCTGAAATGTACGATCCACGTAAATATTTAGGACCTGCAAGAGAAGCAATTAAAGAAACAGTAATCGGTAAAATGAGAGAGTTCGGATCTTCAGGTAAAGCTTAATATTAAGAGAGAGAATGTTTAAATGGAAATCTTTTAAACAACCTCTGAAAGATTCAACGTTGAGCCGCCTCTAAATATTAGGGGTGGTTTAACAGTTTATAGGAGGATTACAATAATGAAGTTTTTTATTGACACAGCTAATATTAATGAAATTAAAGATGCGGAGTTATTAGGGTTATTAGCAGGAGTTACAACAAATCCTAGTTTAGTAGCAAAAGAAAAAGATGTATCTTTTCATGATCGCCTTCGCGAAATTACACAAGTAGTAAAGGGGTCTGTTAGTGCTGAGGTTATTTCTTTAGAAGCAGAAGGAATGATTTCTGAAGGAAAAGAGTTAGCTGAGATTGCACCAAATATCACGGTCAAGGTTCCAATGACTCTTGAGGGATTAAAAGCAGTGAAAGTTTTTAAAGAATTAGGGATTAAAACGAACGTTACGTTAATTTTTAGTGCTAATCAAGCATTGCTTGCAGCTAGAGCTGGAGCTACATACGTGTCACCTTTCTTAGGTAGATTAGATGATATTGGACATAATGGATTAGATTTGATTTCGGAAATTGCTGAAATCTTCAATGTTCATGGGATAGAATCAGAAATCATTGCTGCATCGATTCGTCACCCGCAGCATGTAACAGAAGCAGCTATGAGAGGAGCTCACATTGCAACAATTCCTTATAATGTTCTTGTTCAGCTTTGTAAGCATCCTTTAACTGATCAAGGAATTGAAAAATTCTTGGCTGATTGGAAGACGCGCAGCTAGATTGTTTTGGATGAACACATTGACGGAACCACTCATTTTTGGGGATGCAATGTGTTCTTTTTATAGCACTATTAATAGAAAAATTTATTTTCTACGTTTATCTTTTTAAAATGTGAGGAAAAATTGTTGATAAAGTTATAGTGGTATTTGGAAGTTATTCGTTAAAAGTGTTAATATATTTGTTAAGTGCTTTAAGGGTTGTTCAGAAAGTCAAACGGTGGACTAATCATTGTAATATACCCATCACGATTGAAAATGGTTGCATATAGATGTTGTTCCTTTAATAACGCATTTCTTTTAACGCCTTTTTCCGACTTTTGAACAATCGGGTACATTTTTTGTTTATGGTTATTGACTTGTTAAAGAAAAGAGCGGCTGTTTTCTTTAGCAAGTCATTGCAGGAGGAAGGAGACTGTCATGGAAAAGCTTAAAATTGCTGGAGGAAATTCGTTAAAGGGTTCAGTAAAAGTGGCGGGAGCAAAAAATAGTGCAGTAGCATTAATACCGGCAACGATATTGGCAGAATCAACAGTTACAATTGAAGGTTTACCGAATATATCAGATGTTCACATCTTAAAAGAATTGCTAGAAGAAATAGGCGGAGATGTTACCCTTCATGAAAATGATATTCATGTGGATCCTTCAAAAATGATTTCAATGCCCCTTCCTAACGGTAAAGTGAAAAAGTTACGAGCTTCCTATTATTTGATGGGGGCTATGTTAGGGAGATTTAAAAAGGCTGTTATTGGGCTACCTGGAGGATGTCATCTAGGTCCTCGTCCTATTGATCAGCATATTAAAGGCTTTGAGGCCTTAGGAGCATCTGTTACGAATGAACAAGGAGCGATTTACTTACGGGCAGATGAGCTAAGAGGTGCTCGAATTTATTTAGATGTCGTCAGTGTTGGTGCAACCATTAATATTATGCTTGCAGCTGTCTTGGCTAAAGGAAAAACGGTAATAGAGAATGCAGCCAAAGAGCCAGAAATCATTGATGTTGCGACGTTATTAACGAGTATGGGTGCGAAAATAAAAGGTGCAGGAACAGATGTTATTCGAATTGAAGGTGTAGAAAGGCTTTCTGGGTGTCGCCATTCGATTATACCTGATCGAATAGAAGCTGGGACTTATATGGTAATTGGTGCAGCTGTAGCTAACGAATTAATTGTTGACAATGTCATTCCTTTACATATGGAGTCATTAATAGCAAAGCTTCGCGAAATGGGAGTTCATGTAGAGACAAGTGATGACCAAATCTATATTTTAGGGAACCAACCCTATTTGAAACCTGTAGATGTAAAAACACTTGTGTATCCAGGTTTTCCTACTGATTTACAACAACCGATTACAACCCTTTTAACGAAAGCTAAGGGAACGTCTGTTGTAACAGATACCATTTATTCTGCTAGGTTCAAGCATGTTGATGAATTACGTAGAATGGGTGCAGATATTAAGGTTGAGGGTCGTTCTTCTATTATTACAGGGACGACGAAGCTACAAGGAGCTAAAGTTAAAGCAAGTGATTTAAGAGCTGGAGCTTCACTAGTGTGTGCAGGACTACTAGCAAATGGTGTGACTGAAATAACAGGATTAGAGCATATCAATAGAGGATATAGTCATCTTGAAGAGAAGCTATCGAACTTAGGGGCGAAAATTTGGCGCGAAACGCTAACAGATAAAGAGATTGAACAGCTGCAAAATTCTTAATAGCTTTTCGATTGTCTAGCTCCAGCCCTTAACACCGGAGACAACTAAAGGATTTAGGTGGATCTACGTTAGTCACAGGACGTGCGATGAACAGGATGTTCTAGCATCAACGTTAGCCACAGGACGTGGCTTTACTTAGTTGATGATCCTTTGTATTAGCCCGCGTTCTTGTTCATGCGTCGCTAGACGGGCGCTTACGCTTTTCTAGTTTTAACTACAATTTGAGGGGGGAACTTATTGTGGAAAGAAGTTTATCAATGGAATTGGTTCGTGTAACAGAGGCAGCTGCTATGGCATCTGCTCGTTGGATGGGAAGAGGTATGAAAAATGAAGCAGATGATGCAGCAACATCTGCTATGAGAGATGTTTTTGATACGATTCCAATGAAAGGCACCGTGGTTATTGGTGAAGGAGAAATGGACGAACTCCTATGCTTTACATTGGAGAGAAGCTTGGAAATGGCTATGGTCCACGTGTAGATGTAGCTGTAGATCCTTTAGAGGGAACGAACATTGTTGCTTCTGGAGGCTGGAATGCATTAGCCGTTATTGCAGTAGCAGACCATGGTAATATGTTGCATGCTCCAGATATGTACATGGATAAGATAGCAGTAGGTAAAGAAGCGGTAGGTTGCATCGATATTGAAGCACCTACAATTGATAATTTAAAAGCTGTAGCGAAAGCGAAAAATAAAGATATTGAAGATCTTGTCGCAACGATTTTATATCGTCCACGTCATGAAAAACTAATTCAAGAAATTAGAGACGCAGGTGCCAGAATCAAATTGATTAACGATGGGGATGTTGCAGGAGCCTATAATACAGCCTTTGAAAATACGGGTGTCGATATATTATTTGGTTCAGGTGGAGCTCCTGAAGGGGTTCTAGCGGCCGTTGCTTTAAAATGTTTAGGTGGAGAAATACAAGGAAAGCTCTTGCCCCAAAACGAAGCAGAACTAAAAAGATGTGAAAAAATGGGTATAGATGTGAATAGAACGTTAATGATGGAAGATTTAGTGAAGGGTGACGATGCCATTTTTGCGGCTACTGGCGTAACAGATGGCGAGTTACTAAAAGGTGTCCAATTTAATGGTACAATTGGGACGACGCAAACGTTAGTTATGCGAGCTAAGTCAGGTACTGTTCGTTTTGTAGACGGACGCCATTCTCTAAAGAAAAAGCCAAACTTAGTGATCAAGTAATAATTGTAAAAAGGAAGAACCCTCCTTTATCAAGGTGGGTTCTAAAATGTATAAATTCTTCTTAATTAATAAAATGTATTGATTAATGTGTTGAAATAAGGTAAAACTAAATAGTGTTCTTCATTATGAGTGGAATACTTACTTAAAACAATCATTTTTCTGCGAAACTACTTCTGTTTCTTCTTCTTTTTCTTCTCTATCTATTATTCCTTATGGAACGAAATAACTGGTTTGAAGGTAGAAAGGTCAATCCATGTTCTCCTTTGTACTTATATCCTTTGATAGAGTAAAAAGCTATGTAGGTAAGGTGTTTTTATTGTTCGTAAGACTTTTGAACAACCTCTACAAAAGCTATTCTGAACTTTTTATTATAGCTCTCACTATATCTGTCTTTAATTCATTTTTAGTGCGTGTTCAAGTAAGAAAAAAAGAATTGGAAAATGAGAATGCGTTGCAAGAGATCATTATTTAGGTCCAAGTTTTATGGGCATTGATTATGATGGTCAACTCTAAAGTATAGATTTTGTTATAAAAGTAAATAAAGTGTGGTGTAGACATGAGTAAGGTATCCATTGCTACTCTTGAAAACTTAAAGTTAAAAGAGCTTTATGAGTTAGCAAAAGAGTATAGAATTTCTTATTACAGTAAATTATCAAAAAAAGAATTAATCTTTTCTATTTTAAAAGCAAACGCAGAAAAAGAGGACCTTTTATTTATGGAAGGTGTTCTTGAAATCATCCAGTCAGAAGGGTTTGGTTTCTTAAGACCGATTAACTATTCTCCTAGTTCAGAGGATATTTATATTTCTGCGTCACAAATTCGTCGTTTTGATCTAAGAAACGGAGATAAAGTATCTGGAAAGGTTCGTCCACCAAAAGAAAATGAACGTTATTATGGGCTGTTACATGTAGAAGCTGTAAATGGAGATGATCCAGAATCAGCGAAGGAACGAGTCCACTTTCCTGGATTAACTCCCTTATATCCTGATCGACAAATGTTTTTAGAAACGGAAACGAGAAAAATGTCGACAAGATTAATGGATTTAATTTCACCTGTTGGCTTTGGACAACGTGGATTAATCGTTGCTCCTCCTAAGGCAGGGAAAACGATGCTTTTAAAAGAAATTGCCAACAGTATTACAACTAATCACCCTGAAACAGAATTAATCGTTTTGCTTATTGATGAACGTCCTGAGGAAGTAACAGATATTGAGCGTTCGGTTAAAGGTGATGTGGTTAGTTCTACCTTTGATGAAGTCCCTGAAAACCATATTAAAGTTGCAGAGCTTGTATTAGAGAGAGCCATGCGCCTTGTTGAGCATAAGCGGGATGTTGTTATTTTGATGGACAGCATTACTCGTTTAGCCCGTGCTTATAACTTAGTCATTCCTCCAAGTGGAAGAACACTATCAGGAGGGATTGATCCTGCTGCCTTCCACCGTCCAAAACGGTTCTTTGGAGCAGCTCGTAACATCGAAGAAGGTGGAAGCTTGACGATTTTAGCAACGGCTTTAGTCGATACGGGATCTCGTATGGATGATGTTATTTATGAGGAGTTTAAAGGAACGGGTAATATGGAACTTCATTTAGATCGTACACTTGCCGAAAAACGTATTTTCCCAGCGATTGATGTGAGAAGATCCGGAACGCGTAAGGAAGAGTTACTCATTCAAAAAGATCACCTTGAATCTTTATGGGCAATTAGAAAGTCAATGGTGGATTCACCTGATTTTGTCGATCGATTTGTGAGGAAACTTAAACAAACAAAAACGAATGAAGAGTTTTTCCATTTAATATTAGAAGAAAGAAAGCGTAATGGACAAGGTGTCAAGCGCGTTTAAATGACCTGAGGATAAAGGGTATTTTTAACAATAAGGGTACCATCATACAATTTTTAACGAATGGTTGCAAATATGAAACACCCTTGATATAATTCATTCATGTGCATTCTAGAGATAACATCTTTAGAATAGATAACTCTGTTTCGAAATGACTCAGGGCAAAAGGAGACGATAATAATGAAAACTGGAATTCATCCGGCTTACTCAAAAACAATGGTTAAGTGTTCTTGCGGAAATGAATTTGAAACGGGCTCTGTAAAAGAGGAAGTACGTGTAGAGGTTTGTTCTGAATGTCACCCATTCTACACTGGCCGTCAAAAATTCGCAGACGCAGGCGGACGTGTTGATAAATTTAATAAAAAATACGGTCTTAAAGAAAGAAGATAAGACCCAAATTATTAAGAAAGCAGGTAAGTTCATCTTGCCTGTTTTTTCATGTTTATATAATTTTTAAATGCTGCAAAAGGACGACGAATAGTTAATCCAACTTAGAAACATCGGTTAATGGTGATTCACTTCAAACTCGTGTACATAGTTGGACTGACTGAATAAGGAGTAATGAAAATGGCGCAACTGTTTTTTAAATATGGAGCGATGAATAGCGGGAAGTCGATTGAAATATTAAAGGTGGCTCACAACTACGAAGAGCAAAACAAGCCCGTATTAATATTCACTTCTGCTGTAGATACAAGAGATGAGGTCGGGTACGTCTCGAGTAGAATTGGTTTGAGAAGAAAGGCTCTTTGTATATTTGATAAAACGAACATCTACGATATGGTGAAAAAATACGATCCTAAACCTTATTGTGTATTGGTCGATGAGGTCCAATTTTTAAAAAAAGACCACGTATTACAATTAGCTGAAATTGTCGATAAATTAAAGATTCCAGTGATGGGGTTCGGACTTAAAAACGATTTTCAAAATGAATTATTTGAAGGTAGCAAGTACATGTTGATTTATGCAGATAAAATCGAGGAAATGAAAACCATTTGCTGGTTTTGTCAGAAGAAAGCAACCATGAATCTAAGGGTAGATGGGCAAGGAAAGCCTGTTTATACTGGCGATCAAATTCAAATTGGCGGTAACGATTCGTATTATCCTGTTTGTCGAAAATGCCACGATAGCCCTTCTTTATAAGGATGACTTCACATTTTAATCCCATTTGAACGAAAGCTTGATTCTATTTTATGGAATCAAGCTTATTTGAGTATATTTAACCTTGCTAGAGCCATCTTACAACTAAGGAGGTGTTTGGACATGAGATCGATCCTTCTTTTTATGATAAATGTATGTATGGCTGTTTATCTGTCCGGATGCAATAATGTAGGACAAGATGAGCAAAGTCAGAACGGGATGAATATTAAGTCCTTAGAAAGAAATGCCACGTATAACGGAGATCCAAACCCTAACGTAAATATTACGCACAATCACCTTCACACTGGAGATGATCAGAAGCAATTAGAGAATGCTGTTAAAGATGAGCCCATTGTCTTAAAATCTGTTTGGTTTAATGGAAAGGATGCCTACGTTACGATTTCATCGGAAAGTGATTTGACATCTGAAGAAAGTCAAACCTTAGTGCAAAGAATAAAAGAGAAAATGCAAAATGCACTTCCACGATTTGATATCCATTTGAAAATGGCAAAATCAGAGTAAAGGTGTTGGAACATGATCCTTCACCTTTTCTGGTCAAAAAGAGGGAATTATTTGACTTTTTTAGCTAGTTTGATACTATATTAATAGAGAATAGGTTCTAATAAAGTGAATGTAAGTAAAATTAGGGATATTGTTCTATTTAAAAAACCTTATTCTTAGACTCCATGAATTTCATCACCATACATCATGTAAATCCCCATTATATAGTGAATCATGTTCTCACTTGAAGTATGAAGAATAGAAAAGACAATGAAAGAATTGCTTTGAAAACAATCATCTAGCCAGATTTTTTAAAATACCACTAGCTTGTTTTGTTTTTTCTGAATGTTTTGTCTTTATTCTTCATAAGTCAATAATATGGAGGAAAGTAGTCTCCAAGTATTTATTTTAAAAATTTTAGGAGGTTGTTATTATTCGAAAAAAACATATTTTTTCAGTCGTATTTTTGTTGATTCTTAGTTTAGGTGTTTTAACTGCGTGTGGCGACTCTGAATCCGCAAGTGGTGATGGAGAGTTAAATTTGAAAGAGGACGGTAAATTAACCTTTGCTATGAGTGGGTTGTACAAACCTTATAATTACCAGGATGGTGGAGAGTTAACAGGGTTTGATGTGGAAATTGGAAATGCGATAGCGGAAGAAATGGGACTTGAGCCTAATCCGGTTACGAACCCATGGGAATCGATCATAGCTGGATTAGAAGGAGAAAAATATGATGCGATTATTGGAAGTATGGGGATTACAGAAGAACGAGATGAAGTAGTAGACTTCTCCGATCTGTATTATCGTTCAGGGGCCCAAATATTTGTTGCTTCTGATAATAACGGTATTGAAACGGTTGATGATCTAAATGGGAAAAAAATTGGGGTTGTGAAGGCAACTACTTATAAAGACCTTGCTGAAGAGTATACCGATGATATTGTAGAGTATACAAGTGACCCAGTTGCCCTTCAAGATTTACCAACAGGACGTATTGATGCGGTCATTACCGACGAAGGGGTAGGTAACTACGCAATCCAAGATGCTGGACTTGAAGTGAAACGTGTAAAAGAACCTATTTCTCAAGATGAGATGGCCATTGCTGTCAATGAAGGGGACGAAGAATTATTAAAAGAGATTAACAAAGCTCTTCAAGCCATTATTGATAACGGCACGTATCAAGAAATCAGTGAAAAATGGTTTGGTAAAGATATGTTAGAAAAGCAGTAATCATTACGTTGACAATAGGGGGGACTGAGATTCCCTCTCTTTTCATTTCATCGAGAGCAGGAGGATAATAGATATGGATATTGCTAATATAATAGAGCAATTTTCTGATATGGGAGAGATTGCAGCCAAGACGGTGGAACAGTTTTCAAAGGCAGCTATTATCACCGTTGAAATTACGTTTTTTTCATTGATCTTCGCTTCAATACTTGGATTAATTGCGGCCTTTTTAAAAATTTCCGAAATAAAAATTTTGAATTGGATTGCGAATATTTATATTACGATTGTGCGCGGTACACCGTTAATTGTACAAGTGTTTATCTTTTATTTTGGCCTTGTTTCATTTGGAATTACATTGGAACCCTTTTGGGCCGGGGTATGCGCACTAGCCCTTCATAATGGAGCTTATATTGCAGAGATTTTTCGAGGGACGATTCAATCGATCGATCGTGGTCAAATGGAGGCTGCTCGCTCATTAGGAATGTCCTATCCGAAAGCCATGCAACGAATCATTTTACCACAAGCTTTTAAACGTTCAATTCCACCTGTTGCCAATCAATTCATCATTGGCTTAAAAGATTCATCCTTAGTAGCTTATATTGGTGTCCAGGAACTATGGGGACAAGGTTTATCAGAAGCGGCAAGTAACTTCAAGCAGTTTCAAACCTACGCCGTAAATGGACTCTATTATCTTGCATTAGTTTTAATTTTTACGATCATTGTTAATTTTATCGAAAAAAGAATGGATGTCGACACAAGGGGGAGCCACGTATGATTACAGTAAAAAATCTTCATAAGTCATTTGGGCGTCTTCACGTATTAAAAGGAATTGATATGGAAGTGGCGGAAAGTGATGTTGTTTGCTTAATTGGCGCAAGTGGATCAGGAAAAAGTACGTTGTTAAGGTCGTTAAATTTTTTAGAGATAAAAGATAAGGGCGATGTGACGATAGATGGCAAACTCATCAATCCAAAAAAGGACGATCTTAATCAAGTGAGACAGAAAGTGGGCATGGTGTTTCAGCATTTTAATTTGTTTCCTCATAAAAATGTATTGGAAAATGTCATGGAAGCACCTATTCAAGTAAAAAAGATGGAAAAAAAAGAAGCAGAAGCAATCGCGAAAAAGTATTTAGATAAAGTAGGCTTAAGTGATAAGGTCAAAGCCTATCCTTCTCAGCTTTCTGGTGGTCAGAAGCAAAGGGCAGCTATTGCCAGAGCCTTAGCGATGCAGCCGAAAGTCATGCTTTTTGATGAACCAACTTCTGCTTTAGACCCTGAATTAGTTGGAGAAGTATTATCAACCATGAAGGAACTGGCGGATGAAGGAATGACCATGGTGGTGGTGACGCATGAAATGGGCTTTGCTCGTGAGGTCGCGGACCGAATTGTTTATTTAGATGACGGCATGATTATCGAAGAAGGACTTCCAAAAGATGTTTTTGAAAGCCCGAAAGAGGAACGGACGAAGGAATTTTTAAGTAAAGTATTGTGATAAATAAAGAACTAGGAAGAGAGCACTTCTCCTCCTAGTTACTTTGGTAGGCGTTATGAGATTATATTTAAAATGGAATGGAAGAAATTCCTGCGTTTTTGTGGAAGAGGCTCCTGTATGGGAGTTTCAGAGGTTTGTTTGAGAGTTTGATTTAATAGGTGCTCCATTCTTTCTATTTTTTCTTCCAAAAGGTCGATGCGCCCTAGTAATTCTTCTGTTTCCTTTCGATGCTGAAGGACTTGATAGGTAACAACATCATCTGCTTTCGAATTAATTCGAACGTCAAGCTCAGCAACTTTATTTAATACATGTTTAATAGAATCGTTTGTCGGCATGGAGGTAGGTTTGACAGATCCTACCCTTTTTTTCTTTTTAGACACTTTAATTTCTTGAAAGGGAGTTCCAGATTTGATCTGTTGATGGACATTCTTTAATATGTTTACATCTTCATCTGTAAATAAGTAGTGCCCTAATTCATTGCGATTCATTTCAATATTTAACTGTTTTACCCACCGTTGAATCGTTTTTGTCGATACCCCAATTTCGTTCGCTACGGCCCCTGTATTCATCATTCATTCTCCTTTCATTTATGGTTTACTAATCTTTTCTTCTTTTTAACCAGTCTTCCTTTATGGTTGACAAAACAAGTAGTCATTCGGCAAAGAAAGTGGATGTAGGACACATTCCTACTTCTTTTGTCGTTCCGTAAGTGAAAGTAACCTCTATTTGCTTTTATTGACGTCTCTATACTATAATTAATCTGTTATGGAGAAACGTTTGAGGTGAAGAACTGTGTTAGATCGTTTACAAGCTGTTGAAGATCGTTATGAAAAATTAAATGAGTTATTAATGGATCCTAATGTAGTAAATGATCCAAAGAAACTAAGGGAATACTCGAAAGAACAATCGGGACTTCAAGAAACGGTTGAAGTATATCGTGAGTGTAAGGAAGTAACGGAACAACTAGAAGATGCAAAACAAATGTTAGAAGATAAACTTGATGCGGATATGAGAGAAATGGTCAAGGATGAAGTCGATGAATTGACTGAACAGAAGGATCAATTAGAAGAAAAACTAAAAGTCCTTCTCATTCCGAAAGATCCGAATGATGATAAAAACGTCATCATGGAAGTTCGCGGTGCAGCTGGAGGAGAGGAAGCAGCTTTGTTTGCCTCAGATCTTTATCGTATGTATAGCCGCTATGCTGAAGCGCAAGGCTGGAAAACAGAAGTAATGGAAGCAAGCCCTACAGGTACAGGTGGATACAAAGAAATTATCTTTATGATAAATGGTGAAGGTGCATATTCACGTATGAAATTTGAAAACGGAGCACATCGTGTCCAACGGGTACCTGAGACAGAATCGGGTGGACGTATCCATACGTCTACTGCTACAGTTGCTGTTTTACCAGAAGCTGAAGAAGTTGAGGTTGAAGTACACGATAAGGATATTCGTGTCGATACGTTCGCTTCAAGTGGACCTGGTGGGCAAAGTGTGAATACAACGATGTCTGCCGTCAGGTTAACGCACGTTCCAACTGGTATCGTTGTATCATGCCAAGATGAAAAATCACAAATTAAAAATAAAGACAAAGCCATGAAAGTTCTTAGGGCACGTATTTATGATAAGTTTCAACAGGAAGCTCAAGCTGAATACGATCAAAATAGAAAAATGGCCGTTGGAACAGGCGATCGTTCAGAACGAATTCGCACGTATAACTTCCCGCAAAATCGTGTGACAGACCACCGCATTGGGTTAACGATTCAAAAACTCGATCAAATCTTAGAAGGCAAATTAGACGAAGTGATTGAAGCGCTCATTCACGAAGATCATGCCGAACGTCTGAAAGCAGCCGATCAAGCATGAGTATAAAAGTGTACGAAGCCCTTAATTGGGCTTCTTCTTATTTACAAGAGGCGAATCGAGATAATAATGCAGCGGAATTGTTATTACGTCACCATATGAAGTTAACGAGAGCTCAACTTTTTAGTGAATCGCGTAAAGAAGTAAATGAACAAATTTGGCTGTCTTTTCAATCTGATGTAAAAGAGCATGCAAAAGGAGTACCGGTTCAATACATGATTGGTTCAGAAAGTTTTTATGGTCGTTCGTTTCTTGTCAATCAAGAAGTGCTCATTCCACGACCAGAAACTGAAGAACTCATTGAAGGGATCTTACAGAGAATCACCACGTTTAACCGTGAATTAATAGTTGCAGATATAGGAACGGGAAGTGGAGCCATTGCCGTTACCCTTTCTTTAGAAAATTCTAACATGAACGTTTATGCAACGGATATTGCAGCGGAATCACTAAAAGTAGCAAAAGAAAATGCGTCTCAATTAGGGGTGGAGGTAACCTTTTTACAAGGGGATCTTGTCCAGCCTTTGGTTGAGTCAAAGTTGAAGTTTGATGTCATTGTATCCAATCCTCCATATATCCCCATAGCAGAAGTAGATCAGCTTGAAGTAGTGGTCAAAGACTTTGAACCGAGACGTGCTCTTGCTGGTGGAGAAGATGGATTGGACTTTTACCGAAGACTAGCATCCGACTTGCCACAAATCATGAAAGAGCAGTTTTTAATTGGAGTTGAAATTGGGGTAGGTCAAGGCGAACAAGTGAGTACGATTTTTCATAATGCGTTTCCTTTAGCTCAAGTAGAAATTGTTAACGACATAAATGGCAAGGACCGAATGGTTTTTGTTCAGAAAAATAAGACACCCTAAGGGGTGTTTTTTATAAGATCAGGGAATCTTTAAACTTTGGCCTTTAGTAAGAAGGTTCTTTCATCGTTGTCTAGTTCCAACGCCCAGCAACTCCGACGCACACGATGTGCTAGCGTCAACGTTAATCACAGGACGTGACTGTTTTTAGTTGATGTTCTAATAAACTTTAAACAAGCGGTTGCGCTTTTTTATTATTCAAATCTTTTTATTTAAAATAAAAACAGAGCTTGCAAGAAACATATTACTCAAACATATGATAATCAAAATCCCATCACGAAAAGATTGGTAGGATAACTCTTTTAGACAATTCATGATAAATAAGAAAAATATGGATGAAAATATAAAAGTATAAGGGTAATAGTATCCCCTCATCATAATTTTAACTTGTCTCTCATCAGGTTTACCAATAGAAGCCAATAGTATGATGGAGTATATAGTAGATAAAACGACTAGGAAAAACAAGAATTGTTTCTTCAGTTGCATCCAAATAGTTGGCAAATCATTGATCAATGTTTCCATCTTTGATCTCCTCCTTATATTCAAATACATTATTAATATCGACATCGAATAAGTTGGCCAGTTTAAACGCTAAAATAAGCGAAGGGTTATATTTATTTGCCTCAATAGAAACAATTGTCTGCCTGCTAACACCAACTTTCTCCGCTACATCTTTTTGTGACCATTTATTTTGAGCTCTTAAAACGTGAAGGTTATTATATAGCTTCCCTTTCTCTTTCACTAATATTTCCTCCCTTATATTAAATGGTAATATATTTTATTCATTATGTAATTAATTTTTTACTTTTAGATAAAAATATATGACTAATGAGGCATAAAAGGAAAGTTTGTTGAATTTAGTGTTGTATTCATTTTAGATGAAGGGTATAATGTATATAAAAATAAGAACATTTGTTCCTATGCAAGTAGTGGTTATCGAACATGATGAAAGTCTTCCTCGTTTCGGAATGGATGTGAATATCAAACATGAAGTTAGTAGATTTAGTTAAAGTCGTTCAAAAAGATGCTAAAGGATATAAAGAAATTGAACGGAAAACAGGGATCAAATCCCCAACTATCACGAACTTTAAGAACTTTATACTAAATAAAGGTAAGGGGAAGCGTCCTTCTCTCGAAACACTGTTAAAGTTAAGCTCACTATACTTTCCCGGACATGAGAGGGAAATAATCAAGGATTTTATTAATGGCTATTCTGATAATATTAAGCCGCAAACAGTGAGGGAACTAATGAGTTTTTGTTATGAGGCTCAATATTGGAATCTGTTGAGTAGACTGTTAGAAATCGGAGAGAAGATGGATGCAGTTACCTATAAGTTCACTACTCTATTATCATATTTACTAAACACAACATTTGAAAAAAAAATGACCTATTTAGACCTTTATCAAGAAAGTAAACGAATAAAGAGTACACATAAACAAATCCTTTTTATCCAGCGCTATATAGAAATGCTGTATTACTTAAATGAAAAAGGTAGTCACCATAAAAAACTAATCGAAACATGTGAAGATTTATTAGAAATGGTTGATCGAGAAGGTCAATATCTATTAAAGATATTCAGAATAAAAGTAATCAATATTTATAGTTTTCACTTAGTTTTGCAAAAGAGATTTGATGAAGCAAGGGTATGGTTAAACGAAATCTTCCAAGGTGATTGTTCTCCTTATTATAAGGCAGCGCAGCTCATTATTCATTTGCACATTTGTTTATTTACAGTGATGTACAGAAGTGTATAGAGCATCTTCAAACGTCAGCTAGGCTCTATAACAGCGTCAACCAGCAAATTGAATATGAAACGGTTATGTTTACATTAGAATTTATTTCTGTATTACACAAAGTGAGCAATAACCAAGTCGAATATTCTTTAAATAAAGCGTTTTATTTCGCTTTGAAAGGAAATTTTACTGCAGCGAAGAGAGAATTAGCTAACATTGAATATGATCCAAATTTTGAAGGATTTTTGATTATGCTAACAGGATTAACTGAATCAACATTAAAAACGGTTTATTTTGAAAAAGCAAAATGGTGGTTTAAGCAACAAGGAAATTTACTTTACTCAGAGATGACAGACTACCTATAGGCAAAAGGACAATGCATAGAAAAATGCATTGTCCTTTCTACATTTTACGGTTATTTACTAAAAAATCATATTATAAAAATGGAAAAAAGAAAAGGTATTGTTCAAGATGAATGATTAGCATTTTTTACAATAAAAGGAGGGGATAGTATGAACATTTATAAGGAAGTCACAATATCAACGAGTGAAGTAATTGTCTTTTCGACAAAGCATGTAATTGAAGTACCAGTTCATATGAGCAATCGTTGCTTACACAATAGACTAAAAGAAATAGAGATAGAAGGACATTACTTAGATGATTTAGAGGAGGCGTTAAGAGAGAAAGGTTTAAGAGTAGTGAAACATTTAAAAGAAGAAGAGAGTGTGAAAGAAAGTTTATGGATCACAAAAGATAATATCTAGATTGGTTTTATAGTAATGCAGACATATGTAGTAATAGATTCAGTAACAAGGGGGTAATGGTGTGGGAACACTTTTAGTAGAAGATTTGAAAATAAATGTGAAACAGACGAAAAAAGCAACAGAAAGTATTTTAGAAAAATATAAAATATATATGTTGTCAGAGCCAGAGGAACGTCAACCAAAAATAACAGCCTCTTATTCTCTTTTGCCGCCGACAAAAACAAATCAATTTTATTCTTCAACAGAAGATATCGCTATTAAGAACATTGACTTCATGAGACGTAAGCAAAAACTCATTGAAAATGTTCAAAAGGCAATTAATAGACTTGATGAATTTGAAAGAGCCATCGTAGTGAAACGTTATCTCTCAGGTGATGATGTTTATGATTATGAAGTGTATAACGAACTTGGGTTAAGTGAGAGGAAATATTATCGAATGAAGGCAAAAATGTTTTACAAGTTAGCTCTTATCTTAAACGTGGAAGTGTATGATTAACCTTGTATAGTGAGGAAGATGAAAAGAATTAAACATTTAATTAGGGAGGAGCTAAAGATTCTTCTTTTTAAGAAAAAAGTGAATAGCATGATAAAAAGTAAAGTCTCTAGCTTCCTCCTCACTCTAA
This sequence comes from Bacillus carboniphilus, assembly GCF_020524035.2. Lineage (NCBI taxonomy): Bacteria > Bacillati > Bacillota > Bacilli > Caryophanales > Bacillaceae > Bacillus > Bacillus carboniphilus. The sequence continues at coordinate 2,443,169 of NZ_CP129013.1, read as the reverse complement.
TAAGGTTTTGTAATGAGGTTAATCTATATTTCTTTGTAGAAATAGGACTAGAAATATTTTATAGTATTAATAAAAAAGCACCTAAGAGTATAAATATAGTACCCACAATTTTTCTAGCAGTCATTATTTCTTTTAATCCAAAGTAGGAAATGACCATTGTCCAAATATACGTAAATGATGTGAGTGGAAATGCAATTGTATATGGCAAGTGTTTTAATAAAATAATATTAAGAAAAGCACCTGATAAATATAGAACGATACCTAGTCCAACATAAAAAAACAAACGTTTGTTTAACTTTAAGCCAGAAGAGGTAGCGAGTTTGAAAAAATAGCCTCCTAAAGCTCCTAAAAGTGTCATTGTTATAACAAGAATAAAAATTTTCATTACTCTACATCTCCTCCACCAATGAGTATAGACCCTACTATAATGAGGAGAATACCAAAATAATTTACGAACAGAAGTTTTTCATCCAATATCCATAATCCAAGTAGAATAGCGAAAATATAACTCAAACTAAGGAGAGGATGGAGCACCGATAAACTTCCATATTGAAAAGCGATAATCATGATGACAGCACCTAATCCGTATAGAACTAATCCCAATAATAATTCTAATGAGATCGTTCCATTGGACAGCTTCCAAAGAAGCTGTCCAATAGAAATTAAAAAGGAAGCAATAATCATCAAGATAATCCCTTTTTTATTCTTTGAAATTGATTGTTTAATTGATTTCAACATTCTTCTCGTCCCTTTTACTGGATAATAAAAATAAAAGTAATAATATTGTCACTAATGTAGTGCCATATAAGTATCGATAACTTTGGGCAGGTAAGGCAACAAACACACTAGCAGTGTTCAGAAGAGTGGGTAATACTACAATTATTGCCCTTTTTCCAAATCGAATAATAGCAACATACGTTAAAAATAGGAAAAGAAAAGTATGCATAGAAGTCCGCCATAGGGCCATCCTTACTACCCCTTGGTTAGTAGCTTCCAAATAAGCGTGTAACCATTTTGATAAGTTTAAAGAAATAGGTTCTCTCACTATACCATAGTCATTTTTATAAACATAGTTTACATAGGTAGTTTGCTTGCCTAAACCGTCTGGCTCATTAATCTGCCAGACAAGAGAAGTTTGCATAAGAAAAGCTTTTGTAACGAGCTTAGGGTTCTGTATACAGATCTCACTCCAAGTTTTAATAAAAGTAGAAAGATTATTAGGAAAGATAGCCTGTCTATTGTATTCTTTTGAAAATTTAATAGGGTCTGATAAATAGGGGTGGTACTTTTCTTTCCATAATTCAATAGGCAATATCTCATTCAAGTAACCTAACTGACTGTCAGTGACTTCTCCATCTTGAACTAAAACATAGGCTATTTGTTGAGTTGGTATACTGAGCATCTCATTTGGATCAGATGGTGTTACGTCTAGAAGAGAAAATATAGGGCCAGTAAACAGGCTGTGAGCTCCAATTGTTAAAGCTGCAACAATTACAATTCTCTTCCAATAATATCTAAAAGTAAACAGTAGGATTAGTATTGTAATAACAAATACAGGGAATCCGTTATGACGGAAAAATACAAGTCCAAAAGATGAAAAAATAAAAAGGAACAAGTACTTTTGGTTTAAAAGCCATTTACCTTTTGAAAGGGAAATTTCTATAAGGCAAAAAGTAAACAAAAATAAAAAACTGTTGTAAAATACATCTTTCCATAACGTAATAGAATGAATACCATTCATTGGGAGTATCGCTAGTATAACGGCAATAATGAATAGTCCTTTACTGGAAAATCCTTTTTTTTCAAAACGATAAAGAATATACCCGAATACGAATGCCATGAAAAGAATTTGAACTATAGCAATTGTTGCAGGAGAATCAATAATTTGAATCATCATCTTTATAAATAGAGTGTACATGAGTGGGTGCCAATCATTGTACGGTTCCCCATGTGCTTGTCCCCATTGAGCAAATGAATCTGGTGTCAATACGCCAGGGAAGAAAGCGAGTAAAAAGGCAGTCCAAACCAATAAACTAGGAGAAGCGTATAGTAATATTTTTGAACCTTTTACTTCTTTATGAGGATTGGATGATTGTCTTGTCAGGAATAAAGAAAAAATAAACAATAGAATGAAATAACTATAGATGAATGCACCAAACAAAATTAAAACTTTCATAAATAACGATAAGTTTTCATGATGAGCAGGATGCCCAGAGCTGCTAACAATAAAAAAAAGAGTGAATCCTGCAATGACGATTTTGTTATAAACGGTTAGGTGATTTATCCTTTTTTGAAGGAAAGTATATGCAGTGACGATTAAAAACAATAAACCAATTGCTCCCCATAAGTGAAAAGGGATATAAAACAATTGAACGGAAAAAGAAGTAACAATTAATAAAATGACTGTAAGTGAATATTCAAAACTGACTTTTTGAACAACTTCTCTAACATATTTAATCAATTCTCTGTTCCTCGATAGTGTCATAAATCCTCTTCAACTCTAACTCATATTGTTTTCGGTGGACAGAAGCTACGGTATCCAATATTAACCCACTTATCATAAACATGATTGACACAAGAATTAACCCAACTGCTAGTATTGCGGATGGGACCTTTGTGATGAAAGAAGTTTGAATAAACTCAACTATGACAGGGCTTCCAACTGCTAATCCGCTAATTAAAAAAAAGGCTGACCAAAGTGAAAAAAACATTAGTGGTTTATAATCTTTAAATAGAACAAATACCATTTTTAACACTTTATACCCATCAGAAAAAGTGTGTAACTTTGATTCACTTCCTTCAGGTCGATCTCGATAAACAATGGGTATTTCTTCAACTATAAATCGTTTGTCAAGTGCATGAATAGTCATCTCACTTTCAATTTCAAAACCAGGACTTAATACGGGCATAGATTTAACAAAGAAGCGATTAAAAGCTCGATACCCCGTCATGATGTCCGAAAGTGAACTTTTATATAAAGAGTTAATGAGACCCTTCACCAATCTATTCCCTAAATTATGAAACTGACGTTTATTCTGTTCACGATAGGTATTGTTTGATAATCGATCTCCTATCACCATGTGGGCCTTTTTTTCTATTAAGGGTTGGAGTAGTTGATGTACAAACTCTGCAGGATATGTATCATCTCCATCAGCCATTACATAGTAATCAGCATCAATTTCACTAAACATAGCGCGAACGACATTTCCTTTTCCTTGTCTTGGTTCATGCTTAACAATAGCTCCATGACGAATAGCAATTTCTGACGTGCGGTCAGAGGAATTGTTATCATAGACGTAAATTTCAGCATCAGGTAGTTCCTGTTTAAAGTCATTAATTACTTTTCCAATTGTTCGCTCTTCATTAAAGCAAGGAATTAATACAGCAATTTTCATTGAAAATAATCCTCCTAGCAAAGGTTGTTCGACAGTAGCCTTTTTATATTATAGTCATTTAAACTGATAAAAGACAATTTCCCAATGACTTTTCCGAGAATGAATGGAAACGTTTCATTAGAGAATGTAAAGTCATTCAAAGTTATTTAACGGTTCTTCTACTTGTCATTGAGGAATGAATAATGGTAGTAATACTATGATTAATCTTTGAGACATCTCTTAATCATTGATTTATTAATGAATAAATCCATAGTTTTTATTAAGTGCATGCAGACGAATAGTGGCAGACAAAGGGCAAAGCAAAGCTGAAGTTGGGTGTTAAGATGGTAATGTAGAAAAAATCTTAAGAGGTTGACGAAAACAATGTTCTATCCAACGTTCAAAAAGAGTGAGACGAAAAATGGCAGACAAAGGGCAAAGCAAACCCAAATGTAAGTGCTAAGATGGTAGTGTAGAAAAACTAAAAACTTTTTAAACACATCCGAATAGGATGTGTTTTTAATTCTTTGAAAGGAGGTGGTGACCATGGGTAGAAAGGAGATCAAGGATCTCTCCTAATTGAAAATGAATAGTCTATCATTCAGAAAGGAGATTTGATAGAAAGTGAACCAGTTTACAAAAGTATACAGTGCTGTTTATGATCGATTAGTCAATAATCCAGACGTGATGAATCGCATTACATCTGTTTATGACTATGAATCAGATGCAGCGGTTTATCCTTATGCAGTGTTAGGAGATATTTTAATTGAACCGAACGAAACAAAAACATCTATGGATCAACAAATAGAACTTACCTTGAACATCCGGCACGAAGCTCAAGGTAAGAAAGAATTGATTGCAATTGCTGAGTCTATTATAGCATCTTTATCGGAGGATCTTTCCGTTGAAGGTGTATTTTTATTGTCTCAAAATCTAAAAAGTTTCGAAGTATTACAGGAAGAAGAATCAAAGATTTACTATGGAAAAATCATTTATAAATTTAAAATTGAGTCGGAGGAATAATTATGAGTAAAATGCAAGGAATGAAATGTAAAGTATACATTAAGGACAACGATACAGATAAAGTATTAGCGGGTCAACGAAATGCAACATTAAATCGTTCATCAGAAACACTTGATGGTACATCAAAAGATTCAAATGGTTTTTGGAAAGAAAATCTTCAAGGATTTAAAGAGTGGTCCATTGATTGTGATGGTGCATTAGTAGAGTCAGATGAAGCCTATGGTATCCTAGAAGATAAATGGTTGAACTCTGAAAATGTAGAAATAGTTGTTGTGATGGGAAGTGGCACAAAATATGAAGGAAATGCGATTTTAACGGATTTCCCAATTGATATGCCATATGACGATTTAGTCACTTATTCCATGTCTTTAACAGGTTCAGGAGCATTAGCAAAAACGAAAGTGGCAAATGCATAAAATAATTGAGAGGTGAGCGTTTTTTGTTCACCTCTTTTCAAGTTTTAAAAAAATATTGGAGGTTTACCCAAATGGATAAAACGATTATTAAGACGAATCAGAATGCATTCTTTTTAAGATACCCTATTAATGCTCATTGCGAAGCAGAGGAGATGCTTGGTTTTCCTATTACACAATTAAATGAGAAAAATACAGGAATGACAGAATTTAGGACGTTAGTGTTTGTCGGGCTGAAATATGGTGGAAACCCTGTCTCCATTAATGAAGCAGGGGAAATCATGGGTGATGTGATTAATGAACATGGCATGGAATATTTCACAAAGCAGATCCAAGAAGCTATTACGAAAGGATTTAATCATCAAAAGCATCAACAGGCGAAGAAGGAGATATCTAAAAAAAAGAACTAACGTATGAAGAGATTATCGCACAAGGTGTAATTGTCTTTGGATTTTCTCCTTCTGAAGTAGGAGACTTAACGTATAAGCAGTTTAGTATTTTAATGGAGAAATATAATGAGATGAAAAAAAATGAGTACGAGATGGAGCGAAATGTGATTTACAATGCTATTGTTAACGCGAATCGAAAAAAGAATTCTCGTATCATTCCTTTATTTAATGAAAGTGCAGAGAGGGTTACAGAGGATGTATTAAATGATCGGAAGGAACTGTTTGGTAGCTAAGCTAAATCAGTTCTTTTTTTAGGTGGTGAAAAGATGAGTAACACGTTTATTAGTATGACTGAAATTAATCAATTTAACATAGCTGTTGCGCAAACAGAAACGAAATTGGAACAACTTGGGCAAAAGTTAGACAGTATTGGTGATTTGTTTGCCTCTCTATCAGTTCCTATTGTTGGTGCTGGAAAATCAGCCATTTCAACTGGAATGAGTTTTGAAGCTGGGATGTCGCAAGTAGCTGCTGTGACGAATGCAACAAGTAGTGAACTTACTTCCTTTGAAGAAAAAGCGAGACAAATTGGTGAAACAACCCAGTTTAGTTCCACAGAAGCAGCTAATGCTTTTACTGCATTGTCTAAAGCTGGCTGGGAGACTGAAGAAATGTTAAGTGGAATTGACAATATTTCAGCTTTAGCAGCAGCTTCAAATCAAGATTTAGCAAGCACGGCAGATGTTGTGGCTGATTCACTAAATGCTTTCGGAAAATCTGCGCTGATAGCGGAGAAGTTGCTGATGCATTAGCGGCTGCTTCTACCCATGCGGAAGCATCGGTAGGTTCTTTAGGGGATAGTTTGAATGTTTGTGGACCTCTTGCTAGTAAACTAGGATATTCTTTTGAAGATACAACACAAGCTTTAGCAATGATGTCTAGAGCAGGCATTGAGGGTAAGGATGCAGGAGCAGCTTTACAAACGATGATGACCAACTTATCGAATCCAACGTCTGAAGTAAAATCAGCAATGGATCAATTAGGGGTTTCGCTTAAAAACAGTGATGGTTCGATGAAAACACTTGATCAAGTAATGGCTGATTTACGCTCTGGATTTAAAGGGTTAGATGAAGATCAACAAGCAGCTTATGCCGCCACTCTTTTTGGAGAGAAAGCGATGAGTGGTGCTATGGCAGTTGTTACAGCAAGTGAAGATGAATACATTAAGCTTGGCGAAGCAATGAATAATAGTGAGGGATCTGCTCAAACTTTAGCCGAAACAATGGGAGATAATCTTTCTGGTAGAGTGGAAGAAATGAAAAGTGCATTAGCAGAAGCGGGAATCACCATTTTTGAATCGTTACAACCTGCATTAGAGAAAATAGTAGAGTGTATTACCTTTATGGCAGATGCTTTTAGTAATCTCTCTCCTCAAGCTCAAATGTTCATAATTATCTTAGGAGGATTAATTGCTATAGCAGGAATTGTTCTTCCGATAATCTCAGCCTTAGTAGGAATAGTGACGACTCTAGGGATAACCTTCTCAGTTGCTTTAGGGTGGATTGTTGGAATTATATTAGCTTTAGCGGCTATATTGACTGTTTTAATATATTGGGAGCAAATCAAAGAGTTTTTTATTGCTTTTTGGGAGGTTATCAAAGAGTTATTTTGGATTTCGCTTAATGCGCTTAAAGCTTTCTTCATAGAAGTTTGGAATGGAATCTCAGCTGTAACAAGTGTGGTATGGGAAGGGATCAAAGAATTTTTATCCGTTATTTGGCAAGGGATTCTTTCTTTTGTATCTCCTATTTTTGAAAGTATTAAAACAATTATAGAAAATGTATGGAATGTTATTTCAACAGTAACCTCAGCTGTTTGGGGATTTATTACTCAATATTTGCAAGCTATATGGACTGCATTGATCTATATTCTATCCCCAGTCTTTGAAAATATAAAAATAATTATTAAGAATGTTTGGGAATCGGTTAAAACCGTTTCTTCTACTGTATGGGAATGGATTAAAGAAAAATTAACAGCCGTTTGGAATGGATTAAAAGCATTAGTTAGTCCTATTTTTGATGGGATTAAAAACACCATCAGCAATGTGTGGAACACGATTAAGAGTGTTTCAACTAGTGTATGGGATGGAGTCAAAAATAGTTTAACGAATACATGGAATTCTATTAAGTCCACGGCATCAACTTTATGGAACGGATTGAAAACGACTATTTCAACCCCTGTGGATGCCATTAAAGATCACGTTACTTCAGCTTTTACTGGAATGAAAGATACAGCGTTAGGTGCATGGGAAGGGCTGAAAACAGGCATGAAAACGGTGATCAATGGAATTATTAGAATGGTGAATAAATTTATTGATGGCTTTAATACACCTGCAAAGCTTCTAAATAATATACCGAAAGTTAATGCTCCGATAATTCCGAATATTCCATTTTTAGCAACGGGTGGTCATTTGTTTGGTAGTGGTGCAGCGATCGTTGGTGAAGCCGGACCTGAGCTATTAAGTAAATCTGGTTCTTCTGTGAAGGTGACTCCTTTATCGGCAAGTGAGAAAGCCAGAGGAATAAGAGGTTCGCTAGGAAGCGGAGGCGTTTATGAGTTTCATTTATCTGTTCCGATTGATGGGCGAGAACTTGCTAAAAGTACCGTTCGTTATACCGCTGAAGAGCTTGGACGCTTACGAGTAAGGGGGGCATACTAAATGTTAACCTTCAATGGAAAAGATTTAAGTGAATTAATCAGAGTGACTGAAATAAACGGGAGAGGTCCCTTATCCCAAACTACGATTCGTCAGTCTATACCAGGAAAGGACGGGTCTTTTTTTCAACGGAGACAGCTAACAGAGCGTGTCCTTTCTGTTTCGTTTTTGATGATAGCAGACTCTCTCAATGATTTAAGGAAAAAGGTAGATCAGTTAAACGGAGTCCTAAACACAGACTTTGAAGTTCCCATTGTTTTTTCCGATGAACCGAATATGACCTATTATGGAATATTAGAAGGGAATTCAGATTTAGAAGAAATAGCATCTGTTGGTAAAGGGACTTTAACATTTGTTTGTACAGATCCGTTTAAATATGGCATAGAAAAAAGAGTTTCTTTTACTCAATCGGTCAATCAAACGGGACTCGGCTCCTATCAAACCCCACTACGTTTAGTGGCAACCATCACTGAACCTGTGAAAGAATACAAAGTATTTCATCAAGAACAGGACAAATATGTCAAGATTAAATGGGACTTTCAGAAAGAAGATATTTTAGAAGTCCATTTTCATAACGGTAAGATCTTAATCAATGATCAACTCGCAATGACGTCTTTTGATTGGGCGAGCAGCGAGTTTTTTGATTTATTGCCGGGTAAACAAACGATTACAGTGACAGATGGAACGACAACAGAGCTAATATGGAGACCTAGGTGGATCTAAATCGAATTATTAGCAACTCTTCCTATATCAAGATAGGGAGAGTTGATTTTTAAAGTGAGGTGACAGATTGTGCTATACATCTTTAATAAAAATGAACAACTAGAGACCATTATTATGGCGAATGGAGCAGGAGAAGAACAAAGGTCAACGCCTTTCTACTACAAGGAAGCCGAGCATATAGAACAACTAAATAAAGATCATTCGTTTACGTTTTGGGTTCCAGCTAATCATCCTGACTCAAACTTTATAAAAGAAGAAAAATTGGTAGCCATGAAAGATCAAGATGGTGATTTTCGTTTATTTGTCATAAAAGAGCTGGATGAAGTTCATGAGGATCTTTTATATAAAGAAGTATTTTGTATGGTAGCATGGAAAGATGAATTGGCAGATGAGCCTTTAAGCGAGATGAGTTTACAAGAAGTAACTTTAAGTGAGGCACTTTCAGATGTACTGAAGGATACTCGTTTTGAAAAAGGTGAAGTAGCTGAGTTAGGACAAAAAAGTATTCAGTTTCATTATGAAAGTGTACTAGATGGGATTCAAAAGATAGTTGAAACTTGGGGTGGAGAGATAAAGGATCACATTGTAGTGAAAGATAATCAAATCTCTGGTCGATACATCAATCTTTTGACTAGGCGAGGCGAAGATACGGGAAAAAGATTTGAAATGACAAAAGATCTTCAAAAGATTCGTAGAACGATCGTTTCATACCCTAAAACCGCTCTTATTGGACGCGGGAAAAGTGAAGAAACGGCAGATGGATTGACAGTAAGAAGAAGTTTTAAGAATGTTGAATGGAAAATGGAAGCGGGTGATCCTGCTAATAAGCCGATAGGACAAGAATGGATAGGAGATAAAGATGCATTATCACGATATGGGAGAGAAAATGGGACGAGGCATCGCTTTGGTTTTTTTGACGCATCTGATATAGAAGATGAACAGGATCTCTTAAGACAGACGTGGCAAGCTTTACAGGAAAGAACCAGTCCTTTAGTATCTTACGAACTAAGTGTGAATGCATTAGAAGAATTATCAGGTTTTGAACATGAAAAGGTTCGCCTAGGAGATACAGTCTTTGTTATTGATCGTCAGTTTGTTCCAGAGATATTAATAGAAGCTAGAGTGATCGAAATTCAACGTTTGTTACACAAACCTGAACGAACTATCGTTAAACTAGGCAACTTCCTCCCTTTATTTACGGATGATCAACGTTTAGATAAATTAGAAGCCAAAGTAAACGATCAGGCAGGGGTTTGGAGTCAAAAGCCGCAAATCGATGATGCAAGCTTTGTTGATCAAGTGCCAAGGATTCCTACTAACTTCAGTGCTTCAGGAGGTTTCCGGACGATCGCGTTAAAATGGGACTTCGATCCTTCATCATCAGTTGCTTGCTATGAGTTGTTTGCTTCGCAAGTTAATAACTTCAACCCGGATGAAAGCAACTTACTCTGGAGAGGTAAAGCAGGTGGCTATGGTCATAAAGTTGATACGAATGACCAGTGGTACTACAAAGTGAGAGCAGTAAATACTCACGGGACAACGAGTGCATTTTCTCCACAAGTAACGGCTACAACTGCAAAAATAGTCTCAGACGATATTTTACTTGGCGCAATAAACGCAGACTTAATTGTAGATTTATCTATCGATGCAGAAAAGCTGGCAAAAGAGGCTGTTACAGAAGAAAAGATAGGGAAGTTAGCCGTTGGGAATGCAGCCATTCAAAATGGGGCCATTACAAATGCAAAAATTGAAAAGGCAGCTATAGATACAGCGCAAATTAAAGATGGAGCGATTAAAAAAGCAAAGATTGAAGACGCGGCGATAGATGGAGCAAAAATTGCAGAGGCCTCCATTACCGCTGCCCATATTGATAATTTAAATGCCGATAAAATTAATGCAGGGATATTAGATGCCCAGTTTGTACGAATCGGATCAAAAACAACGTATGAGTCGGATGAATATGATCCATCGAAAAAAGCGAATCCAGGTGATGTGGCTACGGCAAAAACCGAAGCTATCACTGAAGCTAAGGCGAATTCTGAAGAGGCTGTAGGGAGTTTACAAACTTATGTGGACAACAGCTTTAAAGATGGAATCATTGAACAGTCTGAAGCTAAAGTCTTACAAACGTATATAGTTCAACTGGAGACAGCTTATACAGATTTAGAGAATCGTAAGAATAACGCTTATAACAACGGTTTTATTGGTTCTACTGAAAAGAGTAACTTGGCTACTAAATGGTCTGACTTTGCTAATAATGGTCATGAAACTTTAATTAGTGCTATAAACAGTGCTATAGCAGATGGAAAAACAACAGCTAGTGAGAAAGCCAATGTAGATTCTAAGTTTTCTACGTATAAAACGATGCTATCAAGTCTTGTTGAATCGTTAGAAAAAGCAAGTGAATCTATAATAGCCAATAGTAATGCTAACTCTAAAAGTCATGCAGAAACTAAAGCTAGTGAAGCTGAAGGTAGGGCTAACTCACACGCGGAGGAAAAGGCTAGTGAAGCACTTACACAGGCAAAGGCACATACTGACGGTGAGATAGAAACATTAACAAGTGTTGTAAATGACGTTAAATTTAGAACAACGGATACCGCTATTATTTCAACAGTGACGAAGTCTTCCACTTACACAAATGCTTTAAACGGTAAAGCTGATAATTCAACTGTGACTGATTTGGGGGAACGTGTAGAACTAGCAGAATCAAACATTGAACAGACGGCTGATGGGTTAACGTTAAAGGTATCTACTGACAAGATTATTTCAACTATTAATCAATCACCCGAACGTATAGAAATTGATGCTAGTAAAATTGATATTAGCGGGGCAGTAACGTTTAGTAGTTTTGACACAAATATGAAAAGTAAAATAAATAACTGGGATTCAACTTCTAGTAAAATAACAAATTGGACACATTCTTCAAATAGAACTTATATTGATGGTGGGAAAATATATACAGATACTATAACAGCTAGGCATATCAATATAACCTCTCTATCTTCTTTAACTGCAAACTTAGGCAAGGTTACAACAGGTCATCTTGAGGGGGTTAAAATAACATCAAATAATAGTGATGGGTATACACAAATAGAAGGTGACCGAATACTGACTTATGAGGACAATGGAAATGCAGAAAGTAATAGAACAGTAATATTAGAACGCGGTGAGTTAAATGTTTATGATTCGTATGATTTTGAAAATCGTAACGGGTATGAAGAAAGGGCAACCGTCTTTGAATATGGATTTGAATATAGAAGACCGTTTGTTAGTTCGTCTTACCCAGATTTTAAGGTAACTAAAGGTGATGGTAAAGGTAGAACTCTATATTGGAGTACTGGAATTCATGAAATAGTTAGTGGTGATCCTAGAACAACATTAGAATTAAGAAGTAGTTATTCAAGTGGTTATCAAGATATGAGGTTTACAGCAAGAGAATATGGTGACATTGGTGAAGTAGTTAGAAAAGGTTTTTTTGGTTTTCCTTCTAGTTCTAGTCCATATAGAATGACCGTCTATAATGATAATACTCATAGTGATTCAGACTTCAATATTGGAGGTAAAAAAGGTTTTTGGTTTCGATTTAAAACGAGTTCTGATGGGAACGGGCATTCTACCTTACAAGGGGCAAATAGGGCGGTAATCAAATTCCTAAAAACGTCAAACACTGTTCAGATAAGGAACAGTAGTGATAATGGTTATGCTGATTTACACTGTTCCGATTTAACGGAAACATCTAGCCGTGATTTGAAGAAAAATATAGTAGCTTATGAAGATAGCGTACTAGAAAGCATTGCAAGCACACCTGTTTATAACTACCACTTACTGAATGATTTAGATGAAGAAATGCCACGCCTTGGAATAATCTTAGACGAAGCACCTGTAGACATTGTAAGTCCTAGTGGAGCAGGGATCAGTAACTATAGTATGGTGTCGTATTTATGGAAAGCTATCCAAGAATTAAACGATAAAGTAATCGATTTAGAAAACCAACTACAAGGAGAAGATCAAAATGGAACAAACACAACAACAAATTGACGTAAACGAAATTTTAAATGTAATGAGTAGCCGTGTGGCGGAACTAACGAAAGAAAATGCGATTCTTCAAGCCCAACTAAAGCATGTAATGGAATCAAAAAATGAAAATAACGAAGAACAAAATGAGTCCAGATAGGGCTTTTTCTTTTGGCGAATTTTAAAAGGACTCATTAAAGGAGCTAGCAAAGGACTTTATTACATGATTCAACGTACTAGAATCCCTTGCTTTCTTACGGAAAGAGGTGATGATATGGAAGAAAGAATCAGACAGTTAGAACATGATATTACGGATTTAAAGACACGTATTGCTGTTGCCGAATCAAACATCACCGATATCAAAGCGGATCTTTCTTCTATTAAATCCAATACGACTTGGCTCCTAAGAATCGTAATAGGGGCCATTGTTATTGCCATCATTGGTTTGGTTATGAACGGGGGAATGTTATATGGATCGTTTTAGAAACTATGGATTATGGGTTGCTTTATTCTCTCTCATCGGTCTTTTTGTCAATGATTTAATTGCACCAGCAAGATACCAAGAAATTGTTGATGCTATCTTAGCTGTTTTAGTAGCGGGAGGAATAGTGAACAATCCTTCGCTTGGTAGAGGATATAAAGATAATCTGGAACTTTAAAAAAGATGAAAGGGGAAGATCTGATTGATTAAAATCGTCCTAGATGCTGGTCACGGAATGCATACGCCAGGAAAGCGAGTACCAGACGGAACTATGAGAGAATGGGAGTTTAATAGTAAAGTTGTCCAAAAGACTATAAGAAAGTTAAAAGAATACCAAGATGTCATGATTTTGCGAGTTGATGACCATACGGGAGAAAAAGATATTCCATTAGTAGAAAGAACAAATAAAGCCAATTCATTTGCGGCAAACTGTTACGTATCTGTTCACGCGAATGCATACGGAAGGGGATTCACTAATCCTAGTGGCATTGAGACTTATATATATCCATCTAGACCGAAAGAAGCGTTATCTCTTGCATCCTTAGTCCAAAAGAATTTAGTTCATGAGACGGGAAGAAGAAATCGAGGAGTGAAGGCTGCTAATTTTCACGTGCTAAGAGAAACGAAAATGACCGCTATTCTTTGTGAATGTGGCTTTATGACAAACAAAGAAGAATCCCAACTTTTAAAGTCTGATCAGTATCGACAAAAGTGTGCTGATGCGATTGCTCAAGGAATCGCTTCTCAATATAAATTAAAAAAGAAAAGAAACATAAAAGAACTAAACATATCTTCGAAGTTATATAAAGTTCAGGTAGGTGCATTTAAAGAAAAAAATAATGCAGAACGGCATGTTCGTAGCTTAAAAGCAAAGGGTATCGATGCTTTCATCATTCAAGAATAAACCTCGCTATCACTCTCAATCATTGAGAGTGATAGCTTTTAAACACTTCCCCAACCTATTAATCTCTTTCTATGTTTAAATTCCTTCCCTCTTGTCCATAATGTCGTGTAAGGGGGAGATCTAGTGATGAAAAAGAAAAATATGCAAAGAAGCATTTTAATATACATATGTATTTTGTTAGTAGGAGCATTAGGGACAGCCTATCAGTCTCCAACAAGTGCGAACGGTAATGAAACGGTGACCATTCCAGACGACGCAATTCGTTTAAGAATATTAGCAAATAGTGACTCAAAAGAAGATCAGCAACTTAAGCGTAAAATAAGAGATCAAGTGAATGAAGAAATTAATGTGTGGGTAGAAAAACTAACATCCGTTGAAGAAGCCCATAAGCTGATTGAAGAAAAGTTAGTGGACATAGAAAAAATAGTGGAAGAGACAATGATAGAAGAAAGCAATATTCAAAGTTATTCCGTGTCGTTTAAACGAGTAGAGTTTCCGACAAAATTATATGGAAACTATCTTTACCCCGCAGGAACCTATCAAGCGCTCCTGATCTCATTAGGAGAAGCAGAAGGAGCGAATTGGTGGTGTGTACTGTTTCCTCCACTATGTTTCCTCGATTTTTCAAACGGAGAGGCGGTAGAAGAGGAGGAAGAAGCAAAGAAGAAAGAAGAAAAGGAGGACAATGACCAGCTTGCAACGTTATTAGAAGAAATTGAAAAGCCAAAAAAGGAAGAAGAAGAGGATAAAGTAGAAGTGAAGTTTTTCCTAGTAGAATGGTTTGAAGGATTGTTTTCATAATAGGATCAATTAAGTTACTAATCCCAACTTTTTAGTCTAATCCTTATCCTACCTCATAGAATGTAATAACATATGAAAATGAGGTGGAGAGGCTATGTATCGTTTAAAGATTGCAGAGGAACAAGATTATAGTAAGTTGGCAGAATTCATAAGCTACGTAAAGGTAGACTGGGATCGCTTTAAAGAAATATGTGAGGCATTTATTATCTTACAAGATAAAGATGATAAAGTGGTGGCATCGGTTGGTTTAGAAATAGTTGAAAACAATGGATTAGTACGCTTGTTAATTGTCACTCCAGAAATTGGTCAAGCTTATGCCTTGTCCTTAATCGAAGGAATTGAACAATTGAAGGCTAAGTATAAACTAGAAAAACTATTTGTAAAGGCAAGTACGGAACCAGCAGAAGAACTATTTGGACTTATTGGTTATTATAAAATGGAGAAAGGCGATATACCTGAAAAGGTTGCTGAGAAAATGAAAGATTTATCGGAGGAAACGGTCATTATGGCAAAATAAATAAAACGGTTACAATCCACAAAGTTATTAACAAAATCGAGGTAGTTATCCACAAAATGTGGGTAACTACCTTTCTTTTAGATTAAATGTAAGAAAAAAAGTAGTAAAAAGCTAGGTTTTACCGTCTTCAAACATTTACCCTGTGTGTAAAAGATTTATCCACAAATCGTAAACATTTTTTAGAAAAAATTTCTCATTTGTGGACGATTGAGAATTCTTAATATTTTAACTATTCCTAGTAAATTTCTTATACTATCGTTAGTTGCGTCATGATAGAATTTTCTATTATACTTTCAACAAACAAAGTTTTAATCTATGTGTATGTTTGAATTGTAATCATGCTTGCATGGCAACTTTTTGAACAACCTTTAAAAGGGAGAACGTAAATGGATACAAAATATTGGACTGTGGACAACTTGTTAACAAAACAAGATAATTATCCACAACTACTCGAACCTGCACAGCTATTAAAAAAAGGAGAAGTCGTCGCTTTTCCGACTGAAACAGTGTATGGGTTAGGAGCGAATGCCTTGTCAAATAAGGCTGTGCAGAAGATATTTGAAGCAAAAGGGAGGCCGAGTGATAATCCACTAATCGTTCATATTGGCGAGGTGAATCAACTTGAGGATATTGTCTTATCCCCCCCTAATTATGTGGATAAGTTAGTGGATAAATTTTGGCCTGGTCCGTTAACATTAGTTTTACATAAAAAAGAGAATCTTTCACGATATGTAACGGCTGGATTGTCAACAGTAGGTGTACGTATGCCTGATCATCCTGTTGCACTGCAAGCTCATCAAAGAAGCGAATATTCCTATCGCAGCACCAAGTGCTAATCTATCTGGAAAGCCAAGTCCTACCTCTGCAAGCCATGTTAAAAGTGATTTAGATGGAAAAATTGCTGGTATAGTGGATGGGGGGTGAAACAGGGATAGGGTTAGAATCAACGGTGCTGGACTGTACCCAATACCCACCAGTTATTTTAAGACCAGGTGCAGTGACAAAAGAGGAACTAGAGCAAGTAGTTGGGGATATCTCTGTGGATAAATCAATTATGGAAGAAACGAAAAATCCACGGTCACCAGGGATGAAATACAAACATTATGCACCGGATAAACCGTTAACGATAGTTGAAGGAAGTCCGATGTTTATTCAATCATTAATAGATGAGAATCACCAAAAAGGGTTTAAAGTAGGCATATTGACGACAGAGGAGAATCGTCATGCTTATGATGCAGATTATATCATGATATGCGGGAAAAGAAGCGATTTAAGAACGATTGGGAACAGTATTTACGATACGCTAAGAAAATTTAATGATACGGATGTTGATTTAATCTTCAGTGAGTCTTTTCCGTCAAATGGAGTAGGACTTGCCATTATGAATCGTCTGTTAAAAGCAGCCGGTTATCAATTGGTAAAAGAATGATTTTTCTTAACTACTTCTTCTAGAGGTTGTTCAAAAAGTCATGAAAAATTGCTGTCGAATAACTTTGTTGTCTCGCTATTCCACTCCTCATGTACAGAGAACGTACACTGTGGTGCTCATAGCTTCGTCGCCTTGTTCTTCTCGGCCCTTTTCCCCCTACTTTTTGAACACGCACTTCTAGCGAAAATAAAACGAGCATAGATTAACAATAGGTCTGTCCAAGGGGAGGGCTCCTGTTGTTGTCGCTAGAAGAATTAATAACCATACTCCTTATTTCGATCGCATTGGGTATGGATGCATTCTCTGTAGGTTTAGGAATGGGTTTAATTAAACTAAAAAATTGGCAAATCCTATATATCGGACTCATTATTGGTTTTTTTCATCTATGGATGCCCTTAATTGGAATTTTAATTGGTCGGTTTTTAACAGATACACTAGGTTCATTGGCTACATATACAGGTGGGAGTTTGCTTTTAATATTAGGCCTACAAATGGTTTCTTCGTCTTTTTCCAATCAAGAAACGATGTTTTATATACGAAAAGGAATCGGTTTATTTTTTTTCGCTTTAAGTGTGAGTTTAGATAGCTTTTCTGTTGGACTAAGTTTGGGGATTTTCGGGGCGAAAATGGCTGTGACGCTTATGTTATTTGCTTTTACTAGTATGATATTAACGTGGATCGGGCTATTTCTTGGCAGTAAGGTTCAAGGATGGTTTGGTTCGTATAGTGAAGCATTAGGAGGGTGTATCCTCGTTATTTTTGGGTTGAAGCTGATACTCATGTCATAGAAGAGCATTTTTTTGTAGATAATCGTGATTCTGATTTATAATAATAGATAGAAGAGGAGGCATAGAATGATGACAAACGTCTTATTTGTATGTACGGGAAATACGTGTAGAAGTCCTATGGCGGAAGCTTTGTTTCGGAAGATGAAAGCAGAAGGTATGGACGTTCGTTCTGCAGGAGTCTTTGCAGTATCTGGACAAGAGGCTAGCCACTTTGCCAAAGAAGTACTGAAAGAAAAAGGAATTGAGCTTGATCATCAGTCCTCTATGTTAACAAATGAACTTATAGATTGGTCAGATTGTGTATTAACCATGACTTCTGAACATAAACGATTAGTATTACAATGGTTCCCTACTATTCATCAAAAACTATATACATTATCCGAATTTATTAGTAGTGAAGAAGAAAGTATAGAAGATGTTCGAGATCCATTTGGTGGAGATTTGAAAACGTACCAAAATACTCGGGACGATCTAGAAAAATTACTGGAGAAACTTATCAAAATCCTTGAAGATAAGCCGAAATAAAGATATAAGGATATTCTTGCTGGAATTGCGCGTGAATATCCTAATTGGGTGAATTTGGAGAGGATATTGATGGGAGAAAAAAGAGTTTACCGCTTTGGATTACAAAAGAAAATTTTTATATTTGTTACGATTTTAGCTATCATTACTTACACAACAACAGGTTTATTCTTATATAAAGTGTATCCTTTTTTTGAAGAGCAGATGAGTGAGCTTCTATTCACATGTCTCGTATTAGCATTCGGTGTATTCTGGTCTAGTTTGTTCGCTTATTTTGCTGCAGGTTTTATCGTTAAACCATTAAAGGCCATTGAAAAAGTTGTAGAAAATGCTTCTCATGGGAATATTAAAGAAACTGTTCCGGTGCCTAAAAATCATGACGAAATCCGTTCATTAAGTGAAGCTTTTAATCGCATGCTTACTAGTTTTCGGGAGATTGTCATTATGATTGAAGAAAATTTTAATCATTCACACCACCAACTACAGAAGATTTGTGATCTATCCGAGAGTTCATCTGAACAAGCAACCAATATTTCTTCAACCGTTTTTGAAATTTCGAAGGGAGCGGAACAATCTGCTGCCGCCATTCAACAAACGGCGGAGGCAGTTGAGGATGTCATTAAAATAGCAGGTGAAGTAGAAAGGAAAGCAAATACCTCTGAACAACTTGCTGAAGAGATGGTAAACATGATTGATCAAAGTATTAGTGTATTTCATTCACTGATAACTGGTATTCAATCTCTAGCTCAAGAAAATGAGACATCTATGAAAGCAGTTAACAGGCTTGAAGAACATGCTCACGAGGTGGAATCAATTGTGTCTCTTGTTGGTGATATTGCCAATCAAACGAATTTATTAGCATTGAACGCGTCAATAGAAGCATCAAGAGCTGGTGAACATGGAAAAGGATTTGCTGTTGTAGCAGAAGAAGTGAGAAAGCTTGCAGATCAAAGTGCGAATGCGGTAAACGGGATTACAGAAAAGATCACTTCGATTCAAAATGAAGTGAAAAACGTCGTCGAGCATATTTCAAATAATGTTGACAAGGCTCGTCAAGAGGCAGAGGAGGCAAGCTCGACAGAAAAAATTCTCGGGAAGATGAATCAATCTGTTCAAGAAGTATCCAATGCTGTTCATCATATTCGATCGTTAGTTCAAGAACAAATGGTCAGTATTGAACAAACGGGCGCTCAGTCAGAGGAAGTAGCTGCAATTGCTGAGCAAACATCGGCAGGTGCCCAAGATGTAACCAGTTCTACAGAGCAACAAGCAGAAAATATGGCTTATATTAATGAATTAACAAAACAGCTGACAAAAAGTGCGAATCAGCTGAATTTATCAATTAAACAGTTTAAAATATAATAGTGAGTGTTCGAAAAGTAGGGGAAAAACGGATCACAGGCTAAAAGCAACCACGTCGTGTGGTTAACGCCTGTGCTAGCACATCGTGTGCATCGAAGGAGCGGAGAAGCAAACCAACAAAGTTATTCATCCGACATTTTTTCAGGGCTTTTTGAACCACCTATAATAGAGTGTAGGGGATGTTCTAAAATTTGAACATATACTAATAGGAGGAATACAACATGAAAGTAATCATCGCATCAGATCATGGTGGTATCACTATTCGAGAAGAAATCAAACGTTTGTTAGAGGAAATGAATATTCAATATGAAGATATTGGCTGTTCCTGTGAAACGTCCGTTGACTATCCAGATTACGCCCTTCCTGCTGCTCAAAAAGTAGCCGATGGAGAATATGATTATGGGATTTTAGTTTGTGGAACGGGCATTGGTATGAGTATTGCCGCAAATAAGGTCAAAGGAATTCGTTGTGCACTTGTGCATGATACATTTAGCGCTAAAGCAACAAGAGAACACAATAATGCCAATATGCTTGCCATGGGTGAGCGTGTAATAGGAGCTGGATTGGCTAGGGAAATTGTCCAAACCTTTTTAAACACGGAATTTACAGGAGGACGTCACGCAAATCGAGTAGAGAAAATTACTTCCTATGAAAATCAATAAGGAAGGATGATGGTTTTTGACTGAGCTTCAGTTGTGGAAAGACAATCTTCAAACTATACTCTTAGATTACGAACAACAAGTTTCTTTTAAAAGAGATCAGCTTTTTGTCGTAGGCTGTAGTACGAGTGAAGTCCAAGGAAAAAGGATAGGGACAGCTGGTGCAGAAGAAATAGCTGAAATGATTTATGAGGAGCTTTTAACTTTTTCTAAAAAACATCATGTTTATTTAGCGTTCCAATGTTGTGAACATTTGAATCGGGCGATCGTTGTGGAAGAAGAAGCGGCATTAAAATACAACTTAAATGAAGTCACGGTTGTACCCGTTCGTTCAGCTGGTGGGTCCATGGCCACTTACGCATATCGCCAGTTCAATAACCCAGTTGTCGTTGAATCGATTAAGGCACATGGAGGTATGGATATAGGAGATACTTTTATTGGCATGCATTTAAGACATGTCGCTGTACCAATACGAGTCAACCTACATTCAGTCGGTAGTGCCCATGTCATACTAGCAACGACACGTCCAAAATTAATTGGTGGCGCGAGAGCTGTATATGAGGAAACAGAAGAAAATCAATCTTGTACTTAAAAGGAAAAGGGATGTTTCTAATATTAGAAACATCCCTTTTTGCACAGTCTTGTACTATCTCTTTTAACCAGAAACATTTAGGGCCTTTTTGCACAGTCTTGTACTATCTCTTTTAACCAGAAACATTTAGGGCCTTTTTGCACAGTCTTGTACTATCTCTTTTAACCAGAAACATTTAGGGCCTTTTTTCAATTTTATATACTAGAAAAGCGAATATGAAGTACATCACTTCAAAAAAAGAATGAATACTAATATATTGCCTTTAACAAATAGAATAAGCAATTACTCAATCGTTTTTAATTATATCTAGCCAATTCATGAATCACTCATTTGTAAATCTGTGATAGAGAAGGTTTTATTTTAAAATAATGCTTTCTATGTTAAAAATGTAAAAATATCTATTGAAATCTATTACTTTCCTTTATATTATATATTATGTGTAAAAAAATACTGGTAGTGTCAAAAGATCTATGAAAAAAACATTTTAAAGACTTTTTGGGATTGTGAAGCTCTCTATAATCGCAATCGCTCTTGACAAACAGTCGAAAAAGGTTGGATGACAGGTGTCAAAGGGCGAAGGGGACAAAAAGTAGGCATACCAAATAGCCCTTGACGACAACCAATTATAACCTTTTTCTTCCTTTGGTTTGTCAAGAGTTCGCTACGCCTATTGCGAAAAGGGCTCTGCAAAACAAAAAGTTAGGCTGTTTGGGACTGATCAATGACCCATTGTTGAGACAACTCAATCAGCTTGGTCCATTTAGCCGGCATGTTTGGAAGCTTTTCTAAGTCTTTGATGATGACCGGTACTTTTCCTTCTAAAGCAGAATGTGGTCTTAGAAAGTTAAAGTAGGCCACAAACAAAGTAACATAAGAAACCGATCCCTGTTCAGAGCCAAATCCATGTGTCGACCGATAATTGCCTTTAAACGTTCGATTGAGTCTCTCAATGATTTGCTTAAGAGGACGGAATTCTCTTGATACTTCATCTTCATTCGTTAACCCAATGACTTGCTTGATATCAAAGGAAATGTGATGTTGGGAAAAGAAATGCTGAGCCAGTAAATAGATCGGGTTTCCATCAACAATGAACGTGAGATCTTCGGGTATTTTCTTCATCTTAAGTAAGACTTCATCGATGGCCTGGATGGCAGCTGTTGTATCCCGATTAGGCGAAACAGGGTAAGAAAGAATCACCTTTTTGACGGCATCGAAAAAGAAAAAAAGATAGTGCCAGCGACCATTGACACGAATATACGTTTCATCACCGCAAAATTGGTCTGAGAGCTCATAAGGATAATGATCCACATAAGGTTTAAGCCATAAAGCAACGCTATTTTCGTAGTTTAAAATGCTTTGGTGAGAGATCGATACCCCATGAATGTCTTTCATGAGCGCAGCCGTTTTGCGCGCAGAAAGACCATAATTGACGTGATAGGTCAAAATAAGTCCGAGTGTATGTGGAGACACGTAAAGCCTTGATAAATCAACCTTGGGCTTTTGAGGTGATTGTTTAGATAAAGGCTTAAAATCAAGGGTGAACTCTCTGAAAATATAACGAACCTTAAAATCATGAGGATCTTCTTTGAACTGTTTTTTCTCTTTTGATGTCATGGCCTTGATTTTCTTTTGATAATAAGAACAGTGGTTATGTCGACACTTCCACACATTAAAATCGGTTCTTTCTTTAATCTTTTCAAGGGATTTCATGCAGTGAGGGCACTTGAAAATCGCTTCTTTCAAATATCGATTTTTCTCACTGAAAAGACAGGAACACACCTTACATTGATACTGTCCTTTATCACCATTATTCGCATACAAATACGACGATGGTGCACCACACTTTGGACATTGAATAGAAGAAGGAATCGGTTTACCAGAACGCCTTTTAACGGGTTTTAAAGGTTTTCCTTTTGATTCAAGGTGCTCCGCTAACAGTTGATTAAAGTCCAGCTTTTCTGGAATCTCAACAATCGGTAAGTGATCCACTTGAAGCTTACGGTAGGGTTTATTAACGGGTTTTTCAGTAGACTTTTCAAACACACTTTTACCAAGCAACAAGGTTAACAGTGTCCGAATCATTTGATCTTGATATTTTATTAATACAAGTAAATAGGTTATAATTTGAGGGTACAACTTGTCACTTCCTTATCTAGGTTTTTGGGTGTTGTGGTAACCTCAATTATCCTTAGATTTTAGGGGGGTGACAAGTTTTTTTGTTTAAAAGCTTTTAAATCAAGTGTTTTAACGCTTTTTACTATAAAACTTTTGACAGTACGAAAATACTATGGGGGAAAGTTATATGAAAAAATTTTTAAGTTTATTATTTATTGCGGTGTTATCTTTATCTACGGTAGCATGTAGCGAGAGTGCAGCTACTGATGAATTGGAAAAAAACGATAAAGAGAAGTCTGAAGCAAAAACAGGTGATGACGCTACACCAGTTTCGGATGATGATAAAGAAAAAGCAAAAGAGGATGACATCTGGACTTATTATGAAGATGCAACTTGGTCAGATGACTTCAAGGGTCTAAAAATGGAGATTCAAAAGATTTTTGTAACAAATGAAGCACCTAGTGACGATGACCCTGATGCATTAACTTCTGCAGTAGGGATGAAATTCAAATTGGAGAACACTACTGATGGAAAGTTCACAACATTTCCCGACCAAGCAGTATTAGTTACATCAACTGGAGAACAAATTGAAATGACTGCTTTCTGGGGAACTGATGATGTTGGTGGAGAGATTGATAAGGGTGTAATTAAAGAAGGAAATGTTATTTGGAACTTACAACGTGGTGAAGCTGACAAAATTGAATGGGTAAAAATCAACTTTGATGCTCAGACTGGTGACTATGACACACCTTATGATGAAATTGAGCAAAATGATTATGAAATTGAATTACAGTTGAAATAGGTTATGAGGGTGCTTGTAAAGTTCAAGTGCCCTTTTTTATAAGATCAGAAAGTACACCCTTACACCCTCATTTTCAAAATGGGAAGTCTTGCGCATGTTTTCTACCAATCAGCAGTCTAATAACAATGGAACGGATTTATATTAATAGGGTATTAAATCTTAAAAACGTTAAGATTCCAGAGCGAAATCTAGAATCCTCTTATAGACTTCGTTCCAATCATGATAATAGTGCTCAACATCTTTTGGGTTAATAAAGATTCTTTCTGAAGATTCATAGTTGCCTTCAAAGTCATAGAGTTGATCAACATTGAGTCGATAAAATACTTGGTAACCAACTTTCGGGTACGGACTGTTTTCGTCCCAGCTTGGATTATCACTATGATCAACGATAATATAACCTAATGGCTGGATAGCTCCTTTTACATACCCTTCTTCATAAGCTTCCCTGATGATACATTCTTCGGCTGTCTCTCCGGTTTCAATATGTCCACCTGGAAAATCCCATCCTCGATGATGGAGATTGACTAATAGTAATTGGCCTTCTCGAAAACAAAATCCATGAACACTAGTAGTTAATTCTCTTGGAGGAAGGCTTGTATTTTGTTCCCATGTTAGTTTAACCGTAGCCTCTCCCCATTTCACATAGGTCGTTGTCAATGGAACTCCTCCTATTTGTATTTTTCTTTGTTAAGTTGTTCTTTCAAATTAAAGGACTGCTGTAAATCAACGTCGTATACATTAGCAAGAGCAATAAGATAGTAAAGACAATCATATAATTCTTCATCAATGGTCCCTTTAATGGTTCCTTGCTTGTCCATTTTCTTATCTTTTCTTAAAGCTTCTGATAGTTCACCTATTTCTTCAATCAGTTTTTGAAAATAGGCATTCTTTAAGTCTGGTTGATGGTCTTTGTTTTTTATGTAGGTTTGGAGTTCGCTAATGGTTATATTCAAAAAGGGTAACCTCCATCAATTATGTTTTAATTCCTTATTTATTATTATTTGTAATAAATTAATAGAAGTCAAGGTTTAGTCTAGAAATTTTCTAATGAAAGAAGAGGCGAGAAATTTGGAAAAAATATAAAGAAAGAAATTTGGGCTTGGGGGAAGTCTATCATCATTGCATTTATCATTGCCCTTATTTGCCGTCAATTTTTCTTCACGCCCGTTAAAGTGGTGGGTGAATCTATGCAACCAACGCTGCAAAATAACAACATGCTTATTGTTTCTAAAGTGAGTGAATTTGATAGACTCGATGTCGTTGCTTTTAAAACTGACAAGTATGAAGAATCGTTAATTAAAAGAATAATTGGACTACCAGGTGATCTTGTCGAGGTGAAAGACGATGTTTTATATATTAATGGTGAAAAAGTGGATGAGTCTTATTTAGACGAATACAAAAATCATCTTTCATCACATGAAGTGTTAACAGAAGATTTAAAAATAACCGTACCCAAAGGATCGTTGTTCGTCATGGGAGATAATCGCGAAGTCAGTCTAGACAGTCGAATTTTTGGGTTTATTTCTGAAGACGATGTCATTGGTGAAGTTAAATTTAGATATTTTCCAATAGGAGAGATAGGGATTCCTTAGAAGAGAAGTTATAAATTTTGTTTTCAATAAATGAAGTAAGTTCTTTTATGTTCGAGTGTTATGAAGTTTGCAACACTATGAATTTTAAACTATTAAAAATATCTATCAAATTTCACTGTTCTTCATTCTTTCTTCACATTCTCTATTTATAATTTATTCTTGTAAAAGTATTTTGACAAAAAAGGGGAATGGAAGAAAATGAGCATGAAAAAGGTATGGATGGTTGCTACGACCTTAACGATATTATTAGGAGCATGTGGTCAAGTAGAAAAAGTGGAACAAAAGACAGGGGACAAGCAAGTTGAAAAGACTGTAAATGAAGATGAGTCTGCTGTGAAAATCACTAACTATAACCGTGAATTTATTGTTGAGGAAACACCATCAAAAATTATTAGTACGAATGATCATACAACCGAGATTTTACTTGCATTAGGGCTTGGAGATAAAATAGTTGCAAAGGTAATAGGGCATGAAAGTATCATTGCAGAAGAGGTAAAGAAAGAGTTTGACGAAATCCCGACAATTTCACAATCTGATCATAATTATCCTGCTTTAGAAGCTATTTTAGATTACGAACCAGATTTTATGTTCGGTAGAGAAAGCGCCTTTAATGATACAGCGATTGGGACTCCTGATACATTAGAGGAATATGGTATTGATGTATTAGTATCCAAAGGGACCTATACACCAGGGGCAATGATGGAAGATGTGTATGAAGACATTCGCCAATTAGGAAAGATTTTTGATATTGAAGAACGCGCTGAGGAACTTATAACTGAAATGGAAAGTAACATTACCTCTGTTCAAGAAAAAATAAATGATCAGCAAGAACCTCTTAAAGTAGCCGTTATGGATATGGGAGGGGAAGCACTTTTTACATCTGCTCAATCATTAGAAACTCATTTAATTGAATTGGCAGGTGGTAAAAACGTATTTGATGATATTGAAAAAACATGGACGGAAGTAAGTTGGGAAGAGTTAGTAAAAAGAAACCCGGAAGTCATTGTTATTAATGAATATTCGGAAATGCCAACCGAAGATAAAATAGAGGAATTACTTACTAATCCAGCTTTACAAGATGTAGAAGCGATTAAAAATGAAAGGTTCGTCATTTTACCTCTTTCATCAGTTTTTGAAGGGATTCAGAATGATGATGCAGTAGAGCTGTTAGCTAAAGGGTTTTATCCTGATGAGTTTTCAGGAAATTGAGAGTAGCCAAATATCATGCTAAAAAATAAATCAAAGAAATCCTTCTTTATTACTTGTGCTGGATTAATAATCTTCTTAGTAGTATCGATTACTTATTCAATAACGGCAGGTCCAGTGGATATACATCCCTTCACTGTATGGAAAATAATTTTCTCTGAATTAACAGGAGGAACACAGCTAGGTTCTGCAGATTGGTCAGTTGCACAATATCATATTATTTGGGATATACGATTTCCTAGAGTTCTTTTAGCCGGGATTGTTGGGGCAGGACTAGCTATTTGTGGAGTGGCCATTCAAGCGCTTGTTCGAAATTCTTTAGCTGACCCTTATATATTAGGCGTTTCATCAGGAGCTTCAGTTGGAGCAACACTTGTGATCTTACTCGGGTTATTTTCCATGTTTGGTCAGTATGCCCTTTCTATGGCTGCATTTTTAGGATCGCTTTTGTCATTATTTTTAGTTTTACTCCTTGCAAAAGTAAAAGGAAGAATGTCCACTACTCGCATCTTGTTAGCTGGGATAGCCGTTTCAATGATCCTTTCTGCTTTAACTAACTTTATTGTGATTTCTGCGCCGAGAGAAGAAGCGATCAAAAATGCATTGTATTGGATGATGGGAAGTTTAGCAGGAGCAAAGTGGATGTATTTACCCATTCCAAGTGTGATTGTTTTAATAGGATTCATCTATTTACTTCTTCACTATAGGCATTTAAATTTGCTTTTGATGGGTGAAGAAGCAGCTGGTAGTATGGGCGTAAATGTTGATCGTTTTAGAATTATCCTAGTTGTAATGGTATCTCTAATGACTGGCGTTTTAGTTGCGGTAAGCGGTTCGATTGGTTTTGTGGGATTAATGATTCCTCATATTGCGAGACTTATGGTTGGCTCCAATCATTTACGAGTTTTACCTTTCAGTATGCTTATAGGTGCGATTTTTCTCATTTGGTGCGACGTCGCCGCAAGAATTGTTTTAGACCCTCAAGAACTACCGATAGGGATCGTCACTGCCCTTTTTGGAGGTCCTTTCTTCATATGGCTTCTTAGAAGAGGTTCCTATTCGTTTGGAGGTGGAGGAGAATGACTGTTTCTAGTGAACAAGTGGAGGTCAAAATTCAAGGTGAGTCCATCATCCGAAATATATGTTTTGAGGTAGATTCTGGTACTTTTGTTGGAATTGTCGGCCCTAATGGGAGTGGGAAAACTACTTTGTTAAGTTCATTATACAAAGTGAAAACGCTAAATTCCGGTACTGTATATGTGAATGGGCAGTCAACTTCAAATATTAGTATGAAGGAACTAGCAAAGGAAGTAGCTGTTCTTATGCAAGAGAACGGAGAGAACTACGACTTTTCTATTGAAGAAATGGTGATGATGGGAAGGTCACCCCATAAAAGGTTATTTGAGTTTGATACAAAAGAAGATCGAGAATGCTTGAATCGTTCCCTTCGAACGGTTGGTTTGTGGGAGAAGCGTCACCAACGATACAGTCAGCTATCAGGCGGTGAAAAACAGAGAGTTCTCATCGCACGTGCATTAACACAGCAGCCGTCAATTTTATTTTTAGATGAGCCGACGAATCATTTAGATATCCACCACCAGATTCAACTGTTAGATATGATCAAAGGATTCAACCTTACTACCGTTGCCGCTCTGCATGATCTTAACTTAGCAGCAAGAGTTTGTGATAAGGTTCTTGTGATGAATAATGGAAATCTTGTTGCGGATGGAAAACCCATTGATGTGTTCACGGTGGACATGCTTAAGGATGTGTTTCGAGTAAAAGCTCATGTTGAACCTCATTCGATCAATAACCTTCAGATTACATTTCTCGAGGCAATGTAATGAAAGTACGATTCCTCATGACGAAATTGGTCACTTTGCACCTCATTAATGAATGAAGTGTAAGGTGGCCTTTTTAGGATCAATGAATACTTTATGATCTGATTAGTGATAGAGCTGTTTTGACATACACCTTTATTTTTCCGTTCTCTTTGCTTTGAAATTAATATCATTTACTCCTCTAATATCATCATTTTACACCGATAATTTGTAAATCAATTCTTGTTTCTTCTATAATAATGTTTTCATAAAAAAAATTCTATTAATTATGATAAGGAATAAATTACTTTTTATGGTATTATATAAAGAGGGGCTTATTCAGCTAACGGATCAGTTTAACAGAAGAAAAAGGGTTTTCACGGTTACCCAAAGAACGCATATTAATAGGTAAATTCGGCAGTGTCAAAAGATCTATGAAAAAAACATTTTAAAGACTTTTTGGGATTGTGACGCTCTCTATAATCGCAATTGCTCTTGACAAACAGTCGAAAAAGGTTGGATGACAGGTGTCAAAGGGCGAAGGGGACAAAAAGTAGGCATACCAAATAGCCCTTGACGACAACCAATTATAACCTTTTTCTTCCTTTGGTTTGTCAAGAGTTCGCTACGCCTATTGCGAAAAGGGCTCTGCAAAACAAAAAGTTAGGCTGTTTGGGACTGATCGATGACCCATTGTTGAGACAACTCAATCAGCTTGGTCCATTTAGCCGGCATGTTTGGAAGCTTTTCTAAGTCTTTGATGATGACCGGTACTTTTCCTTCTAAAGCAGAATGTGGTCTTAGAAAGTTAAAGTAGGCCACAAACAAAGTAACATAAGAAACCGATCCTTGTTCAGAGCCAAATCCATGTGTCGACCGATAATTGCCTTTAAACGTTCGATTGAGTCTCTCAATGATTTGCTTAAGAGGACGGAATTCTCTTGATACTTCATCTTCATTCGTTAACCCAATGACTTGCTTGATATCAAAGGAAATGTGATGTTGGGAAAAGAAATGCTGAGCCAGTAAATAGATCGGGTTTCCATCAACAATGAACGTGAGATCTTCGGGTATTTTCTTCATCTTAAGTAAGACTTCATCGATGGCCTGGATGGCAAGCTGTTGTATCCCGATTAGGCGAAACAGGGTAAGAAAGAATCACCTTTTTGACGGCATCGAAAAAGAAAAAAAGATAGTGCCAGCGACCATTGACACGAATATACGTTTCATCACCGCAAAATTGGTCTGAGAGCTCATAAGGATAGTGATCCACATAAGGTTTAAGCCATAAAGCAACGCTATTTTCGTAGTTTAAAATGCTTTGGTGAGAGATCGATACCCCATGAATGTCTTTCATGAGCGCAGCCGTTTTGCGCGCAGAAAGACCATAATTGACGTGATAGGTCAGAGTGTATGTGGAGACACGTAAAGCCTTGATAAATCAACCTTTGCTTTTGAGGTGATTGTTTAGATAAAGGCTTAAAATCAAGGGTGAACTCTCTGAAAATATAACGAACCTTAAAATCATGAGGATCTTCTTTGAACTGTTTTTTCTCTTCTTTTGATGTCATGGCCTTGATTTTCTTTTGATAATAAGAACAGTGGTTATGTCGACACTTCCACACATTAAAATCGGTTCTTTCTTTAATCTTTTCAAGGGATTTCATGCAGTGAGGGCACTTGAAAATCGCTTCTTTCAAATATCGATTTTTCTCACTGAAAAGACAGGAACACACCTTACATTGATACTGTCCTTTATCACCATTATTCGCATACAAATACGACGATGGTGCACCACACTTTGGACATTGAATAGAAGAAGGAATCGGTT
Organism: Bacillus carboniphilus; assembly: GCF_020524035.2. Classification (NCBI taxonomy): domain Bacteria; kingdom Bacillati; phylum Bacillota; class Bacilli; order Caryophanales; family Bacillaceae; genus Bacillus; species Bacillus carboniphilus. The sequence goes on along the minus strand of NZ_CP129013.1, from coordinate 2,413,093 downwards.
TACCAGAACGCCTTTTAACGGGTTTTAAAGGTTTTCCTTTTGATTCAAGGTGCTCCGCCAACAGTTGATTAAAGTCCAGCTTTTCTGGAATCTCAACAATCGGTAAGTGATCCACTTGAAGCTTACGGTAGGGTTTATTAACGGGTTTTTCAGTAGACTTTTCAAACACACTTTTACCAAGCAACAAGGTTAACAGTGTCCGAATCATTTGATCTTGATATTTTATTAATACAAGTAAATAGGTTATAATTTGAGGGTACAACTTGTCACTTCCTTATCTAGGTTTTTGGGTGTTGTGGTAACCTCAATTATCCTTAGATTTTAGGGGCGGTGACAAGTTTTTTTGTTTAAAAGCTTTTAAATCATGTGTTTTAACGCTTTTTACTATAAAACTTTTGACAGTACGTAAATTCCGGAGGGGAATAAATATGGAGCAACATAAACCTAAAGTTATGGTATTAGGTACATTTCATATGAGATATACGCCCGATATTTATAAAGTGGAATTTGATGATTTACTAAACGAAAGAAGGCAAAAAGAAATAAGGGAAGTTGTAGAAAAGGTAAAAAGATTTAATCCAACTAAACTGGCTTTTGAAGTTGTAAAAGAAAATGAAGAAGAAATAAATGAAGAATACTGGCAATATTTGAATAGTGAGTTCGAACTGAAAATTGACGAAATACATCAATATGGTTTTAGAATAGCTTCAGAATTGGGTCACCAAAAGGTTTATGCAGTTGATTGGATGAAAACTGTTGGAAATAGAGGGATTGGAGAGGTTTTTGAATGGGCAAAAACTGAACAGCCTGACCTTTATGAATATATAAATGAAAAGTATCGTTCAGGAAGAGATTTCAACTTAGCCGACAAAAGCATTGTGGACCTAATGAAAGAAATGAATAGAGAAAGCAGTGTGAAAAGAGAACACGAGATGTATTTGGCATTAGCACGTATCGGAAGTGAAAATGACTATGTAGGCATTGATTGGCTCAGGTGGTGGTATCAAAGAAATTTAATAATATACTCCAACTTGGCAAAGTTAAACAGCTCTCCTTCAGACAGAACCGTTTTAATTATCGGAGCTGCTCACATCCATTTAGTTTCCCAATTTCTAAAAGAAAGTGGAATGTTTGACGTAGAACCAGCAATAGCATACCTTTGATTTTAGTAAACGGAGGCTTCAATGGATTAAGAAATACAGTCGTTCCAAATAAGTTCTTGTTGAATTAGCAGGGTTACATACTTACTTAAAATATCCAATCCAAGCTGTGTTTTTAGTAAATACAGTAAGATTCAAAGTCTCTCTAACAGTCAAAAACGTCACCACAGGAGATTACGTCGTCTACGTCGGAACAGATATGGGCAGTTTTAATGACATAAGGGCGGATGCTCAATTAGTCAGTGAATTCACTCCTCATCAAGTTCGCGCCGCTGTTGATTATTATGAAGAAATGGATGAGAAGTATAAAAAAGTGGGTGGCGTATCCTATGTGACGGGAAACTCACTTGGTGGTGGACTAACGAACGCGGTTGCTGTTCAAAATCCTGGTGTTACGGCTGTTACGTTAAATCCTTCGCCGCTACCAGAGCATATGATTGAACCTGGTCAACCATATGATAATATTACCAACTATTGTAGTGACTTTGATGTGTTGACGAAGTCGCTAGATGCAGGTGGATACGGGCATCAAATTCCGGGGAAGAGATATAATATAAATAACGGGATTCCAGGGATAGATCAGGCGATAACGAATCATACCGGTTACCGTAATACAAAAGATGGTATACAATATTACACCATTGGTGAGAAGGGGAAGCCAGGTTATGGGAGAATCTATATAGATGCGGATTCGCATATTGTGACAAGTATTTGGACGGGAATACCTCTTTATGGAGGATACTCCGAGCGAATCGATATTGATAAAGAAAAGCATGATCCTTTTAGCGTCATCTCTTGATACGAATGTAAAAGAGCGCCTCCAATTTGCACAAGACTACTTAGGGAACTCGTTTGCAATTATTGATGATGAAGGAAGTAAATATAGTAAGCGGGTAAATGAATTGCAAGAGAAATTTGAAGGATTATTGGATTATATTATCGGTGAGGGTTTGAATATTACTCACATTAGCAATGGGTTACAAAATATGGTTGAGGATGCTCTGCAACTCCTTTCTGAAGCTGAACAAAAAAGCTTGTTCCTTAATAAATTATTAAACTCTCCACCGATGGAATTATTAGTGTTTATTACTCGTACGGATGTTAGTGTAGAGAGTTTGTTTGAGAGTGTTAGACAGAAATTATATGATTTAAGAGATATGATAAGTGATTTAACCTATTCATTAAGAGATTTGATTTTGAAAAATATCGTTGAATTGTTTGAAGATGGAAAAGATATTTGGTCAGATGCTGTCGTAGAAGAATTAAAGGAACACTTTGAGGTTGTTAATAGGAATAAAGATAATATGATGGTCCATTTATCCGAGTATAGAACGCAAGTAGAAGATGTTCTGAAGGCATTTGATCATAGAGACCGTTCATTGGGGAATGCAATCAACGGTAATTCTGGTGTTTCGGAAGTTCAAAAAGTAAAGAATACGGACACTTTTGATTTGAAGAATCACCTTATATGCTTACAAAGTTACATAAAAAAGAAGAACATGCAGATAATGCTTTTTTAGAGTTTTCAACTTCTACACAAAACAAACTTAGTCCAATACTATTGGCTATAAAGGCAATCATACTCTTATTAAAAAAGTATGTTAATGATATTATTAGGACCATCAATACTAGTAAAAATGTTATGTGTTACGGAGGTTTGCCAAACATTGTTGCTAGTATTTTTACTGATTATGACGAAAACATAAAGAACGGTGCTGAACTTGCTTTGGGTCCGTTAAAAGAAATTTCACTCACCCTTGAAGGTCTCAAAGATGCAATTGAAAGTTTGGGTGAGGGGTACCCTACCTTACTAAATCAGTTTAAACCTTATGTTGATAACGCCATCTTCCATCCTGGACAATATCAATTTGTTCATCAATAAAACTATGCCGCGATGGCTATATTAGAAGAGATGGAAAAGCTTTTTGAAGATATCGTTTTTCAGTTATCTCATAATAAAGGAACATCCATTGAAGTCTTATGTGACGTTTCTAAAAAAGTAAAGAAAAATATGGAAATATTACATGAGCAAGTTGACCGTGTCACGATGAATTAAGTGAATGTAAAGGATGGATCTGTCTTTAACCAAAAGGACAGATTTTTGTTGTTTAAAAGGTTTTCCACTTGTTAATTAGTCATGCTACAATAAAGAAGTTAAAATGATAGGTCAACGAGACAATGGACATCATATTTAAGGGGGGAGACGTTATGAGTCTGATTGAAAAACAAGATCCACAAGTATATAAGGCGATACAACAAGAGCTAGGTAGACAAAGAACGAAAATTGAATTGATTGCTTCAGAGAATTTTGTTTCAGAAGCTGTTATGGAAGCTCAAGGTTCCGTTTTGACCAATAAATATGCAGAAGGTTATCCGGGACGTCGTTATTATGGTGGTTGTGAATATGTAGATGTGGTCGAAGATCTTGCTCGCGATCGTGCGAAAGAACTTTTTTGGGGCAGAGCATGCCAACGTACAACCTCATTCAGGTGCTCAAGCGAACATGGCTGTTTATTTTACCGTTTTAGAGCATGGCGATACGGTATTAGGAATGAACTTGTCACATGGTGGACATTTAACACATGGAAGCCCGGTTAACTTTAGTGGAGTTCAATATAATTTCGTAGAATACGGCGTAGATGAAGATTCTCATCGTATCAATTATGATGATGTTCGTGCAAAAGCGATTGAACATAAACCGAAGCTTATTGTTGCTGGAGCTAGTGCGTATCCTCGGGAAATTGACTTTGCTAAATTCAAAGATATTGCTGATGAAGTTGGTGCATACTTAATGGTGGATATGGCCCATATTGCTGGATTAGTTGCAGCTGGACTTCATCCAAATCCAGTTCCATACGCTGATTTTGTGACAACAACGACTCATAAAACTCTCCGTGGTCCTCGTGGTGGAATGATTCTTTGTAAAGAAGAATTTGCAAAGAAAATTGATAAATCGATCTTCCCTGGCATTCAAGGTGGTCCGTTAATGCATGTTATTTCAGCAAAAGCAGTTGCCTTTGGTGAGGCCCTCCAAGCTGATTTTAAACAATATGCACAAAACATCATCGACAATGCAAAAAGACTAGCTGAAAAACTGAAAGAAGAAGGTCTTACGATTATCTCTGGAGGAACAGACAATCATTTACTACAAATTGATGTAAGTAAGGTTGGTTTGACAGGGAAAGTAGCAGAAAAGGTTTTAGATGACATTGGTGTGACGTCAAATAAAAATACCATTCCTTTTGACCCGGAAAGCCCATTTGTTACGAGTGGAATCCGTATTGGTACAGCTGCCGTGACAAGCAGAGGTTTCGGTTTAGAAGAGATGGATGAAATTGCTTCTATCATGGCCCTTGCTTTAAAGAATCATGAAGATGAAGAAAAGCTAAAGCAAGCGGCAGAAAAAGTTGAAGCATTAACGAGCAAATTTCCTTTATATGAGTAATACTAACATGGCTTGAGTTAATCTCGAGCCTATTCGCCTGTAAACAACTAAAAGGAGCTGGAGTAAATTGGGTAAAGTTTATGTGTTTGATCACCCTCTTATTCAACATAAATTAACGTACATAAGAAAAAAAGGAACGGGTACAAAAGACTTTAGAGAACTAGTGGATGAAGTCGCTACCTTAATGGCATTTGAAATTACGCGTGATTTGCCACTTGAAGACATTGAAATTGACACCCCTGTTAGTAAAGCAACATCGAAAATTTTGTCAGGGAAAAAGCTGGGTATTATTCCTATTCTTCGTGCTGGACTTGGGATGGTAGATGGCATATTAAAATTAATTCCTGCGGCAAAAGTAGGTCATATCGGACTCTATCGTGATCCAGAAACGTTAAAACCTGTAGAGTACTATGTTAAGTTACCTTCAGATGTAGAAGAACGTGATTTTATCGTTGTTGATCCCATGTTGGCAACGGGAGGATCCGCGGTTGAAGCAATTAATAGTTTGAAAAAGCGAGGAGCAAAAAGCATTAAGTTCATGTGTTTAATTGCGGCTCCAGAAGGGGTAGAAGAAGTAAAAACAGCGCACCCTGACATTGATATTTTTATCGCTGGATTAGATGAAAAGCTAAATGAAAAAGGTTATATTGTTCCAGGACTAGGCGATGCTGGAGACAGGTTATACGGAACAAAATAAAGAAGCGAAGCTCTTCTATTATGTATAGAGGAGCTTTTTTAATGATTTAAACAAACGTTTGATTAAAACAGGATAGTCTTTAATCAAACGTTTGTTTAAATTACATCTCTCCTTATTTACAACGATTTCGCATGAAAAAAATCCCTCTGTACATATTACAGGTAAGAGTAAAAATTTATTGACAGAGGGGGATGTTGTTGATAAAAAAAACGATCTTAATCATGACTATTTTCATCATGTTTGTGCATTTCCCTGTTCAAGCTTATACATTTCCTCATAGGCCACCTAAACCACAAATGAATGAAAATGAACAAAAGCATATGATTGTCATTGCAGAGAAAGGGGAATCAAAAGCAGTAAAAGAATTATTGGATCACCTAGACATTAAAATAGACAACAGCTATCAACATATATTCGAAGGTTTTTCAATAGAAGGAAAATACAATAAAATCGCCAGGATTCAGGAGCATCATGCTGTCGATCAGGTGCATGAAGTAAAGGACTACTCTGTGCAAATGGATGAAAGCGTTCCATTTATAGGAGGTGATGCGGTTCGAGGCGAATTTGACGCGCAACATAGACGCCTTTCTGGAAAAGGAGTGAAAGTGGGAATCATTGATACTGGCATCGATTATTCCCACCCGGACTTGCAAAGAAATTACAAGGGTGGCCTTGATACGGTAGATGATGATAAGGATCCGATGGAAACGGTGATGAATCAAGTGCCAAGAACCTTTCATGGAACTCACGTTGCAGGAATTATCGGAGCCAATGGAAAGATAACTGGGGTTGCCCCAGAAGTGGATTTAATTGCTTATCGCGCACTCGGCCCTCATGGTTTAGGATCGACTGACCAAATACTTGAAGCGATCGAACAGGCAATAAAAGATAAGGTTGATATTCTTAACCTATCTCTTGGAAACAGTGTAAATAGTCCGGATTGGCCGACGAGTATAGCAATTAATAAAGCGGTAGAGAAAGGAATTGTAGCGGTAACATCAAGTGGAAACAGTGGACCTCTTCCATGGACCGTTGGTTCGCCAGGGTCAGCGAATCAGGCTATTACGGTTGGCGCTTCTTCTCCCCCAATAAAACGAGCGTACATAAAGCTTTCAGGTAATCGAAAAGAAATTGAAACAGAATCTTTTCAAGGGGTTAAAGAATGGGATTTTACAAAAAGTGAAGATATCATATTCGCCAATTTGGGGGAAGAGAGAGATTTTCATGATGAAATGAAAGATTCCCTTGTTTTAATTGAAAGAGGAAAATTAGATTTCATTGATAAAGTTTTAAATGCGAAAAATGCAGGAGCGAAGGGAGTCATCATTTACAATAATCGTCCTGGTCCTTTTATCGGCTCATTAGAATGGCAAGTAGACATTCCGGTCATTTCTATTTCACAAGAGGACGGGGAATGGTTAAAGGAAAATATTCATCAAAACAATCTTCTTCAAACGGTGTATAGAACGGAAGCAGATACATTGGCGAGATTTAGCTCAAGAGGACCTGTCACTTCAACTTGGGACATAAAACCAGATATTTTAGCTCCAGGAGTTGACATTCAAAGTACGATACCAGATGGTTACCTTTCTTTGCATGGAACGAGCATGGCAGCCCCTCATGTAGCAGGAGCAGCGGCTATACTCAAACAAGCTCATCCAAACTGGAATCCACAGCAAGTAAAAGCGGCATTAATGAACTCGGCCCTCCCTTTAACAAACCAAAACGGAAAAAAGTATGCTGTTTATGATCAAGGAGCAGGACGTATTCAGGTTGATCGAGCGGTGGATGCGAACGTACTTATTTATCCTTCCTCGATATCGTTTCGTCAAATTCGATCCGATAGCACGAGGAAAGAAAAGCAATTTCAACTTACGATTGATAATGTTTCTGAAACAAAACAGGTGGTGACTTTTCAACTTCCCGAAAAGAAAAAAGGAGTTCAATGGAAGCTACCGAAGAAGTTCGTTTTAAATCCACAACAGAAAAAAAAGGTTTTGATTACGGCTGATATTAGCCCTCTTCTAGTTGAACAAGGGTTAGAGGAAGGTAGAATCGAAGTGAGTTGTCAAAATGAAAAGATTCAGATTCCATACTTATTCGTTGTGGACGAACCTGATTATCCAAGAATTATGGGTTTTACATTTGGATTAGGGGATGATGAGAAAAGTTTTATGTACCAAATGTATTTGCCTGGAGGAGCAGATGAAATGGGTATTGCGTTGTATGATCCTGACACACTCAGATTTAAAGGTTTTTTAGACTGGCAAAACAACATGGATCGTGGCTTGTATGAAAGAACGGTAAAAGAAGAAGACCTTCCCATCCAAAAAGGACAATATAAAGCCCTCATCTTTGTAAAAAAAGGCGAAAAAGAGGATACATTAGAGAGGGATTTATGGATAGATAATGAATGAAAGTCAATAATACTTTGTGAACAATTTGTGATAAAAATCACGTTTTTATTACACTTTTATTGGTAAACTAATTGACATCAATTTTACCCTATTGTATGCTAAACGGGGACTTATGATAGGGTTTTCAAAAGAATGAAAAAAATGATATGAATCATAGGAGAATGAACCTTGCAGGATGAATTTCAACGAATCGCAACAAGGTCACGTAAGTACATATTTTTTTTGCTTGTCATTTATGTTTTTGGATGGATATTTTTATCATTTCAAACAATCTTCCTCGGTTTAATTCTTGGGACAGTATTTAGTCTCTATCAATTATGGTTAATGGAGAAAAAATATGTGAAATTTAGACATGCTCTTGAACAAGGCCAAAAAGCGCCTTCCATTGGCACGATCTCAAGAATGGCTTTAGCAGCGTTGGCTGTTTTAATTGCGCTTCAATTTCCAGAGTATTTTCAAATCTACAGTGTGATTATTGGTTTAATGACGATGTATGTCGTTATTATCATAGATTTTTTTGTTTTTCATTACGCTCATAATAGGGAAAAGAGGTGAACTTTGTTGGAACACAATGCTCCTACATTTGATCTTTATGGATTAACCTTCAATAGTGCTGACATGTTAATGATTACGATTGCAAGTGTAATTGTATTTATAATAGCTTTAATATGTACAAGATCACTTCAAATGAAGCCAACTGGTAAGCAAAACGTTATCGAGTGGGTTGTAGATTTTGTACGAAACATCATTGGAAGCACGATGGATTGGCAAACAGGTGGACGCTTTCTTGCGCTCGCACTGACGTTGTTTCTATACATATTTGTTTCCAATATGCTTGGAATTCCATTTGCTATTCATGATGCAGAAGGTGATCTCTGGTGGAAATCTCCAACTGCATCACCAACCGTTACATTAACGTTAGCAGCCATGGTAATTGTACTAACAAACTATTATGGAATCAAAATGAAGGGAATTGGCGAATATGGTAAAGACTTTATCAAACCATTTTGGTTCTTTTTCCCAATTAAAGTAGTTGAAGAGTTTGCAAACACATTAACGTTAGGTCTACGTCTATATGGAAATATTTTCGCAGGAGAAATTTTATTAGGCCTCATAGCAGGCTTAATACATTATGAAGTGCTTGGTATTTTGGGTGGGGCAATCCCAATGTTAGTTTGGCAAGGCTTTAGTATATTTGTAGGTTCCATTCAGGCATTTATATTTGTCATGTTATCAATGGTTTATATGTCTCACAAAGTGAGTCATGACCATTAAAAATAATAAAGTAAAAAGTATGATTGATAATAAAAGGAGGACTTATTAATGATTGAAATAGCAGTAGGAATTCTTATAGGACTTTGTGCATTAGGAGCAGGTGTTGGTAACGGTTTAATCGTATCTCGTACAGTTGAAGGTGTAGCTCGTCAACCAGAAGCACGTGGTGCTCTACAAACGATTATGTTTATTGGTGTAGGTTTAGTTGAGGCACTTCCGATTATCGGTGTAGTTTTCGGCTTCATCCTTTTAGGTCGATAAGTCTTAAATTTGGATTTTAGCGGTGAAAGGAGCGAGACTCATCACCGCTTTCCATAAAGATGTATACGAGAAAATATTTTTTTATCGTTTTATTGACAACTTGAAGGGAGTGAAAAGAGGCCGTGTTATCATTTGATTTTTTAGTACTTGGTTCTGGTGGTGGTGCTGAATTAGGTACAATAATATATCAGTTAGTTATATTCCTCATTTTGTTAGCATTGTTGAAAAAGTATGCTTGGGGCCCAATTATGGATCTCATGAAGCAACGTGAAGATCACATTGCGAGTGAAATTGATGGTGCGGAAGCCAAACATGCCGAAGCCAAGAATTACTTAGAAGAACAACGTGAAATGTTGAAGGAAGCTCGTCAAGAGGCTCAAGCAATGGTGGAAAATGCGAAAAAAATTGGTGACACTCAGAAAAATGATATTATTCAAGCTGCGAAGACAGAAGCTGAACGTATTAAAGAAGCAGCGAAAAAGGAAATTATACAAGAACGCGAAAAGGCGGTTACGGCTTTACGTGAGCAAGTTGCATCTCTATCAGTATTAGTGGCTTCTAAAGTGATTGAAAAAGAATTGAGTGAACAGGACCAAGAGAAATTGATTAACGATTACATAAAAGAGGCAGGAGAAGAGCTATGAGCAAAGAGGTTATTGCGAAGCGCTATGCGTTACTCTTTTTGATATCGCCCAAGATAAAAATTCGTTAACTCAACTAGAAGATGAATTACGTGTAGTAAAACAAGTTTTCACAGGTACTGATGGTTTACAAGAAATACTCGCTCATCCGAAGATTTCTTTGGAAAAAAAGAAGACTCTTTTAACAGGATCGTTTTCATCACTTTCAGAGACTGTTCAAAATCTTCTTTTTTTACTAGTGGATCGCCATCGAATTAATGCAATTGAACTGATCATCGATGAATTTATTGCACTAGTAAATGAATACCGCGGGGTAGCAGAATCAACTGTATACACAACGAGACCGTTAAAAGATGATGAATTTGCTTCATTATCACAAGTGTTCGCTAAAAAAGTCGGCAAAAAGTCGTTAAAGATCGACAATGTCGTTGATAAAGAGCTAATCGGTGGGTTGAAAATCAAAATTGGTAACCGCATTTTTGACGGTTCGATTGCAGGAAAGTTAAGAAGAATCGAGCAACAATTAGTTAAATAAAGATAGGGGTGATACTCATGAGCATCAAAGCAGAAGAAATTAGTGCGCTGATAAAAAAGCAAATAGAAGATTATCAGTCTGAAATAGAAGTGAACGATGTGGGTACTGTTATTCAAATCGGTGATGGTATCGCTCGTGCTCATGGCCTCGACAATGTCATGGCTGGTGAGCTGTTAGAATTTTCAAATGGCGTTATGGGTATGGCGCAAAACTTAGAGGAAAGTAACGTAGGTATCGTTATTTTAGGACCTTATAAAGATATTCGTGAAGGCGATGAAGTTCGTCGTACAGGACGTATTATGGAAGTTCCTGTAGGTGAAGAGCTGATCGGTCGTGTTGTGAATCCTTTAGGTCAGCCAGTAGACGGTCAAGGCCCAATTGAAACAACAAAGACTCGTCCAATCGAATCTGAGGCACCTGGAGTTATGGATCGTAAGTCTGTTCATGAGCCATTACAAACAGGAATTAAAGCGATTGATGCGTTAATTCCAATTGGACGTGGACAACGTGAGCTTATTATCGGTGACCGTCAAACAGGGAAAACACAGATCGCTATTGATGCGATCTTAAACCAAAAAGATGAAAATATGGTTTGTATTTATGTCGCAATTGGTCAAAAAGAATCAACCGTTCGTGGAGTGGTTGAAACGCTTCGTAAGCACGGTGCGCTTGATTATACGATTGTTGTTACAGCGTCTGCGTCACAGCCAGCTCCATTATTATACTTAGCTCCATATGCAGGTGTAACAATGGGTGAGGAGTTTATGTATAACGGCAAGCACGTACTCGTTATTTACGATGACCTTTCTAAACAAGCAGCGGCTTATCGTGAGCTTTCCCTATTATTACGCCGTCCGCCAGGTCGTGAAGCGTATCCAGGGGACGTTTTCTACTTGCATTCACGTTTACTTGAGCGCGCAGCTAAATTAAGTGACGCGAAAGGTGCAGGGTCTTTAACAGCCCTTCCATTTGTTGAAACGCAAGCAGGAGACATTTCAGCTTATATCCCAACAAACGTAATCTCCATTACAGACGGTCAAATATTCCTTCAAGGTGATTTGTTCTTCTCCGGAGTTCGTCCAGCTGTTAATGCCGGACTATCGGTTTCTCGTGTTGGTGGATCAGCACAAATTAAAGCAATGAAAAAAAGTTTCCGGAACGTTGCGTCTTGATTTAGCGGCATACCGTGAACTGGAAGCATTTGCTCAGTTTGGTTCAGATCTCGATCAAGCGACACAAGCGAAACTTAACCGCGGAGCAAGAACAGTTGAGGTCTTAAAACAAGGAATAAACAAACCAATCCAAGTTGCTAAACAAGTGATGATTTTATATTCATTGACAAAAGGATTTTTGGATGACATTCCTGTTGAAGATATTCGTCGTTTTGAAGAAGAGTTCTTTAGCTTTTTAGATGAAAACGAAAAAGACCTTCTCAATAGTATTCAATCGACTGGAAACTTACCAGAAGATACGGATATGGAACGAGCAATCAATGGATTCAAAAAGACATTTGCAATTTCTGAATAAATGTGAAGATGGGTTGTGAATAAAGATTTCACAGCCTGTCTCTAGAAAAAAGTGTAAATTAGTTCTAACACTTTTTGTTAAGGAATGACCAACCAAGAAGGTGGTGAGAATCTTTGGCATCTTTACGCGATATAAAAGGTAGAATAACATCTACAAAAAAGACGAGTCAAATCACAAAAGCGATGCAAATGGTTTCGGCTTCAAAACTTAATCGAGCGGAAATCAATGCAAAATCTTTTGTAACCTACATGGATAAAATTCAAGAGGTAGTAGCGAATATTGCTTCCGGTAGTGATGATGTAACGCACCCGATGTTACAAAAACGACCTGTCAAAAAAACAGCTTATTTAGTCATTACTTCGGATAGAGGACTAGCAGGTGCTTTTAATAGTAGTATTTTACGCTCTGTTTACCAGAAGATCCAAGAACGTCATCAAACAAATGATGAGTTTACGATTATTGCAATTGGACGAATCGGTCGAGACTTTTTTGCAAAACGTGGCTATCATGTGATAGATGAAATCGTCGGAATCGGTGACGAACTCATGTTTTCTGATATTAAGGACATCACCAATAAAACGGTTGAATTATTTGCAGACGGAATTGTTGATGAAATTTACATGTACTATAACCATTATGTAAGTGCGATCCAACAAGATGTGACAGAGACAAAACTACTTCCTTTATCAGAAGTGAAAAGTGATAAAAAAAAGAACATCTTATGAATTTGAACCGAATCAAGAAGAGATTTTAAGAGCGCTACTTCCACAATATGCGGAAAGCTTAATATATGGAGCATTATTAGACAGTAAAGCTTCTGAGCATGCAGCTCGAATGACAGCGATGAAAAGTGCAACTGATAATGCGAAAGATCTTATTGATTCACTTACTTTATCTTATAACCGCGCGCGCCAAGCAGCAATTACACAAGAAATTTCAGAGATTGTTGGTGGAGCGGCAGCACTAGAATAATTAGTTGATTTGTAAAGAACGTTAGGAGGGAAAAGCATGAATAAAGGACACGTAAGTCAGGTAATGGGTCCAGTTGTTGACGTAACATTTGAAAGCGGACACCTTCCTGATATTTATAACGCCTTGACTATTAAAACGAATGACGAAGCGAACATCGAGTTAACGTTAGAGGTACTCTTCATTTAGGTGACAACTCTGTACGTACAGTCGCGATGTCATCTACCGATGGTCTTACTCGTGGAACAGAGGTTTTAGATACAGGAGCTCCTATTTCCGTACCTGTTGGTGATGTAACGCTTGGTCGAGTGTTTAATGTATTAGGAGAAAAGATCGATTTAGATGACGAGATTCCATCTGATGCTCGTCGTGACCCCGTTCACCGTCTAGCACCATCATTTGATCAGCTTTCTACCGAGGTGGAGATTTTAGAAACAGGGATTAAAGTTGTTGATTTACTTGCCCCTTATATTAAAGGTGGAAAGATCGGATTGTTCGGTGGAGCGGGAGTAGGTAAAACCGTATTAATCCAAGAATTGATCAATAACATTGCTCAAGAGCATGGTGGTATTTCTGTATTCGCGGGTGTCGGAGAAAGAACGCGTGAAGGAAATGACTTATATTATGAAATGAGCGATTCTGGAGTTATAAAGAAAACAGCGATGGTTTTCGGACAAATGAACGAGCCACCTGGAGCACGTATGCGTGTAGCATTGACAGGGTTAACGATGGCTGAATATTTCCGTGATGAACAAGGTCAAGACGTTCTGTTCTTCATCGACAACATCTATCGTTTTACACAAGCAGGGTCAGAGGTCTCGGCTTTACTAGGTCGTATGCCTTCTGCGGTTGGTTATCAACCAACACTTGCTACAGAAATGGGTCAGCTTCAAGAACGTATCACGTCAACGAGTGTTGGTTCGGTTACATCGATTCAAGCGATTTATGTACCAGCCGATGACTATACAGACCCAGCACCTGCAACAACATTTGCTCACTTAGACGCAACAACAAACTTAGAGCGTAAGCTTTCTGAGATGGGGATTTATCCTGCGGTGGATCCATTAAACTCAACTTCTCGCGCATTATCTCCAGAAGTTGTAGGAGAAGAACATTACAGTGTTGCTCGTCAAGTACAAGAAACCTTACAGCGTTATAAAGAGCTCCAAGATATAATTGCGATTTTAGGGATGGATGAGCTATCGGATGAAGATAAGCTAGTGGTACACCGTGCGCGTCGTATCCAATTCTTTTTATCGCAAAACTTCCACGTTGCCGAACAGTTTACTGGTCAGCCAGGTTCATACGTACCAGTACAAGAGACGGTAAAAGGATTTAAAGAGATTCTTGAAGGAAAATATGACCATCTTCCAGAAGATGCGTTCCGTTTAGTAGGACGTATTGAAGAAGTAGTCGAAAAAGCAAAAGAAATGGGCGTAGAAGCTTAAATTTGGGACCTAGGAGGAACGAAGAATGAAGACTGTACAAGTCAATGTTGTCACTCCCGACGGCCCAGTTTTTGATGCAGAAGTTGAAATGGTAAGCGCAAAAGCAGAAAGTGGTGAACTTGGCATCTTACCGGGTCACATTCCAATGGTTGCACCGCTTGCAATAGGTGCGGTACGCCTTAAAAATGGAAAAGAAACAGAGTTAATTGCCGTAAGTGGCGGATTTTTAGAAGTGGGTGCTAACATGGTAACCATCTTGGCACAAACCGCTGAAAAATCAGATGAAATTGATGTCATGAGAGCAAAAGCGGCTAAAGAACGTGCTGAACGTAGACTAAGCCAAAAAGAAGAAGATGTTGATTTCAGACGAGCTGAATTAGCACTTCAACGTGCCATCAACCGCCTTAATATTAAAAATAACGGTTTTTAATTACAGAGAGACCATCAATCCGAAAATGGGTTGGTGGTTTTTTTATGCCTTTAATGATGATATTAATGCGTCAATTCTAGTAAAAGGTCGTTATCCAAAATGAAAGGGTTGCGGATCTTTTTTATATTAAAATAAAAGTACAACTAAATCCGGACAGCGTCGTCTAACTATTGAAAGGGGGTTAAAGGATGGAGGAATCAATCAGAAATAAAGGTCAAGTCAATAAAGATGAAACCTTAGAATGGCTAATGAATGAATATGGTCAAAGTATTACGAGACTGGCCTATACATACACAAAACAAAAACAATTAGCAGAAGACATCGCCCAAGAAGTTTTTATAAAATGCTATCAAAATCTAGATCAATTTAGGCAGGAATCTTCCTATAAGACATGGCTTTATCGTATAACTGTAAATCTATGCAAAGATAAAGTGAAGAGTTGGAGCTTTAGGAATCTTATTTTTACTGATCTGTTTTCTACATGGACTAAAACAACGGAATCGCCAGAAACGAGATTGATCGACATAGAAGATAATCGGTATATATCAGAAAAGGTGTTGGGTTTACCTATTAAGTATAGAGAAATCGTTATCCTCTTTTATTACGAGGAGTTTTCATACAGTGAAATATCTGAAATGCTAGACCTTAAAGCGTCGACCGTGAAATCGAGGTTGCATAGAGGACGTATTCTACTAAAAAGACAGATGGAGGAGGGAGTAGTCAATGGAAGATATGTTTAATCATCTAAAGGGGAGAATGGATCAAACGGTTTTAAAAGATGTTGATTTTACTGAACATAGTAAAGAAAAGGTGAGAAGAGCAATCACTACTACGTCCCGTAAAAAGAATGGGTACATGAAAGAAATTGTAAGTTTATGTGCTAGCTTTCTTTTATTATTTGGATTAGGGTATTACGTTTTTACGGAGCTTGGATCAACTAATGATAATAAAAATGCAACAGGTCCAAAAAATGTTGAACAACAACCTAATGGTGCAGAGGGTGAAGGTTTGTATTCACCTCCAGAAAAAGAAGAGTATTACGGTGATATGACAAAAGAAGAAGTGGTTAGGAAAATGTTGAATTCTGCCCATCATTTTTCCACAGCAACTGGTAAGTTTAAACATCACGAAATTTTTTATGATGGGGAGAAGGTAGACAGTGTAACGTTTAATACGGAGTATAAATTGAGTAATAACAATAAAATTGCAGGCTATCATAAAACTACGTTTAAATATAATGGACAAACTCAAATGGTAGAAACATTTATTAATGAGGGTCAAATATGGGAAAAATCTCCTTTGGATCAGACATATACGAATGAATTATATGAGGACACACCGCTGAAAAAAACAGCTCATTTGGATGATGTATTTAATGAAGAAGTTCTTTATGAAGATATCTACAAACTATATGAGGAAAGGTATAATTGGCAAGTACCACCGATAGCTTCCAAAACATTATATCCAGTTGGAATGGTTTACGATAAATTGAAAAATTTTAAAAACTGGGAGATAGAAAAACAAAATGATACCGTATTAGGACACAATACCATTGTTTTGAAAGGGAAATATAATGAATCTCCTTTATTGGAGGAGGTGCTTGATACAGATACCTTTAAATTTTGGATAGATAAGGATTCAGGAATTTTGGTTAAGTACGAAATGTATGATAGACAAGGTCAAATGACGAATTACCTTCATCCTGAGGAACTAAAAGTGAATGTTGATATTGACTATAATGAGTTTGAACCAAATTTAGAAGGATTTCAAAAGGTTGATCCACGAGATTATCAAATTCATCTTGAAGAGTCATCAAATAATGATCATAGCGATGTTGAAAATGTCTTAGAAACTCTTAGAAAAGAAATTCCTTTTCTCTATGAATTTGAACATCCGAGTCTTCAACTATACTCTGCAAGCTATGAAAAGTACGATTATTTTAAGCATGGTTATTTAACCTACCGTTACAAAGGAAATTCTGGAAAAAAGCTACTACATGTTCGTCAATATCGGAAAGATTCCTATGTTCGTTCGCATGGAGAATTTGATACAGAAAGAGGAAAGCAGATCGCAGAATTAACGGTCAACGACATTGAGTGGAAGGGGTACCAATTAAATTCACCTCAAAATGTTCATCTTATAGGAGAATCTAATTTTTATATTTATGAGATAGTAGATGAAAATGTATCTTTTCAAGAATTGAAGCCTTTACTAAGTTCATTCAAAGCATACGAATAGACAGTATAAACATCCCTCTGGCCAGAAGCTAGAGGGATTGGTTTATTCCAAAAACTACTCATAAACGACCTCTCCTTTCTATACATATAAGAATAGATTCCAATTTTTCCTTAGTAATGATATAATGATAGCGGTTACATTTTTGGAATTTCTCCTCAAAGTTATCCCACTACTAATCATTCAAACAACTAATCCAGTATAAAATCTCTTTCCTAACTTTAAAGAAACTGAATAAGGTGGTGATGATATTAATACGTATATTAATAGCTACTTGTTGATTTTCGTTTTTCTTGTGGTAGGGATTCTATTACCTCTAGCTGCGTTAACAATAGGAAGGATTCTGAGGCCCAAAGCTCCAAATGCTGAAAAACAAACGACATACGAAAGTGGAATTGAGCCGTTTCATTCGTCACGGATTCAATTTAATGTTCAGTATTATATGGTCGCTTTGTTATTTGTGATCTTTGATGTTGAGACAATCTTTTTATATCCTTGGGCTGTTGCATATCAAAAATTAGGAATATTCGCACTAGTAGAAATGCTGATTTTTGTCTTTATGCTTTTAGTAGGGTTGTTATATGCATGGAAAAAGAAGGTGTTAACGTGGAAATAAATTTAAACTCAATTTCAGATCAAGAAATGGAAAAGTTAAAGGACAATGTTTTTTTAACGACTTTGGAACAATTGAAAGGTTGGGCAAGGAGCAATTCGTTATGGCCGCTGACCTTTGGATTGGCCTGTTGTGCCATTGAGATGATGGGCGTAGGGGCTTCACATTATGATTTGGATCGCTTTGGCTCCTTTTTTCGGACATCTCCTCGTCAGTCTGATGTCATGATTGTTTCTGGTACAGTAACGAAAAAGATGGCACCTGTTTTAAGAAGGTTATATGATCAAATGCCAGAACCAAAGTGGGTTATAGCTATGGGGTCATGTGCAACTGCGGGTGGGCCTTATGTGAAATCATATGCGGTTGTCAAAGGTGTTGACCAAGTGGTTCCAGTGGATGTCTATATCCCAGGTTGTCCCCCAAATCCGGCTGCTTTAATCTACGGAATTAATAAGCTAAAGGTGAAGATAAGACAAGAGGCCTCTAATAAAGCATATTAGTAATAGGAGAGGGGTGCTAAAATGACGGATACTAGCAACGAATCAAACAAGGATGAACTTGCTAAGAAAAAAGCCGCTGCAGCGGCAAAAGCAAAAGCATTAGCCAAGAAAAATGAGCAAGACCAAAAACCCCAACAAGAAGAATCGACAATACCATCACCACAAGATCCCTACTTATCAAAATACCAATCGATTATCAATCACCACCTCACAGTAGAAGCACTAGAAGAAGCCTTTATTAATTCACACTCCAAAGATGTTCCAACATTGATTGTAAAAAAAAGATCCCTATTTTTCAGTAGCTAAGCTGTTAAAAACCCATCCAAAACTAGCTTTCGATTTTGTATCGACCTTGCATGGGACAGATTATGGAGATTACCTTGAAATTTACGTTCATTTATTTTCTTTTGAGCACCATCAATCCGTTGCGATCAAAGTAAAGATAGACAAGGAGAGCCCACAAATTGAATCACTTGTCGCGCTATGGCCAGGAGCGAATTGGCCAGAGAGGGAAGTGTTTGATTTATTGGGTATTGCCTTTCTTAATCATCCTAATTTAAAAAGAATCTTACTCCCAGAAGAATGGGAAGGACATCCTCTTAGAAAAGATTATGAGCCTTACGATGTGGAGGTGTAGCAGGTGGTCATTCGAACGGAGGAAATGCTTTTAAATGTTGGACCTCAACATCCGAGTACGCATGGTGTATTTCGGTTAGTCATTAAAATTGAAGGAGAAATCATTACAGAAGCAACACCGGTGATTGGCTATTTACATAGGGGGACTGAAAAACTAGCTGAAGACTTGACTTATACGCAAATCATTCCCTATACAGACCGGATGGATTATTTGTCAGCAATGACCAATAATTATGTCCTTTGCCACGCCGTCGAAACGTTGATGGGTTTAGAAGTGCCAGAGAAAGCAGAATTTTTACGCGTCATTGCGATGGAGCTTGGACGAATTGCCAGTCACCTTGTCTGGTGGGGGACCTATTTATTAGATATAGGCGCGGTTAGTCCATTTCTTTATGCCTTTCGGGAGCGAGAAATGATTATAAATTTACTAACCGAATTATCGGGAGCGCGCCTAACGTTTAATTATATGAGAATAGGCGGGGTTAAATGGGATGCTCCGGATGATTGGATCGATAAGGTTCGTGACTTTATTCCTTATATGCGAGAACAGCTAAAAGGTTATCATGATTTCGTTTCAGGAAATGAAATCTTTTTAAACCGTGTAAAAGGTGTTGGGATTTATTCAAAAGAAGAAGCCATCAGCTACTCGTTAAGTGGAGCAAATCTACGCTGTACAGGGGTTGACTGGGATCTTCGCAAAAAGGAGCCATATTCAATTTATGAAAGATTTAACTTCAACGTTCCTATTAGACAAAAAGGAGATGCGTTTGCTAGGTATCAATGCCGATTAGAAGAAATAGAGGAATCCTTGAATATAGTAGAGCAGGCTGTTGAGCAGTTTCCGAATGAAGGACAAATTCAAGCGAAGGTTCCGAGGATGATCAAGCCGCCGAAAGGGGAAGTGTACGTTCGAATTGAGTCGCCAAGAGGAGAAATTGGCTGCTATATTGCCAGTGAAGGGAAAAAAGAGCCCTATCGATTAAAATTTAGAAGGCCTTCTTTTTTTAACTTGCAAATTCTTCCGTACTTATTGAAAGGTGAAAACATTGCCAACTTAATTACCATTTTAGGAGCCATCGATATTGTGCTGGGAGAGGTGGATGGATAATGGTCAGTGATTTGTTACAAGCGTCTCCGAGCTGGAATACGATGATCATTTTCTTTTCGATGACAATTGTTTTTATGGCAGGTATTTTAGGATTTGTTACATATGGTATTCTAGCTGAACGTAAAATCATGGGGTTTATGCAAGGGAGGATAGGGCCAAATCAAGTTGGAGGGAAATGGGGGTTATTGCAAACTGTTGCAGATGTACTAAAGCTACTTTTAAAAGAAGATACGATTCCGAAAGCGGCGGATAAACCACTATTTATGATAGCTCCAGTTGTTGCTTTTGTTCCCGCCTTTCTTGTGCTAGCTGTTCTTCCCTTTACAGACACTTTTCATTTTGCCGATGTTGGAATTGGATTACTCTATTATATCGCGATTTCTGGAATCTCTACGATTGGAATTGTCACGGCTGGTTGGGCCTCCAATAATAAGTACGCGTTGTTAGGAGGGATGCGAGCAGCCGCGCAAATGATTTCTTATGAAATTCCTCTTGTCATGTCTGTTATTGGAGTAATTTTGTTAACGGGCAGTTTAAATTTAATGGATATTGTTCATGCACAGAAGGACGTTTGGTTTGTTTTTCTTCAGCCTGTGGGATTTATGATCTTTTTCATTGCTTCTATTGCTGAGCTCAATCGAACGCCTTTTGATTTGCCAGAAGCTGAATCGGAGATCGTCGCAGGCTATCACGTGGAATATTCTGGATTTCGATTTGCTTTCTTCATGCTTTCAGAATACGTATATTTGTTTGCCATGGCGGCTTTAACGACAATTTTGTTTTTTGGTGGCTGGTATCCAGTAATCTTTTTAGGGTTTATTCCTGGCCCAATATGGTTTGCCTTAAAGCTTTGCTTTTTTTGTCTTCATTTTAATTTGGATTCGCGTATCTTTCCCACGGATTCGTGCGGATCAGTTAATGGAATTCGGGTGGAAAGTGTTGTTGCCGGTTGCGCTCGTGAATATATTTGTAACGGTCATTTTTCAAGAATTAATTGAGGTGATAAAATGATTGGTCTAGCAAAAGGGTTAACGTATACGCTAAAAAATTTAACGAAGAAAAAAGTCACCTATGATTATCCAAATGAACCGCTGTCTTTACCAGATCGATTTCGAGGGATTCAAAAGTTTTACCCTGAAAAATGTATTGTTTGTAATCAATGTGTCAATGTCTGTCCAACGGACTGCATTCATTTAACGGGAAAAAAGCATCCTGATCCAAACAAAAAAGGAAAAATCATTGAGACATATGATATTAATTTTGAGATTTGCATTCTTTGCGATCTTTGTACAGAAGTTTGTCCGACAGAAGCGATTGTCATGACGAATAACTTTGAGCTTGCCGAATATAGTCGGGATGAACTGTTTAAGGATCTGGAGTGGTTGGATGAAAATGATACAAACGTAAGGAAGGAGAATTAAGGTGGCTACCGGGGAATATGTTGCCTTTCTAGTCCTTTCCTTGTTTGCGATTTCCGGTAGTGTGATGATGCTAAATGTGACCAAAGTGGTGCATATGATTCTTTCTTTAGTTGTCACTTTTTTAAGTATTGCCTGTTTATATGTTTTGTTGCTTGCGGAGTTTGTGGCCGTTGTTCAAGTGCTCGTTTATTCAGGGGCCATCGTCATCATGCTTTTATTTGGCATTATGTTAACGGATCATACAGATCAGGCGAGTGCATTCTCTACATGGTTCAAACGATTAATTATTATAGGATCTCTCGTCGTTTTCGCTACTGTTATATACATGGGGGTTGCTCCATTAAACCTTGATGTAGTGAATGTTGATTTCCATGAAAACAATACCGAACAGATTGGCTTGATGCTTTATACGTACTATATCATTCCCTTTGAATTAGTTTCTATATTATTATTAGTCGCTTTAGTCGGTGCAATCGTGGTTGCTAAAAAACCAAATAAGGAGGAAGAGCGATGAATCCTTTATCAAGCTATTTATTGCTTGCCTTGTTTCTCTTTTGTATTGGATTGTACGGCGCAGTGACAAAAAGAAACATCATCGTCGTCCTTATTTGCATTGAATTGATGTTAAATGCCGTTAATTTAAATTTGGTGGCGTTTAGTCGCTATGGAGCATTTCCGTCAATAACAGGACAAGTATTTTCTCTTTTCATTATTACGGTAGCCGCTGCAGAGATAGCAGTAGGGTTAGCCATCATTCTCTCTTTTTATCGACTGAAAAAATCAGTCGACTTGAAGGACTACGATTCAATAAAATAAGAAATCGGTCAATCTTTGACAAGGAGTTGAAAACGCCGTTCTTATAGGGTGCCACGCATCCGAATTTACGCCTGTGGAGTAATAGACCAAGATTGTTTATGATGAAGCAGGAAAAACCTTATCACTGCGTGTGTTCAAAAGGGATGGTGGGGCAACAGGTGTATGAACTTACACTTTTTGAACAACATCTAAAAGGTTTTATAACGGCATCCATAATGATGAATTGGGCTTGGATTATTCCTGTTTTACCCCTTCTGTCGTTTCTGATTTGTCTTATTTGGTCAAATAACAGGCGGGTGGCGGTTATATCAACGAGTCTTGTAGCTCTTACTTTTTTGTCTTCAGTCATAATCTTATTTCTGCAAATAAAGAATGGGTCTTTCACAACCAATGTTGAATGGGTGAATATTCGTTCTATGGAATTGTATGTAGGATTTGAAATCAATCCTTTAAACGCATTAATGCTCTTAATTGTATCGTTAGTCAGTTTTTGCGTTCATTTATATTCCATTCATTACATGGCTCAAACAGCCCGATACCCCATTTATTTTGGATATGTTAGCTTTTTCACGTTTGCTATGCTCGGGTTAGTCATGACGACAAACCTGCTTCAATTCTATTTATTTTGGGAACTGGTTGGCGTCGGCTCATTTTTATTAATCGGCTTTTATTTTCATAAAAAAGAAGCCATTGAAGCAGCGAGAAAAGCTTTTTTAGTCACGAGAATCGGAGATCTCTTTCTATTTGTTGGCATGATTCTTCTGTTTTGGGAAGTAGGAAGCCTTCAGTTTGAGGAAATATTCCTTGCTGTGCAAAATAATGAGATTTCGGAGTCCTCTCTTATAGGAATTACGGTTTTAATGTTTGGGGGAGCTGTAGGAAAATCAGCGCAGTTTCCCCTTCATATTTGGCTTCCAGACGCAATGGAAGGACCTACTCCAGTATCCGCTTTAATTCATGCAGCGACAATGGTGGCCGCAGGTGTTTATTTAGTAGCAGCTCTCTATCCACTGTTTGCCCAGTCTGAATCGACGCTCTTGATCATTTCTATAGTCGGTGCAATTACAGCTCTGTTTGCAGCTTTACAGGCGACTGTTCAAGATGACATTAAACGAATATTAGCTTATTCGACCATTAGTCAACTTGGCTACATGATGCTAGCATTAGGTTCCTTCGGATATTTTGCAGGCATCTTTCATTTAATGACTCATGCATTTTTTAAAGCACTGCTCTTTTTAGTAGCTGGATGTATTATCTGTGCCCTTCATACACAAAGGATAAATGAAATATCGGGGCTTTGGAGAAAGATGCCAATCATCAGTCTTTTCCTTTTGGTTGGAACGTTATCTATCAGTGGTTTTCCTTTCTTTGCAGGTTTTTATAGTAAGGAAGAAATTTTATACGCTTTATGGGAAAGAGGTTCCTTATTGTTGTTTTTTATTGCGATCCTTACAACATTTTTAACCTCCTTTTATATGTTTCGATTATTCTTTCGCATTGTTTTACCTAAAAAAGAGCTATCTGATGAAACGATTCAGTTTCCTCTTACAGTGGTGATCCCATTAGCGATTTTAGCGGTTCTTTCTTTCGGTGGCGGATTTGTCTATAAGCCTCTTCATGATTGGATCATGGCTGAAATAACGCTCCCTTCAATTAACCATGAAGGAATCTGGATCATGATTATTTCAATAATAATGACGCTTGTTGGTGCGGGTTTAGCCTATGTGAACGATCAAAAAAAACGATCGTATTTCGCTCTCCCTTTACTTAAAAACGGGCTTTATATCGATGAATTTTATCAACATACGTTTGTATTAGGGACTAAAAAGCTCAGTGACTTGCTCACCTTTATTGAACGGTATGTAGTAGGAGGGATGACGAAGTGGATGGTGCAAATGCCTCTTTTCCTAGGTAGAGTGGGAGGAACCATTCATAATGGTCAAGTTCAAAGGTACATTAGTTTTTCATTTATCGGTTTATCCATCATTTTAATGGTTTCTTTCTTGATCAGGGGGTGGATGTAGTTGTACTTATCCATTTTGTTGTTTTCACCATTAATCGCTTGTTTCATTATCCTACTATTAAAAAAGAAACGGTTGATTAGGTGGATGGCTGTCGTAGGCACGACTCCTTCTCTTATTTTATCTCTCTTTCTTTATATCTTTTACATGAGGGAAGGAAGCTTGCAAAGTTTTTCCGAATTTCGCACTTGGATTTTTTTAGGAGTGGATCAGCCGTTTTCTTTACCCTTTCAATTAGGGGTTGATGGTTTATCGGTCATTATGATTTTATTCACCTCTATTTTAGCCTTTTTATCTGCCATTGCATCCGTTTATGTGAAGCAACATGTGAAAGGGTTTTACACCTTGCTGTTTATTTTACAATTTGGCATGCTAGGTGTTTTCTTAGCCGATAATTTATTTTTGTTTTTTATCTTCTTAGAAATAACCTTAATTCCCATGTTCTTCTTAATTGGAAATTGGGGAGAGGGAGAAAAACGGAAAACCAGTTTTTATTATCTGCTCTACAATGGACTAGGTTCTCTCTTACTTTTAATGGCTTTTGTTTATTTGTTTTCGAAAACAGGAACGACTTCGATTTCTGAACTTCAAAAAATGATCCCTACTTTATCTACCGTAACAAACGTTGAAAAAACAGTTCTATTCACAGTTTTTTTGATTGGATTTGGAATTAAACTACCTATCGTACCCTTTCATTCATGGATGATCTACGTTCATCAGCATGCTCCATCTTCGATTGTCATGCTCCACTCCGGAGTTTTATTAAAAATAGGCGGGTATGGACTGATTACCTTTTCCCTTAGTTTTTTTCCTGAGCAAGCTTCAATGGCTAGTAGTTGGCTAATTGGTTTAGGAACAATCAACTTTCTATATGGGGGATTTATTGCTTTAGCGCAAACGAACTTGAGGCGTATGATCGCGTATTCTAGTGTTTCTCACATGGGCGTCGTATTAATTGGGATTGGTTCGATCCATGAGATTGGTGTTCAAGGGGCGGTTTTTCAAATGATTTCGCATGGATTTATCACCGCCTTCTTTTTCTTTTTAATTGTCATTTTAGAAGACCGACGACTTTCACTCGATTATAACTCGCTTTCAGGGATGTCTTCTTCGATGACAAAACTTGCAAGTATGTTTATCGTTTGTTGTCTAGCTTCCGTTGGATTACCCGGTATGTCAGGTTTTATTAGTGAATTTTTAGTCTTTACAGGTGTGTTCAACCAAAATCTTCTCCTCGGATCTATAGCCGTAGTGGGCATTCTTGTGACGGTCATTTATATGGTTCGCTTTATTTCAGTTGTGCAAAAAGGACATGCAAAACAGCCAAAGGCCGATTTGAACGGATTGGAGCTCTCATCTGCTCTCCTCTTTGTTTTGATGATTATTGCTATCGGTGTGTTTCCTTCGGTAGTGTCTAGTGCAATAGCAGAGCCAATTGAACTTTTAGTTAAAGGAATGAGGTGAATCGATGAATATTGAAACGCTCTTAAGCTTTCAATGGCAAGGGATGCTTCCAGAGTTCGTGATCATTGGTATGGCAACCATTATGACAATGCTTGATTTATTTTTACCTTCAAAAAAACAAAGATCTTCATTTCGTTATTTAAGCTTGATGGCAACCTTAACAGCACTAGTTCTGCTCGTTTTACTATATCAGGAAAGTACCATTGTTATTTTATATGACACGTTTGTTTTAGATGAATTTGCAAAGATATTCAAACTCCTCCTCTTAATAGGGGCAAGCTTTGTTATATTAACGGCACCTCCAAAAAGTGAATTTTTTTACTTTATTCTTATGGGACTATTAGGAGCAATGATCATCAGTTCCAGCGGAGATTTAATGACATTATTCATTGGGCTTGAATTACTAACGCTTAGTAGTGTTTTACTCGTTGCGTTTAATCGAGAGAACCTTCATGCGAATGAAGCAGCTATTAAGCTTTTTCTAAACGCGGGAGTGTCCACGGCTATTACGTTATTTGGAATGAGTTATTTATATGGAATAACAGGCTCAACAAATCTCCAGGTCATAGCTTCAACTCTTTTAACGACTCAAAATAGTGAGTTGTTATACTTATCGGCCGTGTCTTTTCTTATTATTTTTGTCGGCTTAACGTTTAAGATAGGTGCATTCCCTTTTCAAATGTGGGTTGCGGACGTTTATCAAGGGTCTTCGATTTCATCAACTTTATTTTTGAATATTGTGTCAAAAACAGCTGGTTTTATTCTTTTTATGAGGTTGTTTTTGTCCGTCTATGAAGCAGCTTTGCTTGAAAACCAAGTCATTATTGGTGGAATTGCTTGTGTAACCATGTTAATAGGAAATATTATGGCGCTTCGCCAAACAAATGTTAAACGAATGTTAGCCTATTCATCAATCGGACATGGAGGATATATTTTGGCTGCCTTTTCAGCTTTTCAAAGTCCACTCTATATAGAGGGAATTTGGTTTTATTTGTTTGCGTACTTATTTATGACAACGGGCGCGTTTGTCATCACTTATTTTCTTTCAAATGCGGAAGGGCATGAGGAGGTTTCTCTTTTTGCTGGCTTAGGAAAGAAGTCGCCACTTCTCGCCATTTTAATGACCATCTTTCTTCTTTCATTAGCGGCGATACCTGGAACGAGCGGGTTTATTGGGAAATTCGCCATCTTTTTAAGTGTAATTTCCAGTGACCCTGCCATGATTATGATTGCTAGCGTGATGGTTATGGCAACAATTATTTCGTATGCCGTTTATTTTCGCATATTGGAGCAAATATTTTTTAACAAACAAAACCACTTAACCCCAATCAAAATGGACGGTCGACTTGCTTTTGTTACCGTTTTATGTTCAGTAGCGACTTGTATATTCGGTTTATTTCCAAATCTTCTTTATTCAATCATGTCGATGATATAAAAGTTCCAAAAACAGTACATTGATAACAAATCAAACATGTGATAATCTGAGAAACAGAAAAGTCAATTACTGTTTACAAATGGTTGATTGGTTATGAGTGTAAAGTTTTTGTGAACGACTAAAATGAAGTCATTCTTTAAGATTGATTTTATATAATAGAAGGGGTGCTCGACACCTCTTTTTTCATTTGGGGTCACACTTATCACATAGTGACTTTAAATGAAGTTTTATTGTTTTGTTAGTTGACGGAAGGATGTTGCTTAAAATGGGTTTTGAACAAATATCTTTAATTAGTATCATTTCACACCTTGTATTTATTGCGATTACATGGTGGGCTCTACAAGCGTTAAATTTAGAATACTTCATCAGAAAAGGAAGAGTGGTTGAGGCAAGGCTTTTACTTATTTTATTAACCATTGTCATAGCTTCTACAGTTTCCAATTTCTTTTTAGATTATTTACTTTGGTCTCAGCAGATCCCCTAATCTTTTTTAGTTATAAGGTGCTAATTCCTTGTTTTTAATTAGATGGACTCTTTAACTTTGTTTTCGTCCCAAATCGAGCGCTTGCGCTTTTCTTTTGTCTAGCTCCAGCGCTCAGCAACTCGTTAGTTTTTCGACGCACAGGAAGTGCTAGCATCATCGTTAGCCACAGGACGTGGCTGATTTTAGATGATGTTCATAGCCATGTTGTCATCGCTAATCGAGCGCTTGCGCCTTACTTTTTTCTAGCTCCAGCGCTCAGCGACTCGTAAGTTTTCGCCCTCCTCCTTATGATAAGTCAACATCGAAGCCTTCGGCTTTTCGTGTTTCCTTTATCTCATGCGGAGTGCTCAAGCCCCTTCGTCGCAAATCGTGCGCTTGCGCTTTTCTTTTTGAAAATTGTCAAGCATTGACGACTTTTTCCACGTATGCTCTTCTCTCTAAAGGTAAAAATGGTACTAAGGAGAGGGAGTGGCGGTTATGAAACGGTGGATCATATTTTTGATGTTAGTAACGACCCTTACATTTTTAATTGTGCCGAAAGCATTTAGAGCTCATTCATTATATAAGGTTGAAAATGAAGTAGGGAAAGTTCAAGAAATTGTAAAAGGATTGGAAGATGAGCATGTTGACATAAGTGGCTGGTCATTGTATGCAAAAAAACGAGTCAACATAGATGGAGAAGAACGTAAAGAATTAATGAAACAAATTCAGGATCTGGAGCGTCCTTATACTTGGAGCATGATAGAGGACGAAAAAACGTCCAAATTAGTGGGAGAGAGAATCAATACTGATATACATCTTAAAGAAACGTTGCAGATTGTTACGACCCTCACAAATCAATCAACTCAATCGTATATCCTTTATCAGGCTACACAAGAAAGAACTTCACGCATGGAAAACCTTTTAAAACAAACAGTCAGCTCTCATATAGTCGACATAATGGGAGAAGATGTGAAAATTTTTGCTTGTGTGAACGGCACACTTAGTGGTAAAATGGAAGGTGTTTTGCAAAAACAAGCAAACTCACTTTTAAAACAATTTAACGCAAAAACAATCGAAATGCTTAATGAACCTAACTTCATTTCTGTATCTGCATACAATGAAGAGTGGGAACAAAAGCTACAAACATCAAACCAAGAATTGAACATTCAAATTGCTTTAAGAGAAAAAAAAGTAGGGTTGGATGAAATTACTACGGTGGTAGTAGGCACACCAATCATTACATCTGAATATTAATATAGAGAAAATGGGACGCGGAGGGGAATGCCTTGGAAAAAATCATCGTCCGTGGCGGTCAGAGGTTGAACGGCTCAGTAAAAGTAGAAGGTGCTAAAAATGCTGTTTTACCAATAATCGCTGCATCCTTGTTAGCAAGTGAAGGAAAAAGTACTATATGTAATGTACCCGCGCTCTCCGATGTTTATACGATCAATGAGGTTTTACGGCATTTAGGTGCTGATGTCAGCTTTGACAATAACACAGTAATCGTGGAAGCATCAAGGGAGCTAACAACCGAAGCACCGTTTGAATATGTCCGCAAAATGCGAGCTTCTGTCCTTGTATTGGGACCACTTTTGGCTAGATTAGGTCATTCTAGAGTTGCGCTTCCTGGTGGATGTGCCATTGGTTCTCGCCCTATCGATCAACATCTTAAGGGCTTTGAAGCTATGGGAGCTAGAATAAAGGTCGGAAACGGATTTATTGATGCGGAAGTTGATGGAAGACTTCGTGGAGCAAAAATTTATTTAGACTTTCCTAGTGTTGGAGCAACTGAGAATATTATGATGGCGGCTGCTTTAGCAGAAGGAACGACTCAAATAGAAAACTGTGCAAAAGAACCTGAGATTGTTGATTTAGCGAATTATATTAACGCTATGGGTGGAAAGGTTCGAGGTGCAGGAACTGGAACTATTAGAATTGAGGGAGTTACAGAGCTTAAAGGAGTAAATCATAACATTATTCCTGACCGTATTGAGGCAGGAACTTTTATGGTGGCTGCAGCGATAACAGGAGGAAACGTCCTTGTTGAAGGAGCTGTTCCTGAACATTTATCTTCGCTCGTAGCGAAAATGGAAGAAATGGGTGTAACAATCATTGAAGAGCCAGAAGGACTGAGAGTCATTGGTCCAGATGAGTTAAAGCGGTTGATATTAAGACAATGCCACACCCGGGATTTCCAACAGATATGCAGTCTCAAATGATGGCCTTATTATTACGTGCTAATGGAACAAGTATGATAACAGAGACTGTTTTTGAAAACCGCTTCATGCACGTAGAAGAGTTTAGACGTATGAATGGCAATATAAAAATTGAAGGACGATCCGTTATTTTAAACGGTCCAGTCCTGTTTCAAGGCGCTGAAGTAGCTGCTACTGATTTAAGAGCGGCTGCAGCCCTAACGCTTGCTGGTTTGGCAGCAGATGGTTACACTCGTGTAACAGAGTTAAAGCATTTAGATCGTGGCTATGTAGATTTCCACCAAAAATTAAGAAGTATTGGTGCAGATATCGAACGAGTAAAAGAAACAGTCGAAATGCCAACAGTGGAGACACCTCTTGTGCAAGATTTGAATGCATAAGAATATCGATAAAGGAAGTTAGAGAGATTATCTCTAGCTTCTTTTTTATATCCATTTTTTTTCTTTATTCCTCAACTACCCTATATATCATTCCTTTCTTCGTTAAAGTTATACATTTTTATCGATATATTTTTGGTAAGTCTTTTTTAGTATAAAGATTTATTTTTCTTAATATAATTAATTTTTAAATAATAAAAGTATTCATGTTTAAAAGGGGATTTGGTTGTCAGTGAAGAAAAGGTAATAGTAAGGTTTAGTGAAGTTAGTTAATTTTACAAAAATCAAATGCACTCGGAGGAGAAGTATTAATATAATCATGTATTTAGAAAAACGTATAATAGAAAATAACTGGATGTTACTAGAACAAGAACCACTCAGTGGATTACACGCGGGGTGTATTAAACGGCTTAAGTTATTAGATGAAAATAAAAAGACCAGGATCCTCATTTATAAGGAATTCGCTGAAGATCGAAACAATGAAATAGAAATATATAATAAACTTTTACCAAAAATAAATAAATTCCTTCCAGTCACACACGTATGGAATGAGTATCCAGAAGCGATTTTAATGGAAGATCTCGGGCAACCATTAAAAGAAATATTTAACCAACTTGCACTAGAAGATAAAAAACAGTGTTTAAGAGAAATCTTATCTAAATTGGCAGAGGTACATACAGTCTCTTCTCAAGGATTACCTGTACATCAACTATCTACAGAATGGTATGACTGGTGCTGTGCTCAATTAGAAAGGCTATCTTCACTGAATTTAGAGTGGGTTGACTCTAATTGGATCGAAGTAGTAAAGAAAATGTATGAAAAATATAATATACATAACTATAAAATCAAATGTCCCAATGTTTTGACACATGGAGACCCTCATTTAGAATAAGAGTGCACATTTTTGTTAAAAATTCAGAAAGCCTCAAATAATGAAGTTAGTAAGACATAGTTAATATATTTGTCTAGCTCCAGCTCCCAGCGACTGGTGTTGCTTCTTCCTCCTCTCTACGATAAGTCAACATCGAAGCCTACGGCCTTTCGTGTTTCCTTTATCTCATGCGGGGGCTATAAGCACCTGCGTCGCTAAACGGTCGCTTACGCTTTTCTTATTTGGGAATGGGCTTCATTAGGTTCACCATTAAGGG
The DNA here is from genome assembly GCF_020524035.2 of Bacillus carboniphilus. Lineage (NCBI taxonomy): Bacteria > Bacillati > Bacillota > Bacilli > Caryophanales > Bacillaceae > Bacillus > Bacillus carboniphilus. Next base: position 2,381,832 of record NZ_CP129013.1, on the reverse strand, counting down.
ATATTACTATCTTGATGCAAGATATATATGATAGGCGTCTGATAACGTTTGTGAAGAAAATTTATAGGGAGGTCTTACTTGAAAATGGCCTTCATATTGAAAATGAAAGCTATTATAAGGATTTTTATTATTTATTAATGGATCATACATCTATGATGCTAGCATGGGAAATTGAAAAGTATTTTTTAGGCTATACTTCAGAAAAGAGAATAAAAGAAATAGTTGATTTTAAGATGGGGATGATAAAAGATGCAACCAATGAATGGAGCGTTAAACAGTAGATTGTCAAAGAAATAAAATTATCATTAACTCGAGCATAAAAGCTTGTCCATTTCCATATTATGAACTATATAGTCATTTTTGAAATGGGGGTTCTTTAATGAACAGGATGAAAATCATTGCACTTGTTTTTTCCCTAACATTTTTAATTATTCTCTTAATACCTGCTATATTAGTGCTCTTTGTCAATGAACCAAAAGAACTTGTACTTTCAGAAGGAACCCAGCAAGAGGGGGAGGTCAAAACGTTAAATTTAGAAGAGTCAACCGTTGCTATTAAAGTGTATCGATCAAATCAAAAGGAAATAGAAACCGTTCCTTTAGAGGAATATATTGTTGGTGTCGTTGCATCTGAAATGCCTGTGAATTTTGAATTAGAAGCACTGAAAGCTCAAGCCCTAGCAGCAAGAACCTTCATTGTTAAACAACTATTGTCTAATCAAAGAGACAGTGTACCTGAAGGGGCGGATGTGACCGATACGCAAAACCACCAAGTATATAGTAGTCAAGAAGAGCTCAAAACCAAATGGGGAAAACAGTATCAAGAAAATATTCAAAAAATTACTGAGGCAGTAGCGGCGACACAAGGTCAAATTTTAACTTTTAATGATCAACCTATTTATGCTGCATTTTTTTCTACATCTAACGGAAAGACACAAAACTCTGAATCTTATTGGGAGAATGAGTTACCTTATTTAAAGAGTGTGGATAGTTCTTGGGATTCGCAATCCCCTCAATTTTTAGATCGGAAGGTTTTTTCCATTGACCAATTTGAACAATTGCTAGGTGTAGAAATAACGGCGGATTCGGCAGGTGAAATTGTAGGAAAAACGGAAGGCGGCTATGTAGAAGCAGTCAATATAAATGGTAAGAAACTGACAGGTAGAAAAATAAGAGAACAGCTTGGCTTAAAGTCTTCTGACTTCTCGTGGGTAGTCAATGGAGATGAAGTGGTAGTCGAGACAAAAGGGTACGGTCACGGAGTTGGAATGAGTCAGTACGGAGCACATTTCATGGCTCAAGAAGGAAAGACGTATAATGAAATCATTAATCATTACTATAAAGGGGTAGCAATTAATAATGCAGACCCACTATTAACGGCCTACATAGAAACGGCTAAAAAGTGAATGAGTTCATGTTCGGGTGAAAGAGCTGTTTGATCCTAGCGATCAAACAGCTTTTCTTACAGAGTAAGAAAGTATAAAAATCTGTCCTTATTCGGATGGTGCTTTTATTTTTGTCTACTCCATTGCCCAGCAACTCCAACGCACACGATGTGCTAGCACAGGCGTTAGTCATAGGAAGTGACTGTACTTAGTTGACGTTCCTCATCATTCGTTGCTAAACGGGCGCTTGCGCTTTTCTTAAAAGATAAGAAAGTATATAATTTCGGGTCTACCACAGTCTTAGAAACTGTGGTATTTTGATGTCATGGAGAATAATATATTAAAACAAATTTTCTTTGATAAACATAACCATTGGGATCACTTTCAAAAGAAACATGGAGCTAAAATCCGTCCAATAGTAAGAAAGGAAATAGAGAAATTCAGAGGGTGTGGGAATCCCAAAAATGGATTTAAGCTATTTGTTTGTGAAGGTTGCCATGATGTCAGGAAGGTTCCGTATCGTTGTAAGGGGCGATTTTGTACCACTTGTTCAGTAGGAGAAAGCGAAGAATGGAGTCGACTACTAACAGAAGAGGTCTTACAGGTGGTGAATCATCGTCATGTCATCTTTACAATTGATGAAGGACTGCGTGATGTGTTTTTGCTTCATCGCCATCTGTTAAAAGATTTGATGGACGAGGCGTGCGATTAATCATGGATTTTTCAAAAAGAAAGCGAAAGTGACCCCTGGAATCATATCAGGCTTACATACTTTCGGATCCAGAGTGAATTTCAATCCCCATGTACATATGCTAGTGACGATGGGAGGTCTTACGAAAAAGGGGGAATGGAAACAGTACGATTATCTGCCATTTGAAATGTTAAGAAAGCAGTGGCAGACCGTGGTGTTAAAGTTCATACGCAGAGGTGTGTCAGAAAAAGAAAAGAAGAGAATACAACCTCGATTACAACAGGCGTTTCACAATAATGGGAAGGGCTTCTATGTGCATGCGCCAAAACAGGAAGGGAATGTAAAAGAACAACTTCGCTATATTGGCCGTTATATTCGTCGACCTGCGATAGGACTGAATCGGATCGAGGCATATGACGGACAAAAGGTAACCTTTACGTATCATGATAAGACAGGCGGAAAAGAAAAGAGAGAAACGATCAGTGTAGAGGAATTTATCTCTAGGCTTATTCGTCATATCCCAGATGAACAGTTTAAGACGATTCGTCATTATGGGATGTATTCAAGGAGATGCAAGGGCTTGAGTAAAAAAGTCTTATGTCAATGGCAACAGAAAGCGAAACGCTGGATAGTGAAAGCAAAGAAAACAATGCGCCGTCAGACATGGAGGGAACGAATCGTATCAAGTGGTAAGAGAGACCCTCTTATTTGTGAAAAATGCCAGTGTTACTATGAATACAAGGGAGAAGTCTGTCTTGAAAATGGTAGACTAGAAATCAAGGTGGCCTTGTGTACCACGACAAGAGCCTATTTAGAAAGGGTGATTCATCATTTCACCAGTATCGAAACACCGAAAAAAGGCAAGAAAAAAAAAAAAAAATGGCCCAATCAAAACAGAGCATCAACTTTGTTTGTTTAGTGTGTCATGAAAAAGAAGAGATTCCACAACAAGTGGTAAGAGATTTTGATTTAATGGATGGAGGTGATCCAGCCGTCCCCCCTATGTTCTCCTGTGAAAAATGTGGAGAAGACATGTATCCTGAATACTATAAAGGTATTCATGGGAAGGAATACAGGATTGAGGATATTCTGAGCACCAAAAAGGACCAGGTGTGATTTTTAATCACACCTGGTTTTTCTTAGTTTCTTTATTTTCTATACCAAAATTAAATTGCGGAAAACCTGTGTAACAGCAGGGGGGTATAAAGTCGTTTTTTTATAGTCGGCTTTAGCCCACAAAACTCGTTGGGGATTTAGTCTGCCTCTGTACTTTAGTGAGGAGGCGTTTATTTAAAAAGTTTCGACTTTCTTAATATCCACCAACAAACGACTACTCCGATTGTATCCTTCACGAAATCTATGAGAGTAGCTGACCTTGATGGAACAAAAGATTGGTGAATTTCATCTATCAACCCATAAATAATAGCCAAAGAAGCAAATAAGAGTTGTACTTTATTAGTAATCGGCCGGTAATAGGAATAAGCCCAAATAAATAAAAAATAAAGAATGGCAAACTCTATTAAATGTAGTGACTCCTTAAAGAAAGAATCAAATGAAAAAGGAGTTTGAACAATCGCATCACTAGGATGACTAGATAGATACCATATTAAAAGCATATAGATAAAAGGTAGTGTAGTTATGACTATTTTTCGAAGGTATAACATTGATCTTCTCCTAAAGATTATGATTACTTAATTATAATATCATATTCTATTCTTTTGGCGGTTTTTTGAGCAGTTTCAGCTCCCAATAAGCGGTTAATAATATAAAAGGTTATATTTATTCCAGCTGAAATACCTCCAGATGTAATGATTTTTCCTTCATCTACAAATTTAACCTCTTGTTTTACATCGACTTCTGGAAATTCTATTTGTAATTTTTCAATGCTTCTCCAATGAGTGGTGCATTGTCGTCCTGTCAATAATCCTGCTTTTGCTAATAAATAAGCCTCTGTGCATACAGAAGTCATCAATTGAACATTTTTCATTTGATTAAAAATCCACTCAATTACATCTTCATTGTAAAACTCGTTTTTCCTAGCACCTGGTCCTCCTGGGATGATTAAGATGTCAAACGATGGCATTGTTTCAAAACGATAATCAGGATGTACCTTCAACCCATTTCGGGCGCGTATTAGTTCTCCTTGTTGAGATCCTGTTTTAACATCAAATGGATATTCGTTATCATCAATTGAAGTAACAGAAAAAACTTCAAATGGTCCTGCAAAATCTAACACTTCTACCTCATCAAATAAAAGAATACCGACACTCCATTGTTTGTTATTCATAGTCATTCCTCCTTAATGCTAGATCTTATCTTAACGACCTCTTAGAGTTGAATTCTTCCTCAATTGTCTGTGCTGTCCCCCAAAATAGAAAGCGGTATACAAATGAAATCAGAAAGAACAAATATATAATTTCAAAAAATGATAAGGGCTCATAATCAATTATATATGAATGGATAAAAATGAGCATTAAAGACAATAACTCTATTATCGAGGCTTTAAATCCGTTTTTTTCGTACAAATATTTAGTCTTTCTGAAGTTAAAGACATCTTTTAATTCTTCGCTAGAAAATCCTTTGATCATGCCTAAACTTATTAAATAAACTCCCATAGCAGGTAGATAGCCTATACTCAAAACCTGTGTTACTACACAATAAATGATAGTGAATGACAAAAGATACACTTTTTTAATAATCCCCTTTCTTTTCTATAATCTATAGATAATAATTTATATTAAACATCAAGAACTAGCTTCCTTTGAGAAAAATAGGGAATTTTATATGTTTTCAAAGTTTTTTACTGTGTTAATCAATGTTGCCGTTGTTTTTTCAGCCACAAGTCATTCTAGTAGTGGAATTAGCCTTAGTGAAAATGTGATGGTAAACCGGTATTGGAATCTGATTCTGATAGTGCGAATGATATGAATATAGATAAAATCAGTCTGGAATAGAAGGGAATCTATCTAGTTACTTTGAAAGGTTATGAGAGAAGTGATTTTACACTACTAGTGTAGTTAACAAATAGGGTTATTTTATTCTGATCCTAAGGATGACCATTCAACAACTTGAACTTTTTTGAAATTAATGAGAATAAATGATAAGGGATTTCCCACCTCTCTTACAGTAATGTCTCCTCGTTAAGAATTTCATTGTTCAGTCTAACTGTTTTTATTTTTCAATACATAAAATCGAAAGGGTTTGAAGATACTAAATGCAAAAAATTCATTTTTTTATGTATAGATTGTTTGATTCTGGTTCAGAATGGTTGTTGAGGTGATGATGAAATGAGAGAGGAAGAAAAAAATCGTTCTTCTCAAAAATTTGATTTTCGAAAGATTTTGAGAAAGAAGTGGGTATTACCCGCAATTTATCTACTTAGTGCTGCCGCTATTCTGTCAGGAGTTTTATGGTATCAAAGTGCAAGCAATGACGAATCTTTATCAAATGAAGAAGAGAAAAGTACAGATATTTCATTCAGAGATGAGCCGGCAGTAGAAGTAAATGCAGCTTTAGAAAACTTTAAAATGCCAATAAATGATGTCGCTTCAACTAAGATTGTGAAGAAGTTCTATGAAGATGATGGAACACCAGAAGAGCAAGAAGCAGCCCTTGTTTTTTATAATAACACTTATCAGCCAAACCAAGGTATCGACATTGCAAGTGAAGATGGAAAGGACTTTGACGTCGTAGCTTCTCTTAGTGGAACTGTGTTAGAAGCTAAGGAAGATCCCCTTTTCGGCTATGTAATTGAACTTGAGCATGAAAAAGGTGTGGTCACACGCTATTTATCACTGCAGTCTGTCGAAGTAGAAAAAGGCGATGAAGTGAAGCAAGGACAAGTCCTAGGTAAAGCTGGCGAAAACCAATTTAATACAGAAGATGGGATCCATGTTCATTTTGAAGTTCGCAAAGATGATATGGCATACAACCCAGAAAAATGGATAGAAAAATCTCTCTCATCCTTTGTTGATGCACAGGAATCTGAAGCTGACACAGAGGAAAGTGAAGAAGAACAGACAGAGGATGGTTCATCAGAAGATGATAATGAAGAGTCTTCAAATGAACCTGAAACTTCTGACGACTCCATTGATTCTTAAATGATGAAGCCTACCTGATAAGGTGGCTTTTTTTTGTTGTTGATGAAATGATAATATCTCATCTTACTTATGAATAGCGACTGTTAACAAGTAGGTGAATCATTTGTGAAATAAAAAGTATTAACTGTATTTCGACTTTAATTGATTTATTTCTCGGGAAATTTGTCGTTGTTTTAATATTTGTTTATACAATTTCCATTACTTTTGTGACAATTAAGTCCAAGCTGACCTAAAAAGTGGGATCTCAAACTAGATTTTTCTGGACATGAATAAGTTTAATTTATAACTTGTAATGAACTCCAGATGCGCATGTAATTTTTTTATAGAGTAAGAAAGCATAAAAAGCTGTCCTTATTCGGATGGTGCTTTTATTTTTGTCTAGATCCAGCGCCCAGCGACTGGTAGCGCTTTCGACGCACAGGAGGTGCTAGCATCATCGTTGCCCACAGGACGTGGGCGGCGCCTTTAGATGATGTTCCATTTCTCTACAATAATTCAACGGAGACGCCTCCAGGAGGGAGGTGGATCTACGTCGCCACAGGACGTGGCTGAACTTAGTAGATCCTCCGCTTTCGGGCTTTTCGTGTTTCCTTTATCTCATACGGCGATGCACAGGAAGTGCTAGCGTCAACGTTAGTTCGCGCGTCGTGACTGTACTCAGTTGAGGTACCTTTTCACCTGCGTTGCTAAACGGGCGCTTGCGCTTTTCTTATAAGATCAGAAAGTATAAACTTTGTCCTTAATAAGACAGTGCTTTCATCGTTGTCTAGCTCCGGCGCCCAGCGACTGGTGATGCTTCGCCCTCCTCTCTACGATAAGTCAACATCGAAGCCTGCGGCTATTCGTGTTTCCTTTATCTCATGCGGGGGTCTATAAGCACCTGCGTCGCTAGACGGGCGCTTGCGCCTTTCTTAATAAAATCATTCCAAGTTATTCATTATGCTCATCGTTGTAAGACAAGCGCTATCTAATTTTTTAAAAAGCTAAATATGATAAAATTATAAATAATGCCTCGTCCCTCTTGACTTTTGTAGCATATATCTTCAACCAAGCTAATAAAATGTTACAAACCAACAAAGAGAGTGTATGAGGTGAGAGATCGTGAAGATCTATCATAAACATGATTACATTAGTAAAACACCCAATAATTCGATGGATTTATTAACATACCCTTTCTATGCGAGTCTCATTTCACACTTCTCACATCCATATTAGGGAGGTAGAGTAGTGTGCACGATTACATCAAAGAGCGTACTATCAAGATAGGGAAATATATCGTGGAGACGAAAAAGACCGTTCGCGTAATTGCGAAAGAATTTGGAGTTTCCAAGAGTACCGTTCATAAAGACTTAACAGAAAGATTGCCTGAAATTAATCCTGAGTTAGCCATTGAAGTGAAGGAGATTTTGGATTATCATAAGTCCATTCGTCATCTAAGAGGTGGAGAAGCAACTAAGATGAAATACAAAAAAGAAGAAATCTTGAAAAAGTAAAAAAAAGAATCGGTTAATGACCGGTTCTTTTTATATCCTATTTTTATTTAGATACTGTCATGTGAAATGCTTGTTTACCTTCTCTGAAAGGCCAAGTATTTATGTCGTTATAATGCATTGATAGTACAAATACACAAATCTAAAAATAAAATCCCAATAAATTCAAAAACGAGTTTAAGTCTTGTCTGTAAAAAGTTCTGCTGTGTTCACGCTGTTTTATGTTGAGTTCTATTTTAGAAATATATGCAATTTAACTCCCATAAATATATAGAAAGTCAACGACAAAAACTTACATAGTCTAGCAATATATGATATAATTTTTTATTGGCTATAACTTGTTTTCGAACTATTTAAGGAGGATAAGAAGATGTTTGCTAGGGATATTGGCATTGACTTAGGTACGGCAAATGTGCTTATACATGTAAAGGGTAAGGGGATTGTCTTAAACGAACCTTCTGTAGTTGCAATTGATAAAAACACTGGAAAAGTGAAGGCTGTTGGTGAGGAAGCTCGTCGTATGGTCGGAAGAACTCCTGGTAATATTGTGGCAATACGCCCTTTAAAAGATGGAGTTATTGCGGATTTTGAAGTAACTGAAGCAATGTTAAAGCATTTTATTAACAAGCTTAATGTTAAAGGTGTTTTATCAAAACCGAAGATGTTAATTTGCTGTCCTACCAATATTACATCTGTTGAACAAAAGGCAATAAAAGAGGCGGCGGAAAAAAGTGGTGGAAAGCAAGTTTTCTTAGAAGATGAACCTAAAGTAGCAGCTATAGGGGCTGGGTTGGATATTATTCAGCCGAGCGGGAATATGGTCATTGATATTGGCGGAGGTACTACTGATGTTGCTGTATTGTCCTTAGGAGATATTGTTACTTCAACCTCTATAAAAATGGCTGGAAATAAATTGGATAATGAGATCTTAAATTACATTAAAAAAGAGTACAAGCTTTTAATTGGTGAACGTACATCTGAAGATATTAAAGTGAAGGTAGCCACTGTTTTCCCTGGTGGAAGAGATGAATCGATTGACATTCGCGGCCGAGATATGGTGACAGGCTTACCAAGAACTATATCAGTAAATTCTGAAGAAATTGAAAAAGCGTTAAGAGAATCAGTAGCTTTAATTGTACAAGCAGCAAAAGGCGTTTTAGAACGAACTCCACCAGAATTATCAGCAGATATTATCGATAAGGGCGTTATTTTAACAGGTGGCGGTGCTTTGTTACATGGATTAGACCAACTCTTAACTGACGAATTAAAGATTCCTGTAATTGTTGCTGATGATCCAATGCAATGCGTAGCAATTGGAACCGGAATCATGCTAGAGAATATTGACAAGCTAGCGAAGCGTAAATTAGGATAAAACTGACGGGTGATCCATATGTCTTAACACATGTGAGATTGCCTTTTTTCATACTAATTAATTGTATTCGTTTCACATAGTTTAATTATCGGTCCATTTTTCATAATATTTAGCTCAAGATTAGGTTAAAATGAACCGATAAAAGTAGAAAGTGTTTTTGAAAGGTTGTGTGTTTAAAACTGGTTGTTGAAGAGAGTCGTTAACACCTTTTAAGCCACAATAAGTAAGAAGGACCTCAAGCGAATAAAAAGTACATCAACTAAATACAGTCACGTCTTGTGGCAACGACCGCGCTAGTCACGTTCAGGTCATCACACGTTCTGTGGCAATGTTGATTCATTCAATCCCGGAGGCGTGTGCGCCGAATGGACAAATTTTTGTAAGGAGGATTTAAAAATGTTTCGTGGCTTTTACACAGCAACTTCAGGAATGTTAGCGCAGCAAAGGAGAACGGAAATGCTCTCGAATAATATTGCCAACGCTAATACAACTGGTTATAAAGCAGATCAATCCACCATGCGATCCTTTCCAGAAATGCTCATATCACTCAATAAATCTGAAGAACTTCCTGCTGATTCCTCGATGAAATATACTACTCGCAAGCCAATTGGAAACCTCAATACAGGTGTTTATGTACAAGAATTTATTCCTTCTTTTGTACAAGGGGATTTGAGAGAAACTAGCATAAAGAGTGATGTTGCTATTATGCAAGACAATATGGAGCAAGGAGTATTATTGTTTGCCGTTAAGGATGAACAAGGGGATATTAAATATACGAGAAATGGGAACTTTACTATTAATGATCAAGGTGTTTTAACGTTACATAATAGTGCTGTCCTTTCATCTGAAGGAAACGAATTGGTCATTCAAAATCATGATTATCAAATAAATACAAATGGGCAAATTATAGTGAATGGTCAAGAGGTAGGAAGTATCGGAGTTTATGTTGCAGAGGATGAATCGACTTTAGTAAAGGAAGGTAATGATTTATATCGTATAAATAATGAGGAAACTTTACCTTTAGCTAATGTTGCAGACGTAAGCTACACATTGAATCAAGGTTTCATAGAAGGGTCGAATGTTGATGTTCAAACATCTTATACTGAAATGTTAACAGCGTACCGAACGTTTGAGGCCAATCAAAAGGTAGTACAAGCTTACGATAAAAGCATGGATAAGGCAGTAAATGAAATTGGTCGGTTAAGATAGGGGGAAGCTAAATGCTTAGGTCAATGATTACCGCAACAAATACGATGGGACAACTTCAAACGCAATTAGATTCAATAAGTAACAATTTAGCGAATACCGATACAAATGGGTACAAAAGTACAACTACTACTTTTTCTGAACTTGTTAGACAACAAATGAATAATGGACCAGAGGAAAGTGAAGAAGTAGGGCGAATGACCGAATATGGAATTCGTTCTGGTGTTGGAGCAAAGGCGATAAGTCAACTGAATTTTCAGCAAGGATCCTTGAAGATGACAGGAAGAGAACTAGATTTTGCTTTTACATCTCCAGAACATTTTTTGCAAGTTTTGGTGGATGGTGAGGTGCACTATACGCGAGATGGGTCGCTTTATCTTTCTGAAACAAAGAATAATCAATTTATGTTAGCGACTGCAAATGGGCACCCTGTACTAGGAGATGACAACAATCCTATCATCATTGATGAAAATAATCATGGGCTCACGATTACAGAACAGGGGACTATCGTATCTGAAAATGACCTGCAAAATCAGTTAGGAATCGTACAATTGGATCAGCCACAACTACTGACAAAGGAAGGAAATAATCTATATTCCTTAAAAAATATAGGTGACCAAGAGATTATAAATGTGGTAACCTATTTAGAGAGAAACGAAGTGAAAGTTCAACCAGGAGCTCTCGAAAGCTCAAATGTTGATATGACAAAAGAAATGACAGATATGATGGTCACTCAACGAGCATACCAGCTCAATGCAAAATCCATTACAATAGGTGACCAAATGTTAGGGCTAATAAATTCGGTGAGATAGTAAGAAGGAGTTTTAAATATGGTGGCTGAACCAATTACGAAAGAAAAGAATGATACACGAGTTAAACGAAAAGAGAAGACGAAGACGAATAAAAAGAAAAAACCAAAAAGAATTCGTATCCGTCTCATCCCGATTTGGTTTCGAATCGTTCTCGTTCTTGTATTCATGGCGCTTGCCGCCGTTACTGGGGCAATGATTGGATACGGTGTAATCGGTGATGGTGAACCTAAAAATGTTTTTAAAGCTTCTACATGGCGGCATATCGTAGATTTAGTTCAAAAAGAAACGGATGAGTAAAGGTGGTAAAAAATGTTCGATATACAACAAATTAAAGAGATTATTCCTCATCGTTATCCTTTTTTATTGGTAGATCAAATAATCGAATTTGAAGAAGGAAAAAAAGCGGTTGGTATTAAAAATGTGACAATGAATGAACCCTTTTTCCCAGGACATTTCCCTGAATATCCCGTTATGCCAGGAGTATTAATGGTTGAAGCACTCGCTCAAGTTGGAGCAGTGGTCATGTTGAAAAAGGATGAAAACAAAGGGAAAATTGGCTTTTTTGCTGGAATCGACAACTGTCGTTTTAAACGAGAGGTCAAGCCGGGAGATCAACTACGTTTAGAAGTGGAAATTACACGAGCAAGAGGCGCTATAGGTAAAGGAAAAGGAACTGCCACAGTGAACGGAGAAGTGGCCTGTGAAGCCGAAATAACGTTTGCCTTAAAAGATGTATAGAGGAGAATGGTGAAAAGGCTCTTGCCATTCTTTTTTTGGGAAAAAAAGATAGAATAAATACATATGATCCAATTCTGTATATGAAGAGACTGTACTTTGTTTAAAAAAAAATTTTATCTATATATAGTTTACGGTTGATTCCAAAAAAATGTGGTTACGATGGTTGGGAGAATGACTGCCCAAACAAGAATAAAAGAATTTCCAATAATACCAATGACTTTTATGATTCCTTTACTTTTTAGAGAGGCAACTAAACCAATAACAGGTAAAATTGTCACTGAAAACATTAACAAAGGACCTGGAAATAGATCCTCATCAGTAAAGAATTCACTAGCATAAACCAACAAGGACATTAAGAAGATCAAAATCGAGATAAATCCATATTTTTTGATAATATCCCTCCTTCCAAAATGGAAATGTTATTTCATCCGGTTTTCATATTAGAGTCGAGAAAAGCCTCAAGTACATTGGTGTACAGTTCAGGTTGCTCTGTATGAACTAAATGCGAGGCAAAAGGGATGATAGAGACATGGACGTTTTTATTCAATTTTGGATAAAGAATTGCTCCTATTCTCTCACTTTCTAGACCTTCTCCAACCATAAATAAGGTAGTCATCTGTAAGTTTGTTAGATCCCTAGTTTCATCAAAAGGATAGAAGTTCTCGTCTTTCCCCATTTCGATAAACCTCTGCCATCCTTCTCCATGAAGTTGATTAAAATAAGTGACTATTTCATCATTCCTTACGAGCTCCGATTGGTGTTTTACAGACTCTTGATGTAATTCGGCCCAGTTTGAAGGTTTTTCAGCCGTTAAACCAGATAGGGTTAACGTTTTTACCTTTTGAGGATTCGTTTTAGCAAAAAGTAACCCAACTACGGCCCCTAAAGAACAGCCAACAATGTGTGCAGATTCTATGTTTAAATAGGTAAATGTTTCTAAAAGGTCGTTTGCAGAGTCATAATAGAAATTAGATACGTCATCATGACTGGACTTACCATGGCCTCTTAAATCAGGAACTATTACCTGATAGTTTTGAGAAAAGTAGTTCCTTTGGGATTCAAAATCAGTCAATCCTGTCTGTAACCCAGTATGAAGAAAAACAATAGTCTCTCCATCTCCAACTATTTCTGTATGTAAAATCATAAAACCGCCACCCCTATATATTTGTATTTATGTGCATACTTTAATATCTCTTTATTGGTGAAGATTTCATCTAGTCCTTCTTCTACTTTTCATTCATTTTTCCTTTTAACTAATCATGACCAACTTATAATAAGCACCCAATCTTTCTCCTAAATCTAGTCGTCATCATCTTTTTTCAACCAACTAGTGGATATTAATATGGCTATGCCGCCTAGTATAATCGCAACCCCTGAACTTTGAGTTAGTTTGAAAGAGTTTTCTTTCAATTCTGATATTACTAGAAAGCCCCCAAGTATAGTAAAAAACACTCCGATAAACAAATTTACTTTTCCAAATTTTGATAGTGATCTCATTGGTTCCACAGCCTTTCTATGTAAAAGGTGACGGCCCATTGGAAAACCAATTAATCTTTATTTTCAACGGTAAGGAGTTTCTTTCTATTGTTAAATTCCTTCTTAAAAGCAGTTAATAACTGGTCACCTGCATATCCCTTTACAATTAAGTCGCTTAGTAGCTTTTCGGAGTCTATTTCATTACGTCCAGTAAGCATTCTTCCTTCCAATAGTACAGAGACATGTTCGGAGAGTGTTGTGATTTTCTGAACCTTTGCCATTATTTGAGCTGGTTTATTACTTTTCTTCGTGATGGTGACATAAATGCGTATTTCTTCCCCAGTTTGTTGAGCTTTTTCAAAAAAATATCGGTAATTTTTAGAGAGCAAGGCCTCTACCATCCAAGAATTTTCACCATCTTCTTTATTAATGACTAATCCATCTGCTAATGGAAGCTCTTCTAAACTATTCTCATTGTTTTTTCTAACTGTTTTTAGACCGACAAGCTTAAATGTTTTCAATCAAAAACCCTCACTTTCTTCATTAAATTAATATAGAACTAAGTAAAAATCCTGATAACCCTATTCACTATGCCTAAAATTATAACATATATCTCCATATGCTCGATAATACGGAAGAAAATGTTGAAAATAATTAAATACTGTCGATTATTGCTTTATTACCTTTAGAAATATCTCTTTTCTATAGAGGAAATTTTCCATTTTCCTAAGAAATAGAACAAAAAAATATAATTTTCGTCGTTTTTCAAATGAGATGCTACCCAATATACTTAGATTATACAAATAAGAGAGGGGGATAATAAAAAAATTTGTATGGAAAAGCGCCATTTTTATATAGGAAGGAGGGGCTACTGAGACGGTATTTACGGTGGTGTCCAAGTAAGGTCCGTTCATGCTTTCAGTAGGAAAATCATTTGATTAATGAAGTGATATTAGTTGGAAGATTGACGAGAGACCCTGATTTAAGGTATACCCCCGAAGGGAAAGCTGTTGTCAATATGAACTTAGCTGTTAGTCGATCGTTCCGCAGTCATGCCGGTATTATTGAAAGCGACTTTGTGAATTGTACAGTTTGGGGGAGAACGGCTGAAAATACGGCGAACTATTGTCAAAAAGCATCTGTTATAGGGGTGACAGGAAGAATTCAAACACGCAATTATCAAAATGCGGAAGGTAAAAAAGTGTACGTAACAGAAGTAGTCGCTGAATCTGTTCGCTTTATGAGCTCGCCAAATCATCAACAATCCTCGAAAGAATTAGCAGAATAATAAAAATGTAATCCAAAGTTTTTTATTGAATGTCTCTTATCCACGTAATCCTTTTAGTGCATGTTCAAAATGTAGGGAAAAAGGGACGTTGAATAGAAAAGCTGAAGCTCTTTGTAAGTCCATCATCTAAGAACAGCCGCGTCCTGCGGCTAACGATGATGCTAGCACATCGTGTGCATCGCCGACCAGTATAAGGCGAACATAACGTGAAGGTGTTCTTTACCTTCACTAAATGTTTGACTATTTCTAAAGATCTACTAAGAACAGTCACGTCCTGTGACTAACGTAGATCCACCTAAATCCTTTAGGCGTCTCCGATGTAAGGGCTGAAGCTAGACAAGAACGAGGTGGTGAATTAAAGGAACACAGGCTAAGTTCACCCACGTCCTGTGACTAACGATAATGCTTGGCCATCCTAGGACTTTTTGAACAACCTCTTTTAATATAAAAAATCAAAAATTGACTCCAAAATCCTTCGCAATGTAGCTGACAATATTAAATGTTCATCCTCTAGAGCATTTATTGTCAGCATCTTTGTTTTTTCAAAATGTTGTTGCTTTTTAGTGATTAATTAATAACATCATCTTTGAGATGTAATATAATAAGAAAAACTACCAAAAAATATTAGATAAGATAAGGAAAGATTCAGGGACAATTTAAAATGCTAAAGAAAGAATGGAATTAGTTTATGTTCCTTTGTATAATAAGAAAAAACAAGATATTGGAAACGACGCCTATTATATTATTAAAAGCTTTCAGGAATTACCTGATCATTCGTTGAAAGCTCAGTTATCAGGGATGATTTACGTATTGGTAAGTGGATTCTTAAGTAAAGATGCGGAAGAAAAATATGGGATGTTTTTCAAAATATGTCTGTCGTGGCAAGAGAATTAGAAAAAATACGTCGAGAAGCAGAAAGTAAAGGGAAAAATGAACTTAAACAAAATATCTTCAAAAAACTTGTAAAATCTATAAAAGAATATCAGTCAGAAGCAGTAATTGATGCTTTATTTGAAGTTGGAGATTTTACTGATGAAGAAAAGAAGAGTGCCTATCGTGAAGCAGGAAAACCGTATCCTACTCAAAAATAAAAAACTTTTGTTATAAGCACTGCAGAATATTGTATCTATACATGAGATAGCGGACGAACTTTACCGTAAGTTCATAGATAAAGTATAATAAAAAGTAAGAGGCAGGAGAAGAAATGTCTCTTATTAATTATATTATTGCAAAGGTTGCGTTATGTATAGTGTCAAACTTTTGACTGACAAGTAATTAATATGAATCAATTTTATTATGGAAAATAAGAACATAGATACACTTATTTGAATATATCGTTCGTGTTTTTGTTTATTTTTCGAGTTATGAAATTGATGCGGGTAATGAGAAAATTTAAATATATATAGTTTTACAGGAGGTGAAGCTCTTAGTTCAACGAACTAAGAGTATTATTTGGAGATATTTAATTTAATTTTAATTGCGGTTTTAATTGGACTTACAGGATTTTTCGTGGCATCTGAATTTTCCATGGTAAAAGTTAGAGGTACACGTATTGATCAACTTGTTGCAGAAAAAAAGACGTGGTTCACTGGCAGCTAAAAAAGTAGTATCAAACTTAGACGAGTATTTATCGGCATGTCAACTTGGTATTACGGTAACAGCACTTGGACTGGGATGGCTTGGGGAACCTACGGTACATCATTTGTTAGAGCCATTATTTAAAAGCTGGAATTTTTCTAATTCAGCAGCGAGCACAGTTTCGTTTATTCTTGCATTTTCGTTTGTTACATTTTTACACGTAGTTGTGGGGGAACTAGCACCGAAAACTGTTGCTATTCAAAAAGCAGAGCGAGTTGTATTATTATTTGCTCAGCCACTAATTTGGTTTTATAAGTTGGCATATCCGTTTATCTGGATTTTAAATGGATCAGCCCGTTTATTAGTTGGACTGTTTGGGATGAAGCCAGCGTCAGAACATGAAGTTGTACACTCAGAAGAAGAGTTCGTTTAATTTTATCCGATAGTTATAAAAGTGGTCAAATTAATCAATCAGAATATAAATATGTAGAGAACATATTTGAATTTGACAATCGTACTGCTAAAGAAATAATGGTACCTAGAACAGAAGTTGTGGGGCTATATGTTGACGATACCTTTGAAACAAAGATGGCGGTTATTGGAAAGGAAAAATATACAAGATACCCTGTTTTTGGCACAGATAAAGATGACATTATTGGTATGATTAATCTCAAAGATTTAATTATTCCTTTTGTGCAGGGGGTTAGGAATGATGAGCAATCCTATATTCGTCCTGTCATAGAAGTAATAGAAACAATCTTAATTCATGATTTGCTTGTAGAAATGCAAAAAAAACAAATTCCTCTCGCGGTACTTTATGATGAATACGGAGGTACATCTGGGATTGTCACATTAGAAGACATTTTAGAAGAAATAGTGGGAGAAATCCGTGATGAATATGATGAGGATGAACAACCATCTGTTCGTCATTTAAGTGAACAGCATAAAATTGTTGATGGCAAAATGTTAATTGAAGAAGTAAATGATTTGTTCGGATTAGACATTAGTTCTGAGAATGTAGATACCATTAGTGGCTGGATAATGATGCAAAATTATAGTATACAAGAAGGGGAATCTGTTGTAATAGACGAATATGAATTTAAAGTTGCTGTTAAGAATGCACATCAAATTAAACTGGTTGAGATTCAAAAATTAACAAAAGAAGAATCCCTAAACCGTCAGTAATAGAATAGGTGCTAGTAGTTTTGAAAGAAAAACTGGGGAACCTTATATTTCGTACTCAAAGGAAGGACAGTGAAGCCCATCTAATAATTCACTTAAAAAGAAACTAACTACACTAGTCATAGATTTTAGATTGTAACCAATAAGTGAATCAATTTCATAACTCAAAAACAAAAATCACGAACAAAATAAGCCTAAATTTATGTTCTTTTTTTCTGTAATGAAACAGATTAAAGTTTCAGTTATATTCGCATTTAAGCTCATAGAAAGTAATTGTGAAATTGACTCAAGTTAATAGTGCTTCTAAAATACGAAGGGTATTATAGATAATATAATTTTTGAGGAGCCTACTATGGAGAATTGGTTAATAAATATCATTAATGAATACGGCTATTTTGGTATATTATTTTTAATAGCACTAGAAAATATTTTCCCTCCTATTCCTTCAGAAGTCATTTTAACTTTTGGAGGATTCATAACTACTACTTCTGAACTAGGAGTGGTAGGTGTTGTGTTATCTTCTACTGTAGGATCTGTAATTGGAGCGTTAGCTCTTTATGGAGTGGGGAGGCAGTTAGATGTAGAGAGATTGGAGAAAGTAATTGAAAGATGGGGCAGCTTCCTACGTCTTACTAAGAATGACATTTACAAAGCAGATAGTTGGTTTGATCGATACGGGCCATGGGCAGTGTTTTTCTGTCGATTTGTTCCCCTCATAAGAAGTCTCATTTCTATTCCTGCAGGAATGTCAAACATGAATATGGTTATTTTTCTAGTGTTAACAACGTTAGGCACTCTCATTTGGAATACCGTTCTTGTTTGTTTAGGGGCTTTTTTGGGATCTTCTTGGGAGATAGTTATCGTTTATATGGAAGCATACTCAAAAATAATTTACTTTTCACTAATTCTGGTAGTTGTTTTTATTGTTTTTATATATAGGAGAAAGAAACGAAAGTAGTTCAATGATTATCAAAGTTGTTCATAAAATCACAAGAAAGTTTCTGCCTAATTTTCTTTATAATCAGGAGTTTTTACTTCCATGTAAAACCGTTGTAGTGCGTGTTCAAAAAGTAGGGGGAAAAGGGCCGAGTAGAACGAGGCGACGAAGCTATGAGCACCACAGTGTACGTTCTCTGTACATGAGGAGTGGAATAGCGAGACAACAAAGTTATTCGACAGCAATTTTTCATGACTTTTTGAACAACTTCTTGTAACAAAAATAACGGGTTGAAATATGATGAAGGGTTAGATAATCCGGTCAATAATGCTATGACATCCTATGGTGTCAACTTTACAAAATATAAGAAATCGATAGGAGTCTTTTTATTCTATTATATATCAACAGGCAAACATCGCAAATCTCAAATCAAAGCCTGTAATTATGATCCATATAGCCCAATTTAGAAAAAACAATAAAATGTAACAGTATATTATCCTCGAAACATCCATGCTAATGAATAGTGTTCACCTAACATCCTATTAATGCTATCTATAGTAAGAATCAATTGCGTTATTTTTATTCTTAGAACCCAATATAGCCTCTTCTATAAATATCCAACGGACAAAAAGTCTCTTGAAATTTAAACTAGATTGTGACAATATTAATTTGATATGAATGTAAACGTTTTCTTAATATTTTTTTGCAAGCGTTTGCGCAAAAAAAGGGAGAGGAGGAGATTTACAGATTATAAACAAATTTTTAATATTCTCGATTTTCCAAACGATATATAGAGGAGGAATCTTTGTGAGAAAGAATAAGTTAAGATTATTTTCATTTATAGCTATTGTATGCTTACTTTTGCAAACGTTTGCACATCCGATTATATCTGTTTTTGCTGAACAATCCCCTTCAAACAAAGCGGATACTCTAGCTGAAAGACGAGTCGTTTTAGTTGGAGATCTTCAAGATGAGTTAGGACATTCGGGTGAATGGGACCCGGCAGCAAAAATGACTCAAATGATTTATCAGGGTGATGGGTTTTATCAATTAACCGGAGACCTACCTGCTGGAAGCTATGTGTATAAAGTTGCGATTGGTGGAAACTGGGATGAAAATTACGGGGAAGGAGGTTTTAATGGAAGAAACATAGAATTAGAAATTAGTGAAGATACGGAGGTAACGTTCTACTATCATGATGGGACGAATGCGATTACAGACTCGACAAAATATCAACCAATTGAAACTGAAAAACAGCCTAGGCTTGTTGGGAACCTTCAGCCTATTATTGGGGAGGGAGGAGAATGGTCTCTATCTGAATCAACTGCCTTTTTGAAGGATTCTACATATAATCAAATATATGAGTTTTCCACAATGGTCCCAGTTGGAGAATATCAATTTAAAATTGTTTTAGGGGATACGTGGGATGATACTGAAGCGTATCCTGAAGAAAATTATAAATTGACTGTAGAAGAAGATTCCGAAATAACTTTTACTTACGACCATAATGCGAAAACCGTCACAACAAGCGGAAAGTCGGATTCAGGAAAGGAGAGTGCCTCTATTAATAAGGAACTTCTTTACCATGATACATGGAATAAAGCTTACAGAAGTCCATTCGGAGCGATTCCTGCTGGAGAAGAAGTGACGCTTCGTTTAGCAGCTGAAAAAGGGGATTTAACTGCGGCAAACCTTTACCTTAAGGATTCAACATCTGGAAACTCTTTAACATATAATATGGATTATGCTGGATGGACAGAAGTAGAAGGAAAAGGAGAACTAGAATTTTGGGAATATACTTTTACACCAGAACAAAAAGGATTATATGGATATAAGTTTATTGCAATGGACGGAAATGTGATAGCGGAATACGGAGAAGATAGTGGGGAAGGATCTATTGGTCGTGCGGTCGACGCGAATGCAGGAACATTCCAGCTCACGGTTTATGATCCAGCTTATCAAACGCCTGATTGGATGAAGGAAGCGGTTGTGTATCAAATTTTCCCGGATCGCTTCTATAATGGGAATGAAAAGAATGATGAAGCAAAAGAGTATGCACGAGGGAAGCAACCAATTGAAGATAAAGAGTGGGGAGAATTACCGGATAATCCACGTATGAAAGATTCTGCTGGTTATGAGGGAGATGGACAATGGTCGAATGATTTCTTTGGTGGAGATATCGCAGGCATTCTTGACAAACTTGATTACTTACAATCGTTAGGGGTTAATACACTTTATTTAAATCCTATTGCAAAAGCGGCCTCTAATCATAAGTATGATGCGACGGATTATAAAATAGTTGATCCCATGTTTGGGACACCTGAAGAGTTTAAAGCGTTTACAAAAGAACTAGAAGAGAGAGGCATGTACTTAATTTTAGATGGGGTATTTAATCATGTGGCGGATGACTCGATTTATTTCGATCGTTATAAAAAATATGACACAGTTGGAGCGTACGAATACTGGTCAGCCATCTATGATTTAATGAACGAGGAAGGTTTATCGGAAGAAGAAGCAACAGAAAAAGTAACGAAACAGTTTATAAATGAAGGACAAGGGTTTAGTGAGTACGGCTTTCATAATTGGTTTAATATTGATAACAACAAAGTGAAGGAAGAAGATGGTACCGAGCATTATGAATATCAAGCTTGGTGGGGCTTTGATAGTTTACCAGAGTTTAAATCGGTAGCCGGAGATAATGTTGATTATGATAGTGAATATAACAATGATCAGCTCGTTAATTATATTTTTAAAGAAGAGGATTCAGTTGCAAAATCATGGATCTTTGACGGAGGATCTGGTTGGCGTTTAGATGTAGCCAATGAAGTGGATCCACAGTTTTGGAGAGTGTTCCGAGATGAAATGAAAGCAGATGAAATAGAAGGAGCGGGTCCGACTCTTCAAAAAGGAGAAAAACCGTTAATTTTAGGAGAGATATGGGATGATGCTTCGAAATATTTCTTAGGGGATCAGTATGACTCTGTTATGAATTATCGTTTTGAAAGAGCGGTGTTAGATTTTTTAAAGAATGGCAATGCGGCACAACATGAAGCAGATCTTTTAGCAGTACAAGAAGATTATCCGAAAGAAGCTTATTATGCCTTGATGAATTTACTAGGGTCTCATGATACGCCAAGAGCTGTATTTCTTTTAGGAGGAGGCACAAGTACGTATGATCGTGCGGAATTCGATCCCAACTATAATTATGAATTAGGAAAAAACCGATTAAAGCTAGCATCTATGATACAAATGGGCTACCCAGGGGCACCAACAATTTATTATGGAGACGAAGCAGGAGTGACGGGTTCAGCCGATCCAGATGACAGGCGTACGTATCCTTGGGGAAAAGAAGATCAAGAGCTAATTGATCATTACAAAAAGATTGGAAAAGTGAGAACAGATCATCAAGATTTGTTTGCTTACGGTGATTTGCACCACGTTTATGCAAAAGATGATGTGATGGTGTTTGCACGTACGAATGATAAAAAAGCCTCATTAATAGCGATAAACAGAGGACAAAATGACCAAACGGTAAAAGTAGACATTGAAGACGTCTTGCCTAACGGTGTAGAGTTTCAAGATCAACTATCAAATGTAAAAGTAACTTCTAGGAATGATCAAGTTGAACTAAATATATCAGCTATGTCTGGGCAAATGCTGATCGCAAGTCAGCTTCCAGCGCAAGTTAGACCAGTTAAAGATATAATGGTGACAGAAGGAGAATCAGAGGTTACGCTATCTTGGAATGGGGATGCAGAAAGCTACGCGATTTATCAAACGAATATTGCAGGAGCCTTTTACAAGCAAGTTGCCACATCAACTACCAATCAAATGACCATTAATGATTTAGAAAATGGACGTAAATACTATTATGCGGTTGTGGCTATTGATAAAGAAGGCAATCGATCGGAGAAAACATATTTAAAAGACGCAGTGATTCCTCATATCGATTTAACTAATGCAACGATTGAAAATGTAACAGACCTTGGAAAGCGAACGATTGATTTATCAAAACAAATTGTGGTTCAAGGAAAATTATATTTGGATGGATCAAATACTGAACGACAAGGAATCCAAGCTAAACTTCAAGTGAAGCAAGAAAATGCTGATAACTGGGTAGATTACGAGGCTTCTCATCTAGGAGATCATATTTTTGAAGCATCTTTCTTACCTTTAGAAGCAACGACGTATGATTATCGTCTATCAATCTCTTCTGATGCTGGTCGGAATTGGATCACAAGTGAAACAAAAAAAGTAATCATGGAAAAAGACCGGTCGGATACAGAAAAACCGGCTAGTAGCGTGATTTTAGAGCAGCCAATACAAGAATCTGGACAAGTAAACTTATCTTGGTCGATAAAAGATCCCATAGACCTCTATATGATCGCCATCTATCGTAATGAAGAGCTGCTGGATACATTCATAGACGTAAATAAAAACGCCTATAAAGATTTGGCAGTGAAAAACGGAACGGAATATCAATATAAAGTGGTTGTGTATGACCAAGGTGGTAATAAGGTTGAGTCAAATAGTATAAAAGTGACGCCAGACATTGTGATGGTGGAAGTTACGTTCAATGTGAATGCACCAAAGTATACACCTCTAGATGCGCAAATCACCATTCCAAATAGTATCAATGGGTGGAGTACAGGTGCCTGGGAAATGTCACGTGGGGGCAATGTGTCTCATGATTGGGCTTATACAGTAGAGGTGCAAGAGGGAACGCAAATTACGTATAAATATGTAAGAAACGGTTCATGGGATCATGAAGGTTTAGCAGACCATACACCAGACAACAGTGAAGACGATGACGTAAGCTACTATGGATACGGTGCTCCAGGAACAGACTTAACGGTTACCGTAGTGAACCAAGGCAACAACAAAATGGTCATCGATGATCGAATTTTACGTTGGATTGATCAACCTGTGGTAATCGATGAACCTATTAATGGGGAGGAAGTCTCATCTGATTCGATAACATTCAAAGGAAATGCCATTAAAGAAGGCATATTAACGATAGCAGGAGAACCTGTACCTATTAATGAAGATATGACCTTCTCTCACGATGTTCAATTACAGGATGGAGAAAATCATATCGAGGTTACGATTGAGCCTAGTGAAGAAAGTAAATCCACGATCTTTAAGAACGATGGTGGAGCCATTGAAAAGAATACAAAAACTTATACTTATACCATTGTGAAAACTGCTCAAGATGATACAGGATCAGATGCAGAAAATGAAGGCTCAAATTCGGATGATGAAGATGCTGGCTCTGAGGGAGAAGGAAATGGGTCAGATAATGGAGATAGTGATTCGAATTCAGAAGACACTGAACCAGATTCCAGTTCAGGTAATGAAAACAGCGATACGGACGAAAATGATAAAGATGCAGATTCTGAAAAAGATTCCAGTAAAGAAAACGAAACGGATTCAAAAACAGCTAACAACAATTTAGGAAAAGAAGACGCTAATACGAACTCATCTAATAATAAAAGCGGTGAGGGGAAACTTCCAAATACGGCTACGAACCTATATTCATTGTTATTGCTAGCCGTAGTTTTAATAGGATTAGGAGTTTCAATTAGAGTTTATAAATCTCGTCGATAGGTGTAATAGAATTGTAAAGTTTACTTTAGGAAATAGATTGAAATAAAGTTCCACAGTTTGGTATAGTAAAAAAAGGGTAAAAAACTTCTAATATATTTACAATTTACAATTTGAAGTGTTTTACAAGATAAAGAGGGTGTTAAAATAGGAGAATTAACCTATAACATCCTAGATTTGGTAGTGTCAAAAGATCTATGAAAAAAACATTTTAAAGACTTTTTGGGATTGTGAAGCTCTCTATAATCGCAATCGCTCTTGACAAACAGTCGAAAAAGGTTGGATGACAGGTGTCAAAGGGCGAAGGGGACAAAAAGTAGGCATACCAAATAGCCCTTGACGACAACCAATTATAACCTTTTTCTTCCTTTGGTTTGTCAAGAGTTCGCTACGCCTATTGCGAAAAGGGCTCTGCAAAACAAAAAGTTAGGCTGTTTGGGACTGATCAATGACCCATTGTTGAGACAACTCAATCAGCTTGGTCCATTTAGCCGGCATGTTTGGAAGCTTTTCTAAGTCTTTGATGATGACCGGTACTTTTCCTTCTAAAGCAGAATGTGGTCTTAGAAAGTTAAAGTAGGCCACAAACAAAGTAACATAAGAAACCGATCCCTGTTCAGAGCCAAATCCATGTGTCGACCGATAATTGCTTTTAAACGTTCGATTGAGTCTCTCAATGATTTGCTTAAGAGGACGGAATTCTCTTGATACTTCATCTTCATTCGTTAACCCAATGACTTGCTTGATATCAAAGGAAATGTGATGTTGGGAAAAGAAATGCTGAGCCAGTAAATAGATCGGGTTTCCATCAACAATGAACGTGAGATCTTCGGGTATTTTCTTCATCTTAAGTAAGACTTCATCGATGGCCTGGATGGCAGCTGTTGTATCCCGATTAGGCGAAACAGGGTAAGAAAGAATCACCTTTTTGACGGCATCGAAAAAGAAAAAAAGATAGTGCCAGCGACCATTGACACGAATATACGTTTCATCACCGCAAAATTGGTCTGAGAGCCATAAGGATAATGATCCACATAAGGTTTAAGCCATAAAGCAACGCTATTTTCGTAGTTTAAAATGCTTTGGTGAGAGATCGATACCCCATGAATGTCTTTCATGAGCGCAGCCGTTTTGCGCGCAGAAAGACCATAATTGACGTGATAGGTCAAAATAAGTCCGAGTGTATGTGGAGACACGTAAAGCCTTGATAAATCAACCTTGGGCTTTTGAGGTGATTGTTTAGATAAAGGCTTAAAATCAAGGGTGAACTCTCTGAAAATATAACGAACCTTAAAATCATGAGGATCTTCTTTGAACTGTTTTTTCTCTTTTGATGTCATGGCCTTGATTTTCTTTTGATAATAAGAACAGTGGTTATGTCGACACTTCCACACATTAAAATCGGTTCTTTCTTTAATCTTTTCAAGGGATTTCATGCAGTGAGGGCACTTGAAAATCGCTTCTTTCAAATATCGATTTTTCTCACTGAAAAGACAGGAACACACCTTACATTGATACTGTCCTTTATCACCATTATTCGCATACAAATACGACGATGGTGCACCACACTTTGGACATTGAATAGAAGAAGGAATCGGTTTACCAGAACGCCTTTTAACGGGTTTTAAAGGTTTTCCTTTTGATTCAAGGTGCTCCGCTAACAGTTGATTAAAGTCCAGCTTTTCTGGAATCTCAACAATCGGTAAGTGATCCACTTGAAGCTTACGGTAGGGTTTATTAACGGGTTTTTCAGTAGACTTTTCAAACACACTTTTACCAAGCAACAAGGTTAACAGTGTCCGAATCATTTGATCTTGATATTTTATTAATACAAGTAAATAGGTTATAATTTGAGGGGTACAACTTGTCACTTCCTTATCTAGGTTTTTGGGTGTTGTGGTAACCTCAATTATCCTTAGATTTTAGGGGGGTGACAAGTTTTTTTGTTTAAAAGCTTTTAAATCAAGTGTTTTAACGCTTTTTACTATAAAACTTTTGACAGTACGCTAGATTTGAAGGGGGAAACCAAATGAAGAAGCTGTTGAGTTTATGTTTAACTGCGTTATTAGTCATCTCAGCTATTCCAGCTGCTCAGGCAGCCGACAGCAAAGGTTGTGAGTATGACTCTTCAACAAAGAAAAATCCAACGAAACAACAAATGGATTGCTTGTTGACAAACATTGCGTTAGAAAATGAAGTACCACCAGAGATTGTTAAAGGAATTGCCACGCAAGAAAATGGCGATTGGAAGCATTTTGAAAGTAATGGTGAAGTGAATAAAAGTGATGATGGTGGTATTGGTATTATGCAGATTACCAATATTGACGGTTTATCAGATGACGAAAAGAAAAAGATAGAAGACAGTGTGGAATACAATATCCAAAAAGGAATAGAAATGCTCAAATATAACTTTGAAGAACGCAATGATCTTCCAAAGTTTAAAAATCAAGATTCACGAGTGATTGAGCATTGGTATTTCGCGATTATGGCGTACAACGGCATTAAGCCTGTTAATAGTCCATTTGAAAAGAAAAATGGTGAAGAAAATAAACGATATTACGAGTCTTATCAAGAAAAGGTTTATAAGTACATTGATAATTATCAATTAGTAGAAACTCTTTATAGCAAACATAGCGAAGTTCCTTTTGAATCAGATGACTTTGATTATGATCCAGATTCAGATGAGAATATCAAATTTAAAGTAATGGAATATGAGCTTAGTAGTAAGGATGAAACAAAAACTACCTACACAATTGGTAAAAATGATTATGTGAAAACACATACTACTAAACTAAGATCAATGCCTTCTACAGGTGGAAAAGAAACAAAAGTAGGTATTAGCGATATTTTAAAAGTGACGGGCTCATATGAGTTAGACCAATCAAACAACAAAGCTAATCAGTTTGCATGGTTGCCAGTTAATGATAACTATATTGCTGGAGCACTAACTGAAAAAGTAGGTACTCGTTCATATGGAGATGATCGCTATAAAACAGCCGTGGATATTGCTCAAAGAGGTTGGGATCAAGCGAATACCGTTATTTTAGCTACAGGACAAAACTTCCCAGATGCATTAGCTGCAACACCATTAGCTTACCAAGAAGATGCACCTATTCTACTAACGGAAACTACTAAGACGACTCTGAATAAGGATACAGAAAATGAAATTAAGCGTCTTGGCGCTAAAAACATCATCATTGTAGGTGGACCTTCAGCCGTACCATCAGAAGTTGAAACGTATATTAAAGAAAAATTGAAAATTGCTGTTGACCGTGTATCTGGAAAAGATCGCTATTTCACATCGTTAGAGATTGCTGAAGAGTTAGATAGTGATAGCAAAAAAGCTGTCATTGCTTATGCATGGAACTTCCCAGATGCGCTTTCCATTGCTCCTTATGCAGCCAAACACGGGATGCCGATCTTATTAACGGACAAAGATACATTACATGAAGATATAGATAATCATATTAAGAAAGAAGCAATTAACGATTTCATAATTGTAGGAGACACGGCCGTTGTTTCTGAAAATGTAGCAAACAAGCTATTTGGAACAAAACACCGTTATGGTGGGGATGACCGCTATGACACATCAGGTGAAATTGCTAAGCTCAATATGGACACAGAAGTAGTTTATTTTGCGCGAGGAGATAAATTCCCTGATGCTTTAACTGGATCTGTTTTAGCTGCTAAAGAAAATGCCTCTCTTGTACTACTTTACAACGATAAAGTAGAAGTGCCAGAACCAGGTATTCAAAACTATCTTCAACAAAGTGCTTATGAGCAGTTCCACTTACTAGGTGGACCAGCTGCATTAAGTGAAGAATATCCTAAGTTATTAAATGGACAAGTAAAATAAATTTGATCTTCAAAGAAGGGCTTTCTCATTTTAATTATGAGAAGCCCTTCTTTTTTGCAGAGTAAGAAAGTATAAAAATTTGTCCTTATTTGGATGGTGCTTTTATTTTTGTCTAGCTCCTGCGCCCAGCGACTGGTGATGCTTCGCCCTCCTCTCTACGATAAGTCAACATCGAAGCCTGCGGCTTTTCGTGTTTCCTTTATCTCATGCGGGGGTCTATAAGCACCTGCATCGCTAGACGGGCGCTTGCGCTTTTCTTATGATATTTGTAAAACAACTGAAACAATTGCAACTACATAAATTAAATTGTTCGAAAAAAGTAAAGATAGTACAAAAAATAGATAACTTAAATACAGTGTTATGTTTTTTATTCCATTCTTAGTCGTTTTCAAATTAAACTGCATTATGATCTTCCAATCCTTTTCTTCTGTTAATAAAACCAAAAGATGTATTCCGACAAATATTGCAACTCCGTAAATTAATTCCATATAATAAATTATGGAAAATATAAAAATAGATAACTTAAATATTTTGTTATTGTTTTAATTGTTTTCACGTTTATACTGCCTCACAATCACTAATTAATATTCAATTTCACATAATATCATATATAGGAAAAAATAAAATGATTGCAAAATGCAATGAACTGATGCAGTCATCAACATTTTGTGGGCAACTAAAAAACAGGCACACTCATTTTGAATGAACCTGTGCTTGGCAAGTGTATGAAATGCATACATAAATTTTATATCAGTATAATAAATACCGTATCAAGAAACAAAAGAAAAACGAGTTGTCATACTAAGAATTGATGGTTGTATAAGCATTATCGACATTATTCCTATAAAATGAATAACAAAAAAAGTTTTTAATTCTCAAAAAAACGTTTTACAATGAATAATATTTAGTATAGTCTTAATTTATATAATAAGTATTTTAATAGTTTAGGAGGAAGAGCAATGAAAAAAATGAAATTTGTAATCTCTGGTCTACTTTGCACATTATTAGCTTTATCGTTCTCGTCAAATTCTTATGCAACACCTTCGGAAATAGTTGATTTTGAAAGTGAATTAAATGAAGCGTTTAGAGAAAGCCTAAGTTTCATGCCACTGAGAGATCATATTTTAAGTCAACATAAGATTTCTCAAGAAGTAGAAGTTAATAACGTACGTGTGGAAGAGCTTGGTTCTCCTCAAATAAGTAATAGAGATACACAATACGCAGGTAAAACTTATCTAATGAATAACACCAATACAGAACAAACGTTGAAGAGCCAATCTATTGATGTTCAGATGGATCAAACAGTGAGCAATTCTGTAACAGAGGGAATTACTATAGGGAACGAAATTGAAGCTGGGTTCTCACTTTGGGGACTAGGAATGAATAACACCTTGAGCACAGAATACTCATTCAGTAGCACTCAAGAAAAATCAAATACAACCAGTACTACTGTTAGTATTCCTTCTCAGGAAATTACGGTCCCGGCTAATACCAAATTAGTTTTAACTGCTGTTTATCAAAAAGTACAGGCGACGGGCACAACAGAACTTAAAGCTAATCTTAGTGGGAATATTGTGATGTCGATAAAATTACCTATAGGCGATATGTACCATCCTGTTGGAAATCATAATATTTATGATGTGTTTAACGCAACAATTGATAGCGGATATGAACTCCCTTCTACTCTAACATTAGATCATCAAAATAGAGAAGTGCTTTTTAGTGGTAAAGGAACATACACAGCCGATTATGGAACTGATCTTCATCTACAGTTAGATTATTATAGTATAGAGAATAGTGCAAAGAATAGTGCACGAATAGCCTCTCAAGCACAACAAAAAGAAACAATAGCTTCTGAACCTTACAAAACAGAAGTGATAAATATTAACTAAATTATTCATATAAGCGCCCTTCGGGGTGTTTTTTTAGTGCGTGTTCAAAAAGTAGGGAAAAAAGGACGCTGAATAGAAAAGCTGAAGCTAACCTTTGTTCTTTATTAATCGTCGTTGGACGTGTGCTTGCGTTTTTCTTAATACTACTGAACTAAGAGTGTATATATATTTCAAAAAAATTGAACATATATCAAAAAACTGTAACCTTTTTGATATAATTACAGTCTAGTAATTCGAGTATAATCAGATAGTAAAAACTAAATAATGATGGAGGAACAATCAATGAAAAAAAACACACTGTTTTTCAAGTTAGTTCTTGTTTTTTCTTTAGTAATGATGACAGCAGTTCCATTTGCTCACGCAGGAGAGCTGAACATCCCAGATCAGAACTTAAGAGAGGCTTTGATGGACAACCTGCCTGAAGGTGAAGCGTTGACAGCAGAGAACCTTGCTCAACTAGAAGAAATATACTTATTTGACTATGAAATTTCCAACCTAGAAGGTATTCAATATGCTAAAAACGTAAAACATATTGAGCTGGGGATGAATAAACTAAGTTCTATTGATCAACTGAAGCATTTAGAAATGGTACAGTATATTGGTCTTAGGTCCAATAAGATTACGGATATTGCACCTTTAAAAGAGCTTTCCACATTATCAGGATTAGATTTAAGTGACAATCCTTTAGACCTTTCTTCTCTTAATGGGTTGAATTTGAACAAAGAAGAAGGTTGGAATTATCTAGGGTTAAATAATCTGAATTTAACGGATCTTTCTGTACTTAAATCGATGAATATAGATACAGAGATTGAATCATTCCACTTAGAGGTGTCTGATAATCAACTAACCAATTTCAGTGGACTTGAAAACTTCAGTCAATTAACGATATTAGTAGCAATGAATAATAATATATCAGATCTTTCTCATATTAAATCATTAGAAAATTTAAACGTACTAGATTTAGATAATAACAACGTTGATTCTCAACAATTAAAAAATATACCTAGTAGTGTTTCTGATTTATGGATGACGGCCAATAAGTTAACATCGTTAGAGGGCTTAACATTCGTAGATGGGGGATCTTATGGTTTTATGGAAAATGATATAAACACGATCTCTGCGTTACAAGGGGTCAAATCTGGAATGTTTTATTTAAGTAATAATCAAATTTCAGATCTTTCTCCTTTAAAAAGCTTACAATCTGGAGAAGTAGTTTTGTTCGAAAATCCACTGAATAGTGATGCTAAAGGGATTATGTACGAGCTTTCTGACCGCGGGGTTGCTGTTTATGCAGATGAATTTATACATTTAAAGGAAAGATTAGCGGGAGACAATCGTTTTGAGACAGCTGTTGACATTTCGATGCAAGGATGGCCATATGGAGCAGACACAGTTGTTTTAGCAAAAAATAGTGACTTCCCAGACGCGTTAGCTGGAACACCACTAGCTTATAATGAGGATGCCCCAATTCTTCTTACCGAAGCAGATCACTTACCTTTTGCTACAGAAAAAGAAATTGATCGTTTAGGTGCCTATCGTGTAATCATACTTGGTGGGGAAAAAGCGATATCCAAGAGTGTACAACAAAAATTAGAGGATAAAGGTTTAGAGGTTGAAAGAATAGGTGGAAATGACCGTTACCATACTGCTCAGTTAATTGCAGAA
Organism: Bacillus carboniphilus; assembly: GCF_020524035.2. NCBI lineage: Bacteria > Bacillati > Bacillota > Bacilli > Caryophanales > Bacillaceae > Bacillus > Bacillus carboniphilus. Next base: position 2,350,561 of record NZ_CP129013.1, on the reverse strand, counting down.
AATTTAGGTGGTTCACCAGATACAGCTGTTGTGGCATACGGCAAAAAGTTTCCAGACGCTTTATCCATTGCCTCTTTTGCAGCCCAAAATGGTTTACCGATTTTATTGGCAGATAAGGAACAATTGCCATCTGCGACTAAAACGGCATTAAAGGGAATAGATCAAACCATCGTTGTTGGAGGAAAAGCGGTTATTTCTGAAGATGTTAAGAATATGTTACCTAAGGCAACACGAATTGGTGGAGAAAACCGTTTTGATACAGCAGCAAAGATTGTCTCGGAGTTGAACTTAGATACATCTACAGCTTTTTACGCGAATGGAAATAAGTTTCCTGATGCCTTAGTGGGATCTGTATTAGCAGCAAAAAATAGTGCTCCTCTTTTATTAGTAGAAAGTGATCACATTCCAAAAGAAACATTAAATGTAGTGAAAGATTATACGATTGATCGTCACGTATTTTTAGGTGGTCATAAAGTCATTAGTGAGAAAGTGATTAGTGATATAAAAGCGATTCAATAGTTGCAATAGCGAAGAGGCTGCCTAAATAGTCTATTATCGTGTTAAATGAGCGAAAATTAAAAAGTCAAAAATGTTGAGATAAAACAGCATTTTTGGCTTTTTCTATTAAACACATTTCGTCTATAAGATACTTTCGGACTGCCCTTTAGGTAAGTTACTTAAAGGTGGTTTTTAATAAACATGTCATTCATTTTGTAGTCAATTTCTCCTGTAATCTGAGAATGAGTTGACTTCCTTTAATCTAATTCTAAATGTCTGTTAATGCATAATTAAATCAAATATTGTCGGATAGTGTTATTTTCTGTATAATGACTATTTGTGGGAATAAATGAAGATGAAAAGAAATGGAATGGACAAAAATATACATAAATTACTGGTGGGAAAGGAAGGATTGTAATGAAATTTATAAATAAAAATTCTATTAAACTAGTAGTTATTAGTATAACGATATCACTAACAGCAATCTTACCGATAACAAAGGTTTCTGCAACAAACGTTAAACCGATTCAATGGTCAAACCTGTCAAAAAACATTCCAAATGATCTTGATTCAAAACGAATAGAGGAGATTCTTGTTAATACAAATAAATATGCATTAACAACCTGGTGGAATGCTAAATTTTCCAACCAAAGTAATGTCAAATATTTGAGCTTAGGGGGCACATCAGAAAAGCAAGTTCGTCATCCCGCTGCAATGCTGCTCGGACTATCAACATCTCTGTCGTTAAATGTGTATGATGAGACGAAAACAGGTGTTTCAGAAGAAGAAGCGATAAATAAGTCATTACAACTAATTTCCTCTTTAGCATATAATCATAAAGCAAATCAATCAGGTGGTTGGGGAGACCATTGGCAGTCCGCTCACTGGGCTCATTTTACAGGGCTAGCGGGTTGGTTGATGTGGGATAAACTATCAGCCCAAGACCAACAGTTGGTTGCCAACATGGTTGAATATGAGGCAAATCGTTTTATTGGCTATAACGTTCCTTATTACCAAGCTCAAGACGGTACATTGTTAAGTAAAGGTGATACAAAAGCAGAGGAAAACGCCTGGAATGCTCAAATCCTTCAACTTGCAACGGCGATGATGCCTAGTCATGAAAATTGGCAAGTGTGGATGGACAAGAGTGTGGAATTAATGATTTCAGCAGGTGCCGCTCCTAGTGATCTAACCAACCATCAGCAGTTGAACGGTAAAGCCGTTCAAAGCTGGTTAGAGGGGAGTAACATTAACGAAAATGGCACAGTTACAAACCATGGCTTTATTCATCCAGACTATATGGAGTTTATACTATTTAATAATACGGCTGCATTAACCTATACACTTGCTAACATGGAGACTCCTAAAGCAGCTTTTTTTAATTCAGATAAAGTGTATCGTGCCCTAGTAGATTTATCATTTTCTGGTGGGACAATTTACCGTGAAGGTTCATCGGATATTTATTACCCTGAAGGGAACGATTGGGGAACGGATCGTCGGATGCAGTTTGCAAATATGGACATCTTTGCAAGTATTTTTGGATATGACAATCTGGTAGGTACAAAGGGAGATTATTGGGAAGATTATCATGCACAAAAGGTGTTAGATATGCAAAGAAGGCATGAGGATGCGCGCACATATAGTTCTACCACAGAAGACACTTATCATGGTCGGGAAGAATGGGTAGCTCATCATGCTGCGTGGTCATACTTGGCAAAGTGGATTAATCACAATGGCGCATTCAAAACAACGGACCGTTCATATGGAATTAGTTCTGAACGGTTAGCTGGAGAAAATCGCTATCAAACAGCAGTAGATATTTCAAAAGAGGGCTGGATTGAATCATCTACAGTTGTCATTACAAGAGGAAATGATTTTCCTGATGCGTTAGCAGGTGCTCCTTTAGCTTATAAAAAGAATGCACCAATTTTGCTAACAGAGACAAAGCAATTATCACCGGAAACAAAAGCAGAAATTATAAGATTAAAAGCTAAACAAGCAATCATCTTGGGTGGTCCACAAGCAGTTAGTGATTCCGTAAAGAAATCGATAAACGACCTAGGGTTGGAGGTTAGTAGAATTTCAGGGGCGGATCGTTTTGAAACAGCAGAAAAAATCGCACAGCACCTACCCGCTGACACGGCCATTATTGCTTATGGTTACAATTTTCCTGATGCTTTAGCCGCATCTTCCATTGCAGCAGAGAATGGCTATCCGATATTGTTAACGGAAAAGAATAAAGTGCCAGCAAGTACAGAAAGGACACTTGGTTCTAAAAAGAAAACCATTGTCGTAGGTGGACAAGAAGTAATTAGTCACAATGTATCTTCTAAACTTCCTTCTCCCACAAGAGTAGGAGGAGCGGATCGTTTTGAAACGGCACAAAAGATTGTAGATCACTTTTATAAAGGTGAAAATAAAGTAATGATGGCAAATGGTACTAATTTTCCTGATGCGTTAACGGGTTCTGTTTTAGCTGCCAAAGACCAAGCGTTTTTATTATTAACGGAGAGAGATAACCTACCAGCTTCTTCGTTGAAAATAGTAAAAAGCTATCCGATTGAGCATGCGACGATTTTAGGTGGCAACGAAGTTATTCAAGAAAATTTAATCCCAATTATAAATAAAAGTAAACGCCAATAGTATTTGGGGCGAAGTGAAATTTCTCACCTCAGTGAATAGACTTTTTGTTTTTTTTGAGCGCGCACTTTCAAATATTTTAGTATAATAACGAATGAGAGACTGGAGGAAAAAAGTGAAGGTATATAAATATATAATTAGTATGTTAGTAGGATTATTGTTTGTGGCTTTTGTCCCTAATGTTGAGGCAAATGAATTTACTCGTATTGGTGGACAAGATCGATATGAAACAGCAATTGAAATTGCAAAAAAACAGTACCCAACTGGTTCTGATAAAGTGGTATTGGCACGTGGAGATGATTTTCCTGATGCATTAAGTGGAGCACCTCTAGCCAAGAAGTTGGATGCGCCCATATTATTGACTGAAAAACACCAGTTGACAAAAGATACAAAAGACTTACTCCAAGAGTGGGAACCGAAAGAAATTATTATTCTTGGTGGGGACAAAGCGATCTATGAACAAGTAGAGACAGAGTTGAAAGCAATTACCTCAAAAACGAGTAGAATTTTTGGAAAAGACCGTTATGAAACGGCTGTAAAGATTGCTAATGAGGTATCTGCTGATCAAACGAAGGCCTTTTTAGTTACTGGAGAGGACTTTCCTGATGCTTTATCTGTAGCAGCTTATGCAGCTGAAAAACAACTACCGATACTTTTATCAGAACAAGATGTGACAGATGGGGATTTACACACATACTTATCAAATTTTGAACAGGTTTATATAGTCGGTGGTCCGGCTGCTATATCAACAACAATTGAAAGATCGTTGACAAGTAATGTAGCGCGTATCGATGGAGAAAACCGATATGAAACGTCCATTAACTTTTTAGATGAGTTTTATGGAACAAATGAGCATCTATTTATGAGTACTGGAGCAAAGTTTGCAGATGCTTTAACAGGTTCTGTTTTAGCTGCAAGTCAACAAACAGGGGTCTTATTGGTAGACCAACCCCTATTATCTGATGACCTTTCTCAACTTTTTAAAGAATTGACTGTAGACTCTTTCACAGTTTTTGGATTAGAAAAAGCTGTTTCAGACGAAACGATGAATGATTTAGCGGCGCTTCTTCCTAATCAAAGTGGTTTAATTGAAGGGAAAGTAATCGATCAATTAAATGATGTTTCAATTGATATTTATAAGGATGATCAAATCGTTAAGCAAACCAAAACCTCTCCTGAAGGAACGTTTTCGATCGATCTCGAAGAAGGGGATTACACATTACAATACCAAAAGCAAGGTTTTCAACCAGAAACAGTGTATGACGTAGCAGTGTCAGAAGGAAACATCGTAAAAGCACCAAATATTAAGTTAGCCAGTACGTTCTATTCTTCTCAAGGAGAAATCAATGGAGAAATAATTGATGTGGAGTCTTTATCAACAATAAAGAATGCAACCGTTAACCTCCGTAAAGGGACGAGAAACCATAACGGTCAGATTGAAAAGACCATCCAATCACAAGATGGTACGTATGTTTTTAATGAGTTAGATCCTGGAATGTATACAATAGAAGTAATAAGCGACCTTTACGTTACGGGTTATTTTAGCCTATCAGTTAACCCAGGTGAACAAACAAATCAAGATGTGTACGTATCGCCGATTCTAGAGGAAGACCAATGGAAAATGGTGTTGACGTGGGATGGCCAATTACTTAACGGAGATTTAATTGACTTAGATGCTCACTTTACGGGTCCTGGCGATAAGGGTAGATTCCATGTTTATTGGGATCAAAATCAACATGTTGAAAACAACACGCTTATCTCGCAAATGAATCTCTTTGATGATGAAAAGAAAAAGGGAATAGAGTCTGTTGACCTTTTTCACCAAAAGGACAATGAAGAATATCGATTTTATGTGTTTAACTATTCCTATCGTCTTCATAATAATTCAACAGCATTAACGTCTTCAAACGCTACCATTGATGTTTATAAAGGAAATGAACTAAAAGAACAGTATTACGTTCCAACGGATCAACGGGGGAAATTATGGTCAGTGTTTACGATTAATGGAGATAAAATAGAGTCGAATTTTAGGGTAAGTGATGGATACACGTTTTATTCCATTTCAGAAGATCAACAACTTCTAAATAGTACGCCGAATAAACAATAAAAAAGAACGCTTGTGAGCGTTCTTTTTTATTTATAAGAATGGCTACATTATGTCTTTTGAATAAATATCCTTTTGTTGTAAAACGCCTATGTTCATAATCAATCATCGTTAGACGGGTGTTTTCTCTTTTCTTATTGTCCATCTAAATGATATTTACTTTGTGGTTGATTGCTGTTAATAGCTTTTTCTAATATGTTGAAATGACTTCCAACCGAAAACTCACCAATTGCGTACATCCTCATCAATGGATCCAATGTTCGATAATAGCTCATTGCGGTATTTAAGCTATTTGAATAAGATGAATCGTAAGGTTCATAAGAGCCAAATTCAGCGGTTTGTTCAATATTTTTAATATAATACTTTGGCTCGGATATTATGCCGTTTCTATATAGATTTTGCAACGCTTTTCCGCTATTAGCATGATCAATATGTCCATCATAATAACTGAAACTCAAATGCTTTGCATTTGGGAAGCGAGTTTTGTATTTTAACATGATTGCTTCGATTTGATCTTGCGTTGTACCTCCATCTGGTAAATAGGAAAGGTGAATGTTATTGCGTGTGACTCCAAGTGCTACGGAAGAGCGAATAAACTCTAAGTTTCGACTGTGAGAAAATTCCTCTTTCGATAAAGAAGAGATCTGGTGCTTATTTAACTCCGTGTTCACATGGTTTAATGCGTAAGAAGATGCACCATCTGTAATAAGAACAACGTGAACATCATACCCCTTTTGCAAATAAGCTTTAATTGCATGCCCCATCGATAAAATTTCGTCATCTTGATGAGGAGAATAAAAGACCGCTGTTTTTGTTTGATTAGCATAAGCTGGGGAAGAACATAGAAAGCTTATACAAATCAGGCTAAATACGAAAAGAAATCGTTTCATACGTTTTAAATACCCTCCTAAGGAATTCATTCGGTCATTATTTAATAGTATTTGTTAACTCATTCATGACTTGATTGGAAATAACAGCTTCCCCACCTAGAAACAACATGGAATAGGTTTGATTAGGTGAATAAGCATTTTTTGTAAAAGTCGGAACGGTCTCTTTGTCTACGAGTAAAGTGGGAGCATCATATTTTGCCGCTAAGGCAGACCCTGTAAGAGCATCAGGGGAAATTTCCTCCATAAGTAAAGAAAAGAGTCTCTGTATTTAATTTCAAACGGCTAATTAACTTGGAAGCCGTATCATAGCGATCTACTCCACCAATACGAGTAGGGTTTGGTAGTTTGCTTTCTATATCTTTAGATATAACAGCCGTGCCTCCTACAATAATCGTTTTATTAATGTTGTTGTCCCCCATTGCTAATTGAGTAACTGTCGGTAAAACTTCTGTTTCTGATAATAAAATTGGATATTGCTTTTGTGCTGCATAAGAAGCAATGGCTAAAGCATCAGGGAAATTGTAACCGTAAGAAATGATCGCTGTTTGCATGTCAGAGCCAAGTTCTTTCGCTATATTGGCTGCTGTTTCAAAACGATCTTGGCCGCTAATTCGTTGAAATGAATCAGTAAGTTGGCGAAGACTATTTTCAACTGTACGAGAAACGGCCGCTTCTCCCCCCTAAGACAATGATTTTTGTTGGCTTTAACCTTTGAATTTCCTCACTCGTTGCATCTGTCAATGTCTTTGAATCAGTCAGCAAAATAGGAGCATTTAGCTTATAGGATAACGGAGCTCCAGCTAACGCATCGGGAAAGGAATCGGATCTTGTGATAATAACCGTATCTGCTCCATTAGACCAACCTTGATTAGATATAGCAATGGCTGTCTTAAATCGATCTTCTCCAAAAAGGCGCTTGGAACCTTTAGAGGTGATAGGATCATATATAACGGTAACCCCTCTATCAAGTAAATCTTGAATTATAAATCGAGATTCATAGGATAATGGGTTGTTTTTTAGATTAATATATCCTTCTGTCATGGAAGATAACGAAGATATATCAGTTAATTGGTTGTTTTCAAAGTCCAAGTAATAACTTTCGTTTGCTTTAATTGTTACTCCTTGCAAGGACGTTAATTTGTTGTTAGCTGCTAGCAATGAGTGAATATGGCTACTCCCAAGAGAACTTAAAGAAGATAGATCGTTATTTGAGAGATTGACATAATCTAATTTTGTTAAGCTGCGAAGGGAGTCAATGTTAGTAAGGTTATTATCCGAAGCCGAAAGCTCAGTTAATCCTTTTGCCGCTTCTAGTCCGTTTAACTTGGTTACCTGATTCTTAGATACATCAATGTAAAAATAGCCGGTATTACTAGGGAAAGCAACCTTTCCTAGTGGAGTTAAATCAGTAAGAGAATTGTCTGCTAACGATAGCCCTCCACTACTAGTGAACCTAATTTGACTAAGGCTAGTAACAGTAGAAAGCTGATTTTGACTAAGATCAAGAACTGATAAGTTTTTAAAATTACCTAAAGCGGATGTATCAACAATATCGTTATCGGTCAAGTAAAGATGACTTATTTGTGTTAATTCCTTTAATTGATCAATGTCCTTAAGTCCATTCCCCTCTAAATAAAGAGAACCAATGTTTTTTGCGAATTCCAATCCTGAAAGATCTGTAATACCCCACCAGCTGGCTTCAAGATATGGTAAGCTCTCCAGTTGAGTTTTTGTAATGGATACTTTCTCATCTATATTAAGTTGAAATTTAATCGCTTCTTCAAGGTTTGGGTGTTCAACAATGGTTTCAGCTTTTGCATGAATAGAATGGAAGCTGATAAAGCTAACTATCAAAATTAAAAATGCTAAAAGTTTCTTCATAGTATCCTCCAATGATTAATTCATTAAACTATCTTATTATAATACGAATTACCTAATCATTAAATAGGAACTGGAAATCTGTAAAAATATTTATATATGGTTTTAAAATAGTTTTAAATTTCTTAAATGTAACACATTTAAAAATTTCAATATTAGTGAGTGTTCACAAAGTAGGGGAAAAAGGGCGTTGAAGAGAACAAGGCGGTCTGTTTAAAGAACACGGGCTAAATACAGCCACGTCCTGTGGCTAACGATGATGCTAAGCCATCCAGGCCATCGTAGGACTTTTTGAACAACCTCTATTATTAACATATTTCAAAATAAAGATTATCTATCTATAAAACTCAGAAAGGAGAAAATTATGTTGAAATAACTCAAAAAAGATTGTTAGTTTTCTAGCTTTCTTGTATAGTAAGAAAACTTATTTATCAAATGAGTATAATAATCCTGCTATAACTGATATAAACACATCTCGGATTTATTTAATTCCATCAAACATGGGAGGTGCGAATATAAAAGGAGAAGCAATGGTTGTTATGTCATTGATCCTGGGGTGGAACCTTTTCAAATAGATTTCGTATGAATAGAAATAATCGAAATATATTGATTACTAATACTTTTCCAATTAAATTTAGGATTTGTTATAAAAGAATGAAAAAGAAAACGAGTAATAAGGACTAGCTTTTTTAATATAATGAGTGAAATTGTAATAATATACTAATATCTTTAATGCTTCTAAATAGTTTGACTATTTTGTAAAGATCACGTAAAATTATTTCATGTTTATATAACTCATCTAGAGAGGGGAAAACAAATGAATAGAAAAATGAAGAGAATTTTTGTTAGCTTACTAGCTTTTCTGTTAGTCTTTAGTAATTTAGGACTAACGACTTCTTTTGTACAAGCAGAAGAAAAGTCGAAACAGGAGGAGATTAAAAAACTCCTTTCGAAAGAAATGAAAAGCTTAGATAAAAAAGATGTTGAAAATAGTTTTAAAGATTCAGATAATGTTCGCGTCATTGTCGAATTAGATGGGACAACCCCACTAGAATACGCGACAGAAAAAGGTGTTTTGTTTAAAGAGCTATCTGAAACAAAAAAAGCTTCTTTAACAGAACAGGTTCAAGAGGAACAAAAAGATATTAAAAGCAGTTTGAAATCTAAAAAAGTAGACATTGAATATTCAGAATCATTCGACACGGCTTTTAACGGATTCAGTGGAGAAGTGGAATATGGCGATGTTGAAAAAATAGAATCAACGAAGGGTGTTAAAAGAGTCTTCTTAGCAAATGAGTACAATAGACCAGAAGTAACACCTGATATGGATACATCTCACGATTATATTCAATCTCGCTCGACATGGGCAGATGCTGAATATAAAGGAGAAGGAATGGTCGTTTCTGTTATTGATAGCGGTGTAGATCCTTCTCATAGAGATTTTGTTTTAAGTGATGAAACAGAAGAGGAGCTGACAAGTGAAAAAGTTGGCACCATTGTGAAAGAAGAAGAACTTCCTGGTAAATTCTTTACGGAAAAAGTACCTTATGGATACAACTATTATGACAAGAACGACATCATTACAGATGAAGGTCCAGATGCATCCATGCACGGAATGCATGTTTCAGGGACAGTAGTAGCAAATGGTGATGAAAGTAACGGCGGACTTAAAGGAGTTGCACCGGAAGCACAAGTGTTAGGAATGAAGGTTTTCAGTAATGATCCTGACTACCCATCTACATGGTCTGACGTATATTTAGCTGCTATTGATGATTCAATTAAGCTTGGCGCAGATGTGTTAAATATGAGTTTAGGCTCAACGGCATCTTTCTATGAGCCAGAAAGTGCGGAGGATTTAGCAATCACTCGTGCCGTTGAAAATGGGATTGTGTGTGCAGTATCTGCAGGGAACTCAGGTCATATTGCTTCAGGCTGGGGAGATCCTTACTATAATGATCCTGACATAGGAGTCGTAGGAGCACCGGGGCTGAATACAGATACAATTCAAGTAGCTGCATCAGGAAATACTTCTTATTGGTATCAACATTCAATTACTGATGGATCGGATCTTAATTTAGTAGGATACGGTATTGATAGCTGGGCAGATGTTCCAGAATTTGAGGTTGTTAGCTTATCCGCTTTAAATGAAAAAGAAGAAACTTCAGGTGAAAGCTGTGTTGTATGTGGAAATCCTGAAGATTTTACAGATGTAGATGTGAAGGGCAAAGTAGTATTAGTCAAACGTGGAGCTCTTTCATTTATGGCAAAGACAAATAATGCTGCAGCAGCAGGTGCAATCGGCATTATCGTTTATGATCATGGAACTTCAACGTTTTATAAAAACCAAGGTGGATGGAACATTCCATTTATGAAAGTGTCCAAAGAAGAAGGAGAAACGTTAGCTAAACGTTTAGAAGATGGGTCTTCTTTAACGCTTAACGCTTCTGAACTTGATAAGAGCAATGATCCTGAAATGGGTAGAATGACAGACTTTACTTCTTGGGGAACGACACCAAGTTTAGAATTAAAGCCTGAAATAACAGCACCAGGTGGAAAAATTTATTCAACACTTCAAGATGATCAATATGGATTAATGAGTGGAACATCTATGGCTTCTCCTCATGTTGCTGGTGGAGCGGCACTTGTTCAACAATATTTGCAAAACGACGAACGTTTTAATGAAACATCTTCAGGAGATCGTGCGCGTTTGGCGAAACAATTGTTAATGAGTACGGCAGAGGTTATTGAAGATCTTGACGGAAAGCCATTCTCGCCTAGACGTCAAGGTGCAGGAATGATGCAAACGTTAAGTGCAGTATACTCACCTGCATATTTAGTGGATAAACAAACAGACGAATCAAAAGTTGAGTTGTTTGATTTTAAAGAAACTTCATTTACTATGACGTTTGAAGCAGTTAATATTTCAAATGAAGAGGTTACCTATAACGTTCATACAGATGTATTAGCAGATAGATTCAAAGCTGAAAATTTTGGGGAAGATAATGAAGTATTATACAACTTAGCCCTAGCTGATCATTTAGAAGGAGCAAAAATTACTTCTCCAGACGAAATTACCGTTCCGGCTGGCGGTTCAAAAGAGTTCACCGTTACTGTAGATTTCTCTGAAGCAAAAGTAAAAGGTGAAGATCAAGACGGAAATGAAGTAACGAAATCAGTAGAAGAAGATATGTTTATTGAAGGTTTTGTTTACTTAACAGACAAAGAAAATGGAGCTCCTCAGCTAAGCATTCCATATAACGGATTTTATGGTGAGTGGGACCGTCCAGAAATCCTTGACGGATTCAAGGATTATGGCGAGGATAAGCTTTACGCTATGGATGACTTTAATGATATGTTAACTGGAGATGGAAACTTTGTAGCACCGGTTGATGGTGAAAAGTATTATCCAGTATCTCCGAATGGAGATGGATTAAATGATGATATTTATCCTTTCCCAGCATTCTTAAGAAATGCAAAAGAAGTACAATATAATGTGTATGATAAAAATAATAAATTGCTTCGTCGTGTCCTAACAGAAGAAAATGTAAGAAAGACGTATTATGATCAGGGTTCAGGAAGTTATTATTCATTTAACCCTGAGCGTGCTTGGGATGGAACGGTTAAATCCGAGACAGTAGAAGATGGAATTTACTATTATGAGATTAAGTCCACTATTGATTATAAAGATGCTAAATGGCAATCGAAGAAAATTCCAGTGTATGTAGATACGAAAAGCCCAACGATTGAGATTACCTCATTTGAAGAAGAAGAAAATAAAATTTCTTGGAAAGCTTCTGATGAAGGAGTAGGGATCGAAAAATATTTAATCTTTGTTAACGGAGAGCAGTTGGATGCAACAATCAGTAGTGATCAAACTTCTTATACGTTTGACTCAATCGAGAACGCTGTTGTGGAAGTTGTTGCAGTAGATTATGCTAATAACTTTGCTATGGATTCCACTCCTGTTGCGGATAGCGATTCTCCAGTGATTTATTTAGGAGATACAGACCCAGCACCATACGGTTCTTACAATATTTTAGAATTACCTGTTACAGGATACGTGCAAGAAGAAACAGGATTATCTGAAGTAAAAGTGAATGGAAAGTCTGTTGATTTCAAATTAAATGAAGAAACAGGAAACTATGACTTTTCAGCAACGGCAACATTTGACGAAGAAGGAATGAAGGATATCATAGTATCTGCTACAGATACATCAGGTAATGAGATCTCTATTTCACGTCGAGTGTTTATTGATACAACAGCACCAATCATAGAACAAAGCAATGAAAAGTTTGTGGACGAAAAGACAACAGAATATGACTTATCATTTGATGTATCAGATAATTACTCTTATTTCTCCGTTTATGTAGATGATAATCATCTGAAGCAAACAGAAATCGAAACGCCAGCTCAAGTGTTAGAGCCTGGAAAAGAGTCCTTTACAGAAAAAGTTACCTTAGAACCAGGATATAATACGTTTACGGTAAAAGTAACGGACTTAGGTGGAACTACGGTTACAGAAGAAATCTCCATCTATCGTCCAACTGGTAATGAAGAAAAACCAATGATTCAACTTGGTGAAGAACCAAAACAAGACAGTGCTTATAATACAAAAGAGGTACCTGTAAAAGGGTCCATTCATGCAAAATTTGAGCTTGAAGAAGTAACGGTTAATGATAGTCCTATCCAATTGTCATTAAATGAGGAAACAGGATATTATGAGTTCTCAACTACAGTAGGATTTAAAGAAGACGGAAAACAAGTCGTCAAAGTAACAGCAAAAGATACACTTGGAAATAAATCTAGTTTAGAACAAGATGTGTTTATTGATTCGGTGGGCCCTGAACTGGAACTTAATGCACCAGAATCTGTTGATTATAATGTTACAGAAACAGAACTAGAGATTACGGCGAAAGATAACTTCTCATACTTCAGCATTTATGAAGGTGAAAAAGAAGTAAAGACAACCAAAATGGATTCACCTGCAGATGTACTTGAAGCAGGAGAAGAAAAGCTAACGCATAAAGTATCTTTAGAGCCAGGTAAAAATACGTTTACGGTAAAAGTAACGGACTTAGGTGGAACTACAGTTTCAAAAGAGATTACAATTGATCGACTAAATATAGAAAAAGAAATAAATCGCCTTCAAGGTGTCGATCGTTATGAAACATCTGTTGAAATTAGTAAAGCAGGCTGGAATAAGTCAGATACGGTTATCTTAGCTCGTGGAGATAATTATGCAGATGCTCTAGCGGGTGTTCCATTATCTCATAAACTAGATGCTCCACTATTGTTAACTGAGTCAAATACACTTACAGATGTAACGCTTGATGAAATTAGTAGATTAAAAGCTTCTAAAGTCATCATTCTTGGCGGAAAAGCAGCCATTAGTCAAGATGTCGCAGATGTGTTAAAAGCCGAAAAGATCGGCGTTGAACGCATTTGGGGAGACGATCGTTATGAAACGGCACAAAAGATTGCAAAAGAAGTAGCGCCAAATGGTACTGAAACAGCAGTAGTCGTAAATGGTCAAAACTTCCCTGATGCATTGTCTGTAGCTTCTTATGCGGCGAAACATGGTTATCCAATCCTACTAACAGGAGCAGATGAATTAGCTGATCCTACAGAAACAGCATTAGAAGAACTAAACGTGAAGTCAACCTATGTCATTGGTGGGGAAAAAGTAGTAACACCTGGTGTAATGGATCAATTACCTAAAGCGAAGAGGTTAGCAGGAGAAGATCGTTATAAAACGTCAGTAGCCGTTTCTAATTACTTCGATAAAGGTGCCGACCACCAGTATATTGCAACAGGAGAAAAATTCGCCGATGCCTTATCCGGTGCAGCTTTAGCAGCAAAAGAAGGCACGGGTGTCTTACTCGTAGGTTCTTCTGTACATGAAGAGTAAAAGGATTTATTGATGAGAAGAAGCCAAATCTATTAACCATCTTCGGCGGAGAAGCAGCGGTAACTCCTGAAGTCGAAAATGAGTTAAATTCTTTATTAAAATAAGTTTCAAAGAAAAAGAGGCTATCCGTGAATGGATGGTCTCTTTTTATGTTACGTGCGATAACAAAATTTGGTGATGAATCTCTATATAGAATGAACTTTAGAATTCCCATATAGATATATTTTCCTCTAATTCATTGATTGGCTTTGTGCACGGGTGGAATCGAAACTAGTTTGAAATGTCTTTAGTTCAACTTATATAATATAGTCTGCTTTTAATTGAAAAACTATATATTATCCTATAACTGTCGATATAGTAGGTAGAATAGTCTCAGAATTATAGGGATATATAGAAATTTGTCTATATATGTTATAATTCCTAAGAGTTTAAAAGTATTGGAGGTTATGAATTGATCAAAAAGCTTTTTGAACTATGTTTATTTAGTTTTGCTTTGTTTTTTGTTCCAGGGTTTGTTGCAGCAGAAAAAGCAGTTGTCATTGACCCTGGTCATGGAGGAAAGCATACGGGGACGTGTGGATATTCAGGGAAATCCACTCGTTATTGTGAAAGAGATGCAAACCTTTCTGTTGCTTTAAAGCTCCAAGAGAAGCTAAAAGGAACAGGAATTAAAGTGTATATGACACGAACAACGGATGTCGATTTTTCGGATAATATCTCTCAAGATTTAGTGAATCGTACCAAAGTAGCAAATGAGTATGCGAAAGGGAACAATGATGAAACCATTTTTATCTCTGTTCATCACAATGGTACTACATCAAGTTCCAGTATCAATGGAATTGAAACATACCTTTACAATGGAGTGGATCATTATAAAGAAGAATACCCTCATGATCCCCTGCAAATTACGTATTTGAATGATAATAAGAGATTAGCAAATGAAGTTCATGATAGAGTGGTAGATTATTTAGGAACCGCTGATCGAGGAATCCAGGAAGATCAAAGTCTCTATGTCATTCGTAATGCGCAAATGCCAGCCGTTTTAGTCGAATTAGGCTATATGACAAATCCTGATGAAGAGGCAAAAATAAAAACAAGCTCTTATCAAAATAAAGCTGCAGAAGCTTTGAAGGATGGCATTGTGGAATATTTTAAAGTGTTCGAAGTTTATGATGAAAACAAAAATAAACTACAAACCTTTGAAACTGAAAATGAAGCAGTTAACTATGCAAAGAAACAAAATGAGTATGTGACTATTTGGGATAAAGACAATCAAGAGGTTGTACCACGTTATTCTGTATGGAATAAAACAGGAAGCTTGAATGAAATTTTTTATACAGCATTTGATGCTATGAACTACTCAAATACCAAGTCCAATACAAGAGTCGTCAATGACAAAACTGGATGGACTATATCATCAAACTATTTGCCAAAGAATTATCACGTATATGTAGGAGATAAAAAAATTGGTGAATATTATGATTATAACCAAGCTTTAAGTGAAGCAGAAGATCAAGATGATGCGAAAATTATTCGTCAATCTTCTAATGATATTATTTGGTCCAATAATGGAGAGCCGATTACAAAACATACGGGCTTAAATGAATTAATCGGACAAGATCGCGTTGATACCTCAATTAAAGTGTCAAAACAGCTTTATCCAAATGGGTTTCCAACTGAAAAAGCTCAAAAAACGGTTATTTTGGCTACTGGTGGGAAGTTTGCAGATGCTTTATCAGCCACTCCTTTAACGAATGTTTACGGTCATGCTCCAATTCTCTTAAACTGGTCTAATACTCTTAAAGGAAATGTTCAACAAGAATTAATCCGTCTAAAAGCAAACAAAGTCATTATTATCGGTGGACCCGAAGCTATTGATCCTCAAGTAGAGCAAAAGCTGAATCAATTAGGCTATCAAACGGAAAGAATAGAAGGGGAAGACCGTTATAAAACAAACGAACAAATCTTAAACAAACTTTCTAACGTCACTGGTTATTTCGTTGCATCAGGATCAAGGTTTCCAGATGCTCTATCAGTAGGGCCAATTGCAACTTCACAAAATTGGGGAATTGTTCTTTCCGACTTAAATAAGATTTCTGGTTCAGCTTTATCAACCGTTCAAGGAAAAGAAGTGAACATTGTCGGTGGGACAGCTGTGATATCAAGTCATGTTGAAAACCAAATTAAGAGTAAAACATCGGTTGTCCAACGACTTGGTGGAGCGGACCGCTATGAAACGTTAGCGAAAGTATTATGGGAATTTAAAGATCAAATGAAATCAAATGAAATGATTGTTTCAACTGGGGAAAACTTCCCGGATGCGCTAACAGCTGCACCATTAGCTGTTGGTAAGAATTCATTAATGGTTCTAATGGGTGAAAATTATAACAAGAGCGTTGAGTCATTTATTCAAGTATATTCAGCTGAACAATCTGTAAACAATATTCATTTAGTGGGTGGAACATTAGATAATCAATTAATAAATGAAGTTGTAACGGATTTAAAATAGGCTTTGAGTAAACAAGGAGGTTATTTGATGAGCTCCTTGTTTACTTTAAAAAAGATATAAAGTAGGAGGGGAAACACGAATGATAAGTCGAAAATGGTTATTCGTTTTAGTAGCGATGGTTTTAGTGACAACAGCCTGTTCAAATGACTCTGAACAAGCTGAAAAGAAAACAACCCAAGATTCAGAGCAATCAAAAGAAGGGGCAGTTACTAAGAAAGAAGACAAACAGGAAGAAGAATCCATATCTTCAGAGGATGAGCAAAAAGAGGAAGAAGAAGCAAAAAAAGAGGAAGAAACAGATGAACAAGGAATAGATTATCGATCCTTCCGCCCTCAAAAATGGGTCGTCAAAACGTTTGAAAATCAGGACGGTACAATACGAACGGAAACCATTGTTGACATAAATGATGAATATGTTCAAGAGCTAGTGGAGCTCGGTAGTTCGGCAACGACCAAAATATATCGCTGGACAGAAAATGAAGTCACTTTAGTGTATGAAGAAAACGGTCTTGATACAGTTGAGAGCATATTGGATAATTTTAAGCTAATTGAAGTAAGTGAACCTATTTTAGGT
The DNA here is from genome assembly GCF_020524035.2 of Bacillus carboniphilus. NCBI lineage: Bacteria > Bacillati > Bacillota > Bacilli > Caryophanales > Bacillaceae > Bacillus > Bacillus carboniphilus. The sequence continues at coordinate 2,333,560 of NZ_CP129013.1, read as the reverse complement.
AAAAATGCATCTTGGGAATTAACAAGCGAAAATGAGACAGTAACAACACCTATAGGAGATTATGATGAAGTCATTCTAGTTCAAAAAGAATCCGAAGAAGTAGTAGGTGAAATGACGACCTATAAGCAGTACTATGCATCAGAAATGGGTGTCGTGAAGTATATTTATGATCAAACGGGTGAGCAAGGATTTACAGAGGAATTTATCCTAACGGACGTAAAATAGTTACTACTAGTAGAGTGCATCAAATAACGAAGTCTGAAACCATTTCATCATAAAAAAACAGCAACCTCCATAAATTTGGAAGTTGCTGTTTTTTTAATCTCGTGTATAAGTTACTTCTTGCAAATCATTTTTTAGTTGTTCGCTTAGACGAACTTCTCCACCTAAGAAGTAAAAATGTGGCAGTGTATTCACGGTTGGTAACCAGCTGTTAATTTCAGACGGTACGTTTTTAGCTTCCGTTAATAATATCGGTGCCTCATTTAAAGCCGCAAACGGTCCTCCAGGAAGAGCATCGATAAAGACGTCTCCATTAGCAAACACTAAGTTATCTGGATCAGTAAAGAATTTCTTGGCAATCTCTACACTTGTTGCATAACGGTTTGCACCTGCGACACGCGATATACTCTCTATTCCAATCGTTTTTAGCTGAGAAACGGTTCCCTCTGGAACAGCTGCGGTTCCACCCACAATATGAACATTGACATCTTTATGCTTGGATAGAAAATCGATTGTTTCATCTGTTAAGCCTTGTTCATTTGTAAGTAATATTGGAGCTTGCTTTAACCCTGCAACAGGTCCAATGGATAAAGCATCTGGAGACATTTCATTACTCGTTGTAAGGAAAACGTCTGAAAAATCCTTCACTTCTTCCGCTATTTTTATCGCAGTTCCAAAGCGACTTTGTCCTGAAAGACGAGTGATGGTCGCTCCTGTTGCCTTTTTGATGCTAGTTTCTACATTAGTATTGATAGCTTCCGTCCCACCTAAAAGATAAACCTTTGAAGGCTTAAGTCTTTTAAGCTCATCAGCAACAGAAGAAGGAAGTGTTCCGCTCTCCGTTAAAAGAAGCGGAGCATTGTATTTCTTGGCAATGCTACTTCCAGCTAATCCGTCAATTGGATTATCTCCTCTAGCGATAACCACAACATTCGATGTGTTTGTCCACCAATCTTTTGAGATGGCCACACTCGTTTTATAACGATCATCTCCGAATAAATCCGTTCTTAAATTAGTCGTTGTCAAATAAGGGGCTTTCACATAATAAGTCGTATTATCCCCATCTTTTTTTATTGGATACCATACAAAATGATTCAATCTTGATGGATTCGTAACATATGAGCCAACGACCTTTACTTTTTCCGCAACTCTTAATGTTCCTTTTTGATCGCCATTTGCAGATGAGTAGTAGGGTGTTTCATGTGTATTCACATAAGCAGTATCCCCATTTTGGAAGCTGTGTGACGTTTTGTGAAACGGCCCACTAGTAACAATATTACGATTGTTGAAATAAATGTACGTGCTATTATTATAGTAGATGTAATCTTTCAATAGTCTAGAAGGAAATGGTGTTGTCTTGAAGAGACCATACTTTTCAATATGTGTATATATTCTTTTTTGATAGGTGTCATTACCTGTTTCAGAATCTTCGTCAACATAAAGACCTTCGTCAGTTAACTGGGAAGGGTCGTTTTTTTCTGAGCGACCATTATAAGCTAAGATGGCTAAATACCAATTCTCTAAAATTTCTTGATCCCCGTTGTTAAGATTCGGTAAAAAATATACACCAGGGTCATTGACTTGATTCCATTTTCCTAGCAAAATTTCAATTCCACGCTGAATATTATATTCAATGTCCAACATGAGTTTCTTTTTTTCTTCTATACTTACATTTGGAGTGGTTACCTGCATAATCCCAATTCCTTCACGATCATAAGAAATTACAGGGTGACCGACAAACCATTTATCTTGATAATTCGCTGTACGAAATTGTTGCCAACCACTTTCTTGCCATGCAATTGCCTTGAGAATCTCTGGAGGAATATTATTTTCGAGTGCTTTCTTGGTTAGTATTCTACTAATCTCGTCATAAGAAGGATTTTCACCTTTCAATGTGACCGCTAGTTTTTCCGTTTCAGTTTTATATGTCTCTTCTGTTGAAGTGTCACTCAAAAAAGACCGGTTACTGCTTTCAATCTTATTTAGTTGATTTTGGTTCGTTATTTTGTAGATATCTTCTTTTGTAAAAGACGGTGTAGCCAAATTGTCACTATCATCATAGACAGGATAACCAACTGTAATAGAGTCATTTTCGACTTCTAGTGTTGCTTTTTGATACGCATCGGATACAAAAACAGAGCTGACTTGATTATCCTCATACTTTAGAAGCTCAAAGGTTAGTTCATTAGATGTTCCATCCACTCGTTTTTCTATCAAGATGTATTCGTTGTCGTTTTGTTCAAACAAAAAGATCGATTGATAATGAGAAAAGTCAATAGAATCATTGAACAGTTCTTTTCCAGATGAAGTGATAGAGAGAGTCGATGATGTTAATTCATTTGTAATGGTTGCATCTAATGGATTGGTTAATTGAACCGTCTGTTTCCCATCTTCAAGGTCAACTACTTGAAGCGTGGAAGCTTGGCCATTTAATTGAAGCGAAAGCGTCAGCAAAATAGTCAACGCAAAAATGGATGCTAGTTGTTTTAGCATGCACGTCCTCCTCCTTTTTATTTTTTATATATTTTGGATGCAGAAACATCTCAAAATTCTACCATTTGTGTGATAGCTTACTACGTTTATATCGGCTGTTTCTTTAAAATGTAAATGGTTGCACCGGAATGACAATGGTGACAATGTGAAACTGTAAGAACAGCTTGGAAAACAGCAATCTATCAAACAGTATAGCACACCTTGTCGAATGTATAGGTTGATTATAATATGACATTTTTATTACTAGTGTTGTAAAAAATGTAATAGAAATGTTAGGTGTTTTTGTAGAGGAATAAAGTTTAATATCAACACATGTTCGTTATCTGCAAATCAAATAGAAAAGTTGAATTGTGAAAAAATAGGTTAAGAGAACCTCCTTTTTCTTTCGCAGAAAATGGAGTTGTCTGAAAAGTAACTTTTTAGACTGCCCTTGATAAAAGTAAAACCCAAAAATGCTTATATATCGACATTTTTGGGTTTTCAATTTGTCATCATTTCCTATGAACATGGGCTTTCTGAACAGTCCCTTAAATCCCTTTTGTTAATCTGCTGTTCAATACCCCTAAATAGGTTTGGAGCACCCCGTTTACTTTCACAGAAAAAAGCACCTTCTAATAGAAAGTGCTCAACGAAACTTACTTCTTCACTTTTTTTTGAATGGCCTCTATTAGCTTTTGCCATTCGGTTGATTTTGAAGGTGTTTCTTTTGTCATCGTTTTCCCTCCTTACGAGCGGTTTGATAACGTAAATAAATCTTGCAGTTCTTCTGTTGATAAGGATGTAATCCAGTGATCACTCTGGATAATATCGTCGGTTAATGACTGCTTATGTTCAAGAATTTTATCGATTTTCTCTTCAATGGTCCCCGTTGTAATCATTTTATGAACGTGGACAAACCGTTTTTGACCGATGCGATACGCGCGGTCTGTTGCTTGGTTTTCAACGGCAGGGTTCCACCAGCGATCGAAATGAATGACGTGATTGGCGGCTGTTAAGTTGAGTCCGGTTCCTCCTGCTTTTAACGATAAAATGAACAGGCGGTTTTTCTTGTTTTGGAATTGCTCAACCATTTTGTCTCTTTCTTGTTTTGACGTTGCTCCGTATAAAAATAACACTTGCTCATCATACTTTTCTTCAAGTAGTTTTTTGATCATGTTGCCCATGTCAATATATTGGGTAAAGATTAAACAGCTTTCCTCTCGATCCGAAATGACTTCAATTAATTCCATGAGCTTTTCAAGCTTATAAGAACGTTCAACTAAATCTGTTGCATCCGTTTCCTTCAAATATAACGAAGGGTGGTCACAAAGCTGCTTCAAACGACCGAGCATTTTTAAAATCATCGCCGCACGTTTCATCCCTGTTAATTTGTTCATCTCTTCGAACGTATCCTTGACAAGCTGCTCGTATAACGACGCTTGTTCAACCGTTAACGGAACGAATTCTTTTTGTTCTTGTTTTTCAGGAAGGTTTAACGCCACTTGCTCATCTTGTTTCGTTCTTCTCAATAAGAAAGGTTTAATGAGCTTTTGCAGTTTTTTAATCAGTTCCTCATTACGGTCTTTTTCAATCGGAAGCACGTATTGTTTATGAAAAGCATGCAAGGTTCCTAAATACCCTTTATTAATAAAGTCGAAAATCGACCAAAGCTCCGTTAAACGATTTTCCATCGGGGTTCCTGTAAGCGCAATATGATGGTCACCTTTTAGATTTTGACGAATGGCTTTTGACTGTTTAGTTTGCGCATTTTTAATATTTTGCGCTTCATCAATACTGACCGAGCTCCAGTGAACTTGTTTAAGCTCCTCTACATCTAGTTGACTAATGCCATAAGATGTTAAAATAACATCAGCGTTCTCGCAATAAGCTTTAAATTCCTCGCCTTTTGCGCGGTTAGGTCCGTAATGGAGCTGGACATTTAAATGAGGGGCGAACGTTTCAAGTTCTCGTTGCCAGTTGCCAAGTACAGACGTAGGGGCAATAATTAAGGACGGTGATTGCGGCTGTTCATGCTCTTTAATATACGCATAGTAAGCAATCAGCTGAATCGTTTTTCCGAGTCCCATGTCGTCCGCTAAACAGCCACCGAATCCAAACTTTCGTAAGAATAATAACCAATTAACCCCTTCCTGCTGATAAGGCCTAAGCTTTCCGTTGAAAGAAGCAGGTATGTCTACTGAAGGAATTTCTTTTATATCTTTTATTTGTTTAACAAGTGATTCCACTTGTTTATTCAGTTCGATTTCAATTTTTGCAAACGCCCGAGGATCTTCCTCATTTTTACTTAAGGATTTCTCTTCTTCTAGCTCCTGCTGCAAGATATCATACATGTGTAAGCCTTCTTTTTCGGCTTTTTTCAAAAGCTGTTGCACGTGTTTAATAAATTCGGGATCAAGCTTAATCCATTGCCCTTTCCATTTAACGAGGCGACGTTTTTCATTCACTAAAGCTAGAAACTCTTCTTCATTTAAGTCAATTCCGTTCGTGGAAAATTGCCAATTAAAGTCCATAATTGCATTCATGCCAAGGAACTCGTCCCTCTAGGTGTGGAGGAAAGCTTTGCCTTCATTTGAATACCAGCTTCTTTAATGACATTCCACCATGAAGGAAGTAAAATTTCCATTCCCGCTTGAACAAATGTATCGCTATTCTCTGATAAAAAGCGCCACGCTTCATCCTCTGTCAAAAAGCTTTTCCCTTCTTCAAAAGATAACCAAGGTAAAATCGTGTTCAGCCTCTCCTCTTCTCTTTCGATAAAGGAGGAATAAGGCTCCCACTTATGAGGGAGCTCTTCATCTAAGGAAAAAACCTCTGTCTCACTCGCTCTTAAAAACAGCTCGAGCTTCCATAAGTCTCCGTCTTGATCGGGTTCATTCAGTCTCATGCCAATCGAAAAAGGAAGGTCAATCTTGTGCCAGCCAATTTTTTCGAGGAAATCGACTTCATCTAAAAAATATTTTTTCTCTAACGTGACATCGGGAATTGTTTCTGATAGCTCTTGCCACGCTTGCTGAATTGATGAATTTTTCTCGATGAGCTCGTTCAAGGCGGCGGTTAACCATCCGCGATCAGCTTCATCTAACTGTCCGTCTTCATCTTTAAAGCCGATCTTGCTATTCTTCCATGATTGATAATCAGGCATCCATGTTGTGTTTTCAATGGTCTTTAATAATGATTCGGCTCTTTTAGCAATCGTTTCTGCTTCCTCCGTTAAATGAATAGGCATTAATGAGTTAAAGGATTGCTTACCTAATAATTCAATAGCCATCCACGGGGTAAGCTGAACAGCTGGTGCACCAATAAAGCTAATATCTTCTAAAGCCGTTCCGTAGTAAGAGGATGAGTGCCACATGAACAAAGAGTGTTTCCATTCTTCTAATGGAATAGTTTCGTCATCTTCATCTGTACACCATAACGTGAAGTGATGCTGTTCGATGGGCTCAATATGGATAAAGAGTGTTTGTTGGCTATTCATTTAGCAAGAGTCCTTTCTTTAATTCTTTATGAAATGTCCGATAGTGCTTATATTTCAAACGTAAAAATGTTAAATAATCATCCCATGCTGATGATTCCATCAACAGATCATATGCACGCCGTATCATGTTCAAATAATATATAGCCTCTTGGTAGCTAGGTCTTCTTCGTTTTTGTATAAGTTTGTCTACTTTTTGATGGAGAATGGGTAAGGCTGCTTTAGGGTCTTTATTCACTATTTGATCTATGATTTGATCATCTATATCAAATGTATGGTAATCGAATAAAATTTGCAATTCCGTCCACTGCTGATATTTTTGTTTATCAAGTAAATAAGTATGATATAAATCATAGCTTATTGGAAACGTTTGTTGACAAAAACGTTCATATAACGCCTCATCTCCAGTTGCAAGTGTGTATGCATGTAGATAACGAAGAAAATCCTCTATAGAATCATTCATTTTATTATAGGGATCGCTTTTTTCTTTGAGATGTGTGACATGATCGCAAATAAATGAAATCCACATCTTAAAACGATTCCAGTTTTTCTCTTTAACAAGGCTCTCTTCAAACCATAGTAACGAATAGTCAAATTCATCTTCTTGATGCTGACTTAAAAGCTGGAAGGCGACATGGTCGTTTTCTAATAGAAATTCAAGATGGGCAATCGCTAAACTCACATTCTTCGTTGCAGGATCTTTCATCATTGATAACCGTTTCTTCTCTTCAGTCAGCCATTCTTTTTGGTTAAACAAGGTAGACCAAGCTTTTCGATAAAGGTAAAGTGGTGGATAATAAAACTCTCCATCACATAAAAGAAGCTCTCGAAAAGGTCCCATGCTCTCAATTATCTGGGATTGATGGACCGTACTTCGTTGAAGAGAATGCAGCAAGTCGTTCATTTTAACGAGAAATTTATTCGCGTAGTAAGTAAAGTCGTTGATCAAATTCTCTTCATCAACATGGAGCTCTTTTAGTAAGGTTGTTAGTTTCATAAATGATATTAATGCAACATGGATTAAGTATAAATGTCTATGTTCATAAGTGTCTGAAGCTTTTCTTCTCAGTTTAATATAATATCTTCGGTAAAATAGGTCGGCAAGGTTATCAATATTTTCTTTGTTTACTCCTCTTTCCCATTCTTTATAAAAGATATCGAACTGTTTGTACCATAAATCAACAGAGGCTTCATCCATTTCTCCATCTTCCTCCGCGAGGCCAAGCGTTTGTAAAAGATGCATTTCTTTATACATCGATAGTTGGTTGTTGACGTTCGATTTACTCCATTGACTTATATAATTTTCAATCGGATTGATTTTTGAATAAAGATAAAGGAAAAATGCAATCATATGAGAACAAACGTCCTTCTCTTTGCATGTGCAAGAACTCTCTCTAAAGTGATTTAAAGAAAGCTTAACAGTTTCTGTACCTTTATCTTGAATCTTTGCAGTTAAAAACTCAATCGAAGCTTGATAAATGCGATTTTCTCGATAAAGTCGAACCCCTTCTTTCATTAATTGTTGGTTTTGTGTTTTTTCAGGGATTAACAAATCAAGTATTTCGTAACTACAGGCTAAGATTGAATCCTTTGGAATGCCATATGTCGGCATAGAGACCTCTCCTTATATTATAAAAATCCTCTCTCTAATTCTTCCTGGAATGCGCGAAGGCGTTTATATTTTTCACGTAAAAAATAGATAAAATCATTCCAATCAGTATGTTGTTTTGCATGAGTATATGCATTTCGTAACACCTTTAAATAATACACTGCCTCTTGATAGCTTGATCGGTTTTTCTTTTGAATGTAATAATCAATCCTTTGATGAAGAACAGGAATAATCGCTTCAGGGTCTTCCTTGCCTACTTCAATCAAATCTCTATTATGTAGATCATCTATTTGAAATTTAAGTACCGTTTGTAGCTCTATCCAACGTTTGTATTTTTTTTCGTTTAATAAATGCAGATCATACTGTTTATAACTAAACGGTAAAGTTTGCTTACAAAGGCTTTCGAAGGTGGCTTGATCTCCCGTACTCTCCATAAATAGACTAAAATAATCGAGAAGTTGATCGATAGATTGATACTTTCTTTCAAATGACAGCGGTATCCTCAAAAAAGCTGGAACTTGTTCCATCACATAAGGAACATATTTTTTAAACCTAATCCAGTCTTCCTGATGATATAAATCCTCTAACCACAACAAAGTATAATCAAGTAAACTTCCTCCATAAGGCTTTAATCGATCAAGAGCAGCTTGGTCCTCTTTGAGTAAAAATTCAATGTGAGCAATGGCTAATCCATAAAATTCATCGTTATCGCCCTTCATTCCATTTAATCGTTCTTTTTCGTTAATAAGCCAGTGTTCTTGATTAAGGAGAGAAGACCAAGCTTCTCGATAAATATGGAGCCGAAAATAAGGAAACAGTCCCTCATTTAAAAGAAGTTTCTGAACCGGTTTTATACTTCCTTCGAGTAAGGATTGATTATGTTTATTTATTTGAATATCTGGAAGAAGGTCGATGATTTCATTAAAATACTGATCAAGGTAAGGGATCACATAATGATGAATCGATGCTTCGTCATAATCGAGCTTTTCAACTACTTTTGTTAATTGATTAAAAGACGATAGAGCAACGTGAACGAAGTAAAGCTCTCTAAAATCTTTATGTCGTGGAGCTTTTCGTTTTAGTTTAGCCGTATATTGATGATAAAAGCTTTGAACGACATGGTGAATGCTTCTTTTATTTGTGTTTTCATCCCATTCTTGAAAAGCCGCTTCAAATTGCTTATACCATGAATCTACAGAAATCTCTTCTTCTTCTTCTTCCTCTTCCTCTTCCACAATATCAATGCCCTTCTTTAGAAGGCCAAGCTTCTTAAACATCTCAAGTGGATTTTCACCTAATGGGTTACGCCATTGCTTGACATAAGTTCCGACTGTATCGACTTTTGCATATAGATAAAGAAAGAAAGCAATCATGTGAGAACAAATGCCTGAATCCGAGCAGGAACAGCGGCTCTCTTCAAAATGGTCTAAAGAAAGTCGGACAGATTCACTCCGACTTGCTTGAACTTTCGCTGTTAAAAATTCGATGGAAGCATTATACACTCGACCATCCCGATAAAGGTGTAATCCGTCCTTAATGATTTCTTGATTGTCCAGATCGCTAGGAGGCAACAGCTTAACCAGTTCCTTACTACACGTTAAAATCGATTCTTTTGGTATACCGTACGTCGGCATAAAAACCGCTCCTTATATAAATATCGTTGTTCAAAAAGGGGTATAGTTTTAAGTCCCTTTATAATGAACTCGTAGTTGATTTATATTCATTCCTTCATTATAACGCAGATTGAAATAGCAAGGAAAGTCTTTAAAAGCTCGGGGACAGAGTTAAAAGGAGAACAAAAAATTTAGTCTTTTGTCAAGTTTAAGCGAGTTATTGTGTGGGAAGCGAGAAACGAACTAAAATTCGATGTTTTAATGAGGAGAATTTCTTCCCTTTCTTTTATAAAAATGAATACCGGTGTTTTTCACACAAAATAAACATGAAAGTCTCCTTGAGGGAACAGGAGTCTTCTAAGGTGAGTAAGATTCTTCATTGTATGGGAACGGAGACAATTTGAAGATCGTTCTAGAAAAAGAGAGATTATTATCTTTCCAATGGTCGAAAAAAAGAAATATTTATCGAATTATTGTAGCATAAAGCAACTTTTTCCTCTCTTTAGTGAATTTTCTACTTGTCAACAGCTGGAAGAGTTTCGTATAATTAAAAATACCTTTGATAAAAAGAATGTTCAAAAGATAACAATCTTTATTACTTTATAACACAGATGAAAGAGGAGTATTAGTGATGGAACATGAACAAATGAGACGCGAAAAGCTTTTGAAAGTTTTAATTGATGCCTATCAAAAAGGGGAAACGAACGATGGCATCACGATGAGCGATATCATTGAACAAATGACAATGGAATTAAAAAAAGATTTTGCATAGAGAGATTAGCGAGGTTGCTAGTCTTTTTTTCAGTTTTATGAGATTTTATTCAACTTTTTTGAGACAATAAGTAATCTTTTGTGGAAAAGATAGCAATTATTTTTTTATACTTCTATAATTAGAGCGGTCGAAGTATCAAACCTTATTTAAGCCTTTTTACCTATTGGGTTTGAAAGGAATGGATTCACCTGTTATAATTTATCAGGATATTTATAATTTTAATAGATAGAGTAGAAATGTTTGTAGTCAACTATCTTATATAATTGAGAGAAAGATAGGGTTGAGAAGGGGGTAATTCTATGAAACAAGTAAAGAAAGCGATCATTCCTGCTTTGCTGGACTTGGAACTCGGTTTTTACCTGCAACGAAAGCTATGCCAAAAGAGATGTTACCCATTATGGATAAACCGACGATTCAGTATATTGTTGAAGAAGCAATTGAATCGGGTATTGAAGATATTATTATTGTGACTGGAAAAGGAAAACGTGCAATTGAAGATCATTTCGATTTTTCCTTTGAACTAGAAGAGAACTTAGCTTCAAAACAAAAGTTTGACCTCTTGCATAAAGTACAGGAAACCTCGAAAATGGATATTCATTACATCCGTCAAAAAGAACCAAAAGGACTTGGACATGCGGTTTGGTGTGCCCGTAAATTTATCGGTGATGAGCCTTTTGCTGTTCTTTTAGGTGATGATATTGTTGTTTCTGAAAACCCTTGCTTAAAGCAATTAATAGATGAATATGAGAGAACTGAATCTTCTGTGATAGGTGTAAAACCTGTTCCTGACTATGAAACACATCGATATGGCATCATTGACCCAATATCACAGGAAGAGCGTAGCTATAAAGTAAATAAGTTTGTAGAAAAACCGAAGCAAGGGACAGCACCTTCTAATCTAGCTATTATGGGAAGATATATTTTAACGCCGGAGATCTTCACGTACCTGGAAAAACAAGAAACTGGTTCAGGTGGAGAAATTCAATTAACCGATGCAATTGAACAGTTGAATCAACTACAACAAGTATTTGCTTACAATTTTGAAGGAAATCGTTTTGATGTAGGTGAGAAATTAGGTTTCATCAAAACACAAATTGACTTTGCTCTGCAACATAACGAACTAAAAGATGATGTAATGACTTTTATTAAAGAAATAACAAAAAATCAAAAAAACGATATAAAAGCGTAAGGATGGGGTGAATGATGGCTGATACAGTTGAAAGACGAATTCAATATGTAAATGATGTTACATTCGAAAAGGTAGAGGCAAGTGATACAAAATATTATCTTTTCTTTAAACGGTTGCTAGATATCATGGGAGCTTTATGTGGAATTATAATTATGATAATTCCTTCAATTATTATTGCTCTATTAATTAAAAAAGAAGACTCCAAAGGACCCGTGTTTTTCAAGCAAAAAAGAGTAGGGCATAACGGTCAAGAATTTATGATGTATAAATTTCGTTCGATGATTGTCAATGCAGAAGAAGAACTAGATAAATTATTAGAACATAATGAAGTATCGGGTGCCATGTTTAAAATGAAAGAGGATCCAAGGGTAACGAAAATTGGAAGGTTTATTAGAAAGACAAGCATTGATGAATTTCCACAGCTTATCAATGTCTTAAAAGGTGAAATGAGTTTAGTTGGACCAAGACCTCCTTTGCCACGAGAAGTGGATGAATATACTTCTTATGATAAACAAAGGTTAGTTGTAAAGCCTGGCTGTACAGGTCTGTGGCAAGTGAGTGGAAGAAACAATGTTGGCTTTGAAGGCATGGTTGATATGGATATTAGGTATATTAAAACAAGAGGAATTTTAAAAGATATTAAAATCATTCTTTTAACGTTTAAAGAAATTGTCCGTTCGGATAGTGCGGCATAGTAACAATAGTTATTTGTAGCCCAGTTTTTTGAATAACTTTTTGCTACTGTGCATACCTTGGTGATGAAGTATTCTGAGGTGGAAAAACTTCATCATTTTTTAGCCCTTATGGTCTTACATTTGAATATGTAACCAAGGGTCTTGAACTTTCATGTAAGTCATATTTAGCAAAATATAAGAGCTAGCTAGAAGGAGTAATCATAAATTGTTAAATGAAATTAAGCAGAGTCAAAGCATTAAGGTTTTTGTTAATTTGTTTGTCGTTCTGATGTGGATAATATTATCTACAGAGAAAGCGTATATGACAAATGGTTTTGTTACAGGAAGTAACAATATACTGGTAACTATTTTAATTTTATTTACTATTTGCATTTATATCTTTTTTAATGGATACACTATTAATAAACGAGATTTGGTTATATTTGTTTCAGTATCTTTTGGAATAATAGTTAGCTATTTATTTCTAAATGGTGATTTAAAAGAAGCGGTTAGATATCTGACAATTCTTATGATTGTCTACTTAATATCAATAATCAATGTAAATAACTTGAACCTAGTTCTTTTATTCAGGAGTGTAGTTGTAATTGGTTTCTTTTTTACTATAATAGATGTATTTAGTGGAGTAGAAAGAGTTTCAGGTTCGCTAGCTACAAGTCCGACTCTGTTTTCATTTCTAATGTTAATTACCATTGTATATACTCTTTTCAATCCTAAAAAAATTAGCAAAGTAGACATCTTTTTTATAGTTACTGCCTCTTGTTTAATATTTATATCTGATAGTAGATCTACAATTGTTGCTTGTATTTTTATTGTTTCAGTTTTCATTATGAAGAAATTATTAGATGATAAAAAAGCAACATTTAAGTATGTTACTTATACCTTAGTTACTATAGTGATTGTAGGCTTTTGTTATGCGGTCCTAACGAATAAGCTTGTACTTAGAGAAGGTGCCCAATACAGTAACATGACTAGGGTAAAATTTTTAGTGAATGCTTTTAACGAGTTTACATCAAACTTTTTGCATTTTTTCACTGGGATGGGCTCTGGGAAAGCTTTTGAAATCAATACTATTTTAACAGGTTCGAGAATACCACTTCACTTCGATTTATTAGTTGTTATTGTCGATTTTGGGATACTAGGTCTTTTGTGTATGCTACTCATCCCTTTTGTGATGTATAAACCATTTCTATGGCCATGTTGGATTTTGCTCTTATTGGGAAGTGTGCATAATTTACTTTATTATCCAATTGGACTCTTGTTTGTTTTCTTAGTAGCAAAAGCTATTTCTTCTCGTAAAGAAGAAAGTCATAAGTCTAAGAAAGTTTGCTTAGTAGGTTCAAGTGGTGGACATTTAATACAACTATACCAGTTAAAAGATTGGTACAGTAAGTATGACCGGTTTTGGGTTACCTTTGATAAACAAGATAGTAGGTCACTTTTAAATGGAGAAAGGGTTTATTGGTGTTATCATCCAACGAATAGAAATATAAAAAATTTAATAAGGAACACATTTCTAGCTATAAAATTGTTATTAATAGAAAGGCCAGATGTTATCATTTCAACTGGTGCTGCACCCGCAATTCCTTTCTTTTATCTTGGAAAGCTGCTTGGATCTAAATTAATTTACATTGAAGTTTATGATAGAATTGATCTTCCAACTCTAACAGGAAAAATAGTCTATCCTATTACTGACTCATTTATTTTACAATGGGAAGAGCAAAAGAAACACTATCCAAAGGGTAAAGTGCTGGGAGGACTATTATGATATTTGTTACAGTAGGAACTCACGAACAACAATTTGATAGATTAATTCAAGAAGTAGATAAATTAAAAGAACATGGCTTTATTAAAGAGGAAGTTTTTATTCAAAGTGGCTATTGTTCATTTGAACCTAAGTATTGTGATCATGAAAAAATGATCAATTATGACGATATGTTAAATAAAATGAATGAAGCTAGAATTGTAATTACTCATGGAGGACCGGGTAGTATTATGGTACCTCTATCTTTAAATAAGATACCGATTGTTGTTCCTAGACAATCTCAATTTGAAGAACATGTAGACGATCATCAGGTTTTATTTTGTGAAAGATTAGATAGTGAAAATAAAGTCATTCCTATTTATAATATAAAAAAATTAAAGACTTTAATTGAAAATTATGATGCAGAAGTTTCCGGGAAATCCCTAATAGGTTCCGCTTCAAATAAGTTGAATTTCCTTAATAAGTTTGGGAAGATTGCAGATGATTTGATAACCGACTAAATATAAATTTAGTGGTACTGTTTATTTTATCCTTTCAAATCTACCTAGGGCTAAGGTGCCTGTGATGCCATTTGTGTAGCTCATAACAAACTGCTACTAATAGCATTTTATAGGCTTGGCTGATAAACTCGAAGGTGGTACAGTTCACCTAAGAGAAGATTCTCTCCTTTAGTTCTAGGTCTTATAGTTCTAATAGATTCGAGGTACTGAATGTGAACTTGTATATTTGTTCTACTACTTACCATATTTATGTTAGTTTATGTATTCATATGGCGAGTCGCAAAAAAGGTATATTATATTTAACCACAAACAATAAAAAAACATATAAGGTTTTTCTTGAATTAGAAAAAAAGATTTTGCAAATTGGGTTAATGGATGAAGTGGTAATTAGGCACAGAGGACGTTTAAAAGAGCATTTATATATTGAAAATATTATAGATCGAAACGAATACAAAAAGTTTAAGGGGAAAGTTGAAAATGGAACAGTATATAATTTTGGATGGAATCCTTATACTCTTTTTGTATCATCAAATTTTCTTTATAAAAAGCTCAACAATTTTATATTTGTAGAGGACGGAGCAAATGTATATGCCTTTGCAAAACCTACAAAAAGAACCTTATTATTAAAGAAGTACTTGTATGGAATTAATTCGGACTTCTATAAAAATGAAAAAGTGAAAAAAATACTCGTTCAATATCCTGAAAAGTACCAATCTCACCTGAAAAATAAGTTGGAACACCTTAACCTAAATAGTCTTGTCAGTAAATTGTCAGATATTGAAATACAGAAAATCATACAGGCTTTTGTAACCAATGATGAACTGAAGAAGTTGAATGCTCTATCAACTGACAATAGTATTATTTTCTTAACACAGCCATTATCAGAAGATGGTTTTATTTCCGAAAAAGAAAAGATCACCCTCTATAAAAAATTGGTTAAAGAATATGGTGATGGTCATAAAATAATTATTAAAAAGCACCCTCGTGAAACAACTAAATATTGTTTTGACAATATATTAGAGATCGATGCTAGTTTTCCTAGTGAACTTTTTTCTTTACTTGGGATTAAATTCAGTAAAGCAATTGGAATATGTACTAGTGCTATAAACACAATAGATGCAAAAGAAAAATTTAATGTAGATGAAAAATTTCTTATGAATTTAAAGGAGAATAAAAAGTAATGAAACCTTTTATACAAATAGGAGACCGAAAGATAGGAGAAGATCATGCACCCTTCGTTATAGCGGAAATTGGTATTAATCATGAAGGGAGTTTAACAGTAGCCAAAGAGATGGTAGACGCTGCAGCGTCTGCAGGAGCAGAAGTGATTAAACATCAAACGCACGTTGTTGAAGACGAAATGAGTAAAGAAGCAAAAGAAGTTATTCCAGGAAATACAGATGTATCTATATATGATGTTATGGAAAGATGTGCTCTAAATGAAGAGGATGAGATAACCTTAAAAGAATATGTCGAATCAAAAGGGATGATTTATTTAAGTACACCATTCTCAAGAGCGGCGGCAGAAAGACTCGAAAGGATGGGTGTGTTAGCATATAAAATTGGTTCTGGTGAATGCAACAATTATCCACTAATTGAGCATGTTGCTTCTTTTGGTAAACCTATGATTGTTTCTACTGGAATGAACGATATCCCAAGTATAAAGAAAACTGTAGAAATTTTAGAAAAGTATAACGTTCAATATGCATTATTACATTGTACAAACCTATACCCAACACCAGCATCGTTAGTAAGGTTAGGTGGAATGCAAGAACTACAAAAAGAATTTCCTAATGCAGTAATTGGGCTATCTGATCATACTGTTAATAATAATGCGTGTTTGGCAGCAACTGCTCTAGGTGCTTCTGTTTTAGAAAGGCATTTTACTGACTCTAAAGATCGAAAAGGACCGGATATCTTATGTTCAATGGTTCCAACAGAGCTATGTGATTTAGTTAAAGGAAGTGTTGAAATAGCTCAGATGAGAGGTGGGAAAAAAGAAGCTGCTGAAGAAGAAAGAGTGACGATAGATTTTGCTTTTGCAACCGTAGTGGCTATTAAAGATATTAAAGCTGGTGACGCTTTAACTATGGAAAACATTTGGGTTAAGAGACCAGGTACAGGAGAAATTAAAGCAGAGCACTATAATAACTCTTGGGAAAAAAAGTAACTAATAATATCCAAGATGATACTCACTTGTGTTGGACAGACATTGAAAAATAATGGAGTAATAAAAATGAAAAAGAAAATTTTATTTATGACAGGGACTAGAGCAGACTACGGAAAAATTAAATCGCTTATGCAACGAGTGGAGAAAAGTGACAAGTTTGACCTGCACATCTTTGTAACAGGTATGCATATGTTGGCGAAATATGGATCCACATGGAAAGAACTTAAAAAAGATGGCTTTGAAAATTTGTATCAATTTATCAATCAAAAAACTGATTCACATATGGATTCGGCCTTAAGTAATACGATAATGGGATTGTCAAATTATGTTCATGAATTAAAGCCTGATTTAATTATTGTTCATGGAGATCGCTTAGAAGCTCTGGCCGGTGCTATAGTAGGTGCATTTAATAATATTAAGGTAGCTCATATTGAAGGCGGAGAAGTTTCAGGGACAATTGATGAATCAATCCGACATGCCATTACTAAGTTTTCTCATATTCATTTAGTAAGTAACGAAGAAGCTAAAAAGAGAATTGTTCAGCTAGGTGAAAAGGAAGAATCAATATTCATTATTGGATCACCTGATATTGACATTATGAATTCAGAGAAATTGCCTTCAATTATTCAATCTAAAAAAAGGTATGAAATTCCTTTTGATAAATTTGCGATTTTAATGTATCATCCTGTAACAACAGAAGTGGATCAATTAGGAAATCATGTGAAACAATTAGTGAACTCCGCTATTGAGTCGGGTCTAAATTACGTTGTTGTTTATCCTAATAATGACGAAGGAAGTAAAATAATCTTATCTGAATTTAAAAGGTTCGAAGGTAATGAAAAGTTTAGGGTGTTTCCATCCATTAAGTTTGAATACTTTTTAACCTTGTTAAAGCATTGTGAGTTTATTATTGGGAATTCTAGTGCTGGTATTAGAGAGGCAGGAGTATACGCTATCCCAACAATTGATATCGGTAATAGACAGAAAAATAGGTACGATTTAAATTACCCAAACCATATTATACATGTTCATGAAGAGGAAAGAGCAATAAAAGAAGCGATAAAAAGGATAGATAAAAACGTTTTAAAACCACTTAGTACGTTTGGTGATGGAAAAAGTGACAAAAAATTTATTGATATATTAGAAAGTGAAGAGATTTGGGAGTTAAAAATCCAAAAAAGCTTTATTGATGTTGAATACTGATGGGTGAAAATTATGTATAATAATAAAAAATTCTTAGCAATTATTCCAGCTAGAGGAGGAAGTAAGGGTATTCCTCGAAAAAATTTAGCAGATGTAAAAGGTGCTCCCCTAATATCTTATTCTATTGAAGAAGCTCTCAAGTCTAAATATCTAGATTCGGTAATAGTTTCTACAGAAGATCAGGAAATTGCTGAGGTATCTACTCAATTGGGAGCAGAGATACCATTTTTAAGGCCAAATGAATTCGCTAGTGATACGGCCAAGACCATAGAGGTCCTTGTTTATACAGTAAACAAGTTGGAAGAAAGCGGAAGGAACTATGATTACCTTGTCTTATTACAACCTACGCAACCATTAAGAAAAAGTTGGCATATTGATGAAGCTATTGAACAGATAGTTAATAGCTCATATAGTGATTTGGTGAGTGTTTCGAAGGTAGATGATCATCCTATTCTCGTTAGAAAGATTTCTGATGATGGGTCGGTGATCAATTTATTGGATGTTAATAGCTCAGTTAGAAGGCAGGATTTCCCTGATTTTTATAAAGTAAATGGTGCAATCTATATAAATAAAATAGATGATCAATTCGGCTTGCAATCTAGTTTAAATGACAACAAATTAGCTTATATTATGAGTAAGGAATATGATTTAGATATTGATGAGCCATTAGATTTAGAAATATTAAAACTCATGATTAAATAGGAGTTAATGATAATCCCCAGAAGTGCATTTTGCTGTTGATGGGGATTTTTATTGTAGAAATTTCTTCGATAGTAATTGTAAATTTCGATTTTGAAAGGTGAACAAAATGATAAAAAAGTTCTTTTCATCATCTTTATTTAAGTCAGCAGGAATATTCACCATTGCTAACATTTTTAATGCATCCATACCCTTTCTTCTGTTACCAGTCTTGACAAGGTATTTATCACCTGAAGAATTCGGTGTTTATTCTATGTTTAAAGTGTTTGTGGGCTTGGTATTTTCAGTGATAGGAATAGGTATTAACGGGGCAATAACAAGAATGTATTATGAAAAAGATGATATAGACTTTCCTAGTTACATTGGTAATTCCGTCATACTAGTTACCATCAGTACGACTATTATATTTCTTCTTTTTGCTGTAGCTCCTGATTTTATTAGTTCTATTAGCTCATTACCCAATAGCTGGATCTGGTTAATTATTGTCACATCCTATGGGAAAGTTCTGTTTCAACTAATTTTAGTCGTTTGGCAAGTAAAATTTAGACCAATATCGTTTGGGCTGTTTCAAGTGTCACAAACAGTTATTAACTTCGCAATTAGCTTAGTGTTTGTGATTAGTTTATATATGGGCTGGAAGGGACCTATATTAGCTGAAGCGATATCATTTGGTTTGTTTGGTCTATTTAGTTTACTTTTTCTTAGGAAGAACAAATCACTCTCGTTTAACTTAAACAAACAATATATGAAACACGCTTTGAAGTTTGGAATTCCATTAATTCCACATGTATTAGGAATGTATATTATTACTGCAAGTGATCGTTTTTTTATTAATAATATGGTCGGGGTTTATGAGGTTGGTATTTATGCTACAGGATACCAAGTAGGGATGATCCTAATGATCTTACAAGATTCTTTTAATAAAGCTTGGGTTCCCTGGCTATTTGAAAGATTGAAGGAAAATGATTTTGAATTTAAAAGGAAAATAGTGAAGATAACATATGTATATTTTGTAACTATCCTTTTTATTGCTTTTATTTTATCTCTATTATCACCTTGGTTATTAAGCTTTCTAGTTGGAGAAGAGTATAGGAATGCCTCTGTATATATTGCTTGGTTAGCTTTTGGTTATGCGTTTAATGGTATGTATAAAATGGTCACGAATTATATCTTTTATGTAGAAAAAACGATCTATCTAGCTTATGTAACTGGTGTCACAGCAATAATAAACATCGGATTAAATTTTCTATTAATAAAAATGAATGGGGCAGTGGGTGCTTCTCAAGCTACTATGATTGCTTATATGATCTCTTTTATATTGACTTGGTTGATTTCTAGTAGAGCTTTTAAAATGCCTTGGCTTCCAAACAAAAATTAAACATGAGTTACTAAAATGAATATGTGGATTTAGCTTTTTTATCAAAAATTATTATTGTTTTCTATATATAATAATATTGAATAAGTTCACATCTTGCTAAAACTGTAATAGGTATTTCATGACATTTTATGAAGTTAATCATCATAAAATTGATGTTATCAAACCGAATTTCATAGGATGATAATTATTTTAACTCGAATTGATCTTGGTTATTTTATTAAATAATAAGGAGAATTGACTATGTACAAAATCGCCGTTGCAGGAACAGGCTACGTTGGCTTATCAAACGCGATTCTTTTAGCGCAGCATAACGAGGTGGTTGCGCTGGATATCGTTCAAGAAAAAGTCGATATGATGAACAATAAAAAATCACCTATTATTGATAAGGAGATTGAAGAATACTTATCAACCAAGACGTTAAACTTTAAAGCGACAACCAATCATCATGAAGCATTTGAAAAAGCAGATTATGTGATTATTTCAACACCGACAAATTATGACCCTGATAAAAATTATTTCAATACGAGCACAGTGGAAGACGTGATCGAAAAGGTGTTAGAGATCAATCCAGATACTGTGATGGTCATTAAATCAACCATACCTGTGGGCTATACGGAAGGCATGAAAGCAAAATATCAAACAAACAACATTATCTTCTCTCCAGAGTTTTTGCGAGAAGGAAAAGCATTATACGATAACCTTTATCCTTCACGTATTGTTATAGGAGAACAATCAAAACGTGCTGAAATATTTGCTGATTTATTAAAGCAAGGCGCATTAAAGGAAGATATTGATGTATTATTCACGAATGCTACGGAAGCGGAAGCGATCAAATTATTTGCTAATACGTATTTAGCGATGCGTGTTGCCTTCTTCAATGAACTAGATTCGTATGCGGAAGTAAGGGGACTAGATACGAAACAAATTATTGATGGGATAGGTCTTGATCCTCGAATTGGTACACATTACAACAATCCATCCTTCGGATATGGAGGCTATTGTTTGCCAAAAGATACTAAGCAGTTACTTGCTAACTATCAAGATGTGCCGAATAATATTATGGGTGCCATTGTAGACGCCAATCGAACAAGAAAAGATCATATTGCTGAGATGATTATGAAGCGTAAGCCAAAGACTGTTGGTATCTACCGGCTAACGATGAAAATGGATTCGGATAACTTTAGGCAATCAGCGATTCAAGGTGTAATGAAGCGCTTGCGTGACAAAGGAACTGAAGTGGTTATTTATGAGCCTACACTCACCGAACATCAATTTAATGGTTTGAAGGTAATTAAAGACTTTGGTGAATTTAAAAAGAATAGTGATGTGATTGTAGCCAATCGCCTTACGGATGAACTGAAAGAAGTAGCAGATAAAGTGTATACAAGAGATATTTATAGTAGAGATTAGACTGAAAGAAGAGCGTTTACAAATGGAGTCATTGTAGATGTTCTTCTTTTACTTTTTGCAAAAAAAATTAAGGGGATTAATTGATAAATAATGGTTCTAAAGTTATACTTCCTATATAAGAATAATAATTAGGATAACTCTTTATAGGTTTTTTTTAACTAATAAATTGTAAAGGAAAAGAGGACGGAAATATATAAAGAATGTAGGATATGACCTTGATAAGTCAATGAAATATGTTATTTTAATATTGTAAAACTTTAAAATACTATTATTTTTTTGAAAATAAT
Organism: Bacillus carboniphilus; assembly: GCF_020524035.2. Lineage (NCBI taxonomy): Bacteria > Bacillati > Bacillota > Bacilli > Caryophanales > Bacillaceae > Bacillus > Bacillus carboniphilus. The sequence goes on along the minus strand of NZ_CP129013.1, from coordinate 2,312,086 downwards.
GTAGAAATATGACTCTATTACTTTTATAATAGAAAAAGTTAATTCTTTGAAGAGCATAAATAATATTTACATAGATGGAGGACTACATGGAGGAGACAATTAGTTTAAAGGAAATCTATCAAATGTTAGTAAAGAGATGGAAGTTAATCATATTCATTACGCTAACGGTAACGATGGTAAGTGGAATTATTAGTTACTTTTTTTTGACGCCTATTTATCAAACCTCTACACAATTGTTAGTAAACCAATCGAATGAAGAGAATAATGCGCAGGTGAGTGAAATACAATACAACCTGCAATTGATTAAGACATATAACGTGATTATTAAGAGTCCATTAATATTAGATTTAGTCATTGAGGAGCTGGAATTAGCGGAAACCTCTTCTCAGCTCAATAATCGAATCACCGTTGGTAGCGAGCAAGATTCGCAAGTGGTGTCCATTACTGTGAAGGATGAAAACCCAGAGCGAGCGGTGACGATTGCAAATACGATCGCGTCCGTTTTTCAAGAAGAAGTGCAAGAACTGATGAATGTAGAGAATGTTTCGATCTTGTCGAAAGCGGAATTGGGTGACAACCCTTCGCCGGTTGAGCCGAAAAAGACATTAAATGTGGCGATTGCGTTTGTAGTAGGATTAATGATTTCTGTCGGGCTAGCCTTCTTATTAGAGTACTTAGATACATCGATCAAATCGGAGCAAGATATTGAAAAGATTCTCGGAGTACCTGTTCTAGGTTCAATCATGATTATGAATCAGCAAGAAGACCAGAAACAAATAGAGTCTTTGAAAAGGAGTGGAGAAGCCCGTCATGTTTAAACGTAAAAAAGGCCCACGTCATTTTCGGCATAATAACCGCAGTTTAGTGACCTTAAGAACGCCTAAATCACCGGTTTCAGAACAATTTCGGACGATTCGTACCAATATCGATTTTTCATCGATTGATGAAGAAATTAGGTCCATTTTAGTAACATCAACAGGTCCTGGGGAAGGAAAATCAACGGTTGCCGCGAATTTAGCCTGTGTATACGCTCAGCAAGGGAAAAAAGTTCTACTTGTTGACAGCGATTTACGTAAATCAACTGTTCATTATACGTTTCGAGTAGAGAACCTGTACGGGTTAACAAGCGTTTTATTAAAGCAAGTACCAATGGAAAAAGCAATTCAAGATTGTGAACAAGACCGCCTCCATATTTTAACGGGGGGACCGACACCTCCTAATCCAGCAGAGTTATTGTCGTCAAAGGCAATGTTTGAACTAATTGAATCGGTTAAAGAGCATTATGACATCGTCATCATCGATGCACCGCCAATTTTAGCGGTAGCCGATGCACGAATTATTGCCAATCATGTAGATGGGACGTTACTTGTCGTCTCAAGTGGAAAAACTGACAAAGACCAAGCAGTGAAAGCAAAGGAAGCACTTGAACAATCCCGATCAAAGCTATTAGGAGCTGTGTTAAACGGGAAAAAGCATGATGATCAACACTTGTATTATTACTATGGGTGATATAGGGAAGGCAGGTAAATAAAATGATTGATTGTCATTGTCACATATTACCTGGTGTGGATGATGGAGCAGCGAATATGGAAGAGAGTATCGCGATGGCAAAAATGGCTTCTAAGGAAGGCATTGAGGTGATTGTTGCCACTCCTCATCATCAAACTCGTCATTATCACAATCCTAAAGAAAAAGTATCTGAATGGGTTACTCGGTTAAATGGGGTCCTTCAGCAAGAAGGAGTTCCTATCAAGGTTGTCCCAGGACAGGAAGTTCGTTTATATGGTGAACTGGCGAAAGACTTAGACCTTGATATTCAAACGTTACACAATAGTTCGTATGTATTAGTTGAGTTTCCATCTAATCATGTCCCACGTTATGTAACAGAGTTGTTTTTCGAACTCAAGCTAAAGGGAATCACGCCGATTATCGCTCATCCAGAACGAAATGCGGAAATCATTCAGCAACCAGACTTGTTGTTTCAGTTAATTGATAAGGGAGCACTTGCTCAACTTACGAATGCATCCATTATTGGTGATTTCGGACGAAAAATCCAGAAATTTTCACTACAACTTTTAGAACATGGACAAGCACATATAGTGGCGTCAGATGCACATAACTTAACAAATCGACCATTCTACACGAGAGAGGCTTTACATGTGATTGAAAAAAAACTCGGACAAGATATGGTCTTTTATTTTACAGAAAATGCCCAACTATTAATTGCTAATAAAACGATTGATAGAATCAGGCCTACTCCCATACGAAAAAGGGTGTTTGGAATCTTTTGAATGTTAGGAATATATATAGTGTATTTTCAACTAGATGATTATAAACATAAAGGTTTACCTAGACATTAATTTATATAAAAGGTTTGGTGATGTCTCCTCACCGTTATCAATGGAGGCACTCGACTACATCGCGGGTCCATATCGGTCGGCTTAGACGCTCGTCGTCAAAGGTGTGGTGTGAGGAGGGGTTAGATGCCCAATTTTTAAAGCTAGTTATAAAACATTATACAACAATCTGATCATTTGTAAAGCGCTTTCATGATCAAAAAAAGTGTGTTATTATGTGATGGAAACTAGTTTCAATTCCATTTTGTTATCATGTAAAAACATAGTTTTTTGATGCTAAATTACGATATGAAAGTGAAAATATTGATTGAAATTGTATCGTTCATAGGTTTTTTGATTGGAAAATGGTATATTTTAATAGTACTGAATTAATTTGAGGTGAATGACATGAAAAAAGTAAAAAAAGCAATTATTCCTGCTGCAGGACTTGGAACAAGATTTTTACCTGCAACAAAGGCAATGCCGAAAGAAATGTTACCAATTGTTGATAAACCTACGATTCAATATATTGTAGAAGAGGCGATTGCTTCTGGAATTGAGGACATCATTATCGTAACAGGAAAAGGAAAACGGGCTATTGAGGATCATTTTGACTTTTCTTTTGAACTAGAAGAGAACTTAGTATCGAAGCAAAAATTCGATCTTTTAGAGAAGGTTAAAGAGTCTTCTAAGGTCGATATTCATTATATTCGTCAAAAAGAACCAAAAGGGTTAGGTCATGCGGTATGGTGTGCCCGTAAGTTTATAGGTGATGAACCGTTTGCGGTTTTACTCGGTGATGATATTGTGGTTGCGGAGAAACCTGGTTTAAAGCAACTAATGGATCAATATGAAAAAACGTTATCGTCCGTGATTGGCGTACAAGCTGTACCTGATGAAGAAACCCACAGATACGGGATTATCGACCCGCTTGTTCAAGAGGATCGTGCGTATCAAGTCAATAAGTTTGTGGAGAAGCCAAAGAAAGGAACCGCGCCTTCTAATTTAGCCATTATGGGTCGCTACGTGCTAACACCTGAAATATTTATGTTTTTAGAGAAACAAGAAACAGGATCAGGTGGGGAAGTTCAGCTAACGGATGCGATTGAACAGCTAAATCAGATTCAACGCGTGTTTGCCTATGACTTTGAAGGGGAGCGTTACGACGTAGGAGAAAAACTAGGATTTATTAAAACGCAAATTGAGTTCGCGTTAATGAATGATGAGTTAAAAGGAGATGTCCTTTCTTTTCTTGAAGAGAAAGTGAAGGAAATAGATAAAAAGTAAGGTTCATAAAGATTGGAGAAGAACTAGGTTCCTAGTTCTTTTTTTATGCATTTTTTAGAAAAGGAGGCGAGTGAAGTGAGTTATCAAAAACGGTTATCTTTATTATTTATATTAGATTCATTTATCGTGTTAACATCAGTTTATATTAGTTATTGGTTTATTCGACCAGGATTGCTACAAGATGTTCCATCTACACTTGTTTTAAGTTCTTTAATCTTATTAATTAGTCATCATATTTTTGCCTACATATATAAACTTTACGTGAAAGCATGGGAATACGCTAGCATTATGGAATTAATCAATATCTTTAAAGCAGTTTCTTTCTCCGTGATTGTCACAGCTTCAGTCCAGTGGATCATTGATGGAGACATTTATGTGCGTGTGCTCGCGATTACGTGGATGGCTCATATGTTGTTAATTGGTGGTTCTCGATTTGCTTGGAGAGTGGTTCGAGATCAATATCTTTTAACGGGAAAAGGAAAAAAACGTGTCCTTATTGTTGGGGCGGGTTCAGCAGGAACGATGGTGGCAAGACAATTGTTACGCAATCAAGATTCAGAGCTTTGTCCTGTTGCTTTTGTGGACGATGATCCAAAAAAGCAGCGATTGGAGATCTTCAATATCCCAATCGCTGGCACTATTCATGAAATAGAATCAATTGTCAAAGAATATACTATACATAAAATTATTATAGCGATTCCATCATTAAAAAGAAGTGAAATAAGCACTATTTTTGAACAGTGTATAAAGACCAATGTCAAGACACAAATTATTCCTTTATTAGAAGATTTAATCGAAGGAAAAGTCTCTGTCAACCAGCTTCGTGATGTCCAAGTAGAGGACTTATTAGGAAGGGAATCTGTTCGATTAGATGACAAAGGAATTAGTGGAACCGTGACTGGTAAAACGATCCTTGTAACCGGCGCAGGTGGATCGATAGGTTCTGAGATTTGTAGACAAGTGATAAAATATAAACCGAAAAAAATAGTCTTACTTGGTCATGGTGAAAATAGTATCTACCATATCGAAATGGAGCTTTTAAACTGTTTCAAAAATAAAGTTGAACTCTTGACAGAAATTGCTGATATTCAAGATCGTGATAAAATCTTCTCCATTATTGAACATCATCAACCCACGATTGTGTACCATGCGGCAGCACATAAACATGTACCGTTAATGGAACGTAATCCAGAGGAAGCGATTAAGAATAATATCATTGGTACGAAAAACGTCGTTGAAGCATCGGATACGTTCGGTGTAGACACGTTTGTGATGGTTTCCACAGACAAAGCAGTCAACCCAACGAACGTGATGGGCGCAACGAAGCGTGTGGCAGAAATGATTGTTCAGCACTATGCCTCCATCAGCAAGACAAAGTTTGTGGCCGTACGTTTTGGAAATGTACTTGGTAGTAGAGGAAGCGTCATCCCCCTATTTAAAAAGCAAATTCAAAGCGGTGGACCCATTACGGTTACCCATCCTGAGATTACCCGTTATTTCATGACGATTCCTGAAGCATCTAGACTCGTCATTCAGGCAGGTGCACTCGCAAAAGGGGAAGAAATCTTCGTTCTTGATATGGGCGAGCCTGTGAAGATCGTCGATTTGGCGAAGAACCTGATCGTTTTATCTGGTTATTCACTCGACGATATCGAAATTAAGTTTACTGGTTTGCGACCAGGCGAAAAAATGTACGAAGAACTATTGAACGAAAACGAAGTTCAACAAGAACAAGTCTTTCCAAAGATTCATATTGGCAAAACAACAGGAATAGAGTTTGGTGTAATCCAATCGTTCATTCATCGTTTCGAGGAGATGGAAAAGAACGAGATTCGAGAAACGTTGTTGTCGTATGCGAATAAAAGTGAAGTTGAGAAGAGTGTGGTGTGAAAGCGCACTTTTCAGAAAGTAGGAAGAAATATTCTTTCTACTTTCAACTTCTTACTTTAAATGAGCAAATTCAGATCAAAAAAAATTCCATTAAATTAAATAGAAAAAGACATGACCACTAACTTGGGTTAAAATTAAAGCTCCAACACCATAACCCTAACCAAGGAGTGTTCATGTCCAATGACTAGATTATCACACCAAGAAAAAATCCACAATATTTTAGAGGAATGGCGTTTACCACTTTATCCAAGCCGTCTATGAACCATCTTGTTTCTATGATTGATGGGATGCTGAGTTTCGGTTTCACAGGAAAGATATCGCAAATTCATGCGCTAAGCTTTTGTAAAAAACATCGTACAACATTAAGCTATTTTTTAAATAAAGGTGCTTGGGACGAAAACTTTTTAAATGAAATTTCCAAACAAAAAACCACCCAAACCATTCATAAAAATGCGAAAACAAAGAAGGAACCTGTATTCCTTCTTTTTGATGACACAATCGGACAAAAGACCAAACCTTCGTCACAGGCTCAGTCTCCTATTGAATCTTGTCAGTACCATTTTTGTCACAAAGAAAGAAAACCTGTTTACGGACATCAAGTCGTTGGAATGATGATGCAAAGCGGGGATTTAGCCTATCCCTATGATTTCGCCCTATATAACCAATCGAAAGAAAAGAGTAAAATTCAAATGGCCGTTGATATGATTGACTCTTATGTAAAGCGAACTGTATCAACTTATATTCTTTGTGATAGTTGGTATACCTCTAAACGTATCATTGAAGCTGGACTAGGGAAAGGAATTCATACGATAGGAGCTCTTAGAAGCAATCGCATCTTTTTTCCAAAAGGCGAGCGAAAACAAATCAAACAGTTTGTTCCTGATATTTCAATGGAAGAAACCGACCTTGTGACCGTTGGTGATGAAACCTATCGAGTCTATCGTTACGAAGGAAAACTGAATGATTTAGAGCTTGGTGTTGTATTGCTTTGCTTCAAAGAAGGCGAACCAATGGAGCCTAAAAACGTACGCAGCTTCCTATGTACAGATATACAGCTATCCACAAAGAAAATCTTAGACTACTACTCCAAACGATGGTCAATTGAAACGTATTTTAAACAAATAAAAGGATCGTTAGGTTTTGATGGATATCAGATTCGCAGTGAAAAAGCGATCTTGAGATATTGGACAATTTTAAACTTCACCTATATTTTCGCAAGCCTTTTAAAAGGCACAAAATTTTTCGAAGCTCTCCATGAAATCAGGAATCAAAAGTTTGGTAGCATCATTAGGTTTGTATATGATCAAGCAACTAAAGGAGAAGAACTTGAAAAGATTAAAAAAGAGCTTTTAGTTGCCTAGGGTACTTGTCATTTCATTTTTGTTGGTAATTTTTGTATTGATTTTTGCTCAATTAGAGTTCTTAGATAATATAGAAGGTATCAAGTACACTTCCTTAATGGCAAGATTAATATTAGTAAAAAATAGAATTTTAATGTGAAAAAATTTAGAGGGCTAGGAGTTATTTGAAACGTATATTTTCAATAAGCCCTAGCTACCTAAAAAGAGAACATAAGAAAGGGAGTCTATAATGAATGACAGAATCTTTCTTTCATCCCCACATATGAGCGATGAAGGGTATGAAATGCAATATGTGCAAGAAGCTTTTGAAACGAACTGGATCGCTCCCCTTGGGGAAAATGTAAATGAGTTCGAGAAAGAACTAGCGAATAAAGTTGGTTCTAAAGCTGCTGCCGCCCTATCTTCTGGTACAGCGGCTATACATCTAGCATTAAGAGCAGCTGGTGTAGGTAAGGGAGATATCGTTTTTTGTCCTTCTCTTACGTTTTCTGCAACAGTAAATCCGATCATTTATCAAAATGCGGTTCCGGTTTTTATTGATAGTGATTATGAAACTTGGAATATGTGCCCGAAAGCATTGGAAGAAGCTTTCGAGAAGTATCCAGCCGTCAAGGCTGTTATAGTTGTTCACCTGTATGGTCTTTCTGCAGATATGGACAAGATAATGGATATTTGTAAGAAACATAATGTAGTAGTAATTGAAGATGCTGCAGAATCATTAGGTGGTTATTATAAAGGACAACACACTGGGACTATTGGTGATTATGGCATTTTTTCTTTTAATGGAAATAAAATCATTACTACGTCAGGTGGTGGTATGCTAGTTTCTAATAATGAAGATAAAATAGCAAAAGTGAGATTTTGGGCGACTCAATCAAGAGATCAAGCAAGGCACTATCAACATAGTGAACTAGGTTTTAACTACCGTATGAGTAATATTGTAGCTGGGATCGGACGAGGACAGCTTAAAGTGTTAGAACAAAGAGTAGTAAAGAAGAAATATATTTATGAATTTTATAAGAGAGAACTTGGTGAACTTGAGGGGGGTTGCCTTTATGCCTGTAAACAAGTGGGATAAGCCAAACTATTGGCTGAGTTCTATGACACTTACAGGTCCTATTAGACCACTTGATCTAATGGTTGCTCTTGAAAATGAAAACATTGAGGCAAGACCAATTTGGAAGCCGATGCATTTGCAGCCATTCTTTGAGAAGTATGACTTTATTGGTAAAGGTGTTTCTGAAAATCTATTTGAGAATGGTTTGTGTTTACCATCTGATACGAAGATGACTGATGAAGATTTAGAAAGAGTAGTGAAGATTATAAAAGGATTGTGGTTAAAGTAATGATGATCTCTAAAGGAAATATTTATAAAAGGTTTATAAAAAGACCAACGGACTTCATATTATCTTTAATTGCAGTTATCGTTCTAAGTCCAGTAATTTTATTTGTTGCTTTACTTGTAAGAACGAAGTTAGGTAGTCCAGTTCTATTTAAGCAAAAGCGACCTGGATTTAATGAAAAGATTTTTATGATGTATAAATTTAGAACGATGACTGATGAAAGAGACGAGCACGGAGAGTTATTACCAGATAGTGTTAGGTTAACGAAGTTTGGAAGGTTCCTGCGTTCGACATCTCTTGATGAACTTCCAGAACTTTTTAATATCCTTAAGGGAGATATGGCAATTATAGGTCCGAGACCATTACTGGTTCAGTATCTTCCTTTATATAATGAATATCAAAAACGAAGACATGAAGTAAGACCGGGGTTATCTGGTTTGGCTCAGGTTAGTGGAAGAAATACGATTAGTTGGGAAGAAAAATTTGATTTAGATGTGAAATATGTTGAAAGTGTAAGTTTTATAAATGATTGGAAGATTATTTTTTCTACAATTAAAAAGGTTTTTGTTAGAGAAGGAATTAACTCAGAGGCTGCGGCGACAATGGAACCTTTTAAGGGGACAAGGAAAGAAAGAAGAATGAAACTATGAAAAACAAATTACTTATAATTGGAGCAAGCGGACATGGCAAAGTAGTTGCAGACATTGCTTTAACGATGGATAAATGGAAAAGCATTTCCTTTTTAGATGATGATGAGTGTATTAAATCATCAATGGGTATAGAGGTCATTGGTACTTCAGAAGATGTTTTTACCCATATTGCTGATTTCGATATTTTTGTAGGGATTGGTAATAATACTGTTAGAAAAAGAATTTATGATAGGCTTGAGTCAAGCGGTGCTAGTATTCCTGTTTTAATTCATCCCAATTCTTTAGTTGGGAAACAAGTGCAAATAGGAGCTGGAACAGCCTTAATGGCTGGAACAGTTGTTAATTGCTGTACTAAAATAGGAAAGGGCTGCATTATTAATACGGGTTCCACTATAGATCATGACAATAACATAGAGGATTTTGTTCATATTTCACCAGGTGCTCATTTAGCAGGAACAGTCAAGGTTGGACAAGGTTCGTGGTTGGGGATTGGTAGTGTAGTAAACAATAACCTAAATATCATTAGTGATTGTACTATTGGTGCAGGAGCTGTGGTAGTTAAAGATATAACTGAAACTGGAACTTATGTAGGTGTTCCGGCTAGGAGAGTTTAAATTATGAAGATCTTAGTATTAGCTAATTTCGGTATGGGATTATATAACTTTAGAAAAGAACTATTAGAAAAGTTGATTGAACAGAATCATGAGGTTTTTATTTCTTTACCAAATGACGAAGAGTATGTACCGAAATTAGAAAGAATGGGTTGTAATTTTATAAATACACCAATAAGTAGAAGAGGGACCAATCCAATAACCGATTTTAAATTATTATTGAATTACAAAAAGGTGATTAGAAGTATTAAACCTGATTTGGTTTTAACATATACTATCAAGCCTAATATTTATGGTGGATTAGCCTGTAGGTTAGCAAATGTGTCTTATCTTGTAAATATTACTGGATTAGGAACTGCTGTTGAAAATGGGGGTATATTGCAAAAGGTCACTCTACTGTTATATAAAACAGCCTTAAAAAAAGCAAAGTGTGTCTTTTTTCAAAATGAAAGTAACATGAATTTTCTAACTAAGAAAAAAGTGATTAAAGGGAAATATAAAGTGTTACCCGGCTCCGGCGTGAACCTAAGTCATTATGCGCTATTCGATTATCCATCAGACAATACTACTATTAATTTTCTTTTTATTTCACGCGTGATGAAAGAAAAAGGAATTGATCAATATTTAGATGCTGCAGGTTATATTAAAAAAAGATATCCAAATACTGCTTTTCATATTATAGGATTTTGTGAAGACGTATATGAAGAAAAACTTTTTGAATTGCAAGAGAAAGGGATTATAATATATCACGGAAAACAAAGTGATATAAGAACCTTCCACAAAATTTCACATTGTACAATTCACCCTACCTATTATCCAGAGGGTATGTCCAATGTTTTGCTTGAAAGTGCAGCTTGTGGTAGGCCAATTATTACAACTGATCGCAGTGGCTGTAAAGAAATAGTCTATGATGGTATTAATGGTTTTATTATAAAAGAGAAGGATACCCAAGGTTTAATAGATAAGATAGGATATTTCCTAACATTAACTAATGAACAAAAAGTGAAAATGGGGCTAGCTGGTAGGAGAAAGGTTGAGAAATCGTTTGATAGGCAGATTGTTGTGGATGCTTATATAGAAGAGATAAATAACGGTTAATAAAGTTAAATTGAGACTTTATTAATGAAAAGGTGATATTGATGAAAAGAAAAAGAGAAGTCATTGAAAAACTCTCTGGCATAATTAATATTGTTATAATGTTATCGAAAATTTTTCCTAAAAGCTTTTATCTTTTTTTATTAAAGTTTACAAGACATCATGATAACTACATAGCAATGTTTATAAGATATATATGTTTAAAAAATATCGCTAAAAATTGTGGTGAAAATGTTGCTGTTTTTTCAGGAGTATATCTTCATAGGGTTCACCAACTTGAGCTAGGTGATAATGTGAGTATTCACCCAATGTGTTATATCAATGCTTCGGGTGGAATAAAGATTGGAAATGATGTTTCTATAGCACACGGTACTACAATTTTATCTGAAGAACATAAGTTCTCAAGTATAGAATTAAATATTAGAGACCAGGGATGTGAACTGAAACAAACAGTAATAGATAATAATGTCTGGATAGGAGCAGGTTGTAGAATACTAGCTGGATGTAAAATTAATTCAGGTAGTATTGTTGCGGCAGGAGCTGTCGTGAAAAACGAAGTTCGAAAAAATGTAATAGTAGGAGGAGTTCCTGCGAAAATTATCAAGGAAAGGAAATAGATATGAGGCTTGTATTTGCACATGACCATATTTTTCATAAGTTTAATAACCAATATTATAGTACGGGTGGACTTTCTAAGGAAATGTTAGAAAGATATACTGCTGTGTTTGATGAGGTAATAGTTATAAGCAGACAGAAGCATATCAAAACATATAACGATAAACTCACACTTGCTTCTACCAAGAATGTTAAATTTGTAGAAATTCCAAATTTTAAATCGATTGATAATTCCCCAAAGATATTTAAAGCAAAAAAAATTATTTATGATGAGGTTTTAAGTAGTGATTCGCTAATAGCAAGGCTCCCGAGTTCTATAGGTGAATTAGCAGTTTATGCAGATAAAAAAAACAATAAGCCCTATTTAGTAGAAGTTGTTGCTTGTCCATGGGACGCATTTTGGAATCATAGCTTTAAAGGAAAGGTAATAGCTCCATTTAAGTATTTTAAGACAAAGAAATTGGTCCGAGAAGCAAGTTATTCAATATATGTTACAAATCAATTTTTGCAGGGAAGATACCCCACTAATGGAAAGGTTGAAAATTGTTCTAACGTGGCATTAAAAGAATTTGATGACTATATACTAGATATACGTCTTAAAAAAATACAGGAGCTTAATCAAGAAAACAGATTAGTAATTGGTACTACGGCAGCGATAAATGTGAGGTATAAGGGACAACAGTATATTATTGAAGCACTAGGTAAGTTGAAGAAGCAAGGAAATACAAAATTTGAATACCAGTTAGTGGGTGGAGGAGATTCAAGTTTTTTGAGATCTGTCGCTGAGAAAAATGATGTAACTGATCAGGTAAAGTTTATAGGTTCTTTATCACATAATAAAGTATTTGAGTGGTTAGATACAATTGATATTTATGCCCAACCAAGTCGGCAGGAAGGCTTGCCGCGTGGGTTAATTGAAGCTATGAGTAGGGCGTTACCTGCATTTGGAGCTAATACTGCAGGGATTCCTGAACTACTAGAAAATGAATATATTTTTAGTAATACAAGAAAAAATATAAATGAGATTTGTTTGATATTAGACAAGTTTGATAAAAAAAGCATGTTCGAAACATCTAAACGAAATTACTTGGAATCAAAAAACTATGATAAAAAAATAATCGAAAAGCGTAGGAATAAATTTTTAAAAGAGTTTGGTGCTATTGAGAAAAAATAATTTGATCAAAATTGGTACCATGAGATAAGATGTTTGTTATTAATTTAGAGAATCATTTACATTTTGAATTTATTAATAGACGCGTATGCATTGGCGAGTGTTTTAAAAATACAAATATATTAATTTAGCCTCTTTAACTATAAGCTGGTTGCTTATACTTATACTATAATTTTTTATATCTTAGATTAGGAGTAGTTATTGTGGTAGCATCATATTTAATTTATATTTTTACTGTTTTTTTTGCAGTGTTATTTGCAGCATTGGCGCAGAGGTATTCATCGCTAGACAAAGAAGGTAAAAAAATCCCTAATTCTTTATTCTTATGGTTATCTATGTTAATCATGATCTATATTATAGGATTTAGAGATATGAGTGTTGGAGTCGATGGTTTAAATTATTATCGTAATTATATAATTGCAAATAATATCGATATAATTTCTTACTACCAAACATATTATACTGAACCTGGCTTCTATTTATTGTACAGAATTTCCTATATTTTGGGTGATGTACAATGGTTATTTATTTTGTCAGCTGCAATAACAATTTTCTTTTTTTATAAGGCTCTTAGTTACGAAATTGATAAAATAAATTTTACTCTAGCAATTTTTATTTTTGCAACAACACAATACTTCTACTACTTTGGAATAATGAGAATGGGAATTGCCGTTTCTATAGTAGTTTTTGCTTATAGGTATATTATTGAGGGGCGAAAAAAAAAGTTTATTATGTTTGTTCTTTTTGCAACAATGTTTCACTACTCTGCTTTATTTAGTGTGGCTTTATTATTTTTAAGTAAAAATGATAAAAATCTATTTAAAAAATCAAATTTATTAAAACTAGCTACTGTAATACCAGTTGGTTTATTATCGGTTAAGTATCTAATATTCCCTTTTATAACGATCGGCCGCTATCAGGCTTATATTGAATCATCTGGAGTAATTGGAACAAGTTTTATCAGTTCATTGCCTTTTTTGGGATTATTTCTTCTCCATTATAATAAGTTAAGTAAAGAAAGCGCAAATCTTCAATTTTATTTCTTTCTTTTTGTTATAAAGGTACTTACAGAGATTTTTGCACCTTTAATAGGGATAGGAAGAATGGTGTGGTATGTAAATTTGAGCATTTGCTTTTTGTTCCCTGCTACAATTCGATTAAATAAAGATAAAGGAGTAAAAGCAATATTACTTTTGTTATTGATATCTTATTGTTTGATATATAGCTATTATGCTTATTTTGGTGACTCATTTAGAGGGGAGCACATGCTTCCTTACAAAAATGTTTTATTTAACTTAGAGGAATAAGATTTACATTCTTTTTGTTAGATGATACGTTTTCCAGGTTTTATTTTTTTGTGTTCAAAGATTATATAATTTTGGAGTGTTGATAATTATGAAAGAAATATTAGTATGTGGTGTGGCAAACTCGGCAAATCTGGGAGACCGAATAATTGCTGAAACCGTAAACTATATTATTCACAGTACAAATGAACTAACTCAAATTTATAATTTTGATTTAACAGATGGGAAAGTAAGGGATTTTGATAATAAATCTATTATCAAATTAAACTCTACTGGATTATTAAAACAACTTACTCCAGATTATATGAGAAGGTTGAAAGTATATAGGAAATATAAAAAAAATAGAGGGTTAGAAACAGAATTGAAAAAAAGCGTGGCTAAAGCAGATTTGATAGTTATTGGTGGAGGCCATCTATTAATAGATAATTATCTAAACTTTCCGATTGGAATAAGTAATATTATTAAAGAGGCGCGTTTAAATAATATTCCTGTTATTTTTGCTTTTGTTGGAGCAAAAGGTCCTTGGAGTAAAACTGCTAAAAAGTTGTTATTAGATGCACTTGAATACGCAGACTACATTTCAGTAAGAGATTCGGAATCAAGGAGGTTTTTGGTTTCTTTAAGTGAGAGCTTAAGTAATAAAGTAGTTACTCTTTCAGATCCCGCAATATTTGTAAATGATATGATTGGAGATGATGAAAAAAATACCCATACCAAGACTACGAAAATTGGACTAGGTATAATGGATCCTAATGTGATAAGGAGGCATAGTAAATATCGTTGGAGTAGAGAGGATGCAAAAATTTGGTGGGTGTCTTTAGCAAAGAAACTTAGTGCTAGAGGGTATGAAGTAAATATTTTCACAAATGGCGCATCTACTGATAATGGTTTTGTTGAATACTTTATAAAGAAAGAATTAGCAACCGTTGAAAAGGTTTCATTCTTGGACTATCCTACTAGTTATAAAGACGTCCTATCTTGTATTCAAAAACAAGATGTAGTGATTGCACAAAGATTACATGCATGTTTACCGTCAATTTCATTAATGAAACAGACATTTGGATTAGTATGGGATATAAAATTAAAGAGTATTTATAATGAATTGGGGCTAAGTGATTACATTATCGATTTTAATGAAGAAGTTGATATAGTTATAAATAAAATTATTAATAAACTAGAGCAAAACCATCACTTAGATACTCAAGTTATAGAAAATATTAATGTTAGGAAGAGGGAGTTGTTAGACTTTGTCAAGAGAGGTGTTGGAGAAAAAGATTAAAGTATTACATGTAGTAGGTGCCATGAATGCAGCAGGTTTAGAAACACTTATAATGAATATTTATAGAAATATTGATCGTTCAAAAATTCAGTTTGATTTTGTTGTACAAACAACAGAAAAATGCTTTTATGATGATGAAATAATAGAAATGGGTGGCCGTATAATATCGCACCCTAAACCGAAGAAAGGTTTACGAAGGTACAAAGATGCACTAGAAAAAACAATTAAAGAGTATGGTCCATACGATGCTATTCATAGCCACGTTTTGTTTTTCAGTGGTGTAGTATTACCTGTCGCCAAAAAACAAAATATACCTATAAGAATAGCTCACAGTCATAATACTAGCGACAGTAAAACTGATTCTATTTTGCGAAAAATTTATAGACAATTCATGAGAAAAGAAATCTTGAAAAATTCCACACATTTGATAGGCTGTTCAAAAGAAGCAGGTGAATATGTTTTTGGTAATTCACCAGTTAAATTAGGGGCTGCAAAACATTTTCCTAATGCAATTGATTTAACAAAATATAAAAATTTAAGTAAAGATAAAAGTTATCTTATAAAGGAACTTGAGATATCAACTGATGCCACAATTATAGGGCATATAGGTCGATTTACAAGACAAAAAAATCATGTTTTTATTATAGAGATATTCTCTGCTTTTCTAAAGGAAGACCCAAATGCACACCTTGTATTAGTTGGTGATGGGGATGAGCGAGACAATATAGTAAAACTGGTTCATGAAAAGAGATTGGGAAATAACGTACACTTCTTAGGTCTAAGAAAAGATATTGAATATATATTATCTTCAATTGATGTTTTTCTTTTCCCATCTTTATATGAAGGACTAGGTATCGTGTTAGTTGAAGCACAAGCAGCAGGGGTGCCATGTGTTATATCTAAGCAGATTCCTGTTGAGGCAGATTTGGATATTGGATTAGTTAAAAGTCTAAATCTTTCTGATGGAACACAAAGTTGGATTAGTGCTATAAAAGAGTCGATGATTATAGATACGCCAAAATGGGACAACTTAGAACTAGCTTTAATAGATTGCGGATATGATATTAATGCAAGTTCGCAGAGGTTACTAAATATATATTGTGGTGATGAGTAAGTGAAGGTAAATTCAATTAAGACTGGTACGATATGGTCTATGATAGGCCAAGTCGTGAATATAGTATTTGGATTTATAATATTAATATTAACAACTAGATTTTTAGGACCCAATCAGTATGGATTATTACAGACAATACTTACTTTAACTGTGTTATCTGTCATGGTTGCAGATTTTGGTTTTTCTTCATCTGTTGCAAGATACGTTGCTGAAAATCAAAATGATCCCAGACGTAAATCACAGTATATTATTAATGGTTTAATATTAAAAATGAGTACTTCTTTAATAATTGTTTTATTATTAATTAATGTCCTGCCTTTCTTAGAAGGATTTTTAGATATTGAATTAGAAGAATACAGCTTTTTGTTGATAGTTATAACACTCCTTAGATCCTTAAGAGAATTTTTATTGAAAATTTTGCAAGGGTTAAGAAGGCTTGATTTAAGTACAAAGTTTAATTTATTTTATAATGTAGGTAATATGTCGTTAATTGCTACTTTGTTATATTTGAATTTTGGGGTAAATTCTGTATTATTATCTGAAATTGGAATAACCTTATTATTATTGGTTATATTTATTTTTATGAATAAAAGGACGAAAATATTTTCATATCATAGATTAGAGAAGAATATTCTTAAAAACATATTGATTTATTCTGTTCCAATGTTCTTCATTTCCATGAGTTTTTATCTTTACATGAAAACCGATATTTTAATGGTTCAGTATTTTATGGATAATATTTCAGTAGGTTTTTATAGTTTAGCAACAATGATAATTGGAAAAGTTCATATGCCCATGGTAGCTATTGGGCATGCTACAGGACCTGCGCTTGTTTCAATAGATAAAAATAAAAGATCGACTCAACTAGTAAAAGTAATAAGAGTAACGTTATTACTAACTTTACCAATATGCATGGGTTTATTCTTAGTTAGTAAGGAATTTATCCTAGTATTTTTTGGTTCAAGTTTTTTGCCAACCGTGCAAACTTTACAATTATTAACTATTTTTCTTTTTTTCTACAGTGTAAATTCTGTCCTTAGCCCTGTACTAGATTATTTAGGATTCGCACGTAAAAGAGCAATAATGGTTGGTATTTCTGCGACTTTAAATATTTTTCTCAATATGTTTTTTATACCTCAATTTGGCATCGTGGGTGCAGTGTATAGTACTTTATTCACGTATTCAATTTATTCAATAATTATAATTAAAACAGTTTTCACACATGTTATTGAAGATAACACGTCTTATCTTGAAATAAGGAAAACCTTTTTTAGAATATTTTTAGCGTCCATTATAATGAGTATTTTCGTATATTCATGTAATTTATTTATCCAAGATGATTTTATCAGTCTAATTCTATCTATTTTTGTAGGAATTACTAGTTATATATTATTAATTACAAAGCTAAATATTATTTCGAAGAGTGAAATTCTAACCCTTTTTCCGAAAAAGTACGTTAAAAATTAATAGAAATTGCTTTCTTCAGTCTCTGTTTATTTTTATGTTCGATAAAAGTCCACCTTTTTTTATATGACAAAAATAACTTAAAAGGATCGAGATTAATAAAAAGATAAGTAATTTCAGAAAGGAAAATAAATATGTACAAAATCGCAGTCGCAGGAACTGGATACGTCGGCTTAGTAGCCGGCGTTTGTTTTGCAGAAGTGGGTCATCAAGTCACTTGTGTAGATATTGATGAAGACAAAGTCAATGTGATGAAGTCAGGTGTTTCGCCAATTTATGAAGAAGGTTTAGAAGAACTAATGCAAAAAAACTATAATGCAGGTAGATTGGATTATACAACCGATTACCAATCTGCATATAAAGATGCTGATGCCATTTTTATTGGGGTGGGAACTCCTGAACAACCAGACGGATCGGCTAACCTATCCTACATAGCAACAGTTGCAAGACAAATTGCTGAGAGCGTAGAAAAAGATTGTTTAGTTGTTGTTAAGTCTACTGTTCCAGTTGGAACCAATGATAAAGTTGAACAGTTTATTCAAGACTTCTTGATAAACGATGTGAAAGTGGAAGTAGCATCTAACCCAGAGTTTTTAGCTCAAGGCTCTGCCGTTAAAGATACATTGAATGCAGAAAGAATCATTATTGGTACGGAAAGTAAATGGGCTGAGAATCTATTAATGAAAGTATATGAACCTTTTAACTTACCAATAGTATCTGTAAATAGACGATCAGCGGAAATGATAAAATACGCGTCTAATGACTTTCTAGCTCTTAAAATCTCTTACATGAATGATATTGCCAACCTATGTGAATTAGTTGGTGCGGATGTTCAAGATGTCGCTAAAGGAATGAGTTATGATGAGAGAATTGGTAGTAAGTTTTTAAATGCAGGGATCGGTTTTGGTGGCTCCTGTTTTCCTAAAGATACAAAAGCGCTAGAGTATATTGCTAGACAGAATGGTTATGACCTTAAGACGATTAAAGCTACTATTGATGTGAACCAAGAGCAAAAAACAAGATTATATAAAAAAGCCAGTCAAAGACTCATTACCTTTAATGGATTAAAAGTAGCTGTCTTAGGATTGACCTTCAAACCGGGAACGGACGATTTACGAGAAGCCGCTTCGTTAGAAAATGTTCCTTTACTGTTAGAACAAGGTGCAGATATTTATGCCTATGACCCTGTCGGAGCAGATAATTTCGCCAAAGTTCATCCAGAAGGAAAAAATAAAAAAGGTAGTATTACTTATGTAAATAGCATTGAGAATGCATTAGATGGAGCAAATGTCTGCTTTATTTTTACCGAATGGGGAGAAGTAAAAGCAATTGCTCCTGAAGTCTATAAAACATTAATGAGAACACCACTTGTATACGATGGAAGAAATATTTATAGCGTAGATGAAATGGCTAAGTCTGGTATTGAATATTACTCTATTGGTAGAAGACCTGCAATGAAAAGCTCAATGGAGGAGGAAAAAAATCTTGGACTACAAACCTCTTAATCCTAGTAAAGTGTATCTTATAACAGGAGCTGCTGGATTTATCGGTTATTATTTATCTAAAAAGCTATTAGAACAAGGTTGTAAAGTAATCGGAATCGATAATGTCAATGATTATTATGATGTTAACCTGAAATATACTCGATTAGAGAAACTGGCTTCTTTTGATAACTTCACCTTTATTAAAGGTGATTTAGCAGATAAATCTTTCGTTACGGAAATTTTTGAGGAGTACAAGCCTCATATTGTGGTGAATTTAGCAGCACAAGCAGGTGTTCGATATTCGATTGAAAATCCAGATGTTTATATTCAAAGTAATATTGTTGGTTTTCATCATATTTTAGAAGCCTGTAGAAACTATCCAGTGGATCATCTCGTTTATGCATCCTCGAGTTCTGTTTATGGGGCCAATAAAAAAGTGCCATTTGAAGAAACTGATTTTGTGGATCATCCGGTCTCTCTCTATGCATCGACTAAAAAGTCTAATGAATTAATGGCACATACATATAGTCATCTATACAAAATTCCAGCAACAGGTCTTCGTTTCTTTACGGTTTATGGACCAATGGGACGACCAGATATGGCTTATTTCGGTTTTGCGGATAAACATTTTGCAGGTGAGCCAATTAAGATTTTTAACAATGGTGATTTCGAAAATGATCTTTATCGTGACTTTACCTATATTGATGACATCGTCATTGGAATTGAAAGACTCCTTAGTAACCCAACTGAAGGGGATGTTCCACATAAAGTGTTTAACATAGGAAATAACAACCCTGAGAAACTAATGGACTTTATTCATACATTAGAGAGTTGTTTAAGTAATGCTACAGGTGCAAAAATTGAGTTTAACAAAGTATTCGAACCAATTAAACCAGGTGATGTTCCTGCTACCTATGCGTCAACAGATCAATTACAAAAAGCAGTAGGATTTAAACCAAAAACTTCAATTAGCGAAGGCTTGCAAAAATTTGCTGATTGGTATGTGGAATATTATAGGGTAGGACATGATACTATAATTGAAGTTTCTACTAAATCATAAAGAGTTGATCCAATAAGAAAGAAAGCACCTACATGAAAAAAACTTGTAGGTGTTCTGATTTTATTTATATATGGAAATGACTAAGTGAGTTCAAGAGGCGATTTGAGTATAAATTATAATAAACCCTGATGTATTACATATAAAAAGGTAGTGAAGGAAAATATGAAAAAGCTACTTGATGCAATCCTAAAAGAAAGAAAAACAGTAATTGGTTTAAGTTTTATTAGCATACTAATTTTCTCTACATTTTACTTGTTCATTATAAAGTCCCCTTTTGAATTATTTATGATTATACTTAATTGGAATAGTAGTATGGAATGGTCTGAGAGATGGTATGGACTCTATGTAATATATGCAGTGGAGATATTTGTCATATGTTTCTTGTGGGACTTATTATTGTATGGACTATACTATTGGGTAGAATCTCTGTACAACGGACTGAAGAGTCATTTAATAAAGCACAGATGGTTTTTAGTCAAGGCGATAAGAATAAAATATAGTTTTAAAAAATTGTACTACTTTTTAAAAATAGGTGTTGTGGGTATTAGGGGAGGAAAACAAGATAAAGATTTAATTGACGAAATTATATCTCTAAGATTAACAGATTGGTTAGTAAATATTTTGTCTTCACTTTTGTCTGGGATATCATTATTTGCAGTTTTCTTGACCATGTTAACTTACAGAGATTCGTCTATTATAACTAGTATAGATGTGAGACAAATTAATTATCAACTTTGGGTTCAATTTTTATGGAGCGATTTTTCTAAATTTTCTGCATTAATTGCTTTTATTTTATTCATTTTATTATGGTATTTCGTGAGTAAAAGAGGTGTGATAAGGAGGGCAATTGCTCAAACGAATAAGAAAAATCTTGAAGATGTTCTTCAGGTGTATAAAAAAACTAGATGCTCCTCTTGCAAATGTAGTAATAAAAGGGTCTCGTAATATCCAATATGCTATAAAAAACTATGATTTAATTCAGGCGTATTGGGCTTTTAATAATTTTAAGATTAAAGGAGGTATTATGGAAGCAAGTTGGTTGCAGAACGGATCAGATTTCATTTCTTTTGAAACAATTCCCGAGCTTGAAGAATTAGTTATGGATTTAGAAAATTTATTTTCTCTAGATAATAAAAAAACTGCTAAGTGGTTTTCATGGTATAAATTTGAGATTGAAGAACTAGTCCGTAAGGTTAATTATGGGCGTACCCCCTTAGAGGAATATGAAAGATGTTTTTTTACCAAGAAAGGATTCAATCAGATTATTAAAAAAAATCCATATAACAACATAGAAATAAGGGGAGAAGAACAAATAATTAAAGAAATCTATGAAGAAAAAAAACGGAGATTTGTTCAATATCAACTTAATAATAATATCATCGAAGGAATTGAATTGTTATATGTTTTTTATAGATATATCAGAGTAATTAATAAGTTATTTCATATGGAATCAGATAAGTTAGGAAGAGGAGCGAGGCTTTTTACGGGAAAGGAATAGATTAAGATATTCTTGCTTCGATCTTTGAAAGAGCTGGGATGGTCCTTGACTTGCAAGATTCATTTCTGCTGTTCTCCTTAGCCCGGATTTCTCAATACGGAAAAGAGATTTACCACCCTCGTTTTCCTATTTTACACTGTTTGACAAGATATTTATCACGCTACGACAAGAAACTAAGCAGCTATTAAAAAGTCCTATAAATTGTTATCTAAACAGTATAGGACTTTCTTTGAAGTAAACTAGTTATTCAGCGCTGTTTTTAATTCGGAATGTTGAAAGAGATAAAAACAACCGATGAAACATCAATGTAATGATGTCAGAATATTAGGTGTTTATTCCAATTAGATTTTTAAGTAGTGAAGAGTAACAGGTATATAGGTTCTTTATTTATAATATTTTCGCTTTTTTGATTATTAACTATCAAAATAACAGTATATTAAATATTGATGCAGGAGGTATGGGATGTGTTATTGAAAATTTTTATGTTATTGATTTTCTTGTATACAGCAGCCTGCCTACTTTATACAAGTGTTGTGATAATAGAAAGAAAAATAATTCGCTTTAAAGAACTAAGGAAAAATTCAAAGGGTATAAATAATGGAAAAATAAAGACTGTAGAGACTAAATCTTATGTAAGACCAAGTTTATTAAAAGAAAAAACTAAATTCCTATTTCCGAAGTTGTTTCTTATTAATTCTGTAGAGGGTAGAGACTATGTTATATTGGGTTTTGCTTTATCTACTATGTTGCTTATAATAGATACTCCATTAGAGGATTGGATACCTAAACCAGTTTTATTGATTTTTATATTAATATTTTTCTATGGACTGGCTAAATATTTTCATTTGTCTATTGATGACCCTGTAGGTAAATTTTTGAATTTGCTATTGAAATGGTTCATACTATTAGTTTTTGTTTTATCATTAGTTATAGAGACAATTGATAGTCTTGAAATGAATGTTAAAGGCGTTATTGTAACAATTATTTTTTCAATTGCTTTTTCATTAATTTTAATTATGAATGTTTTAAAAGATTTTAAGAGTAGGTGGTTTCAAGTTTTAAATATCTTTATTGGATTCTTTTTAATTTTGTTTGCTGTTGGTATAACATTCGGATTATTTTACTTGGAGAACAATGAAATTTTTAAAATGTATTCGGAAGCAGAATATAGTATGTTTATACATGATTATGAGGAAAACGTATCCAGCTTTATATTTCTTATATATAATGGTTTAGTCTATTTTTATACTTTTCCAGACTACAGTATTATCACATTAGAAGAACCTTTATCATTAGTTGCATTCTTTGAATTTATTGTAGGTTTTCTTTTTAATGTTGTTGTGATCGGTTTTTTAATATCTTATTTTGTCTCAATTCTTTTTTCAAGTAAGAAAGTATAGGGTTATTGCTAAATTTTCCGAATTGGATTATGCGCTTTCAAAAGCCCTCTAGTTCATTAACACTCAGGTCTAATACCCTTTATTAATGGTAAGCCTGTTAAAAGAGGGTGATAACAATGAATTTTAATTATGAACTTATATTTGGAATGGATAAGCTAATTACAGCCAAGAGATTTTACCACCCATGCCATCTTATTTACCACTGTTTTCCAAGGTATGTACCACGCTACGCTAAAAGAGCACAGGGACGGTCCTTGGTTTGCAAATAAAGCTTCTTCTATTTAAATATAGTAACAGACTACCCATCTTTAATTAATTGGATGGAAACTTAGATAACAAACCATTTAATTGTATTGTAAGCAGATACGATTGAATGGAAAAGTGACATTCAGAAATTTATCGAAAATGAGTTGAGATTCAAGTTGTGTGAATGCGACAAACTCAAATAGCAACTTAATATTAAAGGATAGTTGGTATTGATATTCTTTCAGTTTAGAAAAAGAGGTCTAAGGGATCATTTTTTGAATTTCTTCGTGAAGTTATGAAGGAGATGGTGGGGAAGATAACATTCATAATTAAACATGTGTCATGCTAAAGATTTTTGATGTGGGTGGCGAATTAAAAAAATCTCAATTTCGTTTGTTGTTATTCTGTAAAAAACTTTGTAAGGATCTGATTTTCCAATAGCAATTAGAACCATTCGAAGGTCTACTGGCATTTTTTGAATAAGAACGTGGCGACCAGGGATATAGATTGAAAAATCTTGTTTTGCAAAATACTGTTGAATAGTGTCCTTTAAGTAGGGGGGCAATTGGTTCAAGTTCAATACGATCTCTCCAACGATCCAATTCTAATAATTAAGTAATTGAGGACTTTCTCCAAACTATGTTCATGCTTAACTCTATAACATGCTATTGATTTCTTCATCTGATAATAATGGGTTATTTTCATTCAAAGATACTCTTAATTGTTTTTCTTCTTCGGGATCAGTAACTTCGTAGTAATCATCGTTACCAACATCCTCTACTTCAATCAATAAAAATTTCTTTTTCCCAACTTGGATATATGAATGACCAGATTGAATTGCTTTTTTTATGCCATCATGTTCAATTTTTATAGGCTCCATTAACATCACCAACTTTAATTAATTTGTCTTATTATACATCATTTATTCAATGGAAGTAAACTGGGGACGGTCCTTAATTTGCCATGAGGAGTATAGACAAAAGTCTCACATCCTCTTATTCTATACTAGTTAACTATCAAGCTGGATATCACTAAATAGTGTTATATCAGACTTGGGGTTGTTACTGACATTGTCATAGGTAATGGTGCTACTGAATGTAAAAAGAAATGCATTAGCAATTAAAGTAACAAGAACTTTTTTTCATTGTATTACCTCCATATTACTTAATAGTTTCTCTTTGAATTTTATCGGTAAAGCTGCAGCGCGTGCAAGCGATCCGCGTTGTAAGCGATTTTTAAATTTGAACAGATTTCGCTATTTTAAATAGGACACTTAATTGGTCACTAGTGCGTATCCCATGTCGTTTGACTTGGAACCTCTGCGGACAAAATTTCTTGAAAACACGGTCCTGGTATAGTTCCAGCCATTTTATCTAAGGCAATTATGTACGCTATTCTCTGTAAAACGCACGGTTCTAATTGAAAAAGGCATACCAAATTAAATAGCGATAATTGTATCATTTTATTTATCAGTCACAAAAAGGGTCTATAAGGTCTCTTTTTTTGTGTATATACAAAAATCAAACAGCACATTACACGCCCTCTGGCGTTTTAGAATGATTAGTATAATAGATCAAACAATGATGCCTTTTTTAGTCCTATTCACCCAAAGGTAATCAGTATTAACATCCTAATCCCCTCATTATCCACACCTGATTAATCAATCTTTTATCCTGATTCCTCCAAAAATAATAGGTCATTTCTGCCTATGTAGATTTTGAGGTTGCTATTTTATACTAATAAATATGGGAAAATATGTGTATCACCTGCTATTCACCCTTTAAATGGAGGAAAAGCTCATGGGATATTCAGATTTTCTCCACTCTTTTTCGAACCAAATAAGTGGACAGTCAAAGAATATTCAGGAAGATATTTCAAGATTGGGAAAGGCGAAGAAAAAACTTCAAGAAGAACAAAGTTTAGCTTTCAATGAAATGAAACAAATTGAGCGTCCTGAGCTAGGCCCTCAATGGACGGGTGACCATTCTGTGACCTTTGATGATGAAAGAGCAGCCGCTTATGAAGAAATGGACCGAATTGTGAATCACAAAATCGATGATTATGGCTGGGAAATCGATTCGAAAATTAATCAATTAACGCTTCAAAAGGGTGCACTTGGCTTTGCGAGTACCTTGACCGATCAAATTGGCGACTTATTAGAGGTAGGTGAAGACGCCTTTGATGCCATTGAAGATAAATTTGCTCAAATTCGAAAGGTGTTATTTTAATGACAAACATTAAATTAGACTATGGAATGGTCATCAAACAGTTAGAGGAGATCGAGGGGATGGTTCAGAGGCTAGAAGGTTCTCTTTCTTGTTATTCCGTTGGAGTCAACCAATTTCCATTTATCGAACAGTGGGACGAACGAGAAGACTCCATAAACCAACTTGTCCGTCAATATAAAGAAGAAGTTTTAAAAAGTATCGATGACACAAAAGCCAATGTTCAGTTAATCAAAGATCAAGACGAAGCCATCAAAAGAAAAGCGGAAGCGCCTGTATAGCGACGCAACTTGAGGAACGTGGGCTAACTACCGCCACGTCCTGTGGCAACGCCCACGCTAGCACATCGTGTGCATCGCCGCATGAGATAAAGGAAACACGAAACACTATTTCGGAAGATCTACTAAGTACAGTCACGTCCTGTGACTAACGTAGATCCACCTCCATCCTGGAGGCGTCTCCGTTGACTTATCGTAGAGAGGAGGACGAAGCATTACCAGTCGCTGGGCGCTGGAGCTAGACACCAATAAGAGCATTATCTTAATAAGGATGCAATTTTATTTTCTATACCTAGCTTTAGCTTGCGGAAGCACCTGCGTAGCAGGAGGTGTGGTATAAAACCACCTACTTTTAGTAGCATTTCTTTTAGTCGGCTTTAGCCGATAAAACTCGTAGGCGGTTCAGTCCGCCTACGACAAACCTCCGTACTTTAGTGCGGAGTCGTTTAGTTTTATCTTATCAAAGTTTAGTGTTTATGTTCTAAAAAGAAAGGGAATGAATAATGGAAAACCTAATCTATGAACGAGATTCTCTTGTTTCTGCTTCACAGTCAAGGATGCATGAATATGAAAATTTAAAAGAACAGTTTGAAGAAGTAAAAAAGGCCATGTTAAGTCTAGTAGAAATGGATGAGTTTCAAGGAAAAGGAGCCAGCGCCATTAAAGGATTTTACCAAGCGCAAAGCGAAGTGATTAATGCTTGGCTCGGTTTAATTGATAGGCAAATCGCCTTTTTAAAGGGAATTGATGGCGATACAGAAGAGGCAGGTTTAGGCGGTGAAACGACTGTCTACGTTCCTTTTCTTGAAGATGAATTATCCAAATCAATTAAACAATCAAAAGAGATGGTTCACCAGCAACAAGATGATATCAGCACCATCCTATCAAGTGTTTCCGATTTGGTGGACATTGATGTGTATTCAACTGACCGATTTGAAGAAGCCATGGAAAACGCCGACAAAGAGCGAAAAGAGACCATTGAAGCCGTTGAACAACTCAATCAAAACTTGTTGAATGAATATCAACAATCAGAAATAAACCAAGGCTTCGTCGTCCAGCTCTATAGCGCACTCATTGATGCTACGACAAAAGGGGGCAACGTCTCCCCCATCCACTTTAACCTAAAGGCATTTAAGGAAAGCGATGTATATCAATTAAGAGACGACGTACAAAAAGCGACAGACGAATACGTAACGTTAAAAGATCAACAAGCGGAATACAGACAACTACAAGCAGCGGTCGAAGCAGAGAAAAATAAACCTTTGTATTTAAAAATGGTAGATGGATTTAAGAACTTTACAGGGGAACTGACGGGCTATTATGATTATAAGAGAGCAACAGAAGGCGTCGATCCCATCACAGGGCGAGAGTTATCAACGGCAGAACGAGTAAAGGCAGGCGGAATGGCTCTAGCTGGTTTTATACCGATCGCAGGTTGGGGAGGTCGTCTCGGTAAAGGTGGATTAGGTGCTTTAAAAACGTTTAAAGGCGTCAGTGCCGCCACACATGCCTTAGATGCGTATAAAGGAGCCAAATCATTTGATGTCCTTTATAAAACCGAAATGGGCATTTACGGGTTAGTGACCGCCAATGGCTTCGGTGAATACTTAACGGGTCAAGATATGTTTGGCAATCCTTTAACAGATGCCCAAAGACAAGATAGTTTACATGGTGCCTTACTAGGCTTAACCATTGGTACAGCCGCTCATTCATTGAATAGGCAGGCTTCAGGTCAGACATTATTCCCATACAGCAAGGCTTATGTAGGACAAAAAGTCACCCAATCCCAACAAGCGTTATCGAAATTAAGGTCAAATATTGGTCAGTTGAGAGTTCCGGTTGGCGTTGAAGCCCAGCAACTCGCCACAAGTGCAGGGAAAGTCACGAACTTTAAACTTAATACGAAGACGTTGAGTGACGTGAAGCAGCAGGTTATGATGAAGGCTGAGGGAGTTGGGGCTAAGGGTAATAAAATTAAAGAATTAAATGAAGTATCCTATGGAGACCATTTTACTAAAGGCAAAAGAGGAAGAAAAGAACTTGCACCAAATGTTCGCTATGTTACTCAAGATGGATATAAATATACAACGGATGAATTAGGACGGATTATTGATGTAGAAGCAGATAATTTAATATTACAGGAAGCGGATAGAAATTTAGGAATGCAAAGAGCGGCTGGTAGAGAAAACAGATTACCTGATGATGACGGTGGACATTTGATTGGGAGTCAGTTTCATGGTTCAGGCGACATTGATAATCTTGTTGCTCAGAATAGCCAAATTAATCGTTCTGGAGGTCAGTGGTATAAAATGGAATCAGAATGGGCTGATGCATTGAAAGAAATACCACCCAGGAAAGTATCTGTAAAAATAGAACCTATATATATAGAAAATTCATTAAGGCCAGATTCATTTGAAATAGTATATAAAATTGAAGGGAAAGGAATTTTTGAGAAAATTATTAAAAATAAATCAGGAGGTTGAAGTAGTTGGAAAAAAAACTAAACGAACTATATAGAACAATAGCTGAAACAGTTAATAAGATGATCCCAGAAAATTGGGAAAAATTATACTTTTATGCTCAAATTTCAGAAGATGGTGGGGGGACATATTTTTTCTACCAACCATCATCTAATCCTGATATGAGTATATATAGTCTGGAAATACCTTTTAAATATCAGGTTGATGAAAAATCGTTCAAAATAAATAAAAGAAAGTTATTTGCTAAAGCAGAAGAAATGAGAGAAGTATTTAAAAGTGAATCACAAGAACTTTGGTACTCTTTTACATTGATATTAGATAAAACAGGTAAATTAAACATTCATTTTGACTATACAAATTGGTTTAATACAGAATATAGTTTCAGTGACCAAATGATTATTTGGAAAAATAAATACTTAGGTGAAGTACCGAGTGATGAAAAGGATAAGGATTTAATTAAAAAATACCACAATGAATTTCCAGATAATCCAATTTAGCTAAGTAGAGCATTAAAAGTAAGAGTATATATATTACTAGGTAACTATAAAACACTTGTCTTTAAAGCGTGGGGACGGTCCTCAATTCGCATAATTCATTCCTGCGCTTTCCATAGCCTCGATTGCCGCACAGGTCTAACACCTTTTATTAATGGCAAGCCTGATAGTAGAGGGTGATAAACATGGAGTTAGATTATGAACTTATTTTTGGCATGGATAAGCAGATGCATCTGGTTAGTTATGCTGTTCTTTCAGTTATTTTAGGAATGGTTATTGTTATTTTCTCGAATAAACATGCTGTTAAAAAGGAGAATGAGCTACTTATGGATACTCTAGTCACTTTCGGTATTTTCGAGGAGTATAGACAATATCTATTACCCAATAGAAGTGCTGAATTATTAGATGCTACTGCCAATATGATAGGTGTAACCATAGGTTTAGCAATTCCTATGTTTATTTCATATGTATTCAGAAATAGACATCACTTTATTTCTAAACGTTTTGCTGTTTATAGTCTGATTTTAATTACGATGTTTGTTGGTTTGTTATTCTTAAATGAGCGACCATTTGTTACGTTTGATGGGCCGATTCAAGAAAGATTAGAAAATATCGTTGCTTTAATTGGTCTTTAAGAATGGGTATGTTTCTTCAATGCATAAGTAAATATTGGTGGGAGAAACAGTAATTTAGTGTTATAATTTGAGTATTCAGTGCATATACTAATTACTACTTTTTTTAGATGGGGTGAATAGTATGTGTGATAAAGAGGATATTCAAATGGCAACTGAAACTATTTTTCAGCGACATACTCTTGACGAAGAAGATGTGAACAAAATTATCTCTTCACCACGGACTATTATTAAAGAAACAAATGTGTTTAATGATGTAAAGTTGACTCAATCAGAAAGAATTGCTAATGCAGAAAGAATATTAAAATCCAGGAAATGCAAGTAGTTAGCTTATCATGTTTAATAGTGGTCATCAAAAAATATGATCCTATTTAAGTTTTTAGAATCTTAGTATGGGAATGGCAACCATAAATGCTTATTCATCTGCTGTGATTATTATTAATATTTATCTAATATGATCAATTTAACCAAAATGTCATGATAGAGTTCAGTGATATTGTGTAGAATTTACTAGTTGCCAATTAGATAAGTTCACCCTTTAAGTTTTTCCTCAAAAAAACCTTTATCTTTCATCTTTTTTACCAAATGAATGCCCTCTGATAATGAAAAACCCTTACCGTATTTTCAAAAATCAAAAATAGAACAAATGAATTGAGGAGTTGAAACATGTCAGCTAAAATAACTAGTGTTGGTCTAAAAGGACTAGAAGGATATTACGTTCAAGTTGAAGTTCTAGTAACGGAAGGATTCGAATCTATAACCATTGTAGGTCTACCAGATGCATCGGTAAAGGAATCGAAGGAACGCGTTTCTGCTGCTCTCCATAGTCTTGGATACTCTCTAGTCGATATGAAAGTCATCATTAATCTATCACCTGCTGAGCAAAAGAAAAACGGACCTCTTTTTGATCTTGCGATTGCGCTTGGTGTTTTAAAAAGTGGAGGTTTTCTAAAGCACAAGATACCACGTGATGCTGGTTTTATTGGCGCTTTATCGTTAGACGGAAGTGTTCTTCCTGTTGAAGGAATGATCGCCGCCATTCTAGCAGCGAAAAAATTAAACCTCAAAAAACTCTTTCTACCTTTCGATTCATCGATTCCACAAGTAGACTTTCAAGATTTAGAACTTGTATACATCGAAACTCTACAAGATGTAATCGATGTTTTGAGTGGACAACAACACTTTTCCTTTATCCAACCTACCGAAAAGGAAGAAGAATCATCTGAAATGGAGCGAGATTTCAATCAAATTATCGGTCATGATTTTGCAAAGAGAGCATTAGAAATTGCTGCAAGTGGTGAACATTATGTACTAATGGATGGTCCACCAGGTTGTGGGAAAAGTTTACTTGCAGAAACCTTTCGATCCATTCTTCCACCACTATCGAAAGAAGCACAACTAGAGAAGATCAGCCTTCATCAATTAGCAGGTGCCCCGTATCACTCTCTTACTCTACCACCCTATCGCCACCCCCATCATTCTGCTTCAGATGTATCCATTATAGGTGGAGGGACAAATCCAAAGCCTGGAGAAGTATCACTTGCCCATCGTGGAATCCTCTTTCTTGACGAATTAGGTGAATTCTCCAAAAAAACGTTAGATATGTTAAGGCAACCATTAGAAAATGAAAAAGTAACGATAAGTCGTGTTCACTCCACCGTGACATACCCCGCGAATTTCATCTTTATAGCAGCTATGAACCCCTGTCCTTGTGGTTATCTAGGTTCAAGTGAGCAATATTGCACATGTTCAGAAAAACAAATTAAAGCCTATAAAAGTCGAGTTTCTGGACCGATACTGGACAGAATTGATATTTTGCTTACCTTACGCCCAATAAACCTTGAAGGACATAACTTCAAAGACATTGAATCATCACAAGTAGTCAAAAAAAGAGTCGTAGCGGCCAGAGAAAAACAATATAACCGATATGATAAGGAAGTTTGTAATGGGAGTGTCCCTTTTGAGCAACTGATTAAAAGTAGCCCATTAACATCTAAACAGCAACACTATTTACAGTCAATCTCTTTAAGGTATGGGTTAAGTAATCGTGTTCAAATCAAAATCATCCGTTTAGCAAGAACCATCTCAGATTTAAAAGGAGAAAACATAATTACGAACGAAGCCCTTAAGGAAGCGATGAAATTGAGAAATAAAACTCTTCAGGGTTCCTCATTAAATACGAACATGATGACGGGAGAAGAGTGTGACATGCCATATGAATAACATCCTCTTATTCTAAAAAGTGAGGTGAAATTTGTGCCCAGAGGACCAAGGGAGAGAAGTAAAAGTGGGATTTATCATGTCATTATTAGAGGAGCTAATCGCCAAGAAATTTTCCATGATGATGACGACTTTAGGAAATTTCTTGACACGATTAAAAAATATAAAATCAAAGCAAGGATGACCGTGTATTCCTGGTGCTTAATGAATAATCATGTCCATCTTTTACTAAAAGAGGGGGAAGAAAGTCTTTCGACTACTATGAAACGAATTGGCGTAAGCTATGTCTCTTATTATCACAGGAAGTACAAAACAACAGGTCCCCTTTTCTAAAACCGTTTCAAAAGCGATAGCGTAGAAACAACACAATATCTTCTTACTGTTGTAAGATATATTCATCAAAATCCAGTCAAAGCTGGAATAACTCCACATGAGGATGAATGGTGGTGGAGTAGTTGCCGAGGTTACTACGGCCATTTAGTTTATCCGAATGGACTACTTGATTGTTATTACATTCTTAAGATATTCTCACCAAACCTAGTTGACGCCAGAATACGATTTAAAGGTTTTAATGAAAGGAAAAATAATGACCAATGTTTAGAAGGAGACAATGACGTAAAAAGAAAATTGTCAGATGTAGAAGCAAGAGTACAAATTAAAATATGTCTTGGAGATCTAGAGATACCGCAAGTAAAAAGTATGCCTAAGAAAACAAGAAATGAAGTATTGAAGAAAATAAAATCAATTGATGGAATAACTCAACATCAAGTTGCCAGGATATTAGGTGTTTCGCCTCATTTGATTTATAGAGCATAAATATATAAATATAGGGACGGTCAAATCAATAGGTACTACTTTTCGACCTAGTGAAATAGAGAAGGGAAATGAAGAGCTTGAGAACTGGTTATAGAGACTTTTGTCTCGACGTATTATGTTCAGGTTTTTTGAACTGGAGACTGAACATGGTTTTGTAGTATTACTGAAAATTGAAAGAGCTACTAATAAGCCAGTGCAATTTTCTGGTCAAGAATTTATTCGCGTTGGTTCGTGTAAAAAGAACTTAAAAGAATATCCGGAAAAGGAACGTGAATTATGGCGTGTATTTGATAAAACTCCATATGAAGATTTAATTTCATTGCAAAATGTACCAGAGAGTTAGGGTCTTAGTTATTTAGATTATCCTACGTATTTTGAATTGCAGGACAGCCCGTTGCCAGAAAATCGAAATTTAATTTTAGAACGTTTAGTTGAAGATAAAATGATAATAAAAAATACTGCTGCAGGGGATACGACATCACAAACTTGGGGGCTATTTTACTTGCAAAAGATCTATCTAAATTCCCTAACCAAAAGCGAAAATCAGTCCGAGTAATTATTTACAAGGGAAAAGATAGAATTGAAACTGTTCGTGAACAAGAAGGTGGAAAGGGTTATGCTGCTGGGTTTGAAGGTTTAATAGGGTTCATTGATAACCTTTTACCAAGAAATGAAGTGATCGGTAAAGCTCTAAGAAAAGAAGTGACTATGTACCCTGAACTCTCAGTCCAAGAGTTAGTGGCAAATGGAATTATTCATCAAGACTTAGCGTTACGTGGAACTGGTCCAATGATTGAAATTTTTACCGATAGAATGGAAATAACTAATCCAGGGACTCCATTAGTTAATACAGAACGGTTTTTAGATAACCCTCCAAGATCAAGAAACGAATCACTTGCTTCTTTTATGCGAAGAGTAGGGGGAGGTGATGAAACACCTCCTATTCTATGTTCATTTGTAAAAATAAAAATCAGTTATTAGAGGAGTATTATTCAAAATACCAAAAAATAAACAGGATAGATAATACATATATTATAACGGTTACTAATATGTGTTTGTCTTTATACAATATTTTTTCTGGTGATCCACCTTTGTTTTCAATGTGAATGATATAAAGATAGCGAAAGATGCCATAAATTACGATTGGGATTGTCCACATGAGATGGACCGTCCGTCCAGAGGTAAATGTAAACAATGAGTAGCTGATGATAGTTGCTGTCGTAACAATACTTATTAATTGATCTAGTAAAGGTGCGGAATAACTATGTAGTACTTTCCGATGGCTCCCTTTATTTTCTTCTAATAACAGGAGTTCATGTCTCCTTTTGCTTAAGGCTAAAAATAATGAAAGTAACATGGTGCATAACAAAAACCATGGGGTAAATGGAACTTCAATTATGAGTCCACCTCCTATTGCTCTAAAAACAAATCCAGCCGCAATAATCATCACATCTATAATAACCACTTGTTTTAGTTTAAATGTATACAAAACGTTCATGATAAAATAGGCGATTAAAAGCAAAGTAAACGTAGGAGTAATTAAGAAAAAGGATGTTATTAGGGAAAAAGAAAACAGGAATACACCAAAACAGATGGCTACAGTAGGGTTCAGTGCTCCTGATGCCATAGGGCGATGTTTTTTTTTTCTGGATGCAGTTTATCTGCTTCACGATCTGCATAGTCATTTAAAATATATACACATCCCGAAACAAAACAAAACAGAAAAAAACCTACTGTTGTTTTACTAATGGTGTAAACGTTAATCATTTCAAAAGAAAAGAGTAAGGCTGCGAAAACGAGTAAATTTTTCGTCCACTGCTTAGGCCGTAATTGTAACAGAAGAAGTTTAAATATGTTCGTTTCTCCATAAGTTACTTCAGATATATTTCTTTCGCTTGTCGAAGTCATTAGATAAAAGTCCTCCTAATTAAAATGCCGCGTTACGATTAAATATTTTTTTTATAAAAGTTGCTATTTTTTAAAAATTACCTTTTAATGTTAATCCTTAGATATATTAATAAAATCATTATAGACTTCTTGGTTTTGTATACAAATTTGGTCATCTGGAGTTGTTCCAAGTAAAGTAACTTTATATGAACATCCTTCAATATCACCATGATTGTAGTTGACCTCTCCCTCCGACAACCTTCTTTCAGTGGAATACTTAAATCTTTGAAGTGAAACTTTAAGTGGTTCTTCAATAGAATGGTCACGAAGGATCTTCAATTGTTGGTTTAAAGTTTGACTACTTTCATAAACAAATAAATAGTGTGCACCAGTGGTGAATACTATGTTAATCGTATATAAAGAAAGAATGAGTGGTATCGCGATCCATTTTACTGTTTTATTCAATTTGTATAACCCTGATACACAAAGGGATAAAACAAGGATAGGGACGATCCAAAGTTGTGGAATATACCTTGCCCACCATGGTTCAGGATTAATGAAAATTGATACTAAGATAACAGATAATATAATAAAGTATGGAATCACTTTTTTATGCATATTTCTAATTAAAAATAATAAAGACAATAGTGTTATGATTATTATGCCCCCAAAAAGTGGGCCAAACCCTCCTATCCTAGTATCAACCCCACGAAAGGCATCAATTTCAGAACGATGAATAGTAAATGGTATTTTCATTTCAGGTTTTACTCTATAATTACTTGAGTAAGAGAATACGGATTGGTAAAGGCTCGCTAATCTATTTTCATACAAATCAACAGGAGAGTTTCCGGTCATAATGTCTACGGTTTCTTTTCCTGCAAGTGGATGAAAAGGGTGTCCTTTCGAGAGCATATTTGTTACATAGGGATTGTATCCTACGACAAAGGAACCGATGATGCCAGTAATTAATAATATTGGGATGATCTTTTTAAGCTTCGTCTTGTTAGTGAAAAATAAGAGAGCGATTAACCCTATTGAAAGTATAACTGCATAGACTAACCCAGTAAATTTCACATTTATGAGTAAAGTAAGACAGAAACAAAACAATAATAAATATAGTTTATTGTACTCGTGATATAAGAGAATAGATAAAGCTACTAAACAAGTGATGAGTGAACCAATTTGACCATCCACGTAAAAACTACTTGCTTGATTCACACTTACAGGATTTAAGGCTACGAATAAGGCGAAGATAAAGCTGTATACATGATTCTTTGTAATTTTGTAAAATGCCGAGAGAGAAAACAAGAAGGCACTGAAGATTAATAAGAGATTAATCGACTTACCTTGCTCAATAATTCCTGTAATGCTCATTAAAGTCGATGAAAAAATCCACGGACCTTTAGCATAATGGTTAATCCAAATGTGATTTATAACATCTTTCCCTAAAAAATCATAAAAGGGATTCCACCCTTTTTCAAAAAAAAGAATGGCAGGTTTGTGATAGGACTGACCATCCCATGTTATATCTAACATTTTTCCACTTACATAAGTGAAAAAAATGATACTGATGACACTTAACAAGCAAGATATTGTAAAAACTTTATAGGGCATAGTATTCAAGCGATTTTTACCCATGATCCAACCTATAAACAAAGACAAAAGCAATGATATAAATATAGTTAATGTAGTAATTGAAATACCAACGAAAAAAAGAAGGGTAGATAAAAATAGTGTAAAGAATATAAATGAAATGAGGATTGTCCCCACGACTTCTGCTGCTTTATAAATATTCACAATGAACCTCCATGAGTAAACTAAATAGGCATATTCTTTTTAAAACGTAGTCAAAAAATAATATACAAAATTAAATCACTTCCAGTTTTTCTTTTGCAAGTTTGTTTTACCTCTATAATTAATGACATACTTGTTTTGTACGAGTGAAAACATAGGTGAGTCTGATAATGAATCCGAATAGGCATAGGACTGTTCAAAATTGATCTTTAGACCTTTATTTTCTAAGTGTTTATTGATCCTTACTACCTTTTCTTTCCCTTTACAATTATTCCCTAAAATTTTATTTGTATATCTCCCTTCATGCATATAAAGTTCAGTCCCAATTACATCATCAATGTATGGATGTTCCTTAAAGTACTTTATATAAGCATAGGGAGAGGCGGATATGACCAAATTATAATATCCTTCTTTTTTTCTTCTTTTTAGCTCTTTAACGGCTTCTTTATAAAGCTTATCTTTAAGTATTTGTTCATAAAACGTTTTAATTTCTTCTTCTTGTAGATAATTAATAGGGTAATAATAATATTCTTTTGCTTTTTTTGCTGAAATAAATTTAAGTTTGTAAAGGATTGTGGATACGAGTATAGGAAAAATGATAAAGGAAGTAAAAGGATTCTTTTTAATTCCATAACATAAAAATAGGAACATAGAGTCACTTTTAATCAACGTTTTATCTAAATCAAATAATGTAATTTTATTCATATAGTATTCTCCAACCTTTTATTTCTAATAGTAAAAAACTCTATTTATGACTATACCAAAAATAGTTAAACCAATCCATATATTTTGATTTTTTGAAGGGTAATACACCATATAT
Source organism: Bacillus carboniphilus (assembly GCF_020524035.2). Classification (NCBI taxonomy): domain Bacteria; kingdom Bacillati; phylum Bacillota; class Bacilli; order Caryophanales; family Bacillaceae; genus Bacillus; species Bacillus carboniphilus. The sequence goes on along the minus strand of NZ_CP129013.1, from coordinate 2,275,232 downwards.
TAATTTAGATCCTTTGAATTCTTAGTTTTGATTTTTCTGCTATATAAAAATAAAAATACAAAGAAACCCACATGAAACATAATGGACTTCTTTGGTATAGCCTCTTTTTATAATCCCGTATTTTAGTTAAAATGGTGAGTCCAACTACGAACGCTCCATTATTCTCCTAAATGTGTTTAATAGCGGCTGGTGTTTTCCTATTAATCCTATTAATTCAGCCGTAATTTGAATGAGAAGGACTAAAACACTTATGATGATTAAAGCACCCCATAGTGTCGAATTTGAAAAGATAATGGCACTAATACCAAAAAATGTTCCAATTGCATAGATGATTAAAACCGTCTGTCTGTGAGTAAAACCTAATTGTAGTAAACAATGATGAAGATGAGATTTATCAGGATCCGAAATTTTTTGCTTGTTTAGTATTCTTCTGATTATGGCAAAAAAAGTATCAAATATCGGGATTGCTAAAATAATAATTGGGATAACTAAGCTGAATAAAGTGACACTTTTATAAAGGCCATGCAATGACAAAATAGAGATACAATAGCCTAGAAATAATGAGCCTGTATCACCCATGAAAATTTTAGCGGGATGAAAATTAAACACGAGAAATCCACATGTACTTCCAATTAATATCACTGTAAGAGCGATCACCATTACATCGTTGTTTATTGAAGCTAGCACTAGAATAGAAGTCATTGCAATTACGGAGACCCCTCCAGCTAAGCCATCAAGACCATCAACTAAATTGATTGAATTAGTAATACCGACAATCCAAAAAAACAGCCAATATATAACTGAATATTCCTAAGTATATTTTTTCCGAAGAGAACGGCAGCGTTACAAATTCAATCGTAAAACCAGAAAAAACAACAAAACAGGCAGCAATTATTTGCCCAAGGAATTTTGCTTTTGCGGATATTGTATATTTATCATCAATTAAACCGACCAATAAGATAATTCCACTCCGACGATAACTGGCCAAATTTGAATAATCAATTGGTTCAAATATAGAAGACCTGATGCAGCTCCTATGACAATTGATAATCCTCCTATCCTAGGCATAGATCCGTTATGAACTTTTCTATTATTTGGAATATCGATAAAGTTATATTTATGAGCAAATTTAATAACAGATGGAGTTATGACAATGGCCATAGTTAAAGAAATAAAGAAAGCAACAATATAGTCAAGTAGTGTATACATTATTACACCTCACACAAGTAAATTAAAACTAATCCGCGTATAAAAACAAGTTGTTATTATACATTTATCTACAATAATATATTAATTCGTCCAACAAAGCTATTGTATTATTAGACATACATAGAAGTGAAATATGATTTACATACTCTTAATCTTAGTTACATAAAGTATTAGAGTATGGGATTCTGATATATTCTAGCATAAAAATGGTCACAGCACTACCATTATTATGGAGACGTTGCTGAGTGAAATAAAAAAGCGTGGGGACGGTCCTCAATTCGCATAATTCATTCCTGCGCTTTCCATAGCCTCCAGATCCACTATAGGTTCTATAGCCCTTTTTATAAGTACCTTGCATATATGTTTCCTTCTCAAACCTTCACACTACATTCATTCCAAATTACCCTAATAAAAGAAATTCCTTACTGTGTTTTGACAATCCAAAGTAGATATATCCTATACTTGTAGATCTATTTTTGGTAAATTTTTTGTTATTTTTTTATAGTTGAATGATAGCTTCTCATGAAACGCTCGTATTTTTTTCACTTATTTATGCGAAGAAATGACGTCTATACTATTCGAGGTGATGATTCATTGACAATGAAAAACCCAGATATCCAAGTTCATCCTAACAACTTGGATATTATACAACGCTTGATGGCTGCAACGATGAAGGGCTTCGAGCCATTAAAAGTTTTTGGATACCATTCAAAAAGAGTAAAAGAAGTCCTGTCTACGGATGTACCAAAGATAGAAACAGCTGATGACAAAGCTGATACTCTTTATTTACCTGAGGATGGGAACTTTCTTCATGTGGAATATCAGAGCACATCAAAAAAAAGATGATGTTTTTCGATTTGCTGGTTACTCTTTAAGGTTATATAATAAAATAAGGGAGAAATCGGAAAAAGAAAATCCAATAATGCAAACAGTAGTGATTTATTCTCCTCTAGTAAATGAAAAGGATGTGCTTACTTCCTTTAGTTATGGTTCATTGAAATTTACATTTGAGGCTATATTTTTGGCAAATATACAAAATGAAAGTCCAATTGAGAAGATATTAAATAGAATAAAGGAAGATCCAGAGACACCTTTAACCTATGAAGAAAGAATGAATTTGGTATAACGCCCTTTGTATAATGTGGAAGGACAAGATATTGAAAAGGATGCCTATTTCATTATTCGAAGCCTACAAGAGCTGGCAGATGAATCATTAAAAGCTCATTTATCTGGGATGGTTTATGTGTTAGTTCGTCGATTCCTAAGTTCAGAAGGAGAACAGAAAATATGGGAGGTTATGAGTAGAATGTCTATCGTTGAAAAAGAATTTAAAAAATTGTATGAACAAGGAGAAAATAAAGGGATTAGTAAAGTAAGGGAAAATATATTTAAGCAACTTGTTGAGGCAATTAAAGAAGGTGAGACCCAATCAGGAATTAATAGATTGATTAAATCAGGGGAATTTACTGAGGATGAAGTGAAAGAAGCTTATAGGCAAGCAGGAGAAGCATAGGGACGGTCCTTGATTTGCAAGATTTATTTCTGTTGTTCTCCATAGTCTATGAAAGAAAAACGTCTTCGAACCACAAAGAATGACAAAAGCCAGCAGTTATTTTTTGAAAAAGAAAAGCTAGCTTTTGAAAGGGGCTATCTACAAATACTTACACTTCATCGAAGGTTTTTATGTCATCTTTAATGTGACTGATTGATAGTTTAATCTTTTCGAGCGTTTTTTGTTCTTCATCAGAAATGGAAAGTATATTGATCTTATTTGCCGTACGTTGTAAGCCTAAAATGGCATTCGTTAAGGTGTCGATGCACTCTTCGTGCAGTGTGATTGTTTCTGGTGTCAATTTGTAAATGCCTCGTTCTACGATTGTAATCTCTCTCGTTACAATTAATTCGCTTAGTCTTGATGAACATAACTCCTTTGTTACATCCTTATTGTTGAATTTTTCTATGATGTACTCGATAATTTCCTTTCTACTGTGCTCTTGACCATCCGCTAAAAGTTCCTTAATCGTGTGGTTAATTTGACCATTAAAATTGGAACTCATTATTATCCCCCTTCCATTATTCGTTTATATCAAACATTGTATTAATAGAAAATTTTCTTCTGTTGTTAACTCAATTTTAACTTATTTGCTGGAGGGCTACCTTAATCATCAGGACTATTTTTATCTTTCCTATTCGGACTGTCGATAACACATACCTATTGAATCAATTGTACATGTTCAACGACTTTTTTAAAAGGAAAGTAATTGAAAAGTCTTTATGAATCGAGTAACTGGCTGTTCATTTGTTTTAGAAGTATTTTCTCTCTTAAATAGGATTTTAATCATGTAAATAGAAGGCTCGGAACACAATCTAAACCCATGAATAAGAAGGATTATCAAGGTGATTTTCTGGTATGTATACTCAATAATCTAATAGATGATGGTAAGATCCTTTTAAAAAAGTAAGGAACTTATGGTAAAATTATCATATAAAACGTTGAAGGGAGTAACTTCATGCGTATTCAATGTACGAAAAAGCTACTCGATGAATTAAACGTGCCAGTCGCTGTAAAAGAAGAGGAAGATCCTTTCTATTCATGGCATGCCAACCTTATCAAGCTGGGGCGGAAAAAGACAGTTGTGTTAGTGAACGATTTAACCCGATATATGGTTGTCCTTTTTGGATTAAAAGCAAAAGATATTAGGGAGATTGAAACGTTGATCCCTAGAGCCATTCAGGAGACGTTTCAAGCAGAGAACATAAAAGAAGAGGTTATCGAACAGTATATTCAAAATGCTGGGAGTATCATTTTCTCGAAAACGAAAGACCGGACGTATGTTGCGAGAATGAACAAATCAGGCGAAGAAGTGTATTATTTTGAAGATCTCATCAACGAAGAGCAAATGATTCAATCCGAGCTAGGATTTAGAGTAAGTAAATTGTTAGTAGGGAACGGAAAAAATGCTTATATTTATCCAAACAAAGAAATTTACAAGCAACTTGAAGAAATGGCGAATCAGGCAATTTTTTATTCAGAAGCCATTGAGTTAAAAGTGACTCTATTACTAGAGAACCATTCCGTTTGGCGAAAATTCGTCGTTCCTTCAAATATCACCTTCAGCCGTTTACATAAAACGTTGCAAGTCTGCTTTGGCTGGCGAGATTCGCATTTACATGATTACTTACTGTACCCAGATAAAGATGTAGCAGAGCCTATCTTAAACATTGTCAGTAATGAAGAGGCTTTTGATTATCAAGGCAACACGCCAATGAAGAAGGAAGAAGGATTAAAACTAATCGATTTTCTTCCGTCTAAAATTGTTTATAATTATGATTTCGGTGATAATTGGCAGCATGTAATAGAGGTGGTTAAAACCATTGAAGATTACGATGTGAATTACCCGAAGTGTCTCGATGGAGAGGGCAATAGTCCTCCAGAGGATGTTGGCGGAGAACCTGGCTACGAAGATTTCTTGAAAATTATAGAAGATAAGGATCATCCTGAACACGACGAGATGGTGAATTGGGGGAAAATGCAAGGGTATAAGGAATTTGATCTTAATCAAATCAATGGGATGCTTAAAATATGAGGTTGACAATAAACCTTCTTCGGCAATGATTGTCTGTTTTTGTTTAAAAATCTTGGGTTACTTCAGCCATTCACTAATATACTTGAGCACTCATTTGTTTACACTTGAAAGGATTTTAAAAGAAGCTTGGGTTTTCCTTTGTGAGGAAGGTCAAGCTTCTGAATCTACTTCTTTGGTTATTTTGCTTTTGTTTCTTTATTAGTATTGTGAAGTCTCGCTAGCTGCTGATTAATTTGTGCTGTTAACTCTTTAGTCGCCACTTCCTCAATATTCATAAAGTCTCCACGGCTATCTTCTTCTGGTGCTACTCGCATTGCTTTCACACAATGGGGATAACTAGTATTTATTTGAGCAGGGAGCTTTTTTTCAACGACGATTTCGTGTTCCCAATCGTCTCCGAAATCGTATGTATAGATGCATTTATCTTTTTCTTCAACTAGCCATTTCCCTATTTTTTCTTCTTGTTCATCAAACGAAGCTCCCATTAGTTTAGCCATAAAATCATCTGGATTATCGGGTTCCACAAGAACTTTGCGACGAAGAATTTCTCCATTTGTTTTCTTAATCTCAAACCCATGTAGATGATAATCGTCCCAATTAAAGGCGATTTGAAGAATTTTATGGAGATCGTAAAACGTCATATTTTCATCCATTTGAATTCGTCTCCAAACAGGTGGTTTCATATATTTAAGTGTTACTTTTAACTGTAAGATCATTTTTAATATACCTCCCTATTTTTGCGGTTACTATTTAGTCTAGTTGATGAGAAGTGAAGTGACAAGGTGAAAAGGTCACAGTGACTTAGTTTATGCTACGGGATTTTGATTCGGTAACCAACTAATTAGGGTTAAAAGAGGAGGTCCTTGTTTTCAATAGAATTCTCTATGGTAAGAGTAGACAATCTATAGTAAGAAGAGAACTATGAATAAATCTATAGAAACTAGAGCGGGATGTTGATTAAAATGGAAAGAAATTTTTAGAGAAGTAGTATCGAATATACTTGTTCACCGCGAGTTTTCCAATCATTTTCTAGCTAAGCTGGTAATTGAAAAAGAAAGAGTATTTGTTGAAAACAGTAACAAGCCACATGGAAATGGTACGATTGATCCCACGAATTTTTCCCCATTCCCCAAGAATCCTACTATCGCAAGATTCTTTAAAGGAATAGGACGTGTAGATGAGCTTGGTTCAGGAGTTAGAAATACTTACAAATACAACAAGATTTATTCAGGAACAGAGCTTACATTTATTGAAGGTGACGTTTTTATTACAATCATCCCTTTAGGTTCTCGGCGTAGTGACCAAGCTAGTGACCAATTTGATCGAACGAATGAGATTTTAGAGTTTTGCAAAATTCCCAAAAGCAGAAGTGATATACAAGGTTTCTTGCAAATTAAAAGTAAAAGATATTTAAGAACAAAAATACTCAATCCCTTAATTAAAGCAGGGTAATTAAAATTAACGATACCAGATAAACCGACAAGTCCAAAACAAAAATATTACTCAGATAATTAATGAAGTTCCTAAGTTTGATTTGTGTAAAAGTGTATGGCTCAAAAAAAGAATGCGTGAGAAAGAATGATCTTTCCTGAAAATAATTTTTAAACCCTCATTTTGATAAAAGTAAAAGACAAGAATACTGTTATTTCAACATTCTTGTCTTTTCTAGTTATAATTTTCTAACAAAAAATTAGACTTCTATACATCCTTGGGATTGTTATCAATAAAACGCCTTCATGTGGTTCATGACTTCTTCAATATGGCGAAGAGACTGAACCGTCATTAGTCGTATCTTTAATTTGCGAGCGATTGCGTCAATTAAATATTCGTTATTTTCTTTAATCCATATTTCTCTTGGAATACCTTTGAGTCTCTCTATCATATTCACGATTCCATGTTGAATGCCTTCCTCTAAGTTAAATTGATTCCGATTTATGATTTCGTTGAAGACGATCATGCCTGTTTTTTTATCCACTCCAATGAGAACAGTTGGATAGTAGGGGCGTTCATCTGGTGAATCTTGAGTGGGAGTTGGCAAGTGTTCTATTCCAAATTCAATTTTTATATTTAAGGTTTTTGTTTCATTTCGTAATTTTTGTAGCTCCATTTCGTTGATGAGTAATGGAACGATTGGTTTTTCTAAGCCAGCATATGCCACTTCAAAATTGACATCCTTCCATTTACCAGTGTTCTCATCTAGTCTCCTTCCTATAAACACAGTATCTGGGACATCAAATAGTATAGAGTTTAGTTTGGCTTGTTTACACACCTCTATCGCTTGTTTTAATATGGTAGACATTAGTTGTACTTCTCTCGAGTCTAATTTCCATGGGAAATGATTCGGATGAAAGCTTCTGAATTGAGGCCATTGTTTTTTTCCGCGATACGAGAACCCGTGCGTTTTTAAAAGGTCATAATCATCATTACTCAATTCATTACGGTCTGATAAGCAGAAAACAATGGACCGTTGCTTCAAATGGTTACTTTCATCAATTTCATCGTTAAAAAGCTTGCGCAAAAAATGAAATCCTTCAGCACCTATATAGGCAGCGAGTCCGAATTCTTCACCAGCAGCGCCCATTACGGAGCAAAAGCATAGTTCTTCTGTTTCCGGATCTTCTATAGCGAATAACTGGTAATCACTCATCCACTGCCACGGTTGTAGTGCTTTAAATTCTTCAGCTAGGGAAAGAAGCAAAGGCCAGTCATCCTTCTCCTTTTTTCCATAAGCATATTCATCGGTGAAAAAAAAGGCTAACTCTTCGGAAATATCCGCTGTTAATTCTTTTGTTGGAATCTCCTCTATCTCAACGAATCCTTCAAAAAGATCGCCTCTACTATCTTCAGGAGGTGCTACTCGCATGGCTTTCACGCAATTTGGATAAGTGGTGTTTTCATCAATAGGTAGCCGTTTTTCAAGGACAATTTCATGTTCCCAATCGTCCCCAAAGTCATATGTATAAACAATCCGATCTTTTTCATTGACGAGCCAGTCTCCGAGTCTTTCTTCTCTTTCATCGTACTGGTAATTCATAAAATCATTCGTCTCATTTAATCCAATCATGGTAGGATAAGGAATCCGTTCACTTCTAGATTTTCTTACATCAAAAACGTGAAGGTGAGCATCATTCCATTCAAATGCAATTTGAAGCGCGTCATGAAAATCGTAAAAGGTCATTTTCTCATCTACTTGAAGCCTTCGCCAAACAGGGGGCTTCATATCTTTTAAGCTTACTTTTAATTGAAGTATCATTACATTTTCCCTCCATTTTTTATACACTAAGTGTACGGTACAATTGGAGGGGAGACAAGGTTTTATGTTTTTTTGTAGATAAGAATCGTTAAACTATCCCTCCTAAGTAGCTTTGAATATCAAGATAGACGACCTATCTATGTTTTGGAAACATTACATACTAATCTGAGGCTTGTTCCTTTATAATGATATTTCTGATAAAATGTCTAGTATTGGTATTGAAAGGCTAAATGATAAAAATAGAAAGAATGAATAACCTATATACAAGCAAGTTGGAAAGGTGAGGTTAAAAACAATGAATATTTTAGTAACAGGTGGAGCAGGGTATATTGGCTCGCATACATGTGTGGCGCTGCTAGAAGCGGGGCATTCAGTTATTGTGGCTGATAATCTCAGTAACAGTAAGATAGAAACGATCCATCGGATAAAAGAAATATCTAATAAGGACGTTTTATTTTATCAAATAGATGTGACGGATGAACAGGCTGTGGAGGCCATATTTGCTAAGCACGCTTTAGACGGTGTGATTCACTTTGCGGGTTTTAAAGCAGTTGGTGAGTCAGTAGAACGACCTTTACATTACTACTATAATAATTTGGTGAGTACGATGGTACTTGCGAAAGTTTGCCAGCATTATGGTGTTCATCGTTTTGTATTTAGCTCATCGGCAACTGTCTATGGAGAAAATGAAGTACCTTTTAAAGAGTCGATGGAGCTTTTACCAACAACCAACCCTTATGGAGAAACAAAGGCCATGAGTGAGCGAATTTTAATGGATATTGCCCATGCTAATCCAAAATTTTCAGTTGCGCTCCTTCGTTATTTTAATCCAGTTGGAGCTCATGAGAGTGGGTTCATTGGTGAAGCGCCAAACGGAATTCCGAATAACCTGATGCCTTTCGTTACAAAAGTTGCTAAAGGCGAGTTGGACAAGCTGAGAATATTTGGTGATGATTATAACACTGTAGATGGGACAGGTGTAAGGGACTATATTCATGTGATGGATTTGGCTGAAGGTCATGTTGCAGCACTCGATCATCTCGATGAAGGGGCTCATATTTATAATTTAGGTACTGGTGAGGGAACGAGTGTTTTACAAATAGTAAAAACCTTTGAGGAAGCGAATGGTATTGAAATTCCATATGAAATTGTGGATCGTCGCCCGGGAGATATTGCTTATTGTTATGCAGATGCTTCAAAAGCACAAAAAGCATTAGGCTGGACAGCGAAACGTGATTTAAAAGCTATGTGCACGGATGCTTGGAGATTTGAAAAGCAATATCAAGCGTTAGTGGATATGAAATAAGTCTATATAATTGATTGAAAAGGATAGTCCAGAAAGTCCAATATCATAAAAATGAGGACATATTGAAAACCCAAAAATGTTGATAAAACAGCATTTTTGGGTTTTTTTTTTTCTAAAAAGTTACTTTTCAGACAGACCGAATATGCAAAACAGTTTAATTAGCTTGCAATTTTTGCATTATTAACTTTACTAGTCCCTATTTTTATCCATCTCTTCAATGTTAATTGTATCCTTGACGATATAAATTGGTCGATTCTTACTTTCATCATAAATACGCGCAATGTATTGTCCGACAATTCCCATCCCTAAAAGTTGAATCCCACTGAAAAAAGTGATTGCGACCATAATGGATGCCCACCCTGCTTGTACTTGCTGACCGGTTAATTTGATGACGAGTGTATAGAGCAACACGAAGATAGAAACAAGTACAGAACAAAACCCTAAAGTCATAACGATTTTTAAAGGTTTAGTGGAAAAGGCAATGATTCCATCAGAAGCAAAACGGATCATCTTTTTAAGTGGATATTTTGTTTCACCTGCAAACCTTTCGTCGCGTTCATATTCAATATAGGTTTGATTGAAACCAATCCACGAAAACATTCCTCGAACAAATCTATTTCTTTCACTCATTTGAATAAACACATTGGCTACTTTTCGATCAATGAGACGAAAATCTCCTGTGTCCTTAGGAATTTCAATTTCTGACATATAGTTAAGAAATCTATAAAAATACTTCGCTGTTAGTAGTTTGAACCATGTTTCTCCTTGCCTTTTCTTTCTTTTGGCATAAACGATTTCATACCCTTCCTTCCATTTGTTAATAAGGGAAGGTATGAGCTCGGGAGGATCTTGTAAATCTGCATCAATAATGACAATAGCATCCCCACTTGCATAATGGACTCCTGCTGTTACAGCTGTTTGATGACCAAAGTTTCGAGAGAAGTTAATCACTTTTACTTGTTTATCAACTGACGATAGCTCAGTTAGAATTTCTTCAGTTTTATCCTTACTCCCATCATTAACAAAGACAAATTCATATTGGAATAAATGATCCTCCATGACTTGTTTTAGCCTCCGATAGCATTCATGGGCTACATTCTCTTCGAAATACATTGGAATAACAATGGATATTAATTTGTTCATTACATATTCCTCCACTTTATTTAAAGGTCCACTTATAATTTAAAAGAAAGTTGATAACTAATCCCATTCCGACAGCAACAATATTTGATAATATTGGGTGCAAATGAAAGTGATTCACAAATATAAAAAGAATACCTGTATTAAAACAGAGTGTAACGAGGTTAACAACTATAAATTTGCTAATTAAGGATAAATGTTTTGAGTTTGATCCAAAGACCCAATTCCTATTCCAATAATAGCTATTTAAGACGCCTAATCCATAGGAAAGGCCATTTGCGACTATATAATGGATACCTATATTGAGAAATAGGATAAAACTACAAATCGTAATAAGTGTGTTAAAAATACCAACCGTTCCGAATTTAATAAACCGCTTCATTATAATAACTCCTTCATACCTTATGCATTTTCGTCTGATGTGTTTGCTGTTTTTGATCAACACCAAAATAACCCATCGTGCTTAGTATTATCAGTAAAGGAGTTAAGCTTACTAAGTAACGAGAACAAGATTCCCAAAGGATAAAGAAAAAGAAAACCCCAATTATAGATAAAGTGGAATATATAATAAACTCTCTATGGTCCTTTAATTTATATATAAACAACAACCCAAACAGCAGTAAAAGGTGTTGAATCCTAGCGTAGCCCTGTAGTAAGACACCTGATTTGTTATCAACTAGTTCTTGATAGTTCTCTGGATGCATTGGTTGTCGTTGCAGTTTATTAACTAAGTAATAGGTCCCATCTGTCCACGTATGAGCAAGTTTTTCTTTATTGTATAGAATATTTCCTTTAAACCCCTTTTCTTGAATTCGTTTTTGAGTCTCCTTTAAATGAATTTTGGAAGTCTCTTCTTTTGAATGGGATTCTAATAAATGTAAGGTCATTTCAACATCGGATTGCGCATATCTTCCAAAGCGATTTTCATTTTGTCCCATCATAATCCAGTGTGTAACAGGAAAACTATATTTCTCTACGTCTTGTTCATCTAACAAATCATAATTGTATAATGAGAACGAGAAAAGAGACTTAAGAATAAACAGACTGATGAAAGGAACGAATAACAATAGTTTCCTCCATCTTTTAGCATATATAAAAAGTACAATGCTTAAAGCGATAATAAAAATGATTAAAGATCCCTTTAGAAGAAATCCTCCTGTAAGTAAAATAGATGCTCCTAAAATGGTAAAGAAGCTTTTTTTTAAACTTACCATTAGAGTCTACTATTAGATTTAAAGGTATAAGTAAAAAGTAACGAGAACATATCGGTATAAATAATTGGAGCAAAGAAAAGGTATGGGAAAAAACTGACACTTATAAAAAGAGTGACCAATCCAGTTGATTTACCTGCTACTTTTGTCCCGATTCTATAAATTAAAAATTGACATAATGTAATTACAAAAATATTTGCCAAAATATACGTTTGTAGTGTTGGAGAAAAGATATTTCCAATAAAAGCTAAGATTAAGACCATGAAAATGTTGTTTGGATAATGGATGAAGTATTCATTTAATTGTCCATTTTCTAGGACTTCTTTAGAGCTATTCACAATAACACCAAAATCCCATGTTGGATTAACGGCATATAACTTAACAATTAATAGTTGTAAAAAAACACTAAAAACTAAGCAAATAGGTACTATAAAACGATGAGTTTTATTCAGGATTTTATTAATGGTCGTTCGATATTTCAAAATTAATATCACTATACCTAAGGCACAAAAAAGTGTAATTAAATTAAAAAAAGGCGGTACATTAGGTTGAATTGTTTGAAACCCTCTACTTGTATAGATGTTTAACCCTACAATGATAGCTAAAACAACTGTGAAAATTGCAAATATACTTTTTTGTAACCAGTTAAAGAACAAGATACTACTCCTCCTACTAACTTTAAATGCGAAAAAACTGAGGTGTAAAACACCACTTTACTACTATATTAATATTATCTATAAAAAACAAGAGTTTCCCAGGTGTTTTGTAGAAATCAAATAAACCATATCCCCATACTTCCCTTAATTGAAAAATGATACAATAAACATAGGAATAATTCGACAAAAATATGGAGGGACGGTTATGAAGACCCTATCAAAAAAGATGTCCGATATTGATATTGCTCAATCAGCTGAAATGAAAACGATCAAAGAAATTGCAGAAAAAATTGATTTACAGGAAGAAGATATTGAGATGTATGGACGCTACAAGGCAAAGATTCCTTTACATACAATGGAAATGCATAAAAATAATCCTGCCGGAAAAGTCATTTTAGTGACAGCTATAAACCCCACTCCTGCAGGAGAAGGAAAATCGACGGTTACTGTAGGTTTAGGACAAGCCTTTGAAAAGCTCGATAAAAAAGCGATCATTGCCTTACGAGAACCTTCGTTAGGTCCCACAATGGGAATAAAGGGGGGAGCAGCTGGTGGAGGGTACTCGCAAGTTGTTCCAATGGAAGATATTAATCTTCACTTTACGGGAGATCTTCATGCAATCACAACAGCAAACAATACATTATCAGCTTTAATTGATAATCACATCCATCAAGGCAACGAGTTACACATCGATCCACGGCGTATTACTTGGAAGCGAGCTGTGGATTTAAACGACCGGTCGTTGCGCAATGTGGTTGTCGGGATGGGGGGGCCTGTTCATGGAGTTCCCCGTGAAGACGGTTTTGACATTACTGTTGCCTCTGAAATTATGGCCATCTTCTGTTTAGCAAACGATCTCGATGATTTAAAGAGACGGCTAGGCAATATTGTCGTTGGGTTTACATATGACCAAAAACCTGTAACAGCGCGCGACTTAGAAGCAGATGGTGTATTAACCGTGTTATTAAAAGATGCCTTTAATCCAAACCTTGTTCAAACGTTAGAACATACCCCCGCTCTTGTACACGGCGGACCGTTCGCAAACATTGCTCACGGCTGTAATAGCGTCGTCGCAACCAAAATGGCGAGTAAGCTCGCCGATTATGTAATTACAGAAGCTGGGTTTGGTGCTGACTTAGGAGCGGAAAAGTTTTTCCATATTAAAGCTCGTCAAGCGGACATTGATCCAAGTGCCGTTGTTATTGTTGCCACCATTCGAGCACTGAAAATGCATGGAGGTGTCCTTAAACAAGACTTGCAAAATGAAAAAATAGAAGCTCTCATTAAAGGAGCAGAAAACTTACAAAAGCATGTTGAAACGATTCAAGCTTTTGGTCTTCCGTTCGTTGTAGCAATCAATAAATTTTCAACCGATACGGACGAGGAAATCGATGCATTGCAGGGGTGGTGTAAGAAGAAGGGGTTTCCTGTAGCTTTATGTGACGTTTGGGGGCAAGGGGGAAAAGGAGGTATCGAGCTGGCGCAAACTTTAATCGACACGCTTGAAGATTCACATCACTCCTTGAATTATTTATATGATTTTACCGATTCCATCCCGGATAAACTTCACGCCATTGCAACGGAAGTGTATGGGGCACAAGGAGTAGATTTTAGCGCAAAAGCGATAAAACAAATCGAGCAATTTAAAAAGTACGGCTGGGATCAGTTGCCGATTTGTGTAGCCAAAACCCCCTCTTTCGTTATCCGATGATCCAATGAAAGTAGGCAGACCAAATGGCTTTACCTTGTCCGTTCGTGAGTTTAAGCCTTCAGTAGGAGCCGGGTTTTTAGTCGCATTAACAGGGGATGTCATGACCATGCCAGGACTCCCTAAAACACCTGCAGCTTTGAAAATCGATTTAGATGAACAAGGAAATGTAAAAGGGTTGTTTTAAAATAAAAATTTCCGCTTTTTAAAAAGTCCTACGGGGGACAGGAGAGCTAACAACATTGTTGTCATAAGACGAGGTGAATGATCGCCTTGTTTCTGGCGACTCTTTTTCCTCCTTTTGAACACATATTTATAACAGAATTCATTAAAAAGGAGTATTAAATTGCGAGTAGGTTTTTTGACAGAAAATTATCCTGAGAAAAGATGCATACTAGAAAAAATCGATCATGTAGAGTACAAAAAAAATACCTCCTTCAAAAGATCATACAGGATTGATATTAAAAGGGATTAGTAAGTTTGGTGTTCCTTTAACAGATCAAGCTAAGAGTAGATCAAATTTCATTTTTAAATCAAGTAACCAGTTAAAGGTTGATGTTTTACATACGTTTAATACTGTCTGTGATACGAAAACCCCATGGGTATCGACCTTTGAAACGACAATTCCGCGTTTAATTCAAACAATGAATTATCATCATGAAAACAGCACGATACAAATAGACCGTCAAATTAAAGAGACATTACAATTATTACAACAAGATTCGTGCAAAAAATTGATAGCTTTATCACAATGTAATTGGTCCATTCAAGAAGCACTCGTAAAAGAAGTATTCCCGGAGGCAGTTAATGATATTATGAACAAGACCGTGGTTATTCCTCCACCTCAACCTCTTTTGGTAAAGAAGCGTGACATCGAATTAAAAATGAAGGATATCCATAAAGAAATTAGATTTATCTTCGTTGGTCGTCAGTTTTTTCGAAAAGGTGGAAGAGAATTAATTCATGTCCTTGCTAAAATAAGAAAGCACTTTAATGTGAAATTTACGATTGTGAGTAGTCTTACATTTGGTGATTATGCGACTCAGACAACAATTAAAGATAAAGAAGACATGCTGAAAATCATTGAACAAAACGATGATTGGATCACTTGGATTGATGCATTAACTAATGAAGAAGTGCTAGCTTTATGTAAAAAAAGTCACGTTGGTTTATTACCGACATGGGCTGATACGTATGGTTATTCCGTTTTGGAAATGCAAGCAAGTGGATGTCCAGTTTTGACAACAAACATACGAGCACTTCCTGAAATAAATAATGATACATGTGGCTGGATATGTCCTATCCCTAGAAATAAGTTCGGTGAGGCATTATATTCGACAGAGTCGTCTAGAAAAATTCTCAGCGAGACTCTGGAAAAAGAGTTAGAAAAATCGATTGTTGAGATTTGTTCTAAACCGGAGCATATTATCGAGAGGGCTAGAAATGCATTGGTGAAAATTAAAGAGGAGCATGACCCTCTTGAATATGGAAGAAAGTTATTCGATATTTATAATGGAAAAGGTTGAAATCCCATCCATCGATAACTGTGTAGGATGTAAATATGTACTATAAATCATACTATTAGATTCCTTCACCTACCATTAAAGAAATTTTTTGAGTTGAAAAGGTGTAAACGAGTTGAAAAAGTGATCGTAAGAAACTCCATTGCCTTATTTTTCATTTCAATCATAGTGGTTTGGCTCATTTTTGATAAAGTACAGTATATTTAGCTCGCTGGTTAAAAAATAGTAAGATTAAGGGAAATTTGGGCTTGATTTAGCTTTAAAAGTATTAACAACAAAAAGGAGTTGAGTCTATGCCTAACATAAAACCAGTGTCTGACTTAAGAAATTACAATGAAGTATTAAAGGACATCAGCGTTGGAAATTCGGTATTTTTAACGAAAAATGGACGAGGTAGATTTGCTATTGTAAATATTGAAGACTACGAAAAGAGTCAAGATACCATTAGGTTATTATCAAAACTAATGGAAGCTGAGAAAGCAATAAAAACAGGTGAAGAATGGCTTACTTTAGATGAAGTGAAAAAAGAACTTGAGGTTTAATTTTTATGCCTGAATTAAGAATTAATCCGTTAGCAAAGCGGGACCTACTTTAAAGGAATATATTACTGAAGAATCCGGGTAATTAGAAACTGAAAGATATTTTTGATTGTATGGAAAAGTTAAATGTGTTCCATTTATTAGGATGGTAATTGTAAAATAAAGTTGAAACTTAGATTTTACTTTGCGAGGACGATATAATTTTCTATAAACAAGATAATATATCGGTTTCTATATATCGAGTTCTCTACTTTAAAAGAGATTACGTAAAAATACTTTTTGAATAGTAAACGACCGTATTTTGGATTGGTGTTGCGGAATCACCTTGCTATAATTATTAAAAAGTAGAGAGATTCTTTGTTTTGAAAGAAGAGAAAAAGAAAAAATATTTTAAACGATCAAATTGGTTTATGGTTCCTATATTTGTGGCAGTTTGTATCTTCTCCTATCCAAGTGGAACGGATTATAATCCTTCTTGGTTTACTTTCTTTTTTATATTGATTGCACTAAGAGGGATTGCTTTAGAGATGTTATGTGTTAAAAAGAATAGGAAAGAGCTTTTTTGGTATTCGGCTATTTTGATTCTTGCATTCGTTAGTCTGGTCGGATTTTCCTTTTCTAGCATGTTCTTTGAAGGTTTTTTCTATGATTATATTGAAAGTAATAATATAATCATTTGTAAGGTTCAGGGAGAGATCAAAGCTATAGTGCATTTTACAATCTTTTTTATTGAAAGGGGTAGATGAGGGATGATTTTAGTTACGAATACAATTAAAGTGAAAAAAGGTCATGTCCAAGAAGTAGCCAAACGATTTGAGCAACCAAAAGCTGTCCATCAGTCACCAGGGTTTGTTCGTCTGGAAGTATTAATTACGAAAGGTTTAGAAGAATACGATGAATTAAAAGTCTGCACCACTTGGGAGAATGATGAGGCATTCCAAGCATGGACTGAAAGTGATGCATTCAAGAATGCTCACCATAAACGTAAAACAGAAGGAAACGAAAACAAAGGGGAAAGCATCATGCTAGGAGCAGAGCTATCAAAATATGAAATTGCCTATCAGCATGAAGCGGGATAAAGAAAAGAAACCAGTTCCATCCATATTGGAGCTGGTTTTTAACGTATTTATTATTTTTATCATTCTTGTCACTTTGATTGGATGTACAAATGATGAAGTTGATTTCAACGAGCTTGCCAGAAGATAGTCACATCATGAAAGAAGAAAAACTGTACGAATTTCAAAATATATGAAAATGGTCTCAAGGTTTAAAAGCGGAATTAATCCAACAAGACGTTCAATTAACATTTTCCTTCAAGTTCGATGAAAACCTTCCTGAAAGGCTAACTTTTTTTTGAGATTTACGTTGATGATCAAGAAGTCATTATTTACGATGAGGATAATGATAGATATGCAAAATTAGATGAAGAAAAAGGGGAAAGGTTAAAAGAAATTCTTCATATGAAATGACCTAGTTGAGGCAAAAAATATTTGGTTTTATCGCTTGCGTAATGTAAAATTTAATGAGGATTGTCCACGTATTAATTACATATCGAGTGAAATCTTAATTTTATATAAGGAGTCGAGTTGTTATGGCAAAAACGTTGATTTTAGGGCATAAGAACCCTGATACAGATTCGATTTGTTCAGCAATTGCTTATGCAGATTTAAAGAAAGAATTAGGCTTAGAGGTTGAGCCTGTTCGTTTAGGAGAAATGAATGGAGAAACGAAATATGCATTGGAAGCTTTCTCAGCTGAAGCCCCTCGTTTAATCCAAACGGTGGCCAATGAAGTGAATGAAGTTATTTTAGTGGATCATAACGAACGTCAACAAAGTGTCGCCGATCTTGATCAAGTAAAAGTGTTAGAAGTCATTGATCATCATCGAATTGCCAACTTTGAAACAAGTGATCCTTTATACTATCGAGCAGAGCCAGTTGGTTGTACAGCAACAATTTTAAACAAACTTTACAAAGAGAATGGCATTGCGATTAAACAGGAAATTGCCGGTTTAATGCTTTCTGCAATTATTTCTGACTCATTGTTATTTAAGTCGCCTACATGTACGGAGCAAGATATAAAAGCGGCGAAAGAACTTGCGGAAATTGCTGGAGTAGATGCGAATAGCTATGGACTTGAGATGCTTAAAGCAGGGGCGGATGTAAGTGATAAAACGGCTCTTGAGCCTGATCACAATTGATGCGAAAGAATTCCAAATGGGTACTCATAAAGTGGAGGTTGCGCAAATTAATGTGGTCGATACGAACGACGTGTTAAAACGCCAAGAAGAAGTAGAAGTAGAAATCAACAAACTTATTGAAAGCAAATCGTTAGACTTATTTGTTTTTGTCATTACAGACATTTTAGAAAATGATTCTGTAGGTTTATTTCTCGGAAACGAAGCTGAAAAGGCAGCTCAATCATTCGACGTTGAATTAACAAATCACACAGCTTTATTAAAGGGTGTGGTTTCCCGTAAGAAACAAATCGTTCCTGTTGTGACTGAGGGGCTAACAAAATAAAAATTAGACGGGCTGATTGAAGATAAAAGTTCAATCAGCTTTTTTGCATTTGTCGATAAAACATTAATGCCTCTCGAATGACTTGACCATTGTATCCAGTCTTTGCATGAATTCGTTCAGTCCATTCTTCTATCGTAGACAAAGGGTGATCCTCGATAACTCCTTGATTCGTACTAAGAAAGCTTCGCCAATGTCCAAACTCCCAATGGGCCATATCATCTTGATGTGGTGTTCTTATTTCAACGAGTGGCTCTTGTTTGAATGTTTTTTGTGAAGAATTAGCAGCAATAATGAAATCACTCAGTGGAACGGGATTTGTGATATACCGTTGATTCGATACTTTTCCATTCGGTCTAAAGTAAAGTATTTCCACATGTTCAGGTTTAGGTATTACTTGAACGTGAGCAGCTGGGAAAAATCCAGCTAGCTTTTCATTCGAATAATCTGGAGCGCTTTTATCAATTAAGATCGGTTCCAACCATTGATCGCCTAAATCACATAAAAAACGGTGACCTTCCTCGTCAACTGCAATTACAGCAACATGAGCCGCTTCCGTTCCTAATTCGTGGCCAATGGGATACGCTTTCATTCCATCACTCTTAAATTCCTCTAATAACCAAATAGCAAGATCAAAACAGTTACCTGCGACTCCAAATTGTTCTCGGTGTTCTTTCATTAATGAAACATTTCTTTGAAAAGCTTGTCCTATTCTTTGATAGTACCAAGCTTTAGTTAATGTATCCATTGAAAAGTTATCAAACTTTCTCCACGTGGTTAAGATTGATTTTGATGCAAACATTTTTTCCTCCAAATAATCATTTTGCAAAAATGTTTAAAAACTCAAAGAAGACCTCAAATAATACATAGATGAACAATAAGCAAAATAATAAGACATAATTCTTTAAATGTAGAAAGATCAAACTTATCTTACCAAAGAGACCTTTGACGAAAAAAGATATGACTGCTCCGGCAAGAGGTAAGAGAAGAAGCATCCATATTAAAATAGCTGGACTCTCATCCATTGGTTTCATGTATTTGTCTCCTCCAAATGGAAGGTACCATATAGAAAATAGAATGAATAACGTAATGGTTAGTACATAAATCAATGTTGAAATTGAAAATAAAATGATTTTTGTTTTTTTTCATCATGACACTCCACAAAATAGTTTTTTCTTTTACATCTGAGATTCTGAGAAGAGGATTCGAATATAAAAGTAACTTAATAGGATTAATGACCCTATTCCTAATATAATATATACATTTAATTGCTGTAGGACGAGCAATTTTCGTTTTTTGTCTTGTTCTTTTTCGAAAAGTGAGCTGGTTAAACCCATGATTAAGGTGATGACAATTATATAGTAATAGAGTTCGTATTATAGCAAAATTGCGCTATTTCCTCTGATTGAAAGCTGGCTACATTTAATATGAGAAAGGTAAACGTTAATATGGATGTAATTATGAAAAGAGTTATTGACATATTAGAAGCAAGTGAATATTTTTTCATTTTTCTCCCCTTCGTGTGTTCTGCAAAGTACATTATCGCAAACCATTATTTGTATGACAATGAAAAATAAGAGAAAGGGATGAAAGACCTAAATGATTAATAGAGGCAGTCTCACATTATTCCTTTGGTCGTACCTTTGAGTGAATCATCTTACCTAGTAAAGGGAACATCCTTTTTTATGTTTTCATATGAGTCACTCTTATCATGTATCCCTCATAACATGAATACAATGATAGGGAATGAGGTGACAGCATGAAAGGGATTGTATTAGCAGGAGGAAGCGGAACGAGGCTTTTTCCATTAACGCTTGTAACGAGTAAACAGCTCTTGCCAATTTATGATAAGCCGATGATTTATTATCCTTTGTCAACATTAATGCTTGCTGGCATACAAGATATATTAATTATCTCGACACCAGAAGATACCCCGCGCTTTCAAAACCTACTCAATGATGGTTCCCAATTCGGTTTATCCCTTCAATATAAAGTTCAACCTCGTCCAGATGGTCTTGCTCAAGCGTTTTTATTAGCGGAAGAGTTTATTAACGGTGATTCTGTAGCGATGATTTTAGGAGATAACATTTACTATGGAAGTGGGATTCGAAAAAAGCTCATCAACGCTGCTACTAAAGAAAAAGGAGCAACGATCTTTGCTCACCATGTTCATGATCCTATGCGGTTTGGTGTGGTTGCTTTTGATGAAAATGGAAAGGTTTCAAGTGTAGAGGAAAAACCAAAAGAACCGAAATCAAACTATGCGATAACAGGTTTGTATTTTTATGATGAACGAGTAGTAGATATAGCTAAAAGTGTGAAGCCTTCTGCTCGAGGAGAGCTTGAAATTACTTCTATAAATGAGGTCTATTTAGATGTTGGTCAGTTAGAAGTAGAATTGTTAGGTAGGGGTTACACGTGGATTGACGCAGGAACACATGAAAGTTTGGTGGAGGCGACAAATTTCGTGAGAACCATTGAGGAGCATCAAGACGTGAAAATAGCCGCCCTAGAAGAAATTGCGTTTATCAATGGCTGGATTACAAAAGATCAGCTATTAAAATGCGGGGAAAAATTACAAAAAACTCCTTATGGGCATTATTTATTAAGAGTGGCTCAAGGAGAGTTAAAATATTAAGTATGGAGGCTTTCAATGAAGCTTACGGATACTAAACTACAAGGTGTGTGGATAGTCGAGCCTTGTGTGTATGGTGATCATCGTGGTTGGTTTTTCGAAATCTATAATCAAGAGGTTTTTGAAAAAATGGGCGTAGATGTCTCGTTTGTACAAGATAATCATTCTTTTTCCGCCCAAAAAGGCACGATTAGAGGGCTACATTATCAACTGAACCCTATGGCACAAGCGAAACTGGTTCGTTGTAGTAAAGGGGCCATTTTTGATGTCGCCATTGATATTCGCAGAGGAAGTCCTACTTATGGTCAATGGTTTGGGGTGGAATTGAATGAAGAAAACAAGCGACAGCTCTTTGTTTCGCAAGGGTTTGCCCATGGCTTTCAAACGCTAACAGAAGATGTAGAAGTTCAATATAAAGTCGATCAGTTTTGGACACCAGAGCTTGATCGAGTCATAAGTTGGAATGACCCTACTCTTAATATTACGTGGGATCTGGAAAAGGAACCGACGTTATCACAGAAAGATCAGGTTGCTCCATTGTTGGTTGAGGCAGAAAATAATTTTATTTACGAAGAGATGTAACGTTTGGGGGTAAATGTATGACAAGAAAGAAAATCTTGATAACCGGTGGCGCTGGGTTCATTGGTGGTAATTTAGTTCATTACTTTCTTGATCAATATCGTAATTATGACATTATTAATGTTGATTTATTGACGTATGCAGGTGAACTGACAAAGCATCAACATATTCAAAGTAGCGATCAATATGAATTTGTCCAAGCAAATATTGCGGATAATAAAGCAATGAGGGCTTTATTTCATGAAAAAAAACCTAATTACGTTATTCATTGTGCGGCTGAAAGTCATGTTGATCGTTCAATTGAAAACCCACAAGCCTTTGTCTACACAAATGTAATAGGAACGCAAATTTTATTAGAGGCAGCTAAAAAGGTTCAGGTTGAAAAGTTTATCCATGTGTCTACAGATGAAGTGTACGGGGAATTGCCGAAAGAAGGTGCGGAGCTTTTTACAGAAGAAACGCCTTTGAGACCAAATAGCCCTTATAGTGCATCTAAAGCATCGAGTGACTTATTAGTTCGAGCTTATTGTGAAACGTACGGGTTTCCGGCAGTGATCACTCGTTGCTCAAACAACTATGGTCCTTTTCATCTTCCTGAAAAGCTAATTCCTCTTACGATTTCACGTGTCATGAACAATCAGGAGGTCCCTGTTTATGGTGATGGAAAAAATATTCGGGATTGGCTTCATGTGTATGATCATTGTTCGGCCATTGATACCGTATTGCATCATGGAGAAATAGGTCAAGTGTATAACATTGGTAGTAACAATGAACGAACGAACCTTGATGTGGTCAAAACCATAATCAAAGAGTTAAATAAATCAGAGACTTTAATTGAATTTGTAGAAGATCGCCCAGGTCATGACGAACGTTATGCGATTGATGCGTCCAAATTAAAAAAGCTAGGCTGGAAGCCCAAATTTATTTTTGAAGAAGGAATTGTGCAAACTATTCAATGGTATATGAAAAACGGTCGTTGGTGGGAACAATTTGAAATAAAATGAGGAGGTTCAAAAAGAATTGAACCTCCTCATTTTTTAATGTTTGTTTTTACATTATTTTCCCTTGTGGTTCATCGTTAAACGGGTGCTTGCACATTCCTTAGTTTGAGTAAGCAGCTATAGGATAATGATCAGAATACTCATTATATTCGTTAAATACCGCTGTCCACGGAGGGGACTTAATATTTAATACCTCGTTTATCCATGTAGAAGGATGTTTATGACCGCTTGAAACAAAGATATAATCTAAATGCTGTGGGGCAAAATCAGGATAATCGTATTCGGCAATGGCATTCGTCTCAGGATCCCATGTAGAAGTATGACCGGTGTATTTTGGCTCTGTAACATTTAGTGTTTTTAGCATAGAATCATATTCTTCCGTATTGTCTTTTATAACGTTAAAGTCTCCTCCAATAATCAACATTTCATCTTCTGGGATTTGTTTTGACTCAATAAATTTCGCAATTTCTTTAAACTGGTTGTGACGTACAGTTGCGTCTTCTCCTTCACCACAACCTGTGTCATCTGCTTGGGCATGGGTTCCGATAATATGTTTGTACTCACCACTTTGATTCATCTTAATGTAGACAAATCCTTTGTTGGCAAACTTATCAGATCCACAAGCACTTTCATAAACATATTGTATTTTCTCTTCAATAGGCCACTTGCTTATAATTGCGACACCACCGTCTTCAGGAACAAAATTAGAGTAATCACCTAGTGTTTGGTCCCAACCATCTTTACTTCTTCCTAAAATAGAGGTTTGGTGTGGATATTCATCCTTAAGTTTTTCAAGTAATGTGCTTGATGCACTATTATCAAATAATTCATTTAAAATAATGGCATCTTGCCCTTTCATATAGTCGGCTTCGCCAATTAATTTAGCACGTTCAGATTGTCCCCAACGAGTTATATAGCTGGGAAGTAAAAATACATTGTGTTGAAGGATTTTAGTCGAGTTTGTTGCCGTATTGGCAGACGAGTAGGTTGGTAAGGATGAAAAAGCGGTAATAAATAGAATACATGTTATGATTAGTTTTTTCAATTGAATCCCTCCTAGATGTTATTTTAAAAAACAAAGCTAACTTTTAAAAATTTCGAACCAGTTTTAGGGCTACTTCTGAGATAACTGTAATTTTAGGGTGAAACCTCCCTGTCTAACCAAATTAAGGATCTCAAATATATATATTAACAATTTACGGTTTGATTGACAACCTTTTTAACTATATATAAATAGATGGTTTTTCGTGGCTTTTCTTTCTTCTTGCATTTTTTTAGTATAAAATAATAGATATCTTATTTCGTTGTTCAAAAAGTCCTACGATGAACAAAAGGTTCTAAAATTAATGTTTGCCAAAAGACGTGGTTCTATTAAGTTGTTGATCTTTTGTATTGGCTTTTTATATTTAGATTACCTTGTTATTCAGCGTATTTTTTATTTTTGAACACACACACTTTTACTATAGTGGAGGTTATTATGGACTGGAAAAGTACATATGAAAAATGGAACAACTTTGATAGCTTAGAGCCTGAATTAAAGGAGCAATTAGCGAGCTTAAATGAAACCGAGTTAGAAGATGCATTCTATAAAGAGCTAGAATTTGGAACTGGCGGAATGCGTGGTGAAATAGGTCCTGGAACGAATCGTATGAATGTTTATACCATTCGAAAAGCGACGGAAGGACTAGCGAAATTTATTAAAGGGTTTGGAGAGGAAGCGAAACAGCGTGGCGTGGCGATTGCCTATGATTCACGCCATAAATCACCGGAATTTGCGATGGAAGCGGCCAAAACGTTAGGGAAGCATGGGATCAAGGCCTATGTTTTTGATGAACTTAGGCCAACTCCTGAGTTATCCTTTGCTGTTCGTTATTTACATGCTTTTTCAGGTATTGTCATTACGGCGAGCCATAATCCACCCGAGTATAATGGCTATAAAGTATATGATCAAGAAGGCGGACAACTTCCTCCTCACGTAGCAAGTGAAGTGATTGAACATGTGAAGAGTATTGACAATGAGCTTGAAATTGAGGTGTTAAGTGAGCATGAGCTAAAAGAATCAGGCTTATTAACGATGATTGGAGAAGAAGTGGATACGGCTTATACGGAAAAAGTAACTAACTTAGCTGTGAATCCTTCTTTAATTAGAGAAATGTCGGGCAAGCTGAAGGTTGTCTTTACTCCTATTCATGGAACAGCGAATAAGCCTGTCCGTAGAGCCTTAAAGGAATTAGGCTATCAACATGTAACGGTGGTCAAAGAACAAGAGTACCAGATCGCAATTTTTCGACCGTTCGTTCTCCAAATCCGGAAGAGCATGATGCTTTTGAAATTGCCATTCGTTACGGAAACGAGCAGGAAGCAGACTTGTTAGTAGCGACCGATCCAGATGCAGATCGCATTGGTGTAGCGGTGAAAAATGATCAAGGAGAATACCAAGTATTAACCGGTAATCAGCTCGGTGCCCTTATGCTTGAGTATATTTTATCGCAAAAGAAACAAGGTGGTACACTACCTGAAAATGGAGTTGTTTTAAAGACAATCGTAACCTCAGAAATGGGTCGAGCAGTTGCAGAGCATTATGGTTTACCAACCGTGGATACACTAACAGGTTTTAAATTTATTGGAGAGAAAATTAAACAATATAGAGAATCAGGTGAGCATACGTTCCAATTCGGCTATGAAGAGAGCTATGGTTATTTAATTGGCGACTTTGTTCGTGACAAAGATGCCGTTCAGTCGGCTGTCATGGCCGTTGAAGTAGCTGCCTTTTATAAAAAACAAGGAAAGTCGTTGTATGAAGGTCTGTTCGAGATTTGGGAAAAGTATGGCTTCTATTTAGAAGACCTTGTGTCCATGACCTTTAAAGGGAAGGCTGGTTCAGAAAAAATCGGACAAATGTTAGCTGATTTCCGTCAAAATCCCCCGACTAAAGTGGCAGGTTATACGGTTGTTTCTGTGGAGGACTATCAATCATCTGAAGCCCATCACTTATTGTCGGGGCAAAAGTCCGAAATCAAGTTACCAAAGTCAAATGTATTAAAATACCACCTTGAAAACGGTTCTTGGTTCTGCCTTCGTCCGTCAGGAACAGAGCCGAAAATTAAATTCTACTTCGGAGTTAAAGGAGAAACCTTTACGGAGAGTAAAGACCTTCTTGAAGCATTGAAAGAAGATGTAGTTTCGAAAGTACAATAGTTTGCATATAAAAAAGAAGATTGCTCAAGGCAATCTTCTTTTTAACGTCATTAGTTTTTACTTGTTTTAACTGTATAGTTAACTCCATCAGTCACGATTTTAATGTCGCCATGGTTTTTAGTAGATTTAATTTGTGAATTCACTTTTTCCAATCGTTTGATGACATCGTTACTTGGAAGTCCATTTGAATTTTCCCCATAAGAAATAATGGATAGTTCAGGTTTGACTTCATTTAAAAACGCGCTACTAGTTGCTGTATTTGCTCCGTGCTGTCCTACTTGTAATATTTCAGCATCAATATCATATTTTTCGATCATTTTATCTTCTACCTTTTTAGTAGCGTCACTCATTAGAAGAAAATCAGTTTCACCATACGTAACATTTAGGACAGTAGAGGAATCATCCATATTAGAGCTGTCAGAATCCCTGGTATTCAAAATTTGAATATCAACAGAACTATCAATTGTGATAGAATTTCCTTCTTTAGCTATTTCATAGTATAAGTCATCATCTAACCTACGTAACTCATCTATTAATTCACTATCATATCCATTGTATGTTCCACTATAATTCATGAACCTTTTAACTGAAATTTCATCTAAAACTGTAAGTAATCCACCAAGATGTTCTTCGTCGAGTTGAGTAGCTATCATGAGGTCAATTTTATCAATTCCCAAATCATTCAAGTAGGAAACGACTTTGTCCCCCTCTGATTTTAGACCACCATCAATGAGAACATTTTTACCATTTGGTAAAAGAAACAATGTGCTATTTCCTTGTTCAACATCAATAAAATGAGCCTCAGTAGTGTCTACATCTTTTTCATTGGTTAAACCATAGCTTTTAATAACAGAGTTACTAATTGCAACAGGACCACCTAAAACAAAATGTTTCTTTTGCTTTTGTACGAAATCTTTTACTAAAGCATTTGGTTTGTTTGGATCTGTAAGAACAATATTTGCGTTCTTTTTAAGTGCTAATCCACTAGCGGCTACTGCATCAGGGAACTCGGGTGATTTTGGATTTGTTGATGTTCCGCGTGCTAAAATGACTCTATCTGTTTTGGTTAAAGAAGTTGCCAATAATCCTGTTTCATAACGATTCTCTCCAGCAAATCGTTCTACAACTTTGATTCCTTTATTAGTTAATTCTCTTTCGAGTTTTTCTGAAATGACAGCAGTTCCTCCATAAATGTAAACTTTTTTAATATTATCTGGCAATTTGACAGGTAATTCATCTTTTTTTAGCTAAAAAGATTGGGATATTGTTTAAGGCTGAAAAGCTGCTCGCAGAAAGTGCATCTACAATTGTTTCCCCATTTGCAATTATTGCGGTGTCAGTAGAATCAAGGTGACCTCCAGAAAATATATTAATCCAATTGGCAGTTTGGAAACGATCGTCGCCAGCAATTCTAATAGGAATGAAACCCTTATCATCTAATTTTTTGTCAATTGATTCACTAATTGCTTTTTCTCCACCTAAAATATAGATATGCTCAGGTTTTAATCGTTCTATTTCTTTTAAGGTTTCTTCAGGTAGTTTGTCGGAATACGTAAGTAGTATAGGGGCGTCTTTTTTACCTACCAAACTAGCTGCTGCTAAGGCATCAGCAGGTACATCTGCTCTTGCTAGAATAACCACTTTGGTACCAAATTGGTTGTGCCCTACACCCTTTGGCCAACCTTCTTTGGATATTTCAATGGCTGTTTGGATACGGTTATCCCCAGCTATACGCTCGTAAGACTTACTTTCACTTGCTTCTACTTGTTGAAATGGTGTTAACATTGAAAAAACTAACAACAAGCTGATAATAGACATTACAAATTTATTCATATTTCACACTCCTTAATATTGGTATTTCCGCTATGATTCTACCAATGTTTATTTAATGTTAGAATAGTAAATGTAGAAAAAAATAGAAATGAATAAAAGGACTTACAATAAAATAGGGTATATTTACTAGAATTATTAGTATAATAAGGTATATTGATATAGTTTTGATCGACAAAATCAAGATGGCGGATATTGTTGAACATCTATATTTAAAATGTTTTTTGAATTAATAAACTAATATGAAGGCAGAATTGTTTTACTAGTATATGTTGCTAACTGACTTTTCATAAATTTATATATTAGTAAAAATATACAAATAATTAGAGTGTTGGCGGTGTGACGTCCGATACGGGGAATTCGCTTGGCGGATGTGAATGAATATCATCTACTAAGAAATACATATTGATAATTTAACATATAAAACCACAAATCAAACCTCTACATTATTCCTCAAAATTGATTCTATTGAACTATCTCTACCTCCTACTAACCTACCGTTTTGGTTTAAATCTAAAAGAATATAAGGAAACGACTGGGAATTATTTTCTGGTTGTCATATAATTTGTAATTGATAAACTTTTTTAAAGGGGGTACTACCTATTGAAACTAAAAAAATTACTTATATGTAGTATGGGACTATCACTAGTACTTGGAGGATGTATGAATATGGATAAAAAAGTAGAAGACGAACAAACCACTAAAAACGTAGATACGGAGACTGGATCTACAGATAATGAAGAATTAAACAAAAACCAACATGAACGCGATCTTTATGTCAGTGTGCAGGACTATACTGGGGAAGAATATGATCCTAAAGGAGCAACAAAAATTAATGAAATTGCGCAAGACAATCGGAAAGAGATTGAAGAAGCTGTTCAAACGTTTTTTCTAGAAAAATATAAAACAGAAGTGATTGTACAAAATGTTGTAGGAACAATTGATAACGCCCTTGTTTATGTTGAATCTGTAGGGGAGCCACATTTTTATTCAGAAGCGTTTGTGCCTATCGATGATCGTGAGAAGAAAGTGTTAACAGATGAAGTGTGGTCTAATGAAGGAATTGTTGAAAACACGTTGATTACTGGTATTTTCGCTATGATTTTTGATGAAGAAATTGCAAAGCTTGATGAGTATATGGAAAAAATAGTTAATGAATACCCTGTCACTGGTATTAGACAGGAAGCTCTAGAGAGTGTGTATGGTAATGGATATAGTACGCCTTATTATTATACAAATGCATTTCACACAGACTTTCAGAAAATTTATGATATGTATATGGAAAATCCACATGTTACGAAAGAACAATTAAAAAAACAGTTTTCCAAAGATGATTACGATCCTGAAGATTTTTCAATTACCATTTATCTTTTTATGGAAATTCAAAATGTAGAGCCGGATAAAGAAATTTTTGACAAAATTTCATATGATATAGAAAATATGCAGGGGATTCCACAGGGAATATATTCAATTTATCTTCATGACTTGTCAGTCAAAAGTTTTCACCTTTAAGAAGCCTTCAGATCCTCGTCAAAAAAAGGGTCTGATTGCTTCTTTTTCATTATTCGACTTATGCATAAACGGCTCGTTTTACTAAAAAGCGAAAAAGTCGTCTTCCTTAAATAATAGGCAACGGTCGCTTCTGAGACAATAGGGTTGGACTTCGTTCGTAAAAATCGAACAGGACTCTCATTAATCTTAGTTGAAAAAGTAAGAGACAACATTTGAAGCATCCCCATGGCGATACAACTACACATGACAAATCCCTCGATTGCTTTCAAAGCGGACAAGATGAGTTCTTTCTCTTTTTCATCCTCCATTTCTTCTAATGGATGAATCATTCCTTTTTTTGCATAGCGTCTCAGTTTAGGCATGGCTTTTGACCAAAATTGATACCCAAATCCATTCATCACTTGTTTCAGCTCTCGAAACGTACATTCAATTTTGAACCTAAAACTGTACAATTCAATGATGTTAACGGGATCTAAATCGAGCTTCGTTGTAACAAGAATGGCTGTTTTTTCTCCATACATGACAAGGACGAATCGCAGTTCTTGATAAAGCTTTTGCCCCCATAATAAATTAAGGCAAAGGTAACGAACGGTCTCTTCTTTTCCATATAAACGGACGGTTGCTTCTACGAATTCACTCTTCCTTGATGTAAAGAGGTCTTGAAGTTTGATGGTCTCTCCTTTTTTACGAGGACGACCTTTCCCTTTATATTCACCGGGCTTTGTATAAGCCCTACAAGACTTCTTGGCTTTAGTCAAAAGGTGAAGCATCGTTTCTGATTTCTCTAACAGTTCTGCCCGTTTCATAAGAGCAAAAATGGATAAATAGTAGCCATCAAGCAGTACGAGCGATTCTCCCATACATTTAGCTGCTTGAAACGCATCGTTTATGATTTGAACAATGTGAGAACCTTCACATTCATAATTGTTCTGTTTTTTTCTCCAATTTCGAATCATGTTGACACCGTCATGGAGCCTGATCGAAAGAGGAAGACAAAATAGTTTCTTAGAAGGATCGCCAATGAGAACACCTATCCCACCAAACATGTGCCCAAAGATAAACTCGGCTTTTGAGGAATTTTCTGATTCTTGATGTAACCTCTTCACACCAGGCATTTTTCGTGCTTCTTTCGATTGCTTCACGCCATCTCCTACCAAGATGGTGATGCCGTCTTTCTTATAGATGGGTGCCTTACGATAAACAAGCTTCGTCCATGTTTGAATAAGATCCTCTAACTTCCAAGCTTGGGACCTAAAAAATGCATCATAGCAGGATAGGACTTGGGTGAGATCGAAAGCTCACGAATGATGGAGGTTAATCCTACTTGATCGGAACGTAACATCAATCCAATAATCATGACGACAAACCATTCATAGGTAGCTTGTCGTGTAAAACAGGTCCTAAATTCTGAAAGTTCTTTATCTATTCTTTTCCACATAATCACTATGGTCATTCGCTGTTGAGTTTGATACAATATCAAAGATAACTCTTCTCGGATGACATGTCTCCTTATTTTGTTTAGTCGCTTAATAGGTTAACATGAAATCAAGCAGAAGGGTTATTTTTTATGCAGAAAATTCTCTTTCTAAGGGATTGAGTCATCTTTATAAAATGGACTTTGTAAGGGACCCCAAGACTCCTGCGGAAAAACGGGCTAGTCAAGACCCCGCAATGTGAGGCACGAACGAGGAGGCTTGACAGGTCGTCCGCGGAAAGCGAGGGGAATCCCTTACCATTACATAAAAAACATCGAGTATGGGGAAAAAGCTTTGAAAAATTCCGGAGAACTTTTGACTCTCCATTTCATGATAATAGGGTAAATAAGACGAACGGATTTGGTACTAAAGACAATAGTTTGGAAAGAGCATATCCAGATGAAATTAAAAAAGAATAAATATTATATTGTGGGGTGTTTGGAATGAGTAACATAAAAATCATTTATACAAATGCTAATGCATATACAACTGAAATTAAGGACACGGATCTTGTTGAGCTAGCTGGATTTCATGCTTATAAAGAATATGAAGAAGATAGGATTTTCAAAGTAAACGGAAAAGATTTTAGAAAAATTAATACAAGGTACGATGGAATAAATGGTCTCGATGCATTAACAGTTCAAAATGTTACTACAAATGAAATTACAGTTGTCTATGTCGGAACCGATACTTCACAAAAAGCAGATTTAATCACTGATGTCCAACTGTTAAGTGAACAAACACCTGCTCAAATTACAGATACAAGAAAATATTATAATGAAATGGATGAATTATTTAAAGATGTTGGCAGTGTGACGTCGGTTACGGGGAATTCGCTTGGCGGATGTGATTGAATATCATCTATTAAGAAATACATATTGATAATTTAACATTTAAAACCACAAATCAAACCTCTATATTATTCCTCAAAATTGATTCTATAGAACTATCCTTACCCCCTACGAACCTACCGTTTTGGTTTAAATCAAAAAAATTATCAGGAAACGTCTGGGGATTACATTCTGATTGTCATATAATTTGTAAGTGTCGAACATTTTTAAAGGGAGGTACTACCTATTGAAACTAAAAAAATTACTTATATGTAGTATTGGACTATCACTACTACTTGGAGGATGTATGAATATGGATAAAAAAGTAGAAGACGAACAAACCACTAAGAACGTAGATACAGAGACTGGATCTACTGATAATGAAGAATTAAACCAAAACCAACATGAACGCGATCTTTATATGAGTGTGCAAGACTATACTGGGGAAGAATACGAGACACCAACCTATAACGAAAAAATCGATAAATTTGCAGAAGAAAATCGTTTAGTTGTTGAAAAGGCCGTAAAGAACTATTTTTCAGAAGAATATAAGACAGAAGTAATTGTCCATAATATTGTAGGTGCACAAGATGGAGCTGCTGTTATTGTGGAATCTGTTGGTGAACCTCACTTTTACACAGAAGCTATTATACCTATAGATTTGTCCGAGGAAGAAATTTTAGAAGACGAGGTCTGGTCTCAAAAAGGACAGGTGGAAGATGCGATTATAACAGGGCTTTTAGCCATGATTTTTGAAGAAAAGTATCGAGTGCTCGAAAATTATTTAGAAGAGGCTGTAAACAAATATCCGGTTACAGGTATTACTCAGGACGCTTTAGAGAAAGTAAGCGCTAGTGGCTATAGTACAACTTTATACTATACTGATTGGTACCAACCACTTTCAAGTGAGCTATATAACACATATATAGAAAACCCTAATATGACAAAAGATGAGTGGGAAGAAAACTTTTCTAATTTTGAGTATGATTCCAACCTTTTAGGGATAACGATAGATTTATACATGAATGAAGAAAATCAAAGTCCAGATGAAAAGATATTTGAAAGTATTGTTAGCGATATAGAGGGTCTTCAAGGAGTTCCTAAAGGGGCATATGCTGTCATAATTAATGATAATCGAATTAATAAAACAAGCGGAATTGGCACAAAAGAGAATTCTATCATTTTAAGAGATTTCGAACTTATTATTAAAGAATAATTCTAATGGGGAGGATAAAAATGGATATTACTAATGTGAAGTATGTTGATAATAATACTACCCATAATGATTTAGTTGAGTTAGCCGGGTACCATGCTTACAGAAAATATAAGATGCAAACAGAGATATCAGTTAATAATACTACCTTTAAAGTTGTAGATACTCGTTATAACCACAAAAGTGGTCTCGATGCTTTAACAGTCAGAAATGTTGAAACAAATGAAATTACAGTTGTCTATGTCGGAACCGATACATCACAAAAAGCAGATTTAATCACTGACGCTCAATTGTTAAGTGAACTAACGCCTTCTCAAATAAAAGAAGCAAGAAAATATTATAATGAAATGGATGAATTATTTAAAGGTGTTGGCGGTGTGACGTCCGTTACGGGGAATTCGCTTGGAGGTGGGTTGGCCAATGCGGTTGCTGTGGAGCATCCGGGTTTAAGAACAGTGACGTTGAATCCTGCTCTTTTGCCAGATGGCATGATTGAAGAAGGAAAAAGCTACGATGATCATATTACGAACTATTTTAGTCAATATGATGTTCTCACTGGGTCGATTACCTCATTATGGATGGGAAATAGAATACCAGGAAAGCAGTATGAAATATATAATGGGATTCCTGATATGTCAAAGATCGGAACAAATCATACCGGCTATCGTGGGGGAGATATTGAAAAACAGTATTACACGATAGGCAAGAAAGGTCAGCCAGGGTATGGACGAATTTACATTGATGCTGATTCATCCATTGTCACAAGTATTTGGACTGGACAACCACTTTATGGGGGTCATTCCGACCGGATTGACATCAACAAGCAGAGTCTTGACCATCTAGCGAGTTCTATAGAAGAACAAGTAAGGGAACGATTAGAGCTTGCTAATGGTTATTTAGGAAATTCATATGAAATAGTAGAAGATGAAGAATCAAAGTATTTTCAAAGATTACATGACTTGCAGCGTGCTTTTGATGATTTAGTGGATCATTGGGTAGAAGATCCTTTGTTTGTTGGGCTTTCTTCACCAGGAAATGCACTGAAACGTGAAATAGGGAAACTTATTGATTGGTTAGATAAAGCAGAGCAACATTGTCTGTCACTAAATGCAATCTTAAACTCACCTCCATCTGAACTATTGGAACATGTGACTCGAACGAATATTAGTGTTGAAAGTATATTTTCTGTACCTAGAAACAAACTTTACGATTTACAAGATAAGATAGATGAATTTACGAAGAGTTTAAACACGGCCATCTCAGATGAAATTCAAGAAATTTTAAAAGGAGGAGCGGAGTCCTGGCGTGATGCAGTGGTAGGGGAAATAGATGAGCATTATCAAATTGTACATAGTAATTCAGAAAAGCTTCTTACACATATAGCAGAGTATAAAAGTCAAGTTCAAGATGTTGCTACCGCTTTTACCAATCGGGATCAATCTCTAGGAAATGCAATAAAGAGTCATGTTGGAATGGCGGAAATTGACTCTGTTCAATCAACAAATGAATATGTATTAGAGGACTCTCCTTATATGAAAGTAAGAATGAAGCTAAAGGAAATGCATGTAGAAGTTTCATTTCAGAACTTTTCCGCAGTTGCAACAGCAATTGCTATTCCATTAATAGTGATCGCCATTGATATCGCTACTAAAATTGAAGGTGGACTTGAAATTGCCTCTGGCTGCTGTTCAAGGGGGGAGCAAAGGTAGCATCTTATGGAAGTCCATCTAGTTTAATATTAAGTGTATTTACAGATTATGAAGATCGAGTTCAAGCAAAAGTTCAACCTATAATTGATTTTCTTGATATGATTGCGGAATCGACTGAAGGAATTCGAAAAGGACTGATGAAGCTTTTAACTGGGTTTCCAATGCTTCTTGAAGAATTTAAACCATACATAGATAATGCGATCTTTCAAGAGGAAGGCTATAAAAATATCCACTATTATAATACAGCTAGCATTAGTATTTTAAAAGAGATGGAAATGCTCTTTGACGATATTGTTTACCAATTGTCAGATCAAAAAGCAACCGCTATTGATGAGTTATGTGAGATTTCTAAAAAAGTAAAGTCGAATATGAGTATAATGAAAGAACAAGTGGATCGTGTCACGATAAGTTAACAAGATCTTGTTATTTTTCACCAACCGTTTTATAATGGTACTAATGATGAAAAGGAGGTGTTAAGAGATGGATCGTTCTGGAGCAGGTCGAGCAAAGTATTTGAAATCAGTTTCCATATTTTGTTTGATTGTTCATGCAATTGCTAAAGACGGGATACGTATGCCCTTTTTTAGACAATTGCATAGCTACAGTGAACGATAAGAGGTCTCTTAACCCTACGTGAAAATTAAAGAAGTGTGATGAAGAGAGGACGTCTATGTCTTCTTTTTTTATTGTTTAAAATTTGCAGATGGTTCATGTAACTGTCTTCAAGATTTCAATTTTTAGCCATGGGTGGGTTTCGTCTACCTATGGCTTTTTTTAATTTTACTCAAAAGGAGAAATGACGATGATTATATGTGCAGTTAAAGAAATAACGAAGACGATGGGTGGAAATCGAGTTTTCGATGACATTACTCTTGATATTCATGAAAAAGATAGGGTTGGGTTAGTTGGCAGGAACGGTTCTGGGAAAACGACTTTATTTAACTGTTTAGCCAAAGTAGAACCAGTTGATAAAGGGGATATTTTCATAAAAAAAGATTGTACAGTTGGATATTTAGAACAGATTCCGGGCTATTCTTCTGAAACAACGGTTAAAGAAGTTCTTTATAGTCCTTTTCAACAACTAATCGAAATGGAAAAGAAGATGCGATACTTTGAAGGAGAGATGGCGAAACCCCAAACTGAAAAGGAACTTGAGTCTATTATGACAAAATATGCTCATTTACAGGAGCAATTTGCGTTACAAGAGGGGTATGAAATGGAAGCAACTGTGCAAAAGGTGGTGAAAGGGTTAAAGGTTGATGAATTCATGTCTCGTTCGTTTGCTTTGTTAAGTGGAGGAGAAAAGACGAAAGTGTGTTTAGCGAAAACCTTGTTAGAGAAACCGGGTATTTTATTGTTAGATGAACCAACTAACCATTTAGATATGCAGTCGATTGAATGGTTAGAGCAGTTCATTCAAGACTATGATGGGGCGATTGTCGTTATTTCACATGATCGTTTTTTCTTAGATAAAATCTCCAATCGAATCATTGAAATGGAGGATGGATGTCTGCACAGCTATAAAACGAACTATTCAGGTTACGTAAAAGAGAAGGAAGAGCGATTATTAGCTGAGTTTGCGGCTTATAAAGAACAGCAAAAAAAGATAAAAAAAATAAAAGAAGCGATTAAAAGGCTAAGGCAATGGGCAAATGAGGCAACACCTCCAAATGCGGACTTGTTTAAACGAGCAAAAAGCATGGAAAAGGCGCTTGAGCGTATGGAAAAGTTGAAAAAACCGAAGATGGAAAACAAAACGATGGGATTAAAATTTAATGAAGGAAAAAGAACAAGTAACGATTTAGTGGTGGTTAAAGAACTCAGTAAATCTTTTCATGGAAAAGAGGTGTTCTCCGGTGTTAATATGCATATCCGTCATGGAGAACGTGTGGCATTAATCGGTCAAAATGGAGCCGGTAAATCAACCTTATTAAAATTGTTAATGAATCAATTAGAGCCTGACAGTGGTGAAATGAAATTAGGTAATCACTTGAACATCGGTTATTTATCTCAAGAATTTAAAGCTATAAATGAAAACAATACGGTCGTTGATGAGTTCAGGGAGAAAGTTTTTGTAAATGAAGGGGAAGCAAGAGGGATTTTAGCTACCTTTATGTTTTACGGTCCCGATGTCTTTAAAAAAGTAAAATCTCTAAGTGGTGGGGAAAAAATGAGGTTAAAGCTTGCTCAATTTATGCATGAAAACATTAATTTCCTTATTTTAGATGAACCGACGAATCATTTAGATATTGATTCAAGAGAAGTATTAGAAGACGCTTTGGAAAAGTTTACAGGTACGGTTTTGGCCATCTCCCATGATCGATATTTTTTAGAAAAGCTCTTTAATCAAACGTATTGGCTTGAAAGTGGACGTCTTCATTACTTTCCGGGTTCATACCAGTGGGCAAAGGAAAAGGTACAAACGGTGCTTAAATAAAGGGTAACGGTATTAAAGGTTAAATAGCAGTCATTTTGTTCATAAGACAAAGTGGCTGCTTTTTGTTATATGGTCTGAATAATCACCACTATTTGATCCATAATAACCCTATATCATTTCTGTTACCTACATAACACCTTGAAAGGATGCAGCTGATGAAGTATATTCGTTTTTCATTAATCCATCAAAGTTTTAGTTTGTATCACCGATGTATTGTATTTTTTCATCTTCGTATGCATTCAACGAATTCAAATGTAACCTTACTTCAATTTTGCGGTAACTTCTTTCAAGGCTTCACCTTTAATCTACTACAACTGAGCGAAATGCTTATTTAGAGCAGTCTTCTAACCTTATACTATAGACCCTTATTTATACAAGTACCTCAAACTTAATTTTTTGACTTCTCATTTGAAATATAAATGTTCATTTCCATCTTCTTCTCATATAATTAATAGATAACCAGTTTGAAGGAGGAGATCTGATTGTCAGTGAATGCTCACGGGGGGGAACTAATCAATTGTGAGGCATCCGATGATATTAGAGAAGAGCCATTGAGAAAAGCAGAGGGCTATAAGACTCTCACGTTGTCGTCTTGGAGTCTTTCTGATTTAGAGTTAATTGGAATTGGGGCATTTAGCCCATTAATGGGATTTATGAATTCAAAAGATTATCAACATGTGATTCAAGGTATGCGCCTTTCAAGTGGTGTTATTTGGAGCATCCCCATTACCTTACCTGTTTCAAAAGAGAATGCATCTAAGATTAGTCTTGGTGAAGTCATCTCATTAAAAGGTAAGGACGGGATCATTTATGGAACAATTGTTGTACAAGAAAAGTTCTTTTATGACAAGGAACTTGAAGCGCAGCATGTTTATGGGACGACGGATCAAAAGCATCCTGGAGTGAAAAAAATTTATGAAAAGGAGGATGTCTATGTCAGTGGTCCGATCACATTATTAAATCGGCCTAAGCATGATCAATTTTCTTCCTTTTACCTTGATCCGTCGCAAACAAGAGATCGATTTAGAAAATTAGGGTGGAAAACGATTGTCGGCTTTCAAACTCGAAACCCTGTTCACAGAGCACATGAATACATTCAAAAGTCGGCGTTAGAAATTGTCGATGGGTTATTGTTAAACCCTTTAGTCGGAGAAACAAAGGCTGATGATATATCTGCTGAAATTCGAATGGAAAGTTATCAAGTGATTTTGCAACATTATTATCCCAAAGAACGTGTAGAGCTTGTTATTTATCCAGCGGCAATGCGTTATGCGGGTCCTCGGGAAGCGATCTTTCATGCGATTGTCAGAAAAAACTATGGGTGTACACACTTTATTGTAGGTCGCGACCATGCTGGGGTAGGAGATTATTATGGAACGTATGAAGCGCAACATATATTTGATCAGTTTGAAAAAGAGGAGCTGGGGATCAACATTTTAAAGTATGAGCATGCATTTTATTGTACGGTTTGTGAAAATATGGCCACTAAAAAGACTTGTCCTCACAAAGGTGAATCCCATGTTCATTTAAGCGGCACAAAAGTAAGAGAAATGCTTCGAAACGGCACTAAACCACCAAAAGAGTTTACAAGACCAGAAGTCGCAGACATATTAATTAAAGGAATGAAATCAGATGGAAATTAATTTACTTCCCTTGGTTCAAATTTGTTTAGAGGCAGGGAACACAATCATGGACATCTATAATCAGGACTTTGATGTAGTAGAAAAGAAAGATCAATCTCCGTTAACCATGGCAGATCAAAAGTCTCATGAAGTAATTATGAAAGGATTACGAGCTTCTTTTCCATCCATTCCAATTTTAAGTGAGGAAGGGAGTCACTTTTCTTATGAAGAGAGAAAGGAGTGGCCTGCTTTTTGGCTTGTTGACCCATTAGATGGGACGAAGGAATTTATTAAGCGAAATGGAGAGTTCACCGTAAACATTGCGCTTATTCATGAGCACTATCCTGTCGTTGGAGTGATTTATGCTCCAGTGTTAAAGACACTCTATTTTGCTAAGCAAGGAGTAGGTTCTTTTAAATTAAAAAATCTAGCGGGATTCAATCCAGCAAACGAAGCGCAGTTATTATCCAAATCAGATCAACTACCATTGACAAAAGAAAGGAAGCCTGTTCGTGTAGTAGCTAGTCGTTCTCACCCTTCCCCAGAAACGGATCGATTTATTGAGCAACTAAAAGAAAACCATCAAGACATCGAAGTAATTAATAGAGGAAGTTCCTTAAAGTTTTGTGCAGTGGCCGAAGGATTTGCTCACTTTTATCCTCGTTTTGTTCCTACGATGGAATGGGATACAGCGGCAGGGCAAGTCATTGTCGAACTAGCAGGAGGTCAAATGATTCATGCTTATACGAGTAAAAGGTTTTCCTACAATAAAGCTACCTTAAAAAATGAGCACTTCCTTGTCACAAATGGCAACTGAGAAAGGATATTATTTGTTATATTAGACAAATTTATGTAAAGTAAATGTAATTTGATAGTGAGTAGAAAATAGTTATAATAGACTATGATCCACTAAGTTTTAACAGAATTTTTTAAATCTTTTGGCCTAATTCTATTAAAAAGGAGTGATATGCCGTTAATTAGCTTTGCTAATTTGTAGGGTGAATGCATCCGAACTTATGCCTGTGGAGTGTCTGGCCTAGCGATCCTTTTTCGTACCACGTGGAAGCAGGAAGAGAACCGAACTGGATGGGAACGACTGAGGATAACAAAACCGTTCTCAAAACGGCCATTAACAGTGAACGAAATGATTATCATACCAAAAACAATTGCCTTGATTTCAAAGTTGAACGAACAAGGAGAGTCGAATTGCTTAAAGATTGATTGTGATGGCCAAAAACTTTTAGAGTCCTCTTCTAGAAAAGTGATTGAAAACAATTGCTTATATAACAATACGACTTTAAAAGCTAGTCTATCTGCTACGAAAAAAATACTCACAAACGAATATATGCTACCCATTCTACTTTCATACGAGCATCACATCTGTATGGTGACTACAAAATCTTGGTCTTGTGAAGATAGTCATTTTATTTCCTATGACTATCAAGATCGAATAAAAAATGTCGATGACATGGCGTTTTTACAATTATCTGATGACAAGCTCATTCCCCTAGAGATCGCTTACCATATTTTACAGAAACGATTTAAATCATGTTCTCATCTAATGATGATATACTCCATCCGAAACAATTATTTAAGAAGTCACTATATCGCAGAGCGACAATCTTCTTATCGTATTAATGGTCTAGAAAAGAATGAACATTATCGGGAAAATGATTATTATTAACCGATAATGAAAGTGGTGCTTCAATTAAGAAGCACCACTTTTACCTGCTATTCATTATTTTTTGCTGTATCAGAAGATATTTCTAAGTGCTCTTTTAGTTTTTGTGAAAGAGTATTGCGGTCTTCATCAGTGACAATTTGATACGAAACTCCATCAATGTATTTCCCTGTTCCTTCAAGAGCTTGTTTGTCAATGTTCTTTATGGCTGCTGTGTAATTTGATTGAATGGACCACATCTCATCAAACGTTAAGTTAGTCTTAATGTTGTTTTCAACTACTTCTAAAATATTATCGAATTTCGTTATCGAGGCTATGTTTGCGCCTTTTTCTATAACTCCTTCAATGACTTCACGCTGACGAAGCATGCGTCCGTAATCGCCACGAGTATCTCCTTTTCTCATCCTCGTAAAGGCTAATGCTTCTTCACCTGTTTCAAGGGTAATATCCCCAACAGGGAAATCGTAGCCTCCATAGGAAAACTGTAAGTCATTATATACATTAATACCACCAACAGCATCAACAATTTCTTGGAAGCTCTCCATATTCACTTTCACAAAATAATTGATTGGAACATCAAGAAAATTTTCAACTGTATCAATGGTCATTTGCGCACCACCACGAGCATAGGCGTGGTTAATTTTTTCTATTGTTCCATTTCCAATAATCTCTGTCCGGGTATCACGCTGAATGCTGACCATTTTAGTAGATTCCTTGTTTGGGTTGACGGTAAGTAGAATAAGTGAGTCGCTTCGCCCTCGATCTCCGCTTCGTTCATCAACGCCCATTAATAAAACTGAAATAGGTACTTTATCTTCCTTAATGGCTTTTTCTGTTAAATTAGAGTCAATATCCTCATGAATAGTAGCTACTGTTTTTTGAGTTTTATCCCACATGTAATATCCGTAAGCGCCTGTTCCTAAAATTAATACGCCGAAAACGGATAAAGTAATCCAAAGCCATTTTAGCTTTCTTTTTTTCATAACATCATTCCTTCTATTAATCATTATAAATCAAAACAACAGATTATATTAACAAAAAAACAACAAAAATAGGTTCTTTGGAAATGTGGTGGTATAAAAAAATCCCCAATTGTTTAAACAATCGAGGATTAATTTAAATGAAAGTCTTATTGACTTGCCGTTGATGTGCTGATTTCAAGATGTTCTTTTAACATGTTTGATAGTTCAAGACGGTCTTCTTCAGATACGATGTTATACCAAATCCCATTAATCTTATCACCCGTTCCACGGAGTTCATGTGTTTCAATGTCTCCTATAGTGGAACGATAGTTTGATTGAATTTTCCACATATCATCAAAAGAAAGATTGGTTTTTACATTGTCTTCAACCACTGCGAACATATCACCAAATTTTGTTAGCGATGAGATGCTAGCCCCTTTTTGAATAACGGCTTCAATAATTTGACGTTGTCTTTCTTGTCTCCCATAGTCTCCATTAGGATCATCGTATCTCATTCTTGAATATTTTAGTGCCTCTTCTCCATTAAGCTCGATCGTTCCTTTTGGAAATGATTCGCCTTCATAATCGAAAGCAAAACTATTTTCAACGGTCACGCCACCTACACTATCAACAATATCTTTAAAACTTTCCATATTTACTTTAACGAAATAATCTACCGGTATATCCAGAAAGTTTTCAACCGTATTAATGGTCATTTCTGCTCCACCAAAGGCGTAAGCATGATTAATTTTATCTTCTATACCTTTTCCAATAATTTCTGTTTTGGTATCACGCTGGATACTCACCATTTCAATTGATTCTTTTTTCGGATTAGCGGTTATAAGGATGAGGGAATCCGTTCTTCCATTATCTCCTTCTCGCTCATCGACCCCCATTAAAAGAATGGAGATAGGATCTAAGTTTTCAAAATCAACTTCTTCGTCACGTTTATCTGATTTTTCACGATTTAATTCTTCATGGATACTATCAGCTGTTTTCGCTGCTGTTGACCATACGGAATACGCATATCCTGCTGTACTTAACAATAAAACACCAACTACAGATAAAGTGATCCATAACCATTTGCGTTTTTTCTTTATCGTTTTCTCTGCTCTTCCCATCATTAATCACCTTGTATGAATATTTTTGTAAAAAATGGTTCAAAAGTAATATGCATATCTTTTATTATTCAGCTTTTGATAGAAAAAAGCAATACATTTTTTAACTTTAGGAATAATTAGCAATTCTAAAATAGTGGAGGTTGAAGTAGGATTCATTACTATACACTGTATGTTTTCGAAGATGCTTGTTATTAATCCTTTAATTTTTTGAACATCGTTAACAACGGTTGATGCTTGCCAATTAATCCGATTAATTCAGCAGTTATTTGAATCGTGAAAGTAAGAAATACAACAAAAATGAAAGAGCCCCATAAAGTAGATCTGGAAAAAATGATGGCACTTATTCCAAAAAAAGTTCCGATGGCATAAATAATTAGAACGGTTTGTTTATGACTAAATCCAAGTTGTAATAGGCGATGATGTAAGTGTGATTTATCGGGATCTAATATTTTTTGTTTATTTAATAATCTTCTAAGGATGGCGAAAAAAGTATCAAAAATAGGAATAGCCAAAACAATAATAGGGATAACAAGACTAAAAATCGTCACACTTTTATACAAACCTAACAGTGATATGATGGAGATGCAATAGCCTAAAAATAGTGAGCCAGTGTCTCCCATG
Organism: Bacillus carboniphilus; assembly: GCF_020524035.2. Lineage (NCBI taxonomy): Bacteria > Bacillati > Bacillota > Bacilli > Caryophanales > Bacillaceae > Bacillus > Bacillus carboniphilus. Next base: position 2,232,155 of record NZ_CP129013.1, on the reverse strand, counting down.
AAAATTTTAGCTGGGTAAAAATTATAAATTAAAAAGCCAAGTGTACTTCCAATTAATATGGTCGTAAGAGATATGATAAGGAATTGACTATTTAGAGTTGCTAGACATAAAATAGACGTCATTGCAATAATTGAGACGCCTGATGCTAAACCATCGAGTCCATCAATTAAATTAATGGAATTCGTAATCCCGACAATCCAAACAATCGTTAAAATATAACTAAATATTCCTAAATATATTCTCTCTGAAGAAAAAGGAAGTGTTATAAAATCAATGGTTATACCAGAAAGAGACACGATGCAAGATGCTGATAATTGACCAATAAATTTGGTTTTTGCATTCAGTGTGTATTTATCATCGAGTGTTCCAACAAGTAAAATAATACTTGCACCAATTATCATAGGCCACAGGTGAATGATTAGTTCATGTAAATAGAGCAAGCCAGATAATGTACCAATGACAATAGAAGCGCCACCTAACCTGGGCATTACTCTACTATGAACTTTTCGATAATTAGGATGATCAATAAAGCCAAACCTTCGAGCGAACTTCATAACGAAGGGAGTAACGATAATGGATACTGTTAATGAAATAATAAAAGCAGTAATATAGTCAGCTAATGAATACATTAGACACCTCTCGAACAAAAAATGATGAAATCAATGAAAGTTTTCAGTAAATTATTGTTCCCTTTTATATTCCACTAAAACCTAGCTGATACTGGAATGTATTAAACGTTTTTTAAGACTACATCGTATATATTTTCCAATTTTTGCGTTTGTTTACTTAGGTCGAAGAATTTCTCCACAAACACTCTAGCCTCAAGGCTCATTTCTTTCCATTTAGAATCATCCTTAAGAAGTAAGTCTAGATATGTACTAAGTTGATTAACATCCTTTGGTTTTGCTAAATAACCTGTTTGACCATGTTGAACAATTTCTGGTATTCCACCTGTTTGAAAGCTAACAACAGGAATACCTAGAGCAGCAGCTTCAACAAAAACCATTCCCAAACCCTCGGATGCCCCAGATTCAACCTCAACACTAGGAACACATAATATCTTTGCTTCCTTCATACGTTCAAGGACAACTTTATGAGGTTGTGGACCTGAAAATTGAATATTAAAACTAATGGTTTTTGATAAAGCGAAAAGATCTTTTTTTAACGGTCCGTCTCCAATTACTTCGACTTCAAGGTCTTCGATTTGTTTAAGGTTTTTAACGGCATTAATTAAGTATGAGCAACCTTTATTCTCGACCAATCTACCTACAAATAATATTTTGTTTTTTTTATTTAAAGAGCTTGCAGGTGTCAATTCCTTTGTGTCCGTTCCAATATAGTTGACAAAGATTCTTTCTGATGGAAAGCCATTTTGAATTAATTTTCCTTTTATAAATTTCGAGATCGCTATATAATAAACATTTTCATTGTATAATTTTCGTCTGTTTTTTACATAGTTTCGTGAATTAAAAGCACCTTCTAATAAAGAATCGTCTTTTGCGGTAGCATCATAACCATGGAAGGTGACAAACAAAGGAATATTTAATTTTTTGGCCATTGGCCATGCTAAAACACCATCCGGACCAAAGTGGGCATGGATCAATAAAGGGTGCTTCTCTTTTATCCACTTCGTCATTTTAGGATGGATAGATGTTGATTTTTTTAAAGAAGGTTGATATTGTATTGGTTTCTTTTTTAAGATCATCAATAAATACCTTTTCACTCGGAATGACAATGCTATTTTTGGGCTTTTTAAAACCAGCAATATAAGGGGAATACTTTTGATAAGAAATAAATTGATTATAAATGAACGTTTCTGAAATGGGTAAAATAGAATCTCTAAAAATTAGTATGTTTTTGGTCATAAATAATATCCCTTTTTATTGGTTAAACTAGCATCTATTTTAACACTAGTTGTCTGTAAATAGAAAATCATTTCACTAACTAGTTGATTTTGTATAAGATTACTTTATTATTTATAGTTAAATAAAACTCTCCCTATCAATTATTAGTTTAAGTTGTGAGTTACTTATATTGCTGTTAGAATGATATTGATTTATTTGTGCATTTAATGAAATTATTGCTTTGCAATTATATTGCTTTTTATACAAAAACTCAAATGGTTTAGGTCACTTGAGGTCTGATTGATATATTTTATCCATTTTTTTCGTAATATTTTATATTGGTGTTTATTCTATCGTCCCTCCTGAGTTTTGTCTCAAATGAACGGGATGGGGGGTTCTAAAAATAATTTGAAAGAGGTTCATGAATGAAAATTTTATACATATCTTGGTTTTCTTCGAATGAGGGTTCTAGAATTCATGCAAATGAATTTATGAATGCAATGGAGAAGATTGGACATGAGGTAATACCAGTTGACCTCTCCAATAGAAAAAATTATAAAAATAATAATATGTATCACAAAAAGAACGCTATATTTATCCAACCTTTTTTTACTGAAATCAGCAAGTTATTCGGTGTTATTCCTAGGTTCCTCAGATTAAGGAATTATGTTAAAAAAATTAATCCAGATGTTGTTATTAATCGCTATTCGATATATGACATATCCGCTATTATTATTAGACTTATCTATAGGATTCCATATGTAGCTGAGGTTAATGCTTCTAGCATTGTGGAAAAGGATATTACAAAACAATTTTATTTTAAGAGAACAGCTCGATTAATTGAAAAATATATCTTTAGAAAAGCAGATATTGTTACTGTCGTGTCCAAAGAACTCTTGAAATATTTTGAAGAAAATGAATATCGTACTGATAATGTGATTGTTATACCAAATGGTGTAGATGCAGAGAAATTCAACTCTGAAAGAACAGAGCAATTAGAAGGATACCCTTTTGACGAATGGGAGGGTAAAGAAATAATCGGTTTTTTAGGTAGCTTAAAATCTTGGCATGGTGTTGAAAGACTAATTGATATATTACCAGTCTTAATTGAAGACAATCCTTTAATAAGGTTGCTAATTATAGGAGATGGCGAGGAACATCGAAGACTGAGTCAACTGGTTATGGACAAGAAACTCTCCAACTACGTTCATATTACTGGTAATTTACCTTATGATCATATTCCTAAAGCATTAAAGTCAGTAAATGTTTGCATCGCACCGTATTACAATATTGATCATTTTTATTTTTCGCCTATTAAAATATTTGAGTATATGGCGATGGGAAAACCAGTAATTGCACCCGCTTTAGGGCAGTGTGAAGAATTAATTGTTAATAACCATAATGGGATATTATTGCCAGAAAATACAAATGAACAATTAATAGTAGCAATAAAAAGAATTTTTATGGATAAAAAGCAATTAGAACGATTAGGAGTAAATGCTAGAGAGTTTATTATCAATTCGTACACTTGGGAACAGAATGCAAAACAAATTGATGGAGCTATTAGAAATGTATTGGTTAAGTAGCTAATAATTCTGGCGAATCTACAAAAGACAAATATTCACCAGAATTATTAAATATTCATAAAAAGCATTTTATTGTTTATAAGAAAACATTTCGACTATTGCTTTTTTAAAGGTCTTGATAGGTTCCTGAATAGAATGATGCTTACGAATGAAAAAAAATGTTAATAAAAAAATAGCAATAGGCGTGTTATATAGTTCTTTAAATAAAGGTCCTTTACTTATGACTTGTTTTTCAGTGGTACGAGACTCTTGAGATGGTTTAAGATGATATACAATTATTTCAGGAAAATAACTTATTTTTACTCCTGATTTAAGGAGTTTAGTTAAAAAAATGTTTTCTTCACCAGAAGGATATTTCGCGCCGAGTCCAAAGTTCTCGTTAAACTGAATCCTGTTTGAAAAAATAGAGTATGTTTTTATAAAGACTTCTATAGAAGATTTTCGTAACACATCTCTTTGGGAAATAGTAGGGTTTTCTTTATTGGAATACTCTTTATAATAAGTATTCTGAACGGGATCATAAATTTTAAAGCATAATACATCCCCATCATTTTGATTAAAATAAGTATTTACTTTAATAAATGCATCTGATGGGTACCAACAGTCATCATCTGAAAAGGTAACAATAGAGCCAGAAATGGCTTTCAAACCTTGGTTTCTAGCGATAGAAAGGCCCTTTTTTTCTAACTTTATGTGTTTGTACACAAAAGAGGTATTTGCTAGTAACTCACTAACTAATAGGTGGTTGTCTTGAGAAACAACAATGACTTCAAAATTCTTATCGGTCTGTTTTTCTAAACTGATTAATAGGCGAATTAGTTCTGCTTTTCGATTTCCTAATGTAGGGATAATAACACTAATCATAGGTGAAATTCCTCCTGTTTAAGTAGAGGTTGATCAGAAGATCATCCAAAAAATGTTTTCTTGTTTTAAATGTCCTTAAATATAAATAGGACTAAACTAGTTCATCAATTGCCTGTGATATAATAAGGTTGTTTGTTTTTATTTTACCTTGTGTTGGATGCGTAAGCTAGTAGTCGCTATCATACCTAATTACGATTGATGAATGACCATTATATACATGTCTAAGCAGATTGTAAAAAATAAATCATATATATACGTTCAAAAATGGCAGGGAGACATATTGGTCCCTAATTTTAAGCCATTACTTGTTGAACGATGAGGTGTAGTAATTGGCTAATAGTATGAGAATTTTTAAAAATATTCTTTATTTATTTACGAGTAATGTTCTAGTAAGAGTATTATCAGGAGTGGCAGGCTATTTTAGTTGCTACATATTTAGGGAAAGAAAATTATGGTGTTTTAGCAGTTGCTCTTTCATTTGCAGCTATTGCTGGTTATTTTACTGAACTGGGTCTGACTCAAACTTTAGTAAGAGAAGGAACGAAAAAAGGAAGCAATCATAACGTGATTGTGAGTAGCTTTTTTACAGTAAGAATAATATTAGCCATACTTACGATTATTGTTTCCATTTTCATTATCAACTTTTTCTATTCAGATCCACTTATGCGCTACGTGTTGTTTGTTTCTGTTATTCCTACTATAGTAGGGGCAGCCTTACAAGGATTGGGTACTGCCTATTTTCTTTTAATAGAGGAAATGAAGTACACGGCTTTAATTAAAGCAATAACAGGCCTGACGACTGCCGTTTCTTTGTTTGCAGGAATTATTTTTCAACTACCGTTAGAATGGATCGCCCCTATATATGGAGTGGCAAACATACTTGCGGGAATTGTTGCTTATAGTTTAGTGAGGAAAAGAATAAAGCTATTTTCTGGTTGGGATCGAGGAATTATTCATCATTTGCCTTCGTTTATGATCAGTGGGTTAACGGTGTTGTTATTAGCACAAGTTGCTCCAATTATTATGGAAAAAGTAACAACAAAAGGTGAAGTAGGGACTTTTTCTTTAGCTTTTAAGATTCCTTCCTTACTTTATCAAGTTCCTGGGATTGTGGCGATGGCTTTTTTCCCAATATTATTTCGATTAGGCAACGAGAAAAGTTGGAATGAACATCGTCGTACAAATACAATCCAATTAAAAGTAATGAGCTTTCTTGGAATCTCCATTGTTTTGCCTTTATTTTTATATAGTGACTATTTAATAGGATTTTTAGACCCGAGTTGGGATAAAACTGCCACTGTTTTAAAAATATTATCATTTTTACTCTTATTGCAATCCATTAATTATCCATTGGCTGATGGATTAACAACAAGTGGGCAACAAATAAAAAGAACAATGTCTCAGTTAGTGGCTTTAGGAGTTGCCGTTATTCTTTATATTATTCTTGGGAGAGAATATGGGAGTATAGGCGGAGCGATAGCAGCCATATCCACAGAAGCTACTATGATGACTCTCTTTATTATTTTCTATAGAGGTAGTATAAAGGTATTGTTTGACGGAGCATTTATCAATTTTGTAACATTTATTATGATTATTTTGGGAAGTTTTTATATCAATATCAGTATGCATCCTTTAGTGGAAATGGTATTGGTTGAAATATTATTTGTTTCTTTTGTCCTAATGGTAGATAGTCCATTAAGAAAGTATATATATTCACAAATTCAAATTATACGAAAAAAACTATTTTAAGCTGACATATACAACAGTAATAGGAGTGGGTTTGTTGAAAAAGATCGCTATCATTTTGCAATCGTTTGAAGGTGGGGGAGTAGAGAAAGTTCTTATTAACTTAGCTAATGAACTAAGCCGTACACATCATATTACGATACTGGCAATGAGCCACTCTGGTGAATTAAAGGATGAATTGCTATCACATATTAGAGTTGTAAATTGTAATGTAAAACGAGCATATAAAATGGCTTTTCCTATTAAACGTTTTGTTACGGAGGAAAACCCTGATCTTATTATTAGTGCTAAACATTTTTTAAACTTGACAACCTTAATTACTAAAAAATACCTCTTGAAAGAGTCCACAGCAAAGATTATGGCTACCGTTCATGGTCATATTGGAAGTGGATTGAAAGAATTTGTTATGAAAAAACTGATTAAAAGCGTATATCCTTTCTCAGATGTTATTATATGTGTATCTCAAGGAGTATTAGCTGAAATTATTGAATTGTCACCTGATTCTAAAGAAAAAGTTAAGGTGATTTATAATCCTGTGATTACTCCTTCTTTTTTAAAGAAAGCAGACGAGATCCCTTCTATGCTGAAAGAGAAGGATGAGAGATGGATTGTCACAATCGCGAGACTATCTCAAGAAAAGAATATAAAATTATTAATTGAAGCTTTTCACCGTGCTAAAATAGATGAATTAACGAAGCTTTATATTATTGGTGATGGACCCGAGAGAGAAAAATTAGAGGAATTAGTGAATAAATTTAAAATTCAAGAAAAAGTATTTTTTTTAGGTTTTCTAGACAACCCATACACTTATTTAAAACAAGCGGACCTATTTGCACTGACTTCTAACAGTGAAGGATTGGGGAATGTTTTAATTGAAGCCTTATACTTTAACGTACCTGTCATTTCTACAGATTGCAAAAGTGGGCCTAGGGAGATCCTGAAAAATGGTGAGTATGGAATGTTGGTCCCTGTTAATGATGTAGAAGAATTGTCAATAGGGATTAAAGAGATACTGAATAATGGAATGGCTCAAAAAAGACAGGATGTTGATCTAACTCCTTATGAGCAAGATAAGGTCCTTTCAAATTATTTAGATGTAATGAAAAGTATCATGAATTAAGGTGTGAGATGATGCAAAGGATAATGTTTCTTATTAGTATATGTTTTATGTTTTTGCTTTCAGGATGTGGAGAAGAACCATTAAAATTTCGTAATTTAGTGGAAGCAAACCAGTATATGAAAAATAATATTCAATCAATGGATTGGAATAATTTCGAGAAGTTATTAGCTAGTAAGAATGAAATTTCAGAGGAACAGTTTGTTTTTTTGAAAGAAATGCTAAATGAAAATAGTACTTGGTCAAATATTGTTGTTGAAGATAGAATATACATCTATGATCAAGAAGCAAGCTTTATGTATATGACTCAATGGACAGTGGAAGATGGTACACTTTATTTATCCAGTATTCATTATATTGATTGACTATGAACAAAAAAGGAGATTTAATCGTGAAGTCTTATGGAATAACAGCTTACTATAGATACGGTGCCATTATTCTGTTTTGTTTTTTGTTATGTACAATTCAGTTTACCGGAGCAAAATGGTTTATTAACATTACCCCAATTCCTAGTACGGCTCTACTAGCATTTTTAGCTGCTGGTTTCTTTGTATTATCCTTTATGAGTAATCAAAATAAGCAGTTTGATTATCAACAAAATAAAGTTGTTAACCAATTTATATTACTTTTTGTAATCGCCATAACATTATCTGCACTATCAAGTATTTATACAGCCTTTCAAATTCATAGTGTAGAGTATACTGCTTATATAAAGTCATCACTTATTACTCGTATGTTATATTATATTACATTTGTTAGCTTACTCTTTTTTGGTTTTAATGTACTAAAGGACTATAGTCAAGATAAGCTTATGAAGTGGATCAAGTTCTACCCTATTTCCCTGTTTTTACTTATGTTAATTGGGGTTTGGCAGATTCTTTATTTCACCACAGATTTTATTCCGTTTATTGGTTTAGACACTAGATCTTACGTACATAGTATTCAAGGAACGAGTATGTTCGACTTTAGAATTACCTCTTTTTTAGATGAACCTAGTTATTTAGGTCCGCTTCTTATCGACTTTTTAATATTAGGTTTTCTTGTATTTTGTAAAAAATGGAAGTATGTTGTCTTTATTGCAATACCTACAACAGTTGTATTATTATTTTCTTTTTCAGTTAGTGCATACGCTAATTTACTGCTTATTACACTTTTTCTTCTAATTCAATTATTAAAAAAGATAGATGTTATTAATATAAACTATAAAAAAGTTGCCATTGTAAGTGGGATCATGCTAGTCGTTTTATTCGTTTTCATTTTCATTTTTCAAGATTTATTATTAGGTTTCTTTTCTCCAATTATCGGAAGATTCGGAGGGCTTCTAGATATAAATAAATCGAGCAGAATGTATATGTATGTTATGCCTGCTTTTTGGTTATTTGATCATTCATTCCTTTCTGGATTATTTGGATACGGACCTGGCTCTTATGATTTTCTATCTAATACAAAAATTCTTCCTTATAGTTTAAACAACTTGAGCGTCTCATCAAATAATATATTTGTAGATTTTTTATTTGAAACAGGTGTTGTTGGTGTTGGTTTATTAATTGTTGGATTGACTTTTTTATTCATTTATTTGTGGAAGAGGTTTACCAAAAACATCTATACTTTTATTGCTTTGACAGAGTTTGTTCATTTAATGATTACTTCTTTATATAGATCAGACTACTCTACGCCAAGATTTTGGGTATTGTTACTTATTATCTTTTTATTAAGTAGATTTGAAAGTAACAAAACGGCCACTTCTATTGGGAAAGAAGGAGGTAAGTAATTTTATGAGAAAACGATTAATATTATTAATGACTCTAACCCTTCTTTTAACAGGATGTGAATTAATCTATAAAGAAGAAGCAGAAAAATACCAACAAGTTGGTGACGAAATAGAAACGTTAGATATGGAATTCACCTTCAATAAAGCTAGTCTTGAAAGAGATCTTAATATTAACATTCCTAATAATGAAGTTGAGTTTGAAATACCTAACAAGGATATCACAATTGAGTTAGATGAAGATTCAATTACTTATTATCAAGTTTATAATCAAAATTTTAATATTGGTGATGTTATCAAGGTTGGAGCAGATATCAATGAAGTTATTAGTCATGAAGAGTGGACGATCTTGTATGAGTATGAATTAAGTCAAGCTCATTCCAAAGTATTCTTTACTAAAAAAGACTACAAAGTAATATTAGATATTAAGGAAGAAATAATAGATAGTATTGTAATAATTCAAAAGAATCAGCCGTATGCACCTTACGTATTAGAAAAAGAGACGGATATTGAAGACGAAAAATTAAAATTTATGAGTAAAGGTGTTAATTTACAGATAAATTATAAAAAGAATAACAGGGGAGTTGTAAAAGATTCCTTTCTGAACTATGCCAAAATAGGGTTAGTGGAAGATATTCCTGTCCCTGTGGGAGCAAGGGAATATTATGTTGAAAAAAAATTAGATGAAGGATTTCTTCTAGATGATATTGGTGTTTATCCTTCCGATAGTGAATACTATATGTACTATAATCATTTAAATACGTACCTTGGGATGAATGAAGGGGTTTTACAAGAGTTCATTATTCCAGTAGAAATTAAAGAAGAAGAACTATTGAACGTTTATACCTTTAAAAATAGAAAGATGCAATTAGAAGAAGGACTTGAGTTGTCTTATCAGTTAGAAGATGAGGTTGTCATTTATTTAATTATAAAAAAAATAGAGGAATAGTGTTGTTGCTGAGTTCTTTTTGTGAAATCAAGTTTTTTGTTAAATAAGATTTTTATTTAAGGAGCGTTTTGAAGATATGAGTCAACCTTTAGTTTCAATTATTACACCGGTCTATAACGCTGAACGGTTCATTGAAGGTACCATCCAATCAGTGTTGGACCAGTCTTATGCTAAATGGGAACTTCTTTTAATAGATGATGTTTCTACTGATAGAAGTAGAGAACGGATTAAGCCTTATGTCGATAAGGACGAACGCATTAAACTGATCGAGCTTCAAACTAATAGTGGAGCCGCTATTGCAAGAAATACTGGAATTAAAAGAGCAGCAGGTGATTATGTTGCTTTTTTAGATAGTGATGATATGTGGCATCAAAAAAAATTGGAGAAACAGATAGCATATATGATTGAACATGATTATGCTTTTACTTTTACCTCATACAGTATAATTGATGAGAATGGAGAACAAACTGGGAAAACAGTTCAAGCCCCACGGGAAGTAGATTATGAGTATTTACTGAAGAATACCCTTATAGGCTGCTTAACGGTAGTGTTGGATAAACGTAAAATTAAGAAGATTGAAATGGTAAATTTAAGGACAAGGCAGGATCTTGTATTGTGGTTAAGCATCTTGAAAACGGGGATAAATGCTTATGGATTAAATGAGTCACTTGCATACTATAGAAAAGTCCCAGGCTCAATCTCAAGCAATAAAATCAAAACAGCTAAGCAAAATTGGAAAGTGTATCGAAAGATTGAAGGGCTTCCTTTTTGGAAGGCATTATATTGTTTTGTTCATTATGCATATTATGGTTTTAAGAAAAGATAGGCGTAATGAGTAGGAGGTCCTATCACATAAATAATACACAAAGGAATGGACTCAATTGCCTTCCTTTGTGTATTTAGTTCATACTCAGTATTGTCCTAGATGTGATTTAAGTTCTTTTTTAAGTTCTTCAAGTGCCTCTTCATTTGCTATGTAATAGTCAAGGTGATAGTCTGTATTATTAGGCTGACCCTCTAAAGTTAAAGTTTCGATATTAGATGAATTAAAGTTAGAGTATTTTTGATAAAATCCTATGGCATCACTTACTTTTAAGTTAGTTTCGACGTTGTCTCCAACCGCTCCAGCAATTTTATCAATTCTAAGTAATGTATTGACTGAAGTTAATTTATCCACTACTGCCATCACTACTTGCTTTTGACGCTCAATACGTCCTATGTCTTGCAGAGGATCTTGCTTTCTCATTCTTGCGTAGGCTAATGCTTCTCGACCATCTAGTTTCATTGCACCTTCAGAAAACTTCAATATTTCCATTCCATCATCACTAATTTCTGTAAAGTCAAAAGGTACATCCACAGTAATGCCGCCTACTCCATCAACAATTTCTTTGAAGGCTTCAAAATTAATGGTTACATAATAATCAACAGGAATGTCTAAGAAGTTTTCAACTGTTTCAATTGTGTTTTCTTTTCCCCCATAAGCATAGGCGTGGTTAATTTTCTCCATCGTACCCTCTTCAGCTAACTCCACACGAGTATCCCTAGGGATACTTAATATATTCATACTAGTATCGTCAGGATTAAAGGTGGCTAACATTAAAGAATCCGATCTTCCACTAGTACCACCAGTTGAATAATCTTCCACACCCATTATTAGTATGGATACTGGATCATCTAAAACTGTAACTGCTTCAGTTCTAAGCTTAGAGCGTTCCCGATCAAGATCATCATATGTTTTATTTGCAGCTTGCCATGTACTTGATACAACATAAACGGAATAAATACAACCACTAATAAGAAGTAGGGAAGCAACGGTAATAATAAGTTTTAAAATAGGTCTTTTCTTCTTTTTTCTTCTTTTTACAACTCTTCTAACTTTCTGGTTGGTCATTTGTGTTCTCCTTCAGTTTTGCAAATTTCCTCTGTATAGTTTAACATACCTTCGTTAATGACACTTTTTCCATTTGTTTTATCAATTATCCACGTTTTGAAGGATTCTTTGTCGATTTCGGGAATGAATATTTCTATACACACTGATTCTTGATAATCGATGTTATTTATGATGATATTCTGACTATGTAAGGCGTTTTCCACCACTCCTAATAAAGGATAGTCTATCGTCATTCGAATTGTTCTCATTAATGAACGTTTGACGACTCCTAGTGTATCTAGAGCGGCTGATACAGCGCTTCCATAAGCACGAATGAGTCCGCCCGCTCCTAGTTTTATTCCGCCAAAATATCTTGTTACAACTACTACTGTATCGTGTAAATGTTTCTTTTTTAAGACTTCAAGCATAGGGACACCAGCTGTACCAGTAGGTTCTCCGTCATCACTAGTCTTTTGGATATGGTTTTGCTCTCCTATAAGGTATGCAAAGCAGTTATGATTGGCTTGACGGTGTTTCTTTTTTATTTTTTCAATAAAAGATTGAGCTTCTTCCTCGCTAGTGACTCTACCAATATGACAAATAAATCTTGATTTCTGAACAATGATTTCATGTTCTCCGTATTCAATTACTGTATAATAGTGAGAAAGCATATTAATTAAACCTCCATAATTTTGAGAGGGGCATTTAAAAAGTAAGAAAGTAAAAAAATCTTTCCTTATTTAGGTTGCGCCTTTATTGTTGTCTAGCTCCAGCGCTCAACGACTCGTAAGTTTTTCGACGCATAGGAAGTGCTAGCGTCAACGTTAGTTCGCGCGTCGTGACTGTTCTTAGTTGACGTTCCAATTGTTGTGTGTCGTTAAACGTGCGCCCTGAGCTTTTCTAAATGACAATATTCTTTTATTATAATTTGATAAGGTGAAATGTTCAATTATATCAAAGAAGTTGTTGAAGTTTTAATATGCGTTCTTGATTTGTTATTAGCTTTATTACATTTATTAGAACAAAAACCGCTTTTGGAGGGTGGATGTTGAGTATACAAAAACTTGATGCTAAGTTATTGGATAAAATTTTGGAGAAAATGGTTAAGACCGTTCATACTAGTAAGGATGAAATATTTGAGATTGGTGAAAATTCTCGAAGACAGTATGATGATTTACTTCAAGAACTAAGCAATATAAAAATTCAAGTAAATGATATTATTGAACAAGGTGACCAATTAGGTGCTCATTCTAGGCTTGCGAGACAAAGGTTATCCGAAGTAAGTAAAAACTTCCAAAAATATTCAGAGCCTGAAGTTCATGAAGCATACGAAAAAGCGCATAAGCTGCAAGTGGATGTTGCTATGCTTCATCAACAGGAGAAACAGCTTCGTGATCGTAGGGACGAACTTGAAAGAAGATTAGTTAACTTGAAAGGAATTATTGAGCGAGCAGATTCTTTAGTCGGGCAAATATCCGTCGTTATTAACTATTTAAATCAAGACTTGAGGCAAGTGGGAGAAATTATTGAAGACGCAAAACAAAAACAAGAATTTGGACTAAGAATCATTGAGGCTCAAGAGGAAGAGAGGAAACGACTTTCTCGAGAAATCCACGATGGACCTGCTCAAATGCTTGCAAATGTATTGATGCGTTCCGAATTAATTGATCGAATCTCGCGTCAACAAGGACCTGAACATGCCTTAGAAGAAGTGAGAAGCTTACGCGTAATGGTAAGAGATGCGTTATATGAAGTACGGAGGATCATCTATGATTTAAGGCCAATGGCTCTAGATGATTTAGGATTAATCCCTACTTTGAGAAAGTATTTATCAACGATAGAAGACTATAATGGAAAAACGTCCATTGAATTTTCCTATCGTGGAGAAGAAGATGATGATCATCGTTTACCTGCACAGTTCGAAGTAGCCCTATTTCGTCTAGTTCAAGAAGCCGTTACGAATTCTTTAAAACATGCGGCGGCGACAAAAATACATGTTCGAGTAGAAGTGAAAGATGACCTAGTGAACCTAGTAGTTAAAGATAATGGTAAAGGATTTGACCAGTCTAAAGTAAACAATCGAAATAAAAAATCCTTTGGTTTGCTAGGAATGAAGGAACGTGTAGAATTATTAGAGGGGAAAATGACAATTGATTCTCGACCAAACATAGGAACATTTATTATAATACAAGTACCACTCAATATTTAGAAAGTTATTAAAAATAATGACTATAGACATCTTGACCAAAGTACTGGTAATTAGTTTAAAATGGTAATGGGGGAGGCATTAGTATGAGTAATAAAAAAACCAAAATCGTGGTAATTGATGATCATCAATTGTTTAGAGAAGGTGTAAAGAGAATACTAGATTTTGAACCGACATTTGAAGTGGTGGCAGAGGGTGACGATGGAGAGGAAGCTTTGGCTATTGTGGAAACAAATAATCCTGATGTTGTGATAATGGATATTAACATGCCAAATGTCAATGGGGTTGAAGCGACAAAACAACTTGTAGAAGCAAATCCACAAACAAAAGTTATCATTCTGTCCATACACGATGATGAAAACTATGTCACACATGCGTTGAAGACTGGTGCCAGAGGTTATTTGTTGAAGGAAATGGATGCAGATACCTTAATTGAGGCAGTTAAAGTAGTCGCAGAAGGTGGTTCTTATTTACATCCGAAGGTCACACATAATCTAGTCAATGAATATAGAAGACTTGCGATAAGCGGAACGGCTCCAAAGGGACAAGTTGCTGCTATAGAGATTAGACGTCCTTTACATATATTAACAAGACGAGAATGTGAGGTACTACAAATGCTTGCTGATGGGAAGAGTAACCGAGGAATAGGAGAAGGACTCTTTATCAGTGAAAAAACAGTCAAAAACCATGTGAGTAATATTTTACAAAAAATGAGTGTGAATGATCGAACCCAAGCAGTTGTTGTTGCTATTAAAAATGGTTGGGTAGAGGTTCGATAATTGAAAATATAAAGGGGGGCTTGAACCTGGTTTCGTCATTTGGGATCAGGTTTTTTCATCTTTAAAAGCTATTCACTTTACAAAGAATACACCTTCTTTTGAAAAGCTAGTATCGTAAATAAGGGACTAAAAAATGATCATTTCATATAAAGGGTGCATTTTTTTACAGTTTCTTTTACAATAAGAAGTAATATAATGAGTTTATACTTAAAAGTAAGGATGGTACTGTTCATGAAAACAGCAATTGTAACGGATAGTACAGCCTATATTCCGAAAGAGCTGCGAGAGAAGTATTCTATTTATATGGTTCCTTTGAATGTCATCATAGGAGATCAATCTTTTCAAGAGGAGATAGAAATATCAGCAGATCAATTTTGGAAGGAGATCAAAAGTGTTGATGGAGAACTTCCTTCTACGTCTCAGCCTTCCATTGGTCATTTTGTAGAACTGTTTGAAAGATTATCGAAAGAATATGATACAATCATTTCAATTCACCTTTCAAGCGGTATAAGTGGAACATATAGTGGAGTACCACTGCAGGGGATATGGTTGATGATATTGAGGTTTATACTTTTGATACAGAAATAAGCTGTATGGTTCAAGGGTTTTATGCATTAGAAGCTGCAGAAATGGCTTCAAATGGTAAAGAACCTGAAGAGATTTTGTCTAAATTAGAAGCAATGAAGCAGTCGTCTAGAGCTTATTTTATGGTTGATGATTTGTCACATCTTCAACGTGGAGGAAGGTTAAATGGAGCTCAAGCTTTTGTAGGGAGCTTGCTTCAGGTCAAACCATTGTTGCACTTTGTTGATAAAAAAATCGTTCCCTTTGAAAAAATTCGTACTCGAAAAAAGGCGTTAGCAAGGATTTATCAGTTGCTGGATGAGGATGCTAGTAAGGGTGAGCCTATAAGGGTTACCGTCATTCATTCTAATCGAGAAGAAGAGGCCAAGCAAATGATAGATGAATTAAAAGAAAAGTATCCACATGCTGAATTTATATTAAGTTATTTTGGACCTGTTATTGGAACGCACTTAGGTGAAGGTGCAATTGGTATCGGTTGGTGTTTGAACTAATATAATTATATTTTTTATTTTGAGGAGAACTGTTAAGGTTCTCTTTTTTAATTTCTAAAAACTATATTGAAAGTGCCGATGATAGGAGGGAGAAGTAGTTGTATTTTTCTAGAGAAAGGAATGAATGTCATTGTCTTATTATGGAAGGCACATTACCCTACCTCCTCATATGTCTGTAGAAGAAACGGGGATTCAAACGGAAAAAGCGATCATATATTCAAAAGGGAGCTGGTTTTGCCGTCGTTGTGGAAATGAAAATCAGGGACTCTTTGCTAGCTTTGAATGTGCTTTATGTAACAAATCGTGCGCTTACTGCCGGAAGTGTGTGTCGTTAGGAAGAGTTTCTAGCTGCACTCGATTAGTAACGTGGAAAGGAGAAATGCCGCGATTTTCACAAGATGTATGTTTAACTTGGAAAGGAATATTATCGAAGTCTCAAGAGTATGCTTCAAGAAAAATAGTAGAAACCATTGAAAAGAAGCAATCTATTTTAGTTTGGGCTGTATGTGGTGCTGGGAAAACAGAAATGCTATTTTCAGGAATTGAACATGCCCTTCGCTCTGGAAAGTATGTGTGCATTGCCTCACCAAGGAAAGATGTGATTATAGAGCTCTTTCCACGAATTAAGGAGTCCTTTCCTAGAGTTGATGTATTAAGTATTTTTGGCGAAAGTGATGACCGTGGTAAAATTAGCCCTCTTGTTCTTGCTACTACCCATCAGCTTCTTCATTACAAACATGCCTTTGATGTCATGATCATTGATGAAGTGGATGCATTTCCTTATTCTGTTGATCGAAGTTTAGCTTTTGCTGTTAAAAAAGCATGTAAACCTCAGTCCTCCTTCATCTACTTAACAGCCACCCCTTCTAAACCCTTTCAAAAACAATTTTGTCACGATCAGAATGTTATTATCCCAGTAAGGCATCATGGCCATCCTTTGCCGATTCCTCAATTTGTTTGGATTGGTAGTTGGAAGAAAAAATTAAAAGTCGCAAACCAGTTAAACAGAAAAGTGGTGACATGGATAAAGGAGCAGGTATCTGAAAATAATCAAGCTTTTTTATTTGTGCCAGACGTGTCTATTCTTGAAGAAGTAGTTAAAGTTTTACAAAAGATAGATGAAAGAATTGTTGGTGTTCATGCTGAAGATCCGAATCGGATAGAGAAAGTGAGTGCGTTTAGAAAAGGAGAGGTTCCTGTAATTGTAACAACGACTATATTAGAACGAGGCGTCACTATAAAAGGAGCTAATGTCGGTGTGTTAGGAGCAGAATCCTCTATTTTCACTGATCGTGCTCTTGTTCAAATGAGCGGAAGAGTGGGAAGAAGTAAAGAATGTCCAACGGGAACCATTCTCTTTTTTTCACTTTGGGAAGTCAGCAGCTATGGTACAAGCTAGACGTCATGTAATTAGAATGAATCAATTGGCAATGAAACAAGGGTTGTTAAACGCACAATCTTAAAATAGGGGGCCTTTATGAAGCGCTGTTTAATCTGTATAGAAGAATGGAAACTCACCATCACTTGGCGAACGGTTTTATTGTTAGATAAACCATCTGTACTATGTGATCATTGCTTAAAACAATTTGAATTATTAATGAGCCGATTTGTGAGGTCTGTGGAAGAAGAATGGAGGACACTCGTATTTGTCGTGATTGTTTAGAATGGAATAACAACGACCTGTGGAAAAATACGTTAAGACAAAATCGTTCTGTTTTCACGTACAATATGTTTATGAAGGATGTATTAGCTACATTTAAATATCGTGGAGATGCGGAACTCGTAAACTGTTTTGAACAACCATTTTTAGAAGGTTTTAAAAAATACTATAGTCATAAAAAATATCAAGTGGTTCCTATTCCAATAAGTCCTGAGCGTTTAAGAGAACGAGGTTTTAACCAAGCATTATTACTAGCCAAACTATTAAAAAAACCTATTTTTGAACCTTTAGGCAAAAGAAATTCTTTAAAACAATCAAAAAAAACGAAAAAAGAAAGAATTGATCTAAAGGACCTATATATATTACCTAGTTATCCATCAATTAATGGGTATGATATCCTACTAGTTGATGATTTATACACAACAGGATCAACCTTAAGACATGCGTCAAAAATCCTAAAAATGAATGGGGCATCGTCTGTCGATTCTCTTACATTAATTCGTAGTTAAACTTCTAATCATTATCTCCGATATAGAAATTGATACTTCACATGTTATGTTTCACAACAGGTATAGGGAACAATTGAACAACTTCTGATTGGAGATGATCACTTGGAGGAATTATCAAATTGTCCAAATTGTAATCGTTTATTTATTCAAACTCAATTTCAACCTATATGTCTACATTGTAAAAAGAATGAGGATGAGAAATTCCAACAAGTTCATACGTTTTTAAAAACCAAAAAAAATCGAATGGCAACCATGCAAGACGTGATTGAACAAACAGGAATAGAGGAAGAACTAATTCTTAAATTTATTCGCCAACGTCGTCTTCAACTCTCTCATTTTCCGAATATCTGTTACTCGTGTGAAAAGTGCGGTGAACCTATAAGAAAAGGGAAAATTTGTTTGGATTGTGCAAATGAAATCAAAAAAGGATTAGAACAGTCGGTTATAGAAAAGGAAGAACCAATCCACTCTAATAATAAAACGTATTACTCAGTTGATTTGCATAAGGATCATTAGCCGTTAGCGCTAGAGAGGAGTCATTTCATGAAAATTAATGCCAGCCTATATCAAGTTCAGCTTCAAGGTTTACAACAAAAAAATCATCAAGTGCAATCAAAGAAACCCTCCAACCAAGAACAGGATCAGGTTGAAATATCCAATGAAGCGAAGAAGCTACAATTAAAGGAAAACATGACTACTGACAGAGAAGTCAAAATGGAGAATTTGAAAAAACAAATAGAAAAGGGACAATATCAGCTGGATTCAAAGGCAATTGCGCATAGCTTAATTAATCATTATTCAAAGGAAAAAAAGGATGATAATTGAGTGTCGATTCAGGTCCATTAAAAGGATGGTGAAACATGAACTCTACAAAACTACTAACTTCACTCCAATCACTCCTTGATCAGCATCTGCAGTTAATTGAGCTTGGAAAACAAAAAACGACTCATTTAAGAAACGGTAATATGGATGAATTAAGAACTCTCCTAATAGAAGAGCAACGGATGATGAAGCTAATTACTCAGACAGAAAAACAGAGAATCGAACATACCTCACAATTTTTAGGTGAGGATGACCACTTAACGATATCTGCTTGTATTGAACGGTTGTCTGGGGAGGAAAAGTGTTCTTTTGAAAACATGAGAGAACAACTAGAATCTGTTATGGAACAATTAATATTCATTAATGACCTTAATAAACAACTATTGAAACAGGGACTCCAATTTGCCTCTTCAACTTTGAACTTTATACTTCCAAAGGAAGAAAGCTTTAATTATGGGAAAAACAATAAGTTCAATTCATCGGAGCGGACGGTTCTTTTTGATTCAAAAATATAGGGCGACGTTTTTTTTGTACAACTTCTGAAAGAGAGGATAATCAGATGACTTCATCTTTTTTTGGTTTAGAGACAGCGAGGCGGGGGCTATATGCACAACAAAGTTCTTTGCAAACGATCTCTAATAATATTGCCAACGCAAATACGGAAGGGTATGTAAGGCAACGAGTCTCATTAAAACAAACAAATCCATATACATATCCTTCTACTAATCAATCTGCTTCAGCAGGACAAATAGGAACAGGGGTTACGGTTCAAACGATTGAAAGGGTAAAAGATGATTTTTTAACCATGCAATTTCGCTCTGAAAACAATCAATTAGGCTACTGGTCTTCAAAATCAGATACTTTACAAATGATGGAGGAAGTCTTAAACGAACCGTCTAGTACTGGTTTATCAAGTACATTGGATGAGTTTTGGAGCTCGTTAGAAGATTTAGCGACAAATCCTACAAATTCGGGTGCTAGATCTGTAGTGAGGGAACGAGGTATTGCTGTAGCTGAAACATTTAACTATATCTCTCAATCTTTGAGCAGCATTCAGACAGATTTGAAAAATGATTTACAAATTACAACAGAAGAAGTCAATTCGTTGACACGGCAGATCTCGAATATTAATGAACAGATTACCTCTGTTGAACCGAACGGGTTATTGCCAAATAGCTTATATGATGAAAGAGATCTTTTGTTAGATCAATTATCTTCGTTAGTAGATATTAAGGTGACAAAAACACCTGTGGGAGGAAATGCCCTTGATCAAGCTGAAGGGATTGTGTCAGTTGACATAGTCGATCAAAATGGTAAGGCGATTCATTCCTTGATCGAAGGTGATCGCGTGAATATGGTTTCTGTTGATTTTGATGAGAATACAAACCTTGTATCTTCATTGTCTATTGGTACCACCGATATACAAGCAGACGAATATTCTTCAGTGGGAAAGCTAATGGCTCTAGTTGAAAGCTATGGATACATGGAAGGTGCCGAGCAAAAGGGTTTATATCCAGAGATGACTAAAAAGCTTGATGAAATGGCGTTTACTTTTGTTAATGAATTCAATGCAACGCATGAGCAGGGATGGAGTCTTGCTGAAATTGAACAAGGATCACAAGATGACTTCAATTTTTTTAATGAATTAACCAAAATCCAAGGTGCAGCTTCTTTAATGAAGGTGAGTGAGGATATGTATGATAATAATAATATTGCAGCTGCTGAATCTCAATTTGCAGGTGATGGAGCTAATGCAATCAAGCTGGCAGAAGTGAAAAATAGTTCCTATTCTATCGGGGGTCAAACGCGAAGTCTTCAAAATTTTTATGAGAGTATGATTGGCGAAATGGCTGTTAACACCCAAGAGGCAGAACGAATGAAAGGAAATAGTGAGACTTTAACGAATGCTGTGACAGAACGTAGACAATCGGTAACCTCTGTTTCACTTGATGAAGAGATGACGAATATGATTCAATTTCAGCATGCTTATAATGCAGCGGCCAAAATGATTTCTGCTCAAGATGAATTACTAAGTACCATTATTAATAATCTAGGTGTTGGTGGAAGGTAGGTGAATGAAGATGAGAATTACTCAATCGATGTTAGCGAGCAATTCTTTCAATCATATTAGTAAAAGCTATGATAAAATGTCGAGCTTTCAAGAACAGCTATCAACGGGGAAAAAGATCACCCGACCTTCAGATGACCCAGTAGTAGCGATGAAAGGGATGTTTTATCGTACCAACTTAACTGAAATTGAACAATTCCAACGAAACTTATCAACAGCCTATCAATGGATCGAGAACTCTGAAAGTGGAATTGAGCAAGGATCGGAAATTTTGCAGCGTGTTCGTGAGCTTGTTGTTCAAGGAAGTAATGGGTCCAATAGTAAAGATGATCTTCAGTCCATTGCAGCTGAAGTTGCCCAGTTAAAAGAAGATTTAATCGGTGTTGCCAATACAAAAGTGGCTGGAAATTATATTTTTAATGGAACGAATATTACTGAACCACCTATTGACATTTATAGCCAATTAGTGAATATGAATGAAAATGAAATAAAAGTAGAAGTGTCAAGCGGTGTTCAAATGGGGGTAAGTGCAAACCCTATCAAAGCATTTGGTGGAGAGAATCCAACGTTATTTGAAACACTGGATGAGATTCTGGCTGGATTACAGTCAGGAAATTTTTCTGATGGAGATGAGTTTTTATTTAAAATTGATCAGCATTTAGAAAGTATGAATGGAGAAAGAGCGGAACTCGGAGCAAAGTATAATCGGCTTGAATTAATAGAAAATCGCTTAGGACAACAAGAGGTTATAGCAAATCGAATATTATCGGAAAATGAAGATGTCGATTTAGAAGAGGTCATTATCAATATGACGGTTCAAGAATCTATACATCGAGCATCTTTAGCTATAGGTGCGAAGGTCATTCAACCTACGTTAATTGACTTTTTAAGGTGATAGATGATGAGAATTCCTCAACTGCAAATAAATAGTGAACAAGCAATCATTGACCTTCGTATGTCTAAACCTGAGCAACAAATTAAGCAGTCAGATGCGACTGTTTCAATCAAACAGGATCAGGCAAAGATGAAAGTGAATAAAACACCGTCAAAGCTTTTAATTGATCAAACAAAAGCTTAGCAAGATATGAATATGAAATCAGTGGCTGTTCAAGCAAAAGAGGCTGCCGAAAAGGGTGAAAAAGACTGCTTAGAAGGAATTGCACGGAGAGTACAAGAAGGGAACAGGTTGATGAAAATTGAGAATAGCGAAAATCCTATTGCAGAAATGGCAAAAGAAAATACTCGTCCTGATACTCTGCAATTTTCGCTTGGCTGGATGCCTTCTGCAGATGCTGTGGACATCTCCTATGTCAAGAGTGAAGTGAACATTGAGTGGGAGAGACGAATGCCAAGCATTGATGTGTGGACGCATAAACCTGTTCATATATATAGACCAGGTGTCGTAGATGTGTATATGCAGCAGCAAAATCAGTTAACAATTGATTTCATCGATTAATGAGGTGGAATGCTTTATGAGAATAAAAACAAAATATCATGACAATATCAATATTAACGAACAAGACATCTTCGTTTTTGAAAATGGCTTGCCTGGCTTTGCTGATCAAAAAAAAATTTATCGTGCTACCATTTGATGAGCAACAAGTTTTATATGTACTTCAATCAATAACTGAGGTTTCGGTTGCTTTTATTATTACGAATCCATTCCTTTTCAAACAAGACTATGAATTCGAATTGGATCAACAAACGATTGATCAACTAAATATTCTTAATCCGACAGATGCTCTCGTCTATAGTATTTTAACTATTGTTGAACCTTTTGAACGTACGACAGCCAACTTAAAAGCACCGATTATTATGAATCAACATAATAATCGAGGAAAACAAATGATTTTACAAGAAGAACCATATGACACGAAATATTCGCTTATTAAAGGGTGTGAATGATTTTGTTGATATTAGGAAGAAAACGAAATCAGTCCATTATTATTAACGAGATGATTGAAGTGACAGTAGTTTCAATTGAAGGTGATCAAGTGAAGTTAGGCATTAAAGCTCCTAAATCGATTGATGTTCATCGTAAGGAAGTATACGAAGAAATTTTAACAGAGAATAATGAAGCAAGTATAGAAGCATCCGAACAATTGTTGAAACAGCTTAGTCAGTCTTTAAATAAGGATTAGTTTCGTATTTTATTAAGAAAAGTGAGAAAGAAGGAACCAATATGAAGATTGAAGAGACTAGCAGTAAGTTATATGCCAATGAGGTAAATAGAACTTCTACTGTCCATCAGAAGGTCTTTCAAAATTCACCAGAAGAAAACGGTCATGATCCTAGTTGGCGAAGCATTCAGTTTGAATGGCATGAAGGAATAGGTAAATATTATGTGAAGGTCATTGATAAAGAGACGAAAGAGATTGTTCGAGAAATACCCCCCGAAAAGATGTTGGATATGTACGCGATGATGTCAGAGTATTTTGGGTTATTTATTGATCAAAAAGTGTGAGGGGGAAGAGTATGAGTACGTTACGAATCAGTGGTTTAGCTAGTGGTATGGACACAGAATCAATGGTTAAAGAGTTAGTCAAGGCCGAGAGCTATAAGGTTAATAAATATTATCGAGAAAAGCAGACGCTGGAATGGAAGCGTGACGCGTATCGTGAGATGAACTCACTAATATACGACTTTCGAAGCAAAGTTTCCGATCTAAAGTTGTCAAAAAATTATTTAGTGAGAACAACAACATCGTCAAATAGCAATTTAGTTACGGCAACTGCTTCTAGCCGTGCGGATGCATCCTCTTATACGGTTTCATCTGTTACTCAGCTTGCTACAGCTGCTACAAGAAACAGTAAAGAGCGGTTATCTTCAAGTAGTGAAAATCAGATTGATGCGGATTCATCTTTATACGACATTAAAGATGAATTTAAAAACGGAGACTTTGATTGGCAAAAAGGATCTGTTAGAAACGAGTATATAGATGTTGATTCAGAAGGTAAAGAATTTCAATTAACGATTGAAGACCGTGTAGTGGTTGATACTGAGAATTTTCAGGTGAAAGTAGATGGGAAAAGATATACTGTAGTCTCTTCAGGTGAGCCACAGAGCGGTGAAGTCATCATGAGTAGTGATGGAAAGCTTACATTCGGTGAGGAAATTGATGAAGGAAGCAAGATTGAAGTTGATTTTATTACGGATAAAAGAATCGAGAAAAGTGAAATAACTGCTGAGCAAACAGAATGGAAACTATCGTCACCATTTATGGATGTAAGTAACGATTCTCTCATGAAAGTCACTTATGATGGTATTACATATAATCTTTCTGAAGATGGTCAGTTTGTTAATAGTGAAGGTGCAGTTTTAGGTACAGTTGATGAACAAGAAGGTCTGATTACTTTTACAGAAGGTTTCGTTGAAGAAGGTAAGAGTATTCTGGTTGAATATCAACAATATTATTCTCAATTCAGTTTAAAAACAGCTTCAAAATCAGGAGATATTGAAGAAACGTTTTTTGTTACAGGAGATGAATCGTTAAATAACGTCATCAGCAAACTGAATAAATCTGATGTTGGCGTAACCGCTTTTTATGATGAATCTTCTGATAAGGTTTCCTTCACTCGTTCTCAAACAGGTGACTTTCTTGATGGGGATGAAATTGTTGGAGAAGGAGCATTTTTTGAAAAGATTCTCCAATTAGGTGAAACGGTAGAGCAAGGTGGAACAAATGCTATGTTTACAGTGAATGGTTTAGAGACATCAAGGCCTTCAAACACGTTTACAATTAATGGAGTAACGTTTACATTAAAGAGCCAATTTACGGATCAATCTGTTTCCATTGGAGTTTCAAACGATACGAATGCTGTATTTGAAAATATAAAAAACTTTGTCGAAGAATATAATAAATTGATTGAAGAAATAAATAGCAAGCTCTCTGAAGAGAAATATTCCGATTATGAGCCTCTAACAGACGGTGAACGAGCAGAATTAACAGAGACGCAGCAAGAAAAGTGGGACGAATTAGCAAAGAGTGGTGTTATCCGAAATGATTCTACTTTATCTAATCTACTAAGTCAATTGCGGATAGACATGTATACAGAAGTAAAGGATGATGTCGTCTCTTCTCAATATAACCAGTTATCTGAATTAGGCATTACGACGACCTCTAACTATTTAGAAGGAGGGAAACTTAAGATTGATGAAGATCAGTTAAAAGAGGCGATCGAAAATGATCCTCAGTCTATTTATAATCTTTTTACAGCTAGTGATGACGCATATGGTAATCAAGGGATTATGCAACGTGTATATGATCGGTTAACAAATGCGTATTCTTTGCTAGTGGATAAGGCAGGTACTTCTTTATCTGTGCAAAGCTCTTATACTATTGGGAATAGTATTGTGGATGTGGAAGACGCGATTGATACTTGGGAGGATAGGTTAGAAACAATAGAAGAACGTTATTGGAGCCAGTTTACGGCTATGGAAAAAGCGATCCAAAAAGCAAATTCACAGATGGAGTATTTATACAACTATTTTAGTAGTGAATCTTAAGTGATTCGTTACACCAAAATACAATCATCTGTTTTGATAGGGGGATCTTTGTGATAAATCCATATGAAGCGTACAAAGAAAATAGTGTGAGTACCGCCTCTCCAGGAGAGTTAACGCTCATGTTATATAATGGATGCTTGAAGTTTATTAATATCGCTAAAATATCAATCGAAAATAATCAAATTGAAAATAAAAATATCAATCTACAAAAAGCACAAAAAATTATCAACGAGCTAACAAATACGTTAAATGATGACATCTCCATTTCAGGCAACTTGGCCTCTTTATATGATTATATGAATCGTAGATTATTAGAAGCGAACGTACATAACGATGTCACAATATTAGAAGAGGTTCAAGGCTTAATTGTTGATCTAAGGGATACGTGGAAGCAAGTCATAGTAGAAAATCGCCAGCAAATATACACACAAGGTGGTCGAGTGTAGTGAGCGAAAGCGTTAGTAAATTGTACGAAATCACTAAAAGGCTGTTAGTTGCTACTAAAGATATTACTCCTAAAAATCGAAGTGAAAAGATGATTGAAGTGGAAAACTTACTACTTGAAAGAGAAAACGTGTTTCCTCAGCTTAAGGAAAACTTTACGAGGGAAGAAAAGAAGCTCGGGAGAGAGATCATCAAAATGAATGATGAACTACAGATAAAAATAGAAAAAATGAAGGTAATGGTGCAAAAGGATTTATTGAGTGTAAAGAAGACTCAAGCATATTCGAAAAATTATCGAAACCCATATAATCAGAAGACGGTTGACGGTGTCTTCTATGATAAGAGACAATAGTTGAAGCATAGGATAAGCTCCTATGTTTTTTGAGTCTCAATTCCCCAGAAATTCCGTGGTTTTTCGTTACTTTTCAACATTTTTCACAATTTGGACACAAGATTTTTTTGTTTAGGCAGGAATTTAAGAGGGAACGATAGAAATAAGTTTACATATCCTTAATAAAGGAGGAACACAGACATGAACTATAACGTCAGAGGAGAAAATATTGAGGTAACCCCAGCTTTAAAGGAGCATGTAGAAAAGAAAATAGGTAAGCTTGAGCGTTACTTTGATCAAGAACTGAATGCGAATGCAAATGTTAATTTGAAATTTTATAATGATAAGGAATCTAAGGTGGAAGTAACGGTTCCTATGAAACAACTTGTTCTTCGAGCTGAAGAACATCATGCGGATATGTACGCAGCCGTTGACCTAGTAACGGATAAGCTTGAGCGTCAAATTAGAAAGCATAAAACGAAGGTGAACCGTAAATTACGAGATCAAGAGAACGGAAAGTTCTTTTTAAATAATAGTAATGGAAATGGTGGAGTAAAGGAAGAAGAGGACGACAAAATGGAAGTCGTTCGTACAAAAAGGTTTAATTTAAAACCAATGGATAGTGAAGAAGCAATTCTACAAATGAATATGTTAGGTCACAACTTCTTCGTTTTCACTAACGCAGAAACAAACAAAACAAATGTTGTTTATGTAAGAAAAGATGGCAGGTACGGTTTAATTGAACCAACTGAATAATTTAAATAAGTAACCCCTTGGATTATTAGTCCAAGGGGTTTTTACAAAATTAAATATATTTTATAACGGCCATTTCCTTACCGAATCGATGTCCCTCATCAACAAAGCCTAAACTTTTGTATAATTGGTGTGCCCCTAAATTTTCGGGATGATAACCTACAATAATTTTATTTGCATTAAGTAGATTTTTCATCTCCTCAAACATCTGTTGACTTGCTATTTTTCCGAGACCTTTGTTTTGGTATTTTTGATCAATCATAATTCTATAGATCCAGTAGCCATCTAGTTCTTCTTTTTCTGAGTTAAACATTAAGAAACCTACCACTTGGTCATTGTCGTATATAGCATACGGTTTTAATGTAGGTTGAAATTTGGATTGAGCAATTGAGACTGCATTTGATTCAATAAAAGCTTTTTGTTCAACTGATATGTCTAATTGACAGCAGTCGTACCAGTTCTCTGAGTTTAATTCAACAATCGTTACATTATGGTTACTCATTCAATCACAACTTTCTTTACTTAGTAGATTTGTTTATTATAGCAGAGATAGAAGAAGCTGTGTGTTCTTAAATGTACGTTTCTTTAAAATGATTCTATGTTGTCCTCTTATTTGAATAGTGTTAAAATGTAGGTTAGTGTAATGGAAATTTTGTTATTTTCAAAAAGATTCTTTTCCTTTAAGAGGTTGTTCAAAAAGTCCTAAAAAAATGTCGGATGAATAACTTTGTTGGTTTGCTTTTCCGACACTCCGACGCCAGGATTGGCTAGCACGGGTGTTGTCCCTAGGATGGGGACGTTCTTAGCCCGTGAACCATACTGTACATACACTGTGAGTGCTCAAAGCTACTCCGCCTCGTTCTTCAGCGCCCTTTTTTCCTCTACTTTTTGAACACACTATTAAAAAATTAAGGGTAAAGATCTTTTAAAATAGAGTGATATTAGCACCATAAAGAGGAGCGTTTACAATGCTTGGTATGTTAAATAAAGTGTTTGATTTTAATAAGCGTACGTTAAATCGATATGAAAAAATGGCAGACAAGATTGAGGCATTTGCCAAAGAGATGGAAGGTCTTTCTGACTCTGAATTGCAGAAGAAAACGCCTTATTTTCGGGAACGAATTGAAAAAGGGGAATCCCTTGATGACATTCTTTTTGAAGCCTTTGCTGTTGTTCGTGAAGCGGCAAAGCGTGTATTAGGTCTTTATCCTTACCGTGTTCAATTAATCGGTGGTATGGCCCTTCATGATGGTAATATTGCAGAGATGAAAACAGGGGAAGGTAAAACTTTAACTTCTACCATGCCTGTTTATTTAAACGCGCTTACTCAAAAAGGCGTTCACGTTGTGACTGTGAATGATTATTTAGCGAAGCGTGATGCAGAAGAAATGGGGGAACTATTTCAGTATTTAGGATTAACGGTTGGCCTTAATTTTAACGGTCTTGATAAAGATGCCAAAAGAGAAGCCTATGCAGCTGATATCACGTATTCAACTAATAATGAACTAGGGTTTGATTATTTACGTGACAATATGGTTCTTTATAAAGAACAAATGGTTCAACGTCCTCTTCACTTTGCCGTTATCGATGAAGTTGACTCGATTTTAATTGATGAAGCGAGAACACCGCTTATCATATCTGGACAAGCAGCGAAATCAACGAAACTTTATTTGCAAGCAAATGCTTTTATTCGCACCTTAAATAAGGAAGAAGACTTTTCATTTGATGAAAAAACAAAAGCTGTTCAATTAACAGAAGAAGGTATTACAAAAGCGGAAAAAGCTTTCGGGATTGAAAATTTATTCGATCTATCACATGTTGCCCTTAATCATCATTTGAATAATGCTTTAAAGGCACAGTTTGTTATGCAAAAGGATGTTGATTATGTCGTTCAAGAAGAGGAAGTCGTCATTGTTGACTCCTTTACAGGTCGTTTAATGAAAGGTCGACGCTATAGCGACGGATTGCACCAAGCGATAGAAGCAAAAGAAGGATTGACCATTCAAAATGAAAGTATGACTTTAGCTACAATTACATTCCAAAACTATTTTAGAATGTATGGAAAGCTTTCAGGTATGACGGGTACGGCAAAAACGGAAGAAGAGGAATTCCGTAATATTTATAATATGCAAGTAGTTGCTATTCCCACCAATAGACCCATTGTTCGAGATGATCGTTCCGATTTAGTTTACAGGACAATGGAAGGGAAGTTCAATGCAGTGGTTGAAGAGATTGCTCAAAGGCATGATCTTGGTCAGCCAGTTCTTGTCGGTACAGTCGCTGTTGAAACATCAGAACTAATTTCAACGTTATTAAAAAAACGTAAGATTCCACACCATGTTTTAAATGCGAAACAACATGCAAGTGAAGCAGAAATTATTGAAGAAGCAGGTCAAAAAGGAGCAGTTACGATTGCAACGAATATGGCCGGTCGTGGAACTGACATTAAGCTTGGTGAAGGTGTAAAAGAAATTGGTGGATTAGCTGTTGTTGGGACTGAACGTCATGAATCAAGAAGGATTGATAATCAGCTTCGTGGTCGTTCTGGACGTCAAGGAGATCCTGGTATCACTCAATTTTATTTATCGATGGAAGATGAACTCATGCGCCGATTTGGTTCAGATAGCATGATGAATATGATGGATCGTTTAGGAATGGATGATACTCAACCTATACGAAGTAAGATGGTTTCTAAAGCTGTCGAATCTGCTCAAAAACGTGTGGAAGGCAATAACTTTGACGCTCGTAAACAACTTTTGCAATATGATGATGTGTTACGAGAGCAAAGGGAAATTATTTATAAACAACGTTTTGATGTCATTTCTTCAGAAAACTTACGAGAGAGCGTTGAAGAGATGATTCATGGCACGATTGAAAATAAAGTCGGACTGTATACGGCTGAAGAATTACCTGAAGACTGGAACCTAGATGGACTTGTTGAATGGTTCAACATTAATCTTCTATCTGAAGGTGCTCTGCAATTAAACGATGTTCGAGGGAAAGAACCTGATGAAATCGTTGAAGTAGTTTGGGAAAAAGTAAAACATACCTATGATGAGAAAGAAGAATCATTTGGGGAAGAACAAATGCGGGAATTTGAACGAGTGGTTGTTCTTCGAGCAGTAGACTCTAAGTGGATGGAACATATTGATACGATGGATCAGCTTCGTCAAGGAATTCATTTAAGAGCCTATGGTCAAAATGATCCACTTCGAGAGTACCGAATGGAAGGGTACTCCATGTTTGAAAACATGGTTGCGGCTATTCAAGAAGACGTTTCTAAGTATATTATGAAAGCACAAATACAAAAGAATCTTGAACGACAAGAAGTCGCTAAAGGTGAGGCTGTTCAGCCGAAAGATGGAGAGGACAAGGCGAAAAAGCAACCTGTTCGAAAAAAAGTGATGGTAGGTAGAAACGATCCTTGTCCTTGTGGAAGTGGGAAAAAATATAAACAATGTCATGGTCAATGATCATGTTCCGGACAGTCATCTGTCCGGTTATCTTTTATTTTAAGTGGTTCAGACCTAAGATCCTTTAGTATAAAAATAATAGAGGTGTAATAATGGAATTAGCAGATATCCGTAATGAATTAGAAAAAATGGAAAAACGACTAGAAGACTTTAGGGGGTCTCTTTGACTTAGAAACAAAACAGACACGAATCGAACAATTAGACCATGATATGACGGCACCTGACTTTTGGGATGATCAAAACGCAGCTCAAACAGTCATAAATGAGGCAAACAGTTTAAAGGAGCAAGTCAACCAATTTAATGACTTAAACAGTCGCTATGAAAACATAGAAGTTTCGTTAGAATTGTTAAAAGAAGAAGAGGATGAAGATCTTCAAACTGAATTAGAAGAGGAATTAACTTCTTTAACTAATGATATGAATGCCTTTGAGCTAGAATTATTGTTAAGTGACCCTCATGATAAAAATAATGCTATTTTAGAGCTTCACCCAGGTGCAGGAGGGACAGAGTCCCAAGATTGGGGTTCCATGCTTCTTCGTATGTATACTCGATGGGGAGAGAAGAAAGGCTTTAAAGTAGAGACACTGGATTATCTCCCTGGAGATGAAGCAGGGATTAAAAGTGTGACTTTACTTCTTAAAGGACATAATGCCTATGGTTATTTAAAAGCTGAAAAAGGGGTACATCGTCTAGTTCGTATTTCTCCTTTTGACTCTTCAGGCCGTCGTCACACTTCCTTTGTTTCTTGTGAAGTAATGCCTGAATTTAATGAAGAGATTGAGATCGATATTCGTACCGATGATTTAAAAATCGATACCTATCGTTCTAGTGGAGCTGGAGGTCAGCACGTTAATACGACTGATTCAGCAGTGCGGATCACGCATTTGCCAACCAATATCGTGGTTACATGTCAAACAGAACGCTCGCAAATAAAAAACCGAGAAAAAGCGATGAAAACATTAAAATCTAAGCTTTATCAAAGAAAAATTGAAGAGCAGCAACAAGAGTTAGATGAAATCAGAGGAGAGCAAAAAGAGATTGGCTGGGGAAGCCAGATTCGTTCCTATGTTTTCCACCCTTATTCGATGGTAAAAGATCATCGAACAAATGTAGAAATAGGCAATACACAAGCGGTAATGGATGGAGACCTTGATCCATTCATAGATGCTTATCTTCGCTCAAGAATTTAACGAATCAAACAAAGAAGCCTAGTTACTATAACACGGTAACTAGGTTTTTTGGTTTATTTTCGCAATCTTGAAGAAAACTATAACAATCTAACAGTTGTGTTTTATGAGGTTTGAACAACCTCTTTAAGCTATTAATGCGTTATACCAATGTTATTTACACCATGAAGTTGTTGGTGATATACTGCTTGAGGACTTGCATAGACGGAGGTACATAATGAATGAAAAGAAATAAAAGAAAAACGCCATTTCTGGATAAACCAGAAGATAAATGGTTACTGCTTGTTTTTCAAATTATCTATATTCTTATCGGTTCCAGTATTGTAGCCATTTCATTCAATTTGTTTTTACAACCAAATAATGTTGCTTCAGGTGGCGTTAGTGGAATCAGTATTATATTAGAAGAACTATACGGGTGGGAGCCAGGTTATGTTCAATGGGCATTAAATATTCCACTCTTTCTTTTAGGTGTTCTTTTTCTTGGTAAACAATTTGGATTTCGTTCTCTAGTAGGAACGTTATTTCTCCCTTTTGTGGTTATAGTAACGAAAGATATTCAACCTGCGACAGAAACACCTTTGCTAGGGGCTCTTTTTGGTGGAATAGGTGTTGGATTAGGATTAGGACTTGTTTTTAGAGGGAATGCCTCTACTGGTGGAGTTGATCTAGTTGCTCAAATCATCCATAAGTATACAGGTTTGACTTTAGGGACGTGCGTGGCTATTATCGATGGATTAATTGTTTTATCAGCTGCGTTTGTTTTTGAAATTGAAGCTGGATTATATGCACTTATAGGATTATATGTTACAGGAAAAACCATCGATATCGTTCAAATTGGATTCAGTCGCTCGAAAACGGCGATGATTATATCTAACCAAGAAGAAGAGGTACGGCATGCTTTGTTGAATGAAATTGATCGTGGAGTCACGAAACTGAAAGCGCAAGGGGGGGGTTCACTGACTCTAACAAGTCAGTATTAATGTGTGTAGTGGACCAAACAGAGTTCACGAAATTGAAACAATTAGTAAAAAGCATAGACCCATCAGCTTTTGTTGTTGTTATGGACGCATATGAGGTGTTCGGAGAAGGTTTCAAACGGACGTAGATACGATATAATTTCAGTAGAAGGTGTTTAGCTTTGCTCTGATTGCGACAAAATTTGAATACCTTCTTAAGAGAGACCATTTATAAGAGGGGGTCTTAACATGAAAAAGATGTTAAGTTTAATCCTTATTGGAATGATTATATTGTTATCCGCTTGTGGAAGTAATGGTGATGATTCGAGTAAAGAAAGTACTGAATCAAGTGATTCGAC
The DNA here is from genome assembly GCF_020524035.2 of Bacillus carboniphilus. Taxonomy (NCBI): domain Bacteria; kingdom Bacillati; phylum Bacillota; class Bacilli; order Caryophanales; family Bacillaceae; genus Bacillus; species Bacillus carboniphilus. The sequence continues at coordinate 2,199,281 of NZ_CP129013.1, read as the reverse complement.
AAATTCATCTTCAGATACGGTGGATGTGTCCGATGCAGAAGAAATTTATAAACAAACCTGTTTTGGTTGTCACGGTAACAACTTGGAAGGCGCATCAGGTCCTACGTTAAAAGGAATTGGCTCTAAATACAGTGAGGAAGAAATTAAAGCCATTATTGTGAACGGACAAGGGGCAATGCCAGGTGGAATAGTAGAAGATGCCGAAGCCGAGGCTTTAGCCAAATGGTTAGCAGAAAAAAAATAAAGAGAAAAAGAACACTTAATGAGAAAGTTTCATGGAGTGTTCTTTTTTTTGGTAAATGACTGAAATTTTAACGTGATATCCAGATAGCCTTCCATTTTGTTTAAAAGTACGATATGATTACTTATGATATTTGTCGAAATATGTCACGTCCAATGTTCTTGAAAATAACAAGGTCATTATACCTAGGTTGAAAAATTAGAGAGTTCTATAGAATTGTCAAACAATGTAACAATATTTACCGACAAATGAAATGAAATTGTAACACGAAAAAGTCTATTTTTGATGAAATTTGATGGTATAATGGTTTTTGTGAAAAGGCTTCAAATGGTATCAAATACTATAGACGATTGAGTTATTAAAAAAGTTTCGTATTTGCTAAAAAATCTTATACGATCCCTAAAAGTGATTGTTTAACAAGTCGATAAAAAAGATCATAGGCTTCTTGAACAGCTTCTAAAAATTAATCCTTCAGGTGATCAACAATGATAGTAATGAAAAATGTAAGTAAAAAATATAAAAATGGTGTGTTAGCCATTAGCGACCTTAGCGTTACGATTCGTTCTGGTGAATTTGTCTATATCGTTGGACCCAGTGGTGCTGGAAAATCGACGTTTATAAAGATGATTTATCGTGAAGTCAAACCCACTAAAGGTGAGATTACGATAAAAAAACAGAACCTTTCACAAATAAAAGAGAAAAACGTCCCTTTTTTAAGAAGGTCAATAGGAGTTGTCTTTCAAGACTTTAAATTACTCCCTAATTTAACAGCTTATGAAAACGTTGCCTTTGCTTTAGAAGTTATTGGAGAATCGAAGGCGAGTATACGAAAAAAAGTACTAGATATTTTAGACTTAGTGCAAATAAAGCATAAAGCTAGATTTTACCCAAGTGAGTTGTCAGGTGGAGAGCAGCAAAGGGTGTCGATTGCACGGGCCATTGTAAACAATCCATCAGTATTAATATGTGATGAGCCGACTGGTAACTTAGATCCCTCAACTTCATGGGAGATTATGAGATTACTACAAGATATAAATTATCGAGGAACAACCGTTGTGATGGCGACCCATAATAAGGAGATTGTGAACACGCTAAAAAAACGTGTAATTGCGATTGAAGATGGGACGATTGTTCGAGATGAGACAAGAGGGGAGTATGGTTTATATGATTAGTACTCTTCTACGTCATTTTCAGGAGTCGATCAAAAGTTTAGGAAGAAATGCATGGATGACATTTGCTTCTATATCGGCCGTTACTGTAACACTGTTATTAGTAGGAACTTTTTTAGTTGTCATATTTAATTTAAACCATGTTGCGTCAAAGGTCGAAGAGCAGGTTGAAGTCAGTGTGCAAATTGATCCTGCAGCAGACGAAGAACAAATTGAACAGTTAAAAACAGAGCTTCAAGAAATTGATAAAGTAAGTTCTGTTGTTTTTTCATCAAAGGATGAACAGCTTGAGCAACTACAAGAGACGATGGGTGATGCCTTTGACTTTTATGAACAAAACAACCCATTAAAAGATGTCTATATTATAAAACCAAAAGTTCCTCAAGATACTAGTGTGATAGCTAAAGAAGCAGAGGGACTAGAAAATGTATCTAAAGTAACATATGGTGAAGAAACCGTTGAAAAGCTATTTGGTTTTACAGATAATGCAAGAATTGTTGGGAGTGTGCTTGTGATTGGGTTGCTCTTTACAGCGATGTTTCTAATCTCAAATACAATTAAGATTACGATCTTTGCTCGTCGTCATGAAATTGAAATTATGAAGCTTGTTGGGGCTACCAACTGGTTCATACGCTGGCCATTTTTAATGGAAGGAATCTTTCTTGGTTTATTAGGTTCTGTCATCCCAGTTGTTTTATTGTTAACTTCTTATGATAAAGTTTATCAATGGTTGACAAATTATACGGCAGGAACATTTTATGAGATCTTACCTTATAACCCATTTATTTTCCAAGTTTCTGGTATTATCATGTTAATTGGTTCCATAATTGGTGTTTGGGGAAGTTTAATGTCCATTAGAAAGTTTTTAAGAATATAGATTGATAGATTGAAGGAAATAAAGTAGAGAGTGTTTAAAGTTATTAAGACTATAGAGAAATTCACCAAAATACTCTCTACTAGTTTTCCTACAGTATTAAATACATAGGGAAAAGGGGAAAAACAATGAAAAAATCTAATAAGATTATGTCGTTGAGTTTAGCTACTTTATTAGGAACTAGTGCCATCCTTATACCTTTAAGTAATGATGCGATTGCGTCATCGTTAAAAGATATTCAAAATGAACGTTCTAGTATTGAATCCAATATAGATCAAAAAAATTCAGAACTTGCTGAATTAGAACAAAAAGAAAAACAATTAAATGCTGAAATTGAAAAACTCGATAATCAAATGATTGAGGTTTCTGCTAAGATTGGCGATACTGAGGAAAAAATTGCAGAAGCAGAGAAAAAAATTGAAGAGCTAAAAAAACAAATTGTTGAAGTAAAGGAACGAATTGAACAACGAGAAGAATTGTTAAAAGAACGTGCTGTTGCAATTCAAGATAGCGGCGGAGCTGTCAAATATATCGACGTACTTTTAGGTTCTAAAAACTTCAGTGATTTTATCTCGAATGTGGGTATGATTTCTACGATCCTTGAAGAGGATGAGCGTATTTTAGAAGAGCACGTGGCCGACCAAAAACTATTAGAAGAAAAAGAAACGGAATTAACAATTGAGTTAGAAAAGCTTACAGCTGAAAAAGAAGAATTAGATGAATTAAAAGCTGAACTAGAGACGACGAAAAAAGAAAAAGATGCGCTTCTAAAAGATATTGAGACAGAAGCAGAGGATTTGCATGGTCATATTGATGAACTAGAAAACGAAGCAGAGATATTAAAACAACAAGAAGCGGCAATGAAAGCAGAAACAGTTAGAGTAAAAGCGAAGAAAGGTTCTAGTTCATCAAGCTCTTCATCTAGTTCAAGTAGCAGTAGTTCCACTCTATCAATGGCAACTAATATCTCGAGTGGAGACTGGACTTGGCCATCAGCTGCTACTTATCTTTCATCAGGATATGGCTACAGATGGGGAAAAATGCATAAAGGTGTAGACATTGCTTCACGTGCTTCTAACGTTGCGATATACGCTGCAGCTGATGGTACCGTGATCGAGGCTGGCTGGAATTCTGGTGGATATGGAAATTGGGCGTTAATTGCACATAATATTGGAGGACAAAAATATGTAACCCTGTATGGTCATATGAAAGATTCACCGATGGTTTCTGCAGGTCAATCTGTATCAAAAGGACAACCAATTGGTATTATGGGAAGCACGGGATATTCGACTGGACCACATTTACACTTTGAAATTCACGTAGGTGGCTATGGTAACCCTGTTAACCCAATTGATTTCATACAATAAAGAGAAAAAGCTTAAGGAATAACTCCTTAAGCTTTTTTGCGTAATCAAGAATGGTTTGAGCGTCATCCTTTCACTTTCTAATCGTATGATTCTTTCCCTTCTTGCATATACTATCACCACAATAGCTTGGACGAGAATGAATCTTGAAAGGATGGAGAAGGATGAAGCGATTGTGGTTGACTAGAACGCTTGTTTTGACAATATTAGTTGGGACAGGTGCTGTTTTTATAGTAAATGAAACTCTTGAACAACAATCAGAAGCAATCATGGCAAATGCGGGAGTTGGAGAAGTAAAAGTAAGTGAATCTTCTAGTGAGACCGATTTTGAAAAATTAGAAAAAGCGTTTGAGCCTATAAAAACTAAATATGTACAAGAGGTAGACGATGAGGAGCTACTAGAAGGTGCGATAGAAGGGATGCTCTCTACCTTGGAAGACCCTTACTCCGTTTACATGGATAAAGAAACTGCTCAGCAATTTACACAGTCTTTAGATTCTTCATTTGAGGGGATAGGGGCAGAAGTAGGAATGGTGGATGGACAAGTTGTCATTATTTCACCGTTCAAAGGATCACCAGCGGATGTTGCTGGATTAAAGCCAAATGATGTCATCCTTTCCGTCGATGGCCATTCAACTGAGGAGCTGGACTTACATGAAACTGTGTTGAAGATAAGAGGGGAAAAAGGGACTAGTGTCAACATTGAGGTAAAACGGACAGGCTCAGAATTACCTTTAAAGTTTAAAGTGAAGAGAGATAAAATTCCAATTCAAACGGTGCACGCAGAGAAAGGTACATATAAAAATCACCCTTATGGGTACATACAAATTACCTCTTTTTCTGAGAAGACTGCTGAGGATTTTAATAAGGGATTAAATCAACTAGAGAAAGACGGTATTGAAGGTTTGATTATTGATGTGAGAGGAAATCCAGGAGGCTACTTGACTTCGGTGGAAGAGATTTTACAAAAGTTTGTTCCAAACAAAAAACCAATTATTCAAATCGAAGAAAGAGATGGTGATCGAGAAGTTCACTATTCTGAGTTAAAGAAAGAAAAAGATTATCCCGTATCCGTTTTAATTAACAAAGGAAGTGCGTCTGCATCTGAAATTTTAGCTGGTGCGTTGAAAGAAACCAATGATGCACCTATTGTGGGTGAAACCTCCTTTGGAAAAGGAACGGTACAACAAGCAATACCTATGGGCGATGGCAGTAATATTAAGCTTACTCTGTATAAATGGTTAACGCCTGAAGGGAAATGGATTCATAAAAAAAGGGGTTGAACCTACTTTGAAGGTGGAACAGCCATCATTCTTCGATGCTAGTCCTATTCAAATTGAAGAACCTTTGAAACTCGATATGAATAATGAACAAATTATACGTGCGCAAGTATTACTTTCTGGATTAGGGTACGATGCAGGAAGACAAGATGGGTATTATAGCAAAATAATGGAGAAGGCCGTGGAGTCTTTTCAAAAAAAGGTTGAATTGAATCCAACAGGCATAATTGATAAAAAAACGGCTGCAAAAATAAATGAGGAAATTGAAAAATTAAAAAGAGATAAAAATCAAGATTTGCAATTAAAGGCAGCTGTACAAACGTTATTTTAGTCAAGTAAACTAGAAACTTTTATGGGACAAAAGCTTAAGGCGTAGTTTGAATCATAAGATTCGTGCTACGCTTTTTTTACAGAGTAAAAAAGTAAAAAAATCTGTCCTTATTTGGATGTTGCTTTTATTTTTGTCTAGCTCCATTGCCAGCAACTCCGACGCATACGATGTGCTAGCGTCAACGTTTGTCACAGGACGTGACTGTACTTAGTTGACGTTCCTAATCCTTCGTTGCTAAACGGGCGCTTGCACTTTTCTTAACTTCTCACGTATTCTTTTATATTAACTCTCATTCCTGCATAAAAATGAAAATGAGTCTTTATAAGGTTGAAATGAATCTTGTAAAATCGTTATTATTATAATGTTGGGTCGAAGAATAATTTAGAAAGTTGGGGATTCATTGAGTAAGCGAGCAAGTGCATTAAGAAAAGAAAGATTTGAGGATTTGTTTCATCAATTCAAAGCGGTTGATCAAGAATCGAACCTCTCAAACACAAAAATTTTTATTGGTATACAGCAGTTTTGTCTGTATATTGCAAATTACACCTCTATTAAAGAAATTTCTTCAATTGATGAGCAAACAGTTGAAGAGTTTTTCTCTTACTTAATAAAGGAACAAAAAAGACTAGGTGTGAATTTGACAGATATAAAAAGGACGATCTTAGCCATTCAAGATTTTACAAACATTTCATCGATGAATTATTTGTTTGATTTTTCCTTGAATAATACTTCTTTATGGACAAATTTACAGTCTTCTTCAAGATTTTAGCTTCATCGTTTTCACAGAAGTCTATTCAATCTAGAAATACTTTTTAAACACGGCCTAGTAGAAATTTGGTAGAATGAAAGAAATAAAGCTATTTCTTTCAAAGGCGGTGTATCATTTGTTAGAACAATGGTTAATGGAGTTATCGAAAGGTATCGGTCGTTTTTTTCTGAATCCGTTGTTATACTTTATGCTTTTTTATTGTGTAATAATTGGAGTTCTTAGAGTAAAGAGAGAGAGAAAGTCTTTTCATATAAGAATTTACGATACTTTAGAGGAAGTGAAGTTCACTTTTCTAAAAGGACTTTTTCTTGGCGTGCTTTTTTCCCTTGTAATTCTATTAACAGGATTAATGCTTCCGTTTGGGACCATTGTTTTAATGACTGTATGGACATTGTTGCTATGTATAACACTCCAGACAAGACTATTATCTCCTGTGTATACAATGGGTGGAACAATTTTGTTAGTCAGCATCCTTTCTATGATTGACTTAAAAGAATATTGGTTTAGTCAATATCTTATCAATGTAGAGACGACTTCTTTGCCAACATTAGCAATATTATTAGCCTTACTAATAATAATAGAAGGGTTTTTAGTTTATCGTTCAGGTCATCTTAAAACGTCTCCCTCTATCAAAATGAGTAGTCGGGGAAAATCGATTGGTAACCATCGTTCCGATAAAGTTTGGATGGCTGCCGACTCTTTTGTTAATTCCAGGAGGAAGCCTATCAATTACAGACTGGTCTCATTTTACGTTACATGGAGATTCCTTTTGGCTTTTGTGTGTTCCGTTATTTGTCGGATTTCACCAAAGAATTCAAGGTTCAATGCCGAAGGAAAGTATTCAAGTAACAGGTCGAAGAATCATTTGGCTAGGGTTATTAACGCTTACCTTTGCGATTGCGAGTCTTTGGTGGACTCCTCTTGTTTATGGAGTGTTGGATTTTCCTTCGTTGGTCATCAATTTATTTCTATTAAACAACGCATGAATGATGATTCTGCTGCTTTTTATTTTTCTAAAAGAGATCAAGGTTTAGTCATATTAGGAATTCTTCCAAGTTCCCCGGCGAATCAATTAAATTTACAAGTTGGGGAAATGATCATCCAGGTGAATGGGCAACCTGTCACGACGGTTTCTGGGTTTTATGAGGCTTTACAAAAAAATCGTACGTATTGTAAGCTTGATGTGATCGGGTTTAATGGAGAGGTTCGTTTTGTTCAACGTTCAATGTATGAAGGCGAGCATCATGAGCTTGGTTTAATATTTATTGGTGACGACAAAAAGACCGAAGCGGAGCAGTGTAAACATAAAAAGTAGCTTTCTAAAAAAGGAGGCTACTTTTTCTTTTTTAAAAAGAAGTTTTTCGTTTGACATTAGTTAGGACATGTTATAATATTTGCTTAAGGAAATAATTTTTCCTTAATACAACAAAAGGGAGGTGAGATTGATTCATATCTTACCAGATTTACAATATGACTATGATGATCTCGAGCCCTACATCGATGCAAGGACATTGGAGATCCATCATAGTAAACATCATGCAACGTATGTAAAAAATTTAAATAATGCGCTGTCCTCAACTGAAGGATTACAAGGAAAATCGCTACCGGAGATTCTTGCTAACCTTTCTTCTTTGCCAAAGGATATTCAAACAAAAGTAAGGAACAATGGAGGGGGTCATTATTGTCATAGTCTTTTTTGGGAAAATATGAGTCCAAAAGGTGGTGGTGATCCTAACGGAGACATAAAAAAATCGATTGAGTATTATTTTAATACGTTTGATGACTTTAAACATAAGTTGTCTCAAGCTACAATCAGTCGTTTTGGTAGTGGTTATGGCTGGCTTGTTTTAGATGGAAGCTCACTTTCTATCATGAGTACAGCTAATCAAAACACTCCTTTAGAAGAAGGGAAAGTCCCTCTACTTGTCATTGATGTTTGGGAGCATGCCTATTACTTAAAATACCAAAATCGCCGCCCTGAATTCGTTGAAAATTGGTGGAATACGGTCAATTGGGACATTGTTAATGAGCGTTATTTAAAGGCATTAAAAGAAATAAATGTTGTTTAATGATTATTACGAATGTGGTAATTCGTAAGCCATTTTTCAGCCCTAACGGTTGTACCCCCGCTAGGGCTTTTCTCGTATTTTATATAAGACCTTCCAGCATTTTTATATTTTTCATAGTAGCTTCATCATTCGGTTGATATTCAAGCACTTTTTTGTTGTGGAAGAGTGAGTCATGATACTTTTGAAGATGAAAATAACAGAGTCCGAGTTGTTTATGTGGAAGCCAAGTTCGAAAAGGTAATTGATCGATTAGCCATGTATCTTCAGCTTTGTCGTTCAAGGCTTGTTCATACCAATAGGCAGCTTGAGCATAGTGTTCTTTTTCTAAAAACCATTCGGCAATTCTGCAACTGAAAGATGGGTGTGGCACATCCCACTTAAGAGATTCAAACGTGATCTCTCTTTCTTTATCAATGTTCCCTATGATGTGATAACATGAGGCGAGTTTATGCATAACGAATAGACGATGTTGTAATTCAATATCTTCTAGCTCTAGAAACTGTTCATAGTACACAATCGCATCGTCATACCTTTTGTTACTATGCAGTTCTCTAGAGTAGTGAAACAAGTCATGTTTACTAAGCTCCTTTCCTGCTTTTAAGTGTCTTTCGTATATTTGTAGGTTGCGCCCTGTTTTTCCTTCCTCCGCTTTATTCATCTTGTCTTCAGGTTTTTTATGGGTAACAATGATATCACTATCAAAGTATTTGTAAGGTTCCTCCGTTGTTAAATCTTCATGGACAAAACCGTGCCACTTAAAGTCATGTATTTTCTTGACAATCCGAATTCTTCGAACACTAGTGACGACATTTCCATGTTCATCAAATAATGTATGATAAATCATTGATATGGCATCAATTTTCGGACTTATTCTTTCTTTTAAGTTTAGTAATTTTTGACGATCCTCGGGAAGGAGCAAGTCATCGGCATCCAACCACATGATGTAGTCTTTTCGAGCTTTACTAAAGGAAAAGTTCCGTGCAGCGGCAAAATCATCAATCCACTCAAAGTCATATATTCGAGCATTATGTTTTTTAGCAATTTCTTTTGTAGCATCTGTAGATCCTGTGTCAACAATGATAATTTCATCAGGTACTCCTTTTACAGAGGATAAACAACGATCCAGTGTATCTTCTTCATTTTTAACAATCATACATAAGCTAATTCTTATCATTTTTTCACCTTCTCCTGTTTTGATCATTCATTCCTATCTATATGCATGAATACAGGAAGATGAGCTAGTAAATGTTTAATTTGTGTTTGTCAGCTTGAATCATTGTTATAATGGCAATAAAGTGGTTTTAGAAGAGGAGAAAAATTCATGATTAAATTGTTGGTGGCTTTATTAATTCCCTTTTTTTTAGTTTTGCTTTTTTCTAGAGTGACTTATAACCATTATGTTGGGACAGGCTTAACGTTAGCTTTGCTAATAGTTGCTTTTTTTAATGGGCATATGGATTCTACGGCGATTTGGTTTTTAGATGTGGCATCCTTAATAGCAGGATTTATGGTGTCAAAAAAAATGATTGAAGATGTTAAGAGGGTAAAGCAATAATGAATGACAAAAGGGGATGTGAAAATGACTCGTAAGCTCGTTCATTTAGCCGTTGGTAAACCTAAAGAAATACAATATGGTGAAGATAAAACGATGTATTCGGGAATAGGTAAAAGCGCGATTAAAGAAGTTTATTTAAGTAAAGAAGGGTTTCATCATGATGGGGTAGCGAATACAAAGTTTCATGGTGGACCAGATCGAGCGGTGTGCTTTTATTCTTATGAACATTATTCGATGTGGGAAAGAGAATATGGAGTGATTTTACCTAAGGCTGCTTTTGGAGAAAATGTGACAGCTATAAATATGCATGAGAAAGATGTTTGTATCGGGGGTGTGTATCAACTAGGAGAGGCAATTGTTCAAGTGTCACAAGGGAGAATCCCTTGTCAAACGATTACGAAACGGACAACGATTGATCTTAGCCGAGTGATTGATACAGGGTACACGGGCTTTTTCTGTCGCGTGCTTTCAGAAGGGGTTGTTCGAGAGGACAGTCCGATTGATTTGTTAGAATCACATCCAAACAACGTCACCATTTTATATGCCAACCAAGTGTTCTTTCATCAAAAAAACAATGTAAAAGGAATGGAAAGAATCTTGAAAGTGGAACCTTTAGCTGAGGTATGGAGAGAGAAGCTAACGAAACGGTTAGAGAAAATTGTTTCGATAGTGGATTAATAAATGAATGCTAGATATTCAAAAAAACGAACTTAAGTTCGTTTTTTTGGTTGTTTTTCCTTTCAATGTGGTACAATAGGAATACAAATTAACGGAAATGGGGGCTTTTTGGATGGATCAATTTGAATTAGTATCATCATACCAACCAAAAGGTGATCAACCAGAGGCAATACGACAACTAGTGGAAGGTATTAACAATGGAGTTAAGCATCAAACGTTACTAGGGGCAACAGGGACGGGAAAAACGTTTACTGTTTCAAACGTCATTAAAGAAGTAAACAAGCCGACTTTAGTGATTGCTCATAATAAAACGTTAGCTGGGCAACTATACAGTGAATTTAAGGAGTTTTTTCCGAACAATGCTGTTGAGTATTTTGTAAGTTACTATGATTACTATCAGCCAGAAGCTTATGTTCCGCAAACAGATACCTTTATTGAAAAGGATGCGAGTATTAATGACGAAATTGATAAGCTACGTCACTCTGCAACCTCTTCTTTAATTGAACGTAATGACGTCATCATCATCGCCAGTGTCTCCTGTATATATGGTCTAGGTTCACCAGAGGAATATAAAGAGCTTGTTGTTTCCTTGCGTACAGGTATGGAAGTGGAACGTAATCAACTCCTCCGCAAACTCGTTGACATACAGTATGAAAGAAACGATATTGATTTTAGACGGGGTACATTCCGTGTCCGTGGAGATGTCGTTGAAATCATACCTGCCTCTCGAGAAGAGCAGTGCATTCGTATCGAATTTTTTGGAGATGAAATTGATCGTATACGGGAAGTGGATGCTTTAACAGGTGAAATTACAGGTGAGCGCCAACATGTCGCCATATTTCCAGCGTCTCACTTCGTCACTAGACAAGAGAAAATGGAAAAAGCAATCGTCAATATAGAAAAAGAGTTAACAGAAAGGTTAGAGGAGCTCAATGAACAAAATAAGCTACTTGAAGCGCAAAGACTTGAACAGAGGACCCGATATGATATAGAGATGATGCGTGAAATGGGCTTTTGTTCAGGGATTGAAAATTATTCAAGACACTTAACATTGAGAACGGCTGGTTCGACACCGTATACGTTACTTGATTTCTTAGGAGACGACTTTCTGATTGTCATTGATGAATCACATGTGACCTTACCTCAAGTTCGGGCGATGTTTAATGGAGACCAAGCAAGAAAACAAGTACTTGTTGATCATGGATTTAGACTTCCTTCAGCGAAGGATAACCGTCCACTTAAGTTTGAAGAATTTGAGAAACATATGAACAACATGATCTATGTTTCAGCTACACCAGGTCCATATGAAATCGAACATACCCCTAAAATGGTGCAACAAATTATTCGTCCAACAGGATTGTTAGACCCAACAATAGACGTAAGACCAAGTGAAGGACAAATCGATGACTTATTAGAGGAGATACATAAACGTATCGAACGAAATGAACGTGTTTTAATTACCACTTTAACGAAAAAAATGTCTGAAGATTTAACGGATTATTTAAAGGAAATCGGTATTAAAGTAACCTATTTGCATTCAGAAATTAAAACGCTCGAACGTATTGAGATTATACGAGAACTTCGATTAGGAAAGCATGATGTAGTAGTCGGAATTAATTTATTAAGGGAAGGGTTGGACATCCCTGAAGTATCCCTTATAGCGATCTTAGATGCTGATAAGGAAGGGTTCCTTCGCTCAGAACGTTCTCTTATCCAAACGATTGGTCGTGCGGCAAGGAATGCGAATGGTCATGTCATTATGTATGCTGATCGTACGACAAATTCCATGAATATTGCAATCGAAGAAACGAAACGCCGTCGCTCTATTCAAAAAAAAATACAATGACAAGCATGGAATCACACCACAAACGATTAAAAAGGAAATTCGCGATGTTATTCGTGCGACGATTGCCGCAGAGGATACTGAAACGTACGAAACGAATACGGGTAAACAGTATTCGAAAATGAACAAAAAAGAACGCCAAAAAGTCATCGAACAAATGGAGCAAGAAATGAAAGATGCAGCCAAAGCATTGCAATTTGAGCGTGCAGCAGAGCTTAGAGACCTTATTTTAGAGTGAAGGCAGAAGGGTGAGGGGTATACAATGGTAATGGATAAAATTCAAGTTAAAGGAGCCCGTGCTCATAACTTGAAAAATATTGATGTTACAATACCGAGAGATCAATTAGTGGTTTTAACCGGTCTTTCGGGTTCCGGAAAATCGTCGCTTGCTTTTGATACAGTGTATGCAGAAGGACAAAGACGTTATGTAGAATCTTTATCGGCTTATGCTAGACAATTTTTAGGTCAAATGGATAAGCCAGATGTAGATGCCATTGAAGGGTTATCACCAGCTATATCGATTGACCAAAAGACGACGAGTCGCAATCCGAGATCGACCGTTGGAACGGTCACTGAAATATATGATTATTTACGACTATTATTTGCGAGGATCGGAAAACCTTCTTGTCCAAATCATGATATAGAAATTTCCTCACAAACCATTCAACAAATGGTCGATCGGATTATGGAATATCCAGAACGGACGAAGCTGCAAGTGTTAGCTCCAGTGGTATCGGGCAGAAAAGGAACACATGTAAAAGTGCTAGAGGATATTAAAAAACAAGGATATGTTCGTGTTCGCGTTGACGGTGAAGTGGTTGATTTAGCTGAAGACATCAAATTAGAAAAAAACAAAAAGCACTCGATTGAAGTCATTATTGATCGTGTTGTAGTAAAAGATGGTATCGAGGTACGCTTATCTGATTCATTAGAAACCTCATTAAAGCTTGGGGAAGGACGAGTCATTATTGATGTGATTGGCGAAGAAGAGCTTCTTTTTAGCGAGCATCATGCCTGCCCGGTCTGTGGATTCTCTATTGGTGAGCTTGAACCAAGAATGTTTTCCTTCAATAGTCCATATGGAGCCTGTCAAAGCTGTGATGGATTAGGGACGAAGCTTGAGGTTGATATGCAGCTTGTCATTCCTGATCAAAATCGTTCGTTACTAGAGCATGCCATCGCTCCTTGGGAACCATCGAGCTCGCAATATTATCCCAAGCTACTCGAATCTGTTTGTAATCATTATGGGATTGATATGGAAATGCCTGTGAAAGATATCCCGAAACATTTAATGGATAAAATCCTTTATGGTAGTGGAAGCGAAGAGATTTATTTTCGTTATGAGAATGATTATGGACATGTACGAGAGAATTATATTCAATTTGAGGGTGTTGTCCGAAATATTGAACGTCGCTATAGAGAGACAAGCTCTGATTATATACGTGAACAAATGGAGAAATATATGGCGCAACAATCTTGTCCAACGTGTAAAGGCCATCGTTTGAAGAAGGAAAGTCTTTCTGTTCTTATTCAAGGGTTGCATATTGGAAAAGTAACAGAAAAATCGACAAGAGAAGCTTATCAACTATTTGATCACCTAGAACTATCAGAAAAAGATATGCAAATTGCCCGATTAATTTTACGGGAAATAAAAGAACGTTTAAGCTTTCTCGTTAATGTAGGTTTAGACTATTTAACGTTAAGTCGCTCTGCTGGAACCCTTTCAGGAGGAGAAGCACAACGAATTCGTTTAGCAACACAAATCGGCTCTAGGTTAACCGGTGTTCTTTATATATTAGATGAACCTTCTATTGGACTCCATCAACGGGATAATGATCGATTAATTGCTACACTTAAAAACATGAGAGATATTGGAAACACACTCATTGTAGTTGAACACGATGAAGATACCATGATGGCGGCGGACTACTTGATTGACATTGGTCCAGGGGCGGGAATTCATGGTGGAGAGATCGTTTCAGCTGGAAAACCAGATGAGGTAATGAATGACCCGAACTCCTTAACAGGTCAATATTTGTCGGGAAATAAATTTATCCCTCTTCCGATCGAACGAAGAAAACCAGACGGTAGATATTTAGAAATTTCAGGTGCAAAAGAAAACAATTTAAAAAGTGTGAATGTTAAATTTCCGCTCGGAACCTTTATATCTGTTACAGGTGTATCAGGATCGGGAAAAAGTACACTTATTAACCAAGTGCTTCATAAAACGTTAGCACAAAAGTTACATAAAGCGAAAGCGAAACCTGGTGAACATCGTGAAATTAAAGGAATTGAATATCTTGATAAAGTAATCGATATTGATCAATCTCCTATCGGACGTACGCCAAGGTCTAATCCCGCTACCTATACAGGAGTATTTGATGACATTCGTGATGTATTTGCAACGACGAACGAAGCGAAGGTGAGAGGGTATAAGAAGGGACGCTTTAGTTTCAACGTAAAAGGTGGACGATGTGAAGCGTGTCGCGGGGATGGAATTATTAAAATAGAAATGCACTTTTTACCTGATGTGTATGTTCCATGTGAAGTTTGTCACGGAAAACGCTATAATCGTGAAACCTTAGAAGTGACGTATAAAGGAGCAAATATATCGGATGTACTCGATATGACAGTCGAAGATGCCTTGAAGTTTTTCGAAAACATCCCCAAGATCAATCGCAAACTGCAAACCATATATGATGTTGGGTTAGGGTATGTGACGTTAGGACAGCCAGCCACAACACTCTCTGGTGGTGAAGCACAACGTGTCAAGCTTGCTTCGGAGTTACATAGACGTTCAACCGGAAGGTCTTTATATATTTTAGATGAGCCAACTACTGGACTCCATGTTGATGATATATCGAGATTATTAAAGGTGTTGCAGCGTTTAGTGGAAAACGGTGATACTGTCTTAGTCATTGAACATAATTTAGATGTTATAAAAGCAGCCGATTACTTGGTCGATCTTGGTCCAGAAGGTGGCGATGGTGGAGGAACGATCGTTGCAAAAGGAACACCAGAAAAAGTCGCCGAAACAAAGGCATCCTATACAGGAAAATATTTAAAACCTATCTTACAACGCGATCGAAAAAGAATGGAACAACTGGTAAAAGAAAAAGAATTGGTGGGGAAGGAGTAATACTATTGCGAAAGCTTATCGTTCATAGGTAAGCTTTTTGCTTTTTAGAATGGATTTAAAATGAATGAAGTTAAAGTTCTAAAGGTGGCAATTCATATTAAGATAAATATAAGATGAACAACATAAACGATAAGGCATTTTAAAAGAAAGAGGGATGCCAAAATATAAATGTTGAAACCTTTTTCGGAACTATAACGTAAATAAAACAAAGGAGAGATGCTAAATGGAAAAAAACAAATTTGCTTTCATCGCTTAGTTACTTCAGTATATTTTTTATGCCGTTTATATTACCGTTCATCATCTTTTTTATATCTGACGAAAAAGTAGTGAAAAATGATGCACTGAAAGCGTTAATATCACACATTATCCCGGTCCTTTCATTCTTTTTTATTATTTTTTCAGGACTATCAATCTTTTTCGTTGAGCAAAATACGGCCATTTTTAGTGCAATTAGTTCCTTCATAGTTTTTTTTCTAATTAACGCAGCGGTAGTCATTTATAATATTGTTAAAGGGATTCAAGTTTTAGTAAAATAATCTGCTTTATTCTCTGGGGGATGGTTTTATGAAAGAAGAAACAAAACGAATTTTAAAAATGGTTGAAGAAGGGGAAGTTGACTTCTGAGCAAGCGTTTCAGATTATTGATGAATTAGAAAAAGAAGTTGAATCAAAAGAAGAAGAGAAGACGTTTCACCTTTCAACCGAAGTATTAGGTGAAGATGATCGGTGGGAGAAAAGGACTGATTCCACAGAAAAGGAATCCATTACAACGAAATTATTTAGTCTCTTTGAATCGGCAGTGAAAAAAGTAAAAGAAACAGACTTAGATATTAACTTTGGTCAATCTGTGGAATTTACTCACATTTTCCAATATGAAGTTGACGATCTAGAAGAAATCTCTATTCAGATCGCCAATGGAAATGTATCGATTCATACTTGGGATGAGAACAATATTCGTATTGAAAATGATGTGAAGGTGTATAGAGTTGAAACAGTCGATTTAGCAAGAAAACAATTTCTTGATGAAACTCTTTGTGAGGTAAATCAATCTTCTTTTCGTTATCGTTCTGAGCGAAAAACGATGAAAATTAATGCAGAACTATTTATCCCTAAAAATTTGTATCAAAAGCTTAAAATAAAGCTGTTCAACGGTTCGATAAGAGGGGAACAGCTAAATGTGAAAGACATTGAAGCTAAAACAGTCAATGGAATGATCTCTTTCAATGAAGTAGCAGGTCAAGAAGCTGAGTTCGAGACTATTCATGGACAAATAAAATTAAAGGATGTTACAGTAGATCAAATAGAAGCAGAAACCGTTCATGGGATGATTGACTTTGTTGGTAAAGTAACTAAAGTGTTTTTACAAAGTTTAAACGGAAACATTTCAGCGACCACCACTAATGAATGTCAAACCCTTCATACAAAATCAGTGACTGGTAATATTAATATTACCCTTGAGACTTATAAACAAATCAATGCTCAACTTACATCGAATGTCGGAGCAATTTCGTATGACATTGACGGCGTTGACGTTTTAAAACAGAAAAACGAAGTTTTGCAGAAAGAAATTACGTTTAAAAGGAAAAGCAGTATAGAAGATCATTTGCATTTGTTTGCGAACACAAAAACAGGTTCAATTCATGTTCAACAGTTGGAAGGGTGATTTATTTATGAAAAAATTAGTTAGAAAAACCAATGATAAGAAAATTTCAGGTGTCCTCGCGGGGTTTGCTGAATACCTTAATATTGATGTGACAATATTACGACTGCTATTTGCGGTCGGAGCTGTTATATCAGCTGGAGCACCATTTATCATTATTTATATTGTTGCAGCGTTGGTTATGCCAGAAGAAGGAAAAGAAGGAGACGTTTAAATGTTTATGAAATGGATTGCAAGTGTACTCGTTAATGCGCTTATTCTCATTGTTGTCTCTGGTTATTTCGGAGATGATTTTTATATCAGTAGCGTATGGGCGGCTATTTTAGCTAGTATGATTATTTCGGTTCTTAATGTTATTGTGAAACCATTTCTTGTTTTACTGACCTTACCCGTTACCATTTTGAGTTTAGGTCTATTTTTATTCGTCATTAATGCCATTACATTAATGATTACGCAAAGTTTGATGGGAGATTCCTTTAATATCAATAGTTTTGGTATGGCTGTTATTGCCGCCATCATCATATCAATCCTGCAACTTTTGATTCAAAAAATAATCATCAATCCCCTTCAAGATAAAAAATAAACACTCAAAGGTGAAGCTTTGGGTGTTTTTTTACGTCCTAATGTTCCAATTGGATCTCCTTTCAACCTTCTTATACCATTTTATGTGTATGAAATTTCTGATTCTCTTAAAATTACATATCGAACTTTTCTCCTAAATCAAATACTAAGCAGATCGATCTATTGAACGAAACATTCTAGTCTTTTTGATGCGAATTAAGATTAGACAATTTTTCCAACTTAAATCGACAAACTTCCTCTCTCCTTTCCTATATTATGAAGGGTAACATCTTTGGATAGTTCAAAAAGATTGTATAAAAGGAGGCGTCATTGTTTTAGTAAAATTATAAAGGAGGAAGGATTTAGTGAAAAAAATGACTCGAAAACTATTAACCTATGTATCTATTTTTGTGTTAGTATTATCGGTTTTTACACCTAGCATTGCTTTGGCTCAAACATCGAAGAAAACTTCTATTTCTCTTAAAGAGAATAAGACGTTAATAGAAAGTAAGATTAGCGATCGACTATTAAAACAATTTGAGGAGCAAGAAGAGGTCACCTTTTTAATAAAGCTAAAAGAACAAGTAGATACAAAAGCAGTTGCCGTAAAAGCGGAAAAGAAAGCAAAGGAAAAAAAGTTATCAGCCCATCAAACAGAGGTTCAAAAAAGATCAACTATCGTTTCCACTTTGCGAGTGAATGCAGAGGAAACGCAGGAGAATCTTAAACAATATTTGGACAAGCAAAAGAAAGAAGGAACGGTTAAGGACATTCAGTCATTCTACATTGTAAATGGTATGGCCGTGACGGCAACGAAGGAAGTAATGGAGCAAATTGCTGCCTTCTCAGAAGTAGAGAAAGTGTTACCAAATGAAGTTCGACAAATTCATCAGCCGACGGTGAAAGAATCGACTTCAACTGAAACGAATGCTTCTACACAGTCAATCGAATGGAATATTGATAAAGTCAATGCTCCTCAAGCTTGGGAGCTTGGTTATGATGGAACAGGAACCGTTATTGCATCGATTGATACAGGGGTTCAATGGGATCATCCGGCTTTAAAAGAGCAATATCGGGGGGTATGATCCAAATAATCCTGATGAAGGAAACCATGAATTGAACTGGTTTGATGCAGTTGCAGATGAAGAGGTTGCTTATGATGATCTTGGTCACGGAACGCATGTGACGGGAACAATGGTCGGAAAGGAACCAAATGGTGAAAATCAAATCGGGGTTGCCCCTGGAGCGAAGTGGATTGCCGTAAAAGCATTCACGGCTGAAGGAGGTACGGATGCTGACCTTCTTGCTGCAGGAGAATGGATATTAGCACCAAAAGATCGTGAAGGAAATCCGCATCCTGAAGCAGCACCTGATGTTGTTAATAATTCATGGGGTGGAGGACCAGGACTTGATGAATGGTACCGTGAGATGGTACAAGCATGGCGTGCAGCAGATATTTTCCCTGAGTTTTCAGCAGGAAATACGGGTCTCTTTAATGATGGAGGGCCTGAATCTATTGCCACACCAGCGAACTATCCGGAATCTTTTGCCACAGGAGCAACAGATATTAACGATCAATTAGGGGACTTTTCTTTGCAAGGACCTTCTCCTTATGATGAAGTAAAGCCTGATATTTCTGCTCCAGGAGTTAATATTCGTTCATCTGTACCTGGCAGTGGTTATGAAGGAGGTTGGGATGGAACGTCAATGGCAGGACCGCACGTTTCTGCTGTAGCGGCATTACTTAGACAGGTGGATGCATCTATCACAGTCGATGAAATGGAAGAAGTATTACTTGAAACGGCCCAACCTTTAACAGATAGTACGTTTCCTGAATCACCAAATAACGGTTATGGGCACGGCTTAGTTAACGCTTTTGATGCGGTTTCTGCTTTAGTTACAGGTCTAGGCAAAGTGAAAGGACAAGTAGCGAAAGAAGGAGAAGATACAGAAGCTCCTCTGTTTTCACATGCGAATCCAGAAATTTCATTTTCGGAAATGGATCTTCCGTTAGAAATTGATGTGACTGACAATATTAGTGTAATGAATGTTACTTTACATTATAGTCAGGAAGATGGATCTTTCGCTTCCGTTGAAGCCGATCTTGTTAAAGGTGATTTCCTTGAAGGAACGTATCGAGCAGTGATTCCTGCAGAGGCGGTAAAGGGAAATGCTCTCACGTATTATTGGAGTATGGTTGATTTTGGAGCAAACGAAGTAACATCAGATCAATATGTAGTGAGTGTTGAAGAAGGAATTACGACAGGCTATCAACAAAATTTTGAAGAAAACATAACGGGCTGGTTTTCATACGGTACAAATGACAGCTGGCAGTGGGGAGAACCACAATCTGGGCCAGAAGCTGCCTTTTCAGGTGAAAAGGTTTATGGTACCAACCTTGAAGGCATGTATGAAAACGATGCGAACATGAATTTACAAATTCCACCAATTATTGTTCCTGAAGAAGAACCGTTATTTTTAACTTTTAAACATTGGTATAACATTGAATCTAATTTCGACTATGGACATGTTTTCATATCAACGGATTTAGAAAATTGGGAACAGGCTTTACGTATTGACGGAACCTCTCAAGAATGGATTGATGCAGAAATTGATTTATCTAGTTATGCAGGTCAACGGATTTTTGTCATGTTTAATCTAACGACTGATTTTAGTGTGACTTACGATGGTTGGTATTTAGATGACCTTGCCTTAGTAGGCGAGCCATTTGAGCCAACGAAAAAAGTGACTAATGAGGTTAAACAAACGAAAAAAGTTTCTGCTAACAAGGATAAAGTGAACCCTGCTCAAATTGAGCCAGCGAAACAAAAAGAGGACTTAAGTATTAATCAACAGCAGCCATCTGTTCTACCTTTAAGTGCCCAAGTAAGTGTGCTTGAAACAGGGAAGTCGACTTATTCGAGTTTAAAGGATGGAAGTTATCAGCTTACTCATGCTGTCGGTACTTATACAGTGCAGGCTGAATCGTATGGTTATCGTTCAAAAGCAAAACAGGTAGAGATAATAAAGGATGAAGTGTCGGAGGCGAATTTTGTTTTAGAAGAATTACCACAAGGACAAATTACGGGTGTCGTTACAGATGAACAAACTGGTGAGCCTATAGAAGATGCTACTTTATATTTAGTGGAAGATGCTGCTGTGACACCTGTTACAACGAATGAACAAGGTGAATATTCGATCACAGCTTATGAAGGAAACTATACAGTAGTCGTAAGAGCTGCTTCTTATTATAGTTCCGAATTTACGGTAGAAGTAAAAGGAGAAGAAACATCGCTCCAAAACGTTTCCTTAAAGCCTTTCATCGGTTACTCTGATGTGATTGCCTATGACAATGGAACCGCAGAAAATGCACGAGCTTATTATGATGCGGGAAATGGATGGGCTGTAAAAATGTCTTTAAAAGACGGACAAGAACGAGCGCTTGTAAATGGTGCCTTGTTTAAGTTCTGGGGAGAAGAGTGGCCTAATCCAGGAGGAACAGCGTTTCAAGTGGCTGTTTATGATAATTCGGGTATTGATGGTGCTCCGGGTAAAAAGCTTGCAGGTCCAATAGATGCAACAGCCCTTCGAAATGGAGAATGGACAGAAATCGATCTATCGAGTAAAGGAATTATGGTTGAAGGAGATTTTTATATCGTTTACCTTCAATCAAACGTAAATACAGACTCGCCAGGATTATCGACAGATGAAGATGGTGATTACGCCGGACGTAGTTGGCAGTATATTGGAGGAGTATGGTCACTTGCCCCTGAAGAGGAAGGCAACTATATGATTAGAGCAGTTGTTGACTATGAAGTTGCCGTTCCAGAAATTACTTCTCCGAAAGGTGGAGAGATTACGAATAAAAAAGAAGTTACTGTTACAGGAACATCTTCTCCTAATACAACGATTCATTTATACAATGGGGAAGAGGAAGTGAAAACCACAAGTACAGATGAACAAGGAAAATTTTCTAGTGAACTATCGCTTTCAGTTGGTGAAAATGTTCTGACAGCCAAAGCATCGACAGAAGCAGGAGTAACAGATGCATCTCAGCCCGTTAAGGTGGTTGTTGACCAGACTAAACCAACGCTTACGATCGACAATCTAAAAAATGGTGATAAACTCAATCGTGAAACAGTAACGGTTGAAGGAACAGTCTCTGATCCACATCTACAATGGGTGAAGGTTAACGGGAAGAAAGCGACCATAAAAGACGGGAAGTATCGTAAACGAATCATGCTTGATAATGGGGAAAATAAAATTAAAGTAGTGGCAAAGGATGCAGCTGGAAATAAAAAGGCTAAAAAAATCAAAGTGGACGTGAAATTTACAGACCCTGAAATCAACAATTTAAAACCAGAAGAGGACCATAATTTAAACAGTGGTGAAACGGTTCGTATCGAATTTGAAAGTGAAGAAAATTTAGATGCGACGTTTGTTATTCAAATGCCGTTGACTAATGAGCTATCAAGAATGCAGCACCTGTCCTCGGTCGCAAACGAACTTCCGATGCGAGAAGTATCACCAGGTCATTATGTAGGGTATTGGACGGCAACCTCGAATTTAAAAGCAGAGGGAGCGAGAATCGAAGTTATCACCCGCGATGATTATGGGAATGAGTCTAGAAAGACTGCAGAAGGAAAACTCTTTATTAATAGTAAGTAAGCAAAAAATAGTCTATGAAGATTTCATTCTTCATAGGCTATTTTTAATTAAATCATGTATAAACTTTATTCTGAATGTAATATAGCTCATTATTTTTCTATACACCTTTAAAACTGTTAAAAGTAGATAGGTAATTATAAATCAATGAATTTCTGGAGATGAAAAAAAGAAAAAACTCAGGAGAATTGCTACTCCCGAGCATAATAAAAGAGTTTCCGAACATAGTGAGGTGCTATCTCTTAAGCTACTTACAAGTAAAGTTAATCATTTTGTGCACAAGCACAGGCATTTGCTGAGATTTGAACAGTGAATAATCCGCCAGCAATGATTAATAGAACAAAAACGATTGTAACAAGAATGGCTCCAATCCCAGCAGCACCAGCAACACCTTCAAAAGCCTTAACACCTGAACAGTTAGAGTTAGACATAAAGTTCACCTCCTTATATGAGTGAAAACCATGTTGCACTATATACTATGAGAAAAGTTGTCCGAAGGATTGGACAAGTAACTCATTTTTTAAAAAATAGGTAAAATGTTTAGCAAAATAGTTGTTTTCGAATAACTATATTTAACTTCTACCAATAAAGTTAATGTTTTTCAAAACAATTAAAAGCGTTGTTGGACATTTGAATAATAAATAATCCGCAAGCAATGACTAAAAGGACAATAATGATAGCAACAAGAATAGTGACTGTAACAGCAGCACCAGCAACCGTTGAAAAATCACCTACGCCAGACATAAAGGTCACCTCCCTTCACAAAGGAACTCATGCTACACTATATATTATGAGAAAGGTTGACCGAAGGATTGGACAAGTACTTTATTTTTAATAACCTGAATCCGTGAAAGGAAAATCATTTTCAACTATGCAAACCTTGGTATAATAAGTGTTATGAGCAAAATTCGGTTCAAAAATTTTTCACCAGGTAGGTGCATACGATGAAATTTATATTAGAAGATTCAGATGAAACCTTATCAACACATTCAGGATTAGGTTTAATTGGGCTACTCTTATCTAAAACGAAAGTGTGTCAACGTTTCTCTGATATCAAGATCCCCCAAATTCAATCAGCTCCATCGATAAACAATGGAAATATTATAAAAGCCTATATAGGCTTGTTGAGTCAGAGTAAAAATGATTTTGATCCTATCGAACCTTTTCGAAACGATCCCTTTTTTATGCGTGCATTGGATATGGAGAAAGTGCCATCAAGTTCAACACTCAGACAGCGTTTAAATCAAATCGCCAAAGAAGATGGATGGAAAAACATTATTCTCGAAGAATCCGTTCAGCTCCTTAAACAATTTGATTCTCCCGTCACACCCACGATGTTAAAAGACGAGAACGGGGAGGAGAAAGCTTTCGTCCCACTTGATATGGATGTATCTCCTTTTGATAATTCGAACACCAAAAAAGAAGGCGTGAGTCGTACCTATAAGGGATGTGATGGCTATGCGCCAAATTTCAGCTATCTAGGTCAAGAAGGATACATTGTCAATGTTGAATTGCGTGAAGGAAAGACGCATGTTCAAAAAGGAACAGACCACTTCCTTCAAGAATCCATTCGTTATGCCAAACAAATCACCGATCTTCCTCTACTCATTCGTCTCGATGGTGGAAATGATAGTGCGGATAATTTAAAGGTATGTGACGAAGAAAAGGTCGATTTTATTATTAAACGGAACCCACGAAGAGAAAATCCAGAGACCTGGTTAATGATCGCAAAAGAACGCGGAAAGGAGATCGAAGCTCGGGAAGGAAAACGAATATTTTACGGGTCTGTCGAAGCAACTCCTAAGAAAATGGGAAAACCCGTGCGTCAAATTTATAAGGTCGTGGAGCGGACGATCGATCGAAATGGACAAATTTTATTAGTCCCTGAAATCGAGTTCGAAAGTTACTGGACTTCTTTGAATATCGAACCTGAACAGGTCATTCCTCTCTATCATGAACACGGAACATGCGAACAATTTCATAGTGAATTAAAGACAGATTTGGATTTAGAGCGCTTTCCATCAGGAAAGTTTGCGACGAATGATTTAATCTTACACCTTGGCTGTTTTGTTTATAATCTGCTTCGAATCATTGGACAAGAAAGTTTAAAAGGAAGTGATGCCCCATTAAAAAAGAAGGTGTTTCGACGTCGAATAAAAAAAGTCATTCAAAATCTAATTACCATTGCCTCTAAGATGGTTAGACATGCACGAAAAGTCTACTTAAAGTTTGGCAAAAATAGCCCTTGGTTCCATACGTTTAGAAGGATCTATTCGGTTTTCAGTACTTAGGCGGTCTTCATCCACTAATTTAAATTAGAAAAAAGAAAACATAGAAAAACCTGTAAAAATCCGTTCTTTTTAGAGGTTTATTTAGCGTGCTTTTTTTCTCTAAATAAGAGGTTTCCGTTTCCCTGTTTTAGGTCATGGAAAGCTTCATCATATCCAGGGTGTTCACTCTATTCAAAATACCATGATTGCGTGAACATCACTGCTAATACCACGGATTCAGGTAATAAATAATACTGTTTAACTGATGTATGCTTGTTCATTTATTTGGTACAAGACGATTCGTTATCGTTACCCAATGAAAGGAAGGGAGGCCGATTTAAAATGGCGACCTGTGCAATCCATCTCTATCCCGTCAGGTGAGAATGTTGTTTTTTGGATTATCAATAGAGGAAATCAAGAATTAAAGGTTAGCGATTTTAATCGACATTATGGGACATCCTTATATGAAGAAGTGGACGAAAAAGAACATAAAACACATGAAGATAAAATCGACAAGACTTCTAACCAGACACAGGCTCAATTACCTCTAACTGCTACGAGTTACTCTAATTGGTTATTTACTGGTCTTTTGCTCATGTTATTTGGAATCGACTTTATTTTCATGAAGCGTGGGAAAGAATAAAAGAAAGGGAGCTCTTATTTTGGAGTTCCCTTTGGTTTATATGAAAGACAATGATGAAGGAATAGTAAGACGAATAAGTGAGCATTTGAGGTTTCAAGGGAGTATTTAGTGAGGATGGAGAAAAATAGATTACAAGCTAAGAAACAGTTATGATTACCAACAAAATGGGTAGCCTTTACGGTTAACAGTCTAGCGTTTATTGTTTTTCTATAAACTTAATTTGATTATTATCGTATTGCTCTAACATAATTGAGCTAAAACATTTAATGTTACTTTCTGAGCATTATCAGCAGCTAATTTCCCAAATATATTAATGTCTTTTGGAGAATTTTTATTTGAGAAATCAGAAATACCTCTAAAAACGATATAAGGTATTTTATTCAAAGATGTAACTTGACCTACAGCGGCTCCTTCTGTCTCAACACACAAACCATTAAATTTCATTCTTAATTTATCTCTTAGCTCTACGTCAGCTACGAATGTATTTGCTGTTAATACCTTTCCAATTTCTATACAGAAATCAACTTGTTCTTGACTATTTTTAGCTAAATGAATGAGTCTCTTGTTTGCTTTATAAACAGATATTCGAAGATCAGGGTATTGACTTATGGGAACATCAATTGCTGTATAATTAACGTTCCAGAACTGTGTACCACTAGATACAATGACATCACCAAAATTTACATCTGTAACTAATGCACCGGCAGCACCATTGAATACAATCGATTCTACATTAAAGTTCTCAATTAAAAGAGTGGATGCAAGGGCAGCATTTACTGTCCCTATCTTAGATATACACACAACCACAGGTATTTGTTTAATCATACCAGTAAAAAAAGGGATATCTGCAATAATAACTTTTTGTTGAATATTCATCTTTGATAAAAGAAGTTCGACTTCAATTGGCACAGCACCAATAATTCCGATTTTCAACTTAGCTACCACCTCCTTATATTTCATGTATATTTTATGTCTTTGCATATTAGCTCGATTGACTGACATAAGTTCAACTTTATATATATAATGCTTTGTAACATTGATGTCCTCTTGTTTAAATACATAAATATTCACATATATTTTCCACAACAGAATCTATTGGCGGTGTTCCCTCAACAATAATTCCTTAATTTACTTGTTCGGTTATAGGAGCAACATGGGTACCTTAATTGTAAGGTGATGATAATGAAGAAGATTTGGACTATTTTTTTTATAGCAACTTGGCTCAATCTTTGTTTTCAAACTTATACAGCAGCAACTCCTATTCAAGATCAAAATCATGATACGATCATTTGGATGACAGATACACAATACTATTCAAAAAAGTATCCTCACATATTTGAGAATCAAATAGAATGGATTATTTCCAATCAAAAAAAATGGAACATTCAATATGTTATCCATACCGGTGATATTGTTCATAATAGCGAACAAATGTTTCAATGGCATGTCGCTAATAATATGATGAGTCAGCTTGATAAATCCGACATTCCATACGGCATTTTAGCAGGCAATCATGATTTATTAAATAAGAAGAACTACCTGATCTATGAGCAGTTTTTTGGTGAAGATCGATTCAAAGAAAAAGATCATTATGGAGGTTCTTATCAAAATAATAAAGGGCATTATGACTTATTAACCCTTGGCAAAAAAGAGTTTATTTTTTTATATATGGGTTGGGGGATAAAAAAAGAAGAGATGGATTGGATGAATCAAGTATTATCTTCATATAAAGATCGCATTGCTATTTTAAATTTTCATAAGTATTTACATAAGAACGGGAAAAGAACAAAGCTTGGTGACGAGATTTTTGAGCAAGTGGTGAAGCCAAATGAAAATGTTCGAGTGGTTCTTAGTGGTCATTATGATGATAGTGAGAAGCTGATTAGTGATGTGGATGATAATGGTGATGGACGAACGGATCGCTATGTATATCAAATCTTAGCTGATTATCAGAGTGTTTCAGAAGGAGGTTCAGGTTTTTTGCGTCTTATTCACTTCTATCCAGAAACCCATGTGCTATATATGAGAACGTACTCCCCTTATTTGAACAAGCATTATCATTATTCTCCTCAAAAACATCCTGAGAAAGATCAGTTTTGGATAAAGCTCAAATAAGAAAGGGAATTCCCCAAAAGGAATCCCTTTCTTAATCTTTGACGATAAATGCTTCATAGCCGTCTTCAGTTAATCTCTTCATTAACTTTTCCGCGTTACTTCTAGATTGAAAAGCACCAATCTGTACTTTATAGAGGGATTTTTGGTTGTGAACGGGTTTTAAGTGATAAAAGGCTACTAGTGCTTTCACAATTGCTGTGGCACACGTTTTTTGATAAGAACCCTTTCTTAACAAGGTTGCCTCCTGCCTGTTTGTCATAAATCCACATTCACAAAGAATCGCCGTCATTTTTGTTTCGCGAAGTACATGAAAATTGGCTAGCTTCACTCCTCGATCTTTCCTTCCTGTTTCTTGAACAAGGTGTTTTTGGATTTGCAGGGCTAATTGAAATGCTTTTTTTGGTTTAGATTTGTATACAAACGTTTCAATTCCATTAGCGGAAGTCCACTCTTGCCCATTTCCGTGAGCATTGGCATGGATAGACAAATATAGATCGACATTTAACTTGTTTGCCTTATTGGTTCGTTCTTTTAAGGGAATATCCCTCTGGTCTGAATGTGCTTCATAACATGAAACGTCAAAATAATTTAGTTGCTTTTTCATTTCATGTATGACCGCTCGATTAAATTGATACTCTTTAAATCCATCAGGAGTTCTTTTTCCTCTCGTTTCATAACCGTGTCCAGCGTCCAAGCATATCTTCAATGATCTTACCTCCTTTTTATATAAACTATAAAAGAATTTCAGTCTTAAGTAGCCGATTGTGTGGAGTTTCTTTTTGTCTGCATCGCGAAAAGTGCTAAAATAGGATGGAGTGATGACGTTAAGGAGGAACTATCTTGGCAAAAGTACGTACACAAGATCTTATCGATAAATTTCAACTAGAGCTTGTCAGTGGTGAAGAAGGAGTCGGTCGTCCAATTTCCACGAGTGACCTTTCTCGTCCTGGTTTAGAAATGGCAGGCTATTTCGCTTATTATCCGAAAGAGCGAGTGCAAATTTTAGGAAAAACAGAGATTTCGTTCTTTCATAAATTAGAACAAAGTGAACGTGTCAATCGGATGAATCGTTTATGTACCGATGCGACACCAGCTATTATTGTCACAAGAGACATGGAAGTGCCAGATGAACTAATAGAAGCATCCGAAAATGCAGCTGTTCCTGTGTTGAAATCAGACCAGAAAACCACTCGCTTATCGAGTCGATTAACGAACTTTTTAGAAAGCAAGCTTGCTCCATCCACCGCTATTCATGGCGTACTCGTTGATATATATGGGGTGGGCGTTTTGATCATTGGGAAAAGTGGTGTCGGAAAAAGTGAAACAGCTTTAGAGCTAGTGAAAAGGGGGCATCGTCTTGTATCCGATGATTGTGTAGAAATTACCCAAGAAGATCAAGATACGCTAATAGGGAGCTCGCCACCATTAATTGAACATCTTCTTGAAATTAGAGGGTTAGGGATTATTAATGTGATGACGTTATTTGGAGCGGGTGCTGTTCGAAATCATAAACGAATTACACTTGTGATTAATTTGGAACTTTGGGATCAGTCGAAACAATATGATCGCTTAGGACTTGATGAAGAAAAGATGAAGATATTAGATACGGAATTAACAAAATTAACAGTTCCTGTTCGTCCTGGACGAAATTTAGCTGTTATAATTGAAGTGGCTGCCATGAATTTTCGTTTGAAAAGAATGGGGTTAAATGCAGCCGAGCAGTTTACTTCCAAGCTCGCGCATGCGATTGATGACGGAGAAAATGACGATATATAAATAATTAACTAATGGGGGATTTACTAAATGATTGAACCTATAAATCCAGTTGCATTGGAGCTGGGCCCTTTTGAGATTTATTGGTACGGGGTAATTATCGGGACAGGGGCTTTACTTGGATTATGGCTAGCTGTTCGTGAATCAAGCCGGTTAGGGTTACATAAAGACACATTTGTTGACATTGCCTTGTATACGATTCCAACGGCGATTATATTTGCACGTGCTTATTATGTTCTATTTCAATGGGATTACTATTCACAAAATCCTGGCCAAATCATTCAAGTTTGGAATGGTGGATTAGCGATTCATGGTGGATTAATTGGAGCGTTTCTTGCGGGATTTATCTTTGCGAAAGTGAAAAACCTTTCCTTTTGGAAACTAGCAGATATCGCGGCCCCTAGTATTATTCTTGGACAAGCCATTGGTCGTTGGGGAAATTTTATAAACCAAGAAGCTCACGGAGGAGAGGTAACAAGAGAATTTCTTGAAAATCTACATTTACCTGAATTTATAATTGATCAAATGTATATTAATGGCGCTTACTATCAACCAACTTTTTTATATGAATCACTTTGGAATTTTTTAGGTTTTGCTATCTTGCTTGGTCTACGTAGAGTGAATTTAAAACGTGGAGAATTGTTCTTATCCTATATTATTTGGTACTCAGTCGGTCGATTTTTTATCGAAGGATTGCGTACAGATAGTCTTATGCTAACGGAAACTTTAAGAATGGCCCAGTTTATTTCTATCGTCTTAATCGTAGTTTCTATAGGAGTTATTGTAGTTCGTCGTATGACAGGAATGGCAAAAAATCGCTATCTAGATAAAGAAAATTCAATGTAGTAAGTTAACTAGAAAGGATACAAGACATGAAAATAGAGACAATCTTGTTTGATTTAGATGGAACCTTAATTAATACGAATGAGTTAATCATTGAATCATTTCTTCACACACTCAATCATTATTATCCCAATCAATATAAAAGAGAGGATGTTTTTTCGTTTATTGGGCCTCCTTTATACGATACGTTTGCGGAGATGAATGAGGGGAAAGTAGAGGAAATGATGGCTGTCTACCGAAAGTTTAATCATGAGCAGCATGATGTGCTTGTAAAGGAATTTGATTCTGTTTTTGAGACAGTTGAGATGTTGCATCAAAAAGGGTACAAACTCGGAATCGTCACGACGAAAATTCGTAGTACTGTTAATATGGGCCTTAAGTTAACGAACCTAGATCAATTTTTTGATGTTGTCGTCACCCTAGATGATGTAGAAAATGCCAAACCTCATCCAGAGCCTGTTTTAACAGCATTAAAGCAACTTGATGCAAAAGCAGAACATGCCATTATGGTAGGTGACAATTACCATGACATTGAGGCAGGGAAACATGCTGGGACGAAAACGGCAGGAGTGAGTTGGACGATCAAAGGTGAGGAGTTTTTAAAGGCATATAACCCTGATTTTATGCTTCATAAGATGACCGATCTCTTAAAAATCGTTGGAGTGGAATAAAGTGAGAAGAACCGAACGTTTTCCCGTTAAAGGCCCAAATTCATTATGGCAAGTATATAAAACCGTCTCATTTTGGAAGGTGATGAAAAATTTCATCGTCATTCAGACGGCACGGTATACTCCCTTTTTAGGAATGAAAAACTGGCTGTATCGAACGTTTTTAAGAATGAAGGTAGATCGAGAGACATCTTTTGCTTTAATGGTCATGCTTGATGTGATGTTTCCGGAAAAAATATCGGTGGGTAGAAACTGTGTCATTGGTTATAACACGACGATTTTAACGCACGAGTATTTAATCGATGAATATCGTTTAGGCGACGTTAAAATTGGAAATGAAGTCATGATAGGCGCTAATTCTATGATCCTTCCGGGAGTGATCATTGGTGATCGAGCCATCGTCAGTGCGGGAACAGTCGTTCATAAAGATGTTCCAGAAGGAAGCTTTGTCGGTGGAAACCCGATGAGAGTCATCTATACAAAAGAAGAGATGGAAAAACGCAATCAAGGGGACGGTCCTTGATTAGCAAGGTTCATATCTTCTGCTCTTCCAAGCTTAGTTTCCCCTTAAAGGGGCTCATAAAGATGCCTTGTTAGTCGAAATCTGTATTCAAAAGAAGAAGTGGGAAAACGAAAGCGGAAAAGTGTTAGTTCGTAAAGCGGACTGACACTTTTTTTTTCAATATAAAAATAAAATTCAGGATAAATATTTTAAATTATTTTAATTTTGTTATAATGATAAATAGTTAGACTAGGATACTAAGAAAAAATTTTTTTGTATTTAAACATTATAATTTATAGGAGTTGAATATTGACAATGAAAAAACTAATAACATTCCTTTCATTAATACTTATTGTTAGCGTTTTTCCGAAAGATGTGTTTGCGAATGGTTCAACTATTAATTATTCATCAGAAGAAAAATTAGAGTTGATTGAAAAATATGCACCGCGTATATGGTTTGATAATGATGAAAAATATTTTCCTTCTTCTGTTGAATGGTCAGCACAATATATGGAAAGGTACAAGCCGTCCGGTAGTAATGAATATTCGTTACGAACAAAGGAATCATTAAGTAACCCGAATGGGGTACTCGACTTCTTTCGTGGTGATTTAAACTCTGCAAAAATATATGCTGGTTGGCGTGAAGCTGGGCCAAATACGATCGATATCAATTACATGGTTTGGTATCCTTACAACCGAGGAAAAATGACAAATAACATAGATTGGTTACAAAGTCTCATTCCCTTCGTAGATAATGGGGTAGGGTTTGGCCATCATGTTGGGGATTGGGAAGGCCTACAAATTAGGTTGGTAAATGGTGAACCAACTCAAGTGGATCTTCGCTATCATGCGTGGTCTAAGAAATATAATTGGAGTGAGTTTTCTAAAGTTGAAAACACCCATATTGTAACGTACTCTGCCCAAGGTTCCCATGGAACATGGAAAGATCCGGGAGTACATGAGTATATGGATTTTGTCCTAGACTCTTTAGTAGATATAACAAGTCAAGGGACAGCATGGGACTCATGGAATGTTGTTGAAGCGTATGACTTTGATTTACAAGAAGGATTGTCAGGAAAAAATTGGCCAGCATGGCTAAGTAATGACAATACGTGGACAGAACCTGGGAAGGATCCTGCAAACCCACTATCCGGTGGAATTAATAGATGGGGGAATTTAGAAAGTGGATGCATGTCGGATCTATGTATAAACAGTGGTGGTCCAGGTGGTCCAGATGCAGGGAGTAACTGGACAAATGAATTTGGTGCTCCAGTCACATCTTTATTTAATGTTTCTTTTAAATCAGCTCATAATAAATATTTAGTAGCTGAAGGAAATGGAGACGGAGAGGTAAATGCTGATCGGAATGAAGTAGGTCCTTGGGAAAAATTCAACCTTAAAGTGACTAATAGTGAACAAGAAGACGGAACAGGTTGTATTCGTAGTGGAGACATTGTCAATATTGATACTGGTTCTAGTTATTACTTAAGAGCAACGGATGATGGTTTACTAGATGCTGAAGCAACGGTTCCCCAGTCTTGGGAATCTTTTGAACTTATTAATCATACTGATAATACAGGATGTCTTGCGTCAGGAGACCAAGTTTCATTTAAGTCATCTCATGGAAAGTATATAGTAGCTGAAAGCGATGGTGATGTTCACGCTGATCGTACTGCAATTGGTCCATGGGAAAAATTTATTGTTAATTTTCATTAATTTAAAAGGTAACTAAATTACTAGAAGTATCAGTTCATAACGAGCTGATGCTTTTTTTTGTGGGACGATAATTTAATGATTCCAACGTACTTATTGTTTAAAAGGACTTTTGGATTATATTGGGTCATTTTAAGGGAAATACTAGGTCTATTATCTTATTTACATTTTTTTCCGAATTCGTTACACTGAAAGATATGAGTGTTATCATTGCCTTATTTTCTAATAAGTACCCCTATCGATAGAGGTAGAGAAAAGATCATAAATAATATAGTGCTATGTAGATTTATGACAATTCTAAAACGAGTTCATTTATAAAGTGGAATGTAAATAGTATTAAAAAGTATAGATGAGGTGATTAGTGTGGATTCCAATGGTATCAGAAGATTAGCTGAAAAATTTAGTGAATCATCGGATTATGTAAAAGAAATTGAACAGCAGCTCAAACAACAGATTACTATGGATGTATCATCTTGGACAGGTGAAAGCCGTCAGAAATTCGATGCATTATTAGAAGAGGCAGAATCATTATTTCAAGACCATTCTGATAATTTATATGAGATTCATAACGAATTAAAGCGTGGCTGCATATGAAGTAGATGAAGTAACAAGAGAAATTGAGAGAAGAAAGCAGTTGGAAGCAGGTAATTGGGGGTTAGCATAGTTTAAATAAGAAGAAAAAATGTACAGTCTACATAATAAAATTGGATTCCAAATGAATCTATGAATTAGAGAAATGGAGATTGAAATGGAAGATAACAGCTATGATTCTGCCAATCAACAAAATAATGAGCAACATTTAGGACAATATGAGCACAACAAAAAATATGAAAAACAAGGAAGAAACGGGCTGTGTAAGAGGGTGTTTAGAGGAAAGTTGTGCAGAAGCATGCTGCTGGGATGGATGCTTCTCTATCTTAATTGTGGGAGTATCTTTAGGTACGCTTGTCTATAAATTGTTTGAAGTAATCATATAAACGAACGTTTTCGTTTAATAGATTAGGTGAAGATCTTTAGAAAGGGAGAGGGGTATATTATATGCATGTTATGGCGTCAGGTTATTCAGGAGGGACCATTTCAGTTAACCCTCAAGAACTAGAGGACTTAGCGAATCGACTAGTTACAGTAATAACAAACATTGAAAATGATAGTAATGATCTTAAAGATCAATTAGAAGGCTTGAAAAATTCTGTTCCTTATGAATACAGACGTTGTTTTTATGGAGTTGGTCATCCAGGGGGTACGGCAAACAGCCTCCTTGAAATACTTGATGATATGGATGACGCCCTTCGAAGGACGGCTAGTAAAATGGAAGAAGAAGACGACAAACTCAGTAAGCTATTGAAGCTACATGATCAATATGGGACATTAACAGCATTGGGGGCATTAGCTGGAAAACAATCACTTTATTATTTGACGAAGTTATCCTCCTTTTCAAAAGCAGCTGATGGTACGTATTCATTTAAACATGCAAAAGTTTTGAAAGATCTAGCTGAGGTTGTTGATGGTTCAGATAAACGCCGAATTTTTCAATGGTTATTAGATTCGAAATACTTATTAAAAAAGGAATTTAGAGATGCTCCTTTTTCTGATTTAGTTCATAAAAGGTTCTCTACTTACTTACCAGATGAGTTGGTGAACTTTACAAATAGTACAAATTTATTAAGAGATAACATTCTTTTAAAATCTGTTAGTTCTAGTCAAGTGAAAGAATTTCTAAAGAATGGGACAAAGTTTGGCAAAGCTAATGCGGTTAGTACGGTTTTATTAACGGGTGCATCCGAAACATTTGGAATGACTTTGAGTATTGCAGATAATTATGCAAAGTACGGTGATAATATCGATGTATTAAAACGTGAAAACGCTAAAGCTGTTGGCAAGCGCAGTCAATAAAACTGTAGTTGTTTCTGGTGCAGCTGTTACTGGTGCTGTAATTGGGGGGGCAGCAGGGAGTGTATTTGGACCAATTGGAACAGTAGCAGGTGCAACTGCTGGTTCATTTGTAGGGGGAATAATAGGGGAACATGCAGCAAAGTTGACTGCAGGGTTTGCAGAAGATGTTGCAATTCACTTCGAAGATTCTATTCATAGTGTGACAGAAGGAGCAAGAACAACCTTTACTGCAGTTGGAAAAGGGGTTAATTTTGCTAAGGATCACATTAACCAAGCAATTAATGATCCTGTTGGGACAATGAATGATATCGGTGAAGGGTTATCAAAGGCTAAGGATACCGCTGAATCACTTGTTGAAGATGCAAAAGGTTTCTTTGAAAAAACTTTGTCATTTAGTTAAGGGGGGACTTATGGATAAAATACAAGTAAGTATAGAAGAATTGCTGTTTTTATTTTATAGCGAAGGTCATTTTGAACAAGGGATTGCCATAAAGGATTTATATTTTCCTGATATAAAAGATGACCAGTTAGTGATGATGCTAGAGTGTGCATCAAGATCTCTTTTAGCTAAAGAGATGGTCGAAGAAGTGAAAGGACAGTATAAACTGAAAGAGAAATACAAATTCTCTATTCAAATGTTACATGATGCTGACCGTACGATAAAAGCTTCGAAATTTCACTCTGATTTAAATGGGGAAGAAAGCTTGTCGTTCCACTATAAAAATCAATCGATCTATTTACATAATATTAAATATAATCATCAAGTTCATGTTATTCAAGAAGAAATGGATGTTTTTACTACCATTCAACAGTTTTTTGGTTTTAAGCACTTAAAAGATGATAGTGAAGTAATTTGTACATTAATGAATGAAGAATTTGATAGTTTATTAAAAGAGGTTAGCGAACAATCAATGCCTATTGATTCTATAAAAAATAGATGGTTATACAAAATAAATGATGAAATAATAGAGGATTTATATAAAAGAAAAGGGAAGATGGACAGTGTACTAGATTTATCATATGACCAAAATAAAAAGCCAGAATTAATAGATATTCAATATATCATACCAGGAAAAAATCGAGTGTGGATTGTATCTAGGAACCAATCACTTGATCTAGAATTCCAAGAAGTAAACCAATTCACTATCAACAAGATACTCAAACAGAGGTGTGAAGTATGATTAACAAAAAAGAAGATAAAAAGAATAATCTAGTTCATATTAAAGGATCGAAATTTTATTATGTTAATGTTTTTTTATTTACAGTTGGTTTTTCAATAGGAATGTTATTAGTCATTAGACATGGTTTAAAATTTGAATCGAACTTGTCTTTATTATGGGTTACAGGTGGAGTAATACTCTTCCCTTTCTTTCTTTATTTAACATTATGGTGTTTACCAGGTCTTATTCCAGGCAGAGTTTTGTTTTCAATTAAACCAGAAGAAATGATCATTTATAAAAATAAAAAAGTATTGATGAATACTATTCGTAACGTTGATTTAATTAGAAATAATTTTAATTTAATTAATTATATAATTATTGAAACGTTTGAAGGAAAGAGAATAAGAATACCAACCTATAATATTTTACCCGACATTGTTTATTTGCTAATTATTGACCAATATGTCTATCCGTATATGACTGATCAGTCTAAACAAGTATGGGATCGAAAAGTAGATCTAGACTATATGTTAAAAGTTGCAAGATACACTCGTGAAGAACAGAAGATAAATTAATTTGATCGATGTTTTGACCAGCGGTAATATTAATTATTTCCGCTGGTATCTAATATAGCGTCTTTTTCATGTGTTACTTACTCTTTTAGAATTGTTATTAAGTAATAGATGAAGAAAACGGTAGATTACCTCCTAGTCCTTTGCATTGTTATTTTCCAACTTGCAGATTGAACCCTAAAAACTTCGATATTTAATACTAATAGTGAGTGAAAAGCCTCACTTGAATTAGTTATCGATAGATGGGGAGAAAGAGTAAGTCCTGAAGTCATTGCTGATTTATTTAAAAGAAAAGGAAAGATGGATAGCATTTTAGATTTATTATATGATCAACACAATCAACCGGAATTTTCTGATCTACAGTTTATACTTCCCGGAAAAAATCGAGTATGGCAAATTACGAGAGACAACCAACATGACCTTATAATTCAAGAAATGAATGAAGTAACATTAACTAAGATGATTGAGCGGAGGGTTTCTGTATAATGGCGATCGAAAAAAGGGACACAAAGAAAAACCTAATTCATATTACACCTTCGAAATTTGGTTTATTTAGTATTATTTTCAGTTTGCTGTTCTTTCTTATAGGATGTTCTTACATGATTAAGGTTGGATTAAAATTTGAATCAAAGTATTCATTAGTGTGGTTAGTGGCAGGATTTGTTTTTCTCCTTTATTATATTCACCAAACTTTATGGTTTTTACCCGGATTAATTCCAGGGAAAATATTGTTTTCAATTAAACCAGAAGAAATGATTATCTATAAAAAAAAGACAGTAATGTTAAATAACGTTCGTAATGTTGATTTAAAAAGGAACACATTCAACCTTATTAATTATATTGTTATTGAGCCATTTGAAGGAAGAAAAGTAAGGATTCCAACGTATAATGTCATTGACGATGATCATTATTTAATTATTTTTGATCGTCATGTGTATCCTTATATGACAGATCAGGCTAAACAAGTATGGGATCGGAAAATTAATTTAGATATGTTATTGGAGGACTGGAAATATAAACGCGGAGAACCTTTTACTTTGAAATAAAATAGAAATTAGAAGGAATCACTAGTAGTTATTTATTTTAGTATTATTACTAGTGATTCTTCTATTCAATGATTGTCTTTTCATGTGCTACTTATAGTTGATGGATGAAGTAGTAGATGAAAGGGTAGATCACAAAAAATTGGGAATGGTTATGATTGAGGAGCAAGGTAAAAGAGGAAATAATAGAGGATTTATATTAAAGAAAAGGAAAGATGGATAGCATTTTAGATTTATCATATGATCAACACAATCAACCGGAGTTTTCTGATCTACAGTTTATCCTTCCAGGAAAAAATCGAGTATGGCAAATTACGAGAGATCATCAATTAGATCTTATAATTCAAGAAATGAATGAATCAGCATTAACTAAAATGATCGAAGGGAGGATTTCTGTTTAATGGCGATCGAAAAAAGGGACACAAAGAAAAATCTAATTCATATTACACCTTCAAAATTTGGTTTATTTAGTATTATTTTGTTTCTAATATTCATTTGGGGGTCGAGTGTTTTCTTGATAAGGGGGAGGTCTAGAATTTGATTCAAAGTATTCGTTAGTTTGGTTAGGATCAGGGATTGTTTTTTTACCCTATTCTATTTACCAAACTTTATGGTTTTTACCGGGAATAATTCCAGGAAAAAAATTGTTTTCAATTAAACCAGAAGAAATGATTATCTATAAAAAAAAGACTGTGAATTTGAATAACATTCGTAATGTAGATATAAAAAGGAATGGATTTAATCTCATAAATTATATTATCATCGAAACATTCGAGGGGAACAAAGTAAGGATACCTACATACAATTTAATAGGAGATACAATTATTTTTATTATAATAGATCGTCACGTATATCCATACATGACTGATCAAGCAAAGCAAGTATGGGATCGGAAAATAGATTTAGATCAAGTCTATGAGATATCACGATATAAACGCGGAGAACCTTTTACTTTGTAATCATATGAAAGTTTAAGGGGGTCAATAGTAGTATAATCGTCTAGTTTTCTTGCTAGTTATTTATTTTTATCCTTATATTAATCTATTTAATGAAAGGGTATATAAACAGAGGAGTGAAGAATGAATAATAAAATAGTAGATGTTAAAAACAACCTATTGCATATAAAAGGGTCGAAAATTGCCCTATTATTTAATACTTTTGCATTGTGTGCATTACTGTTTGGTGATATATGGGTTATAGTGGAATCACTAAAATTTGAAACTATTCGTTCTTTATACTACCTTTCAGGGGGGATTTCAATACTTCCAATCATTTTATATGTCACCTTGAGATATCTACCAGGTTTAATTCCTGGTAAAACACTTTTCATGATTGAACCAGGTGAATGTATTATTTATAAGAGGAGAATTATCCCCTTTTTCAATATTTCGAACATTGGTTTTATGTATAGTAATATTAATTGGATGGATTATATTGTAGTTGAACAAAATAGAGGAAGAAAAGTGAAAATACCGACATATAATATTATTCCCCATAATGATTGTCAAATAGTGATTGATCATTATGTTTATCCTTATATGAATGAAGAGGCAAAACAAGTGTGGGATAGAAAGATAGATTTAGAACGTTTATTAGAGGATGCAAAATATAAAAGGGAAGAGCATAAAATAAATTAATTGATATTGTGACCAGCGGGAAAATTAAATTTTTTCCGCTGATATCTAATGTAACGTCTTTTTCCTGTGTTACTTACTCTATTAGAATTGTTATTAAGTAATAGATGAAGAAAACGGTAGATTACCTCCTAGTCCTTTGCATTGATATGTTCCAACCTGCAGATCGAACCTTAAAAACTTCGATATTTAATACTATTATTGAAGGAAAAGCCTCCCTTGAAATGGTTATGGATAGATGGGGAGAAAAAGTAAGTCCTGAAGTCATTGATGACATATTTAATGTAATTATCAAAAAGAACCATAATATTCAAAATATTATTTATTGTTTAGAAAAGGTCCTTTATAAAGGATAAGTTAGGTGGTAAAAAGTCCGAATCCAATAATAAAGGACAATCACATGCCAAAAAATGTGCAAAAATTTCATATGGACAATGGCTTTCATCAATGAACATTAAATTATTTCACCAAATAGCGAAAACGATGAAAACTAACTTTTCTAATAGACCCTCGATTCAACTGATTTCTTTTTGTAAAAAGGGTGAACGAATAGCCCTGTGTACATAAAGAATGCCCCAAGCATAACAATGACCCCCATATAAACAGTCATCATCATCGGCGCAAGAAACGCCCCAATAATAATAGACGTTCGAGCTAAAAGATCCGCTCCGCTAAAAGATAGGTTCGAAAAAGCTGAATACGATCCTCGTTTATCTTCAGGAATCATGTTAGCTTGTTCCGCATTTCGGATTGGAGAATATATTAATTCACCGATTGTTGCAATTAAGTTAAATAAAAGAAGCGCATACCAAGTATTTGAAGAAGTTATAACTGTATACCCTATTCCATATAAAAATAACCCATAAAGTAAAGCTTTTTTATTATCAAGTTTATTCGTAATTCCATTAACGATGAAGGTGAAACAAACGACTAAAAGCATGTTTTCGATATTCAATAAACTGAGCATTCGAACACCAGAAACTTCGAATGAACCAATGTGAAACCCTTTAAAGGTTTCAGAGAGTCTAATTCCAATATAACTATTCAACGTGAATTCTGCTGAAAATATAAAAGTTGAGCCAACGACTACCTTCACAAAGGCTGAATCTTTAAATGCGATCCGATAATTGTTCATTAAGTCAATTAAGACATTTTGATGATTCTTTTTTAGCAACTGCGTATGAGTATCTTGAAGCCAAAGCCAATAGGCAATCGGAATTAAGCTGGATGTAACGGTTAATGACATGAACAATTCTTTTTGGTAATTCATATATAAGAGGCCACCAAGTGTTGCACCAATCGCTAAAGATAAATTAACGAGCCAGTAATCTAAGGCATAGACGGCTTTTCTGTTTTCTGTTGTCGTTGAATCAATAATTAGCGCATTCATAGCAGGTCTACCTAAACTACTTGCAATGATAAAGCCAATGTATGCACAAGCAAATAGCCAGATTAACTTGTTTTTAGGAAAAAGACTAAT
This sequence comes from Bacillus carboniphilus, assembly GCF_020524035.2. Classification (NCBI taxonomy): domain Bacteria; kingdom Bacillati; phylum Bacillota; class Bacilli; order Caryophanales; family Bacillaceae; genus Bacillus; species Bacillus carboniphilus. The sequence goes on along the minus strand of NZ_CP129013.1, from coordinate 2,158,774 downwards.
GGTCATTATCATGAAAAAACAAGCATTTAAACAAGAGGTCATTAATAAAACTTTTTTGCGATTAAAACGATCGGAAATATAACCGCCAACTAAATTGACAAAAAAACCAATAATGACGGTAACAATTAAAAAAGTACCCGCCCAAACTTTGTTCATTTCTTGTGCGAAAAAGAGTGCCATAAAGGGCATAACCGCAGAAGAAACTGTACGATTAAAAAATGAAGTACTCATGCGCACTTTTATATTTTGGGGCATATCTTTCCATTTCATGTTGTGTCCTCCAATTCTTTCTTTTGTAGTATAATAAACTAGACAGAGTTTATTTAAAATAGACATATTTAAAAAGTGTGTCTCCTTTTAGGGGGAAAAGCAATGGTTGATAACAAGCTACTTACCTTATGGAACTGTTTTTCATCAGGAAACATTCGAATGGAGGAAGTGTCTGAAACTCTTCAAATTAGTCAAAAGCAAACCACGCGCTTGCTAAAAAAGTGGGAGAAAGAGGGCTGGCTCACTTATTCGCCTGGACGAGGGAGAGGGAAGGTATCCAGTATTGTTTGGAAAACAAATATAGAAGAACATTATGAGGAAAAAACCATGGATCTAATCAAAACAGAACCAGTTGAAAAGAGCAGTAAATATTTAATGTTTTCTTGGTCGGCTGAGAGTAAAAGAAGATTGATGAATCAGTTTCAAAAGAAGCTTGGATACGTTCAAGAATCAAAGGATAAGTTAATTGTTCCAAGAAGGTATTCCTTTTTTGCAATTGAACCATTAGAGGCGACAGATGCTCACAGTGCACATCTTATTGCTAACGTTTTTAACTGTTTAGTTTCAATTACACCTGAAGGAAAGATCTTGCCGGAAATTGCACACAGTTGGGAAGTCTCGTTTGAGAAACATAGGTTTTATTTGAAGAAGGATATTAGGTTTCATGATGGTTCAATCTTAAGTGCTGATGAGATTGTCAATAGTTTAGAAAGGGTTCGGGCTCATCGACATTATAAAGATTTATGGTCACCAATTGAACAAATAGTTGCCAAAACTCCTCTCGTAGTTGATATTTATCATCCAAGTGGTTGTAGTTACCTTCTCCCCTTATTAAGCACGATGAATGCGAGTATTTATAAAAAAAATAAAGGTCGTTTAATTGGTACAGGATGTTTCTCCATAGAAGAAAATAGTGAATCCATTACCACCTTAATCGCTTTTACAGAACACTTTATGGAGAGGCCACTACTAGATTCGATAGAATTCGTTAAAGTTCCAGATGATTTCAAAACGATTTATCATACATCGATTGAACAACTAGATGAAGAAGAAATCTTTCAAGTGAAAAGTGATTCTGACTTTGGTGTGGTAATTATGAATCTTTGTCGTGACTCTATCATACAAAAAGAAGAAGTGCGAAATTATCTTCATTATTTGATTGCTAAAAATAGGGATACTTTACCGATGTATGACCCACGAGTTTTACCTAACCATCAGAGCTGTTTAATTGGTCAAGGAAACCACTATACAATACAGGAAGTTGAACCTGTAGCGTTTGACCAACCTATTGTCATAAGAGGGACGAACTATACTGCATCAACAACCCAATGGTTAAAAGAGATGCTAGAAAACGAAGGGGTTCCAGTAGAAGTGGTTTGGTTTTCCTTTGAGGAATCAGTCACTAACCATCCTAAACATCAAGAAGTCGATTTGTTTATCCATGGTGAAATATTCGAGATTAATCAAAATTTTTCGTTCTATTATTTTCTTAAGAATGGCTTTTCCCCACTCTTCTCCATTATCCAAGGTGATGAAAAGATACGGTCGCAAATAGATCAATACCAGCTTACTCCATTTAAAGAGTGGGCTACATTAAACAAAAAGGTGGAAACAGAACTGATTAACCGATCGGTGATGATTCCTCTATATTATGCCAAAAGGTATGCTCCTTTTTCGAAAGATATTAAGAACATTAAGATCAAGCATTTTGGTTATGCGGATTTTTCTAAACTTTGGGTACGTCCGACAATTGATTCCTAGGGAAGGATATTTATTGAGAAAATCGAATGTATTCTGTATGAAAGGAGCTCACATATGAAATTTAATTGGAGGAAGTTTGAAAAAGGGTTGATTAGAGCGCTACTCTATGGGTTTCTTGCTGGACTTTATTTTGGAGTGATTTTTATATCAAGAGAAAAGGAGGTGGATGGGTACACCTTTCAATCCACACTTTCAGATCATCTTTTTAATATTATAAAACTATCATTTACCATTTCATTAATAAGTGCAGCTGTTTATTTACTGTGGGTGTATTACATGCCATCGCAGAAAACTGAAAACAATAGGGATAATGGGTGAGCAAAAACGGATCTTTCAAGTCATTTCTTCGAAAATGGCTTTTTTTCTTGCGTTCAATACTTTCGTTTGGTAGCATATTATCATATTAACAAACTAAAGGATTTGGAGTGAGTTTCATTGTTTATGTTTGAAAAGCCAGTAGGGATGCGAGACCTATTGCCTGCTTTTTATCAATATAAAGAAAGTGTTAGAGAAAAAATGGTGCGGGAAATTAGACAGTGGGGCTTTCAATTTGTTCAAACCCCTACGTTAGAATACTTTGAGACGGTAGGAAAGCAGTCAGCGATTGCAAAAGAGAAAATGTTTAAAGTGTTAAATCAAAATGGCGACACGCTTGTGATCAGGCCAGATTTAACAGCTCCGATCGCGCGAATTGTGGCCTCTTTTAGTAATCAATTTATACTTCCCGTTCGCTTAGCGTATTCAGGAAATGTGTTTAGAACCCAACAACGAGAAGGTGGAGAGGCTTGTGAATTTGAACAAATAGGCGTGGAGATTATTGGAGAAGCGTCTGTTTTTGTTGATGCTGAGTCTATCTCCCTTCTCATAGAAACGTTAAAAAAAGCAACGAAATCGAAAACGAAAGTGATTGTGAGTCATGTTGGATTCCTTGACTCTTTAGTGGAAGAAAATGTGCAAGACCTATCAGATCAGAAAGAGCACAAGAGATTACTATATTCAAAGAATGAAGTAGGATTTAAACATTATATCGAAGGTCTTCTTCTTTCACCATTTAATAAAAGGAATTTATTAACTTTGCTTTCTTTAAGAGGAGGCGAAGAAAAGCTAGATGAAGCACTCCAAGTTATTACATCTGCAAAAGGGAAAGAGTCCGTTTATCAGCTCCAACAATTGTGGAAACAATTAGTTGATTTTGAAGTTGAAGATTTGATCGCCTTTGATTTAAAGATGATGAATCATATGGACTATTATACAGGTATCTTTTTTGAAGCTTATATAGAAGAGGTTCGCTCGCCAATTGCTAATGGGGGAAGATATGATGAATTGTATAAACAATTCAATAAGGACTTCCCTGCAACGGGGTTTGCGATCCACTTTGATCGCTTGACCGATCATATAAAAGAATTAGAAGAGCCTAAAAAACCCCTCAGCATTCTTTTTTCAGATGCGAAACAAAAAGACGCCATTGAATTGGCTAAACAGTATCGAAAACAGGGGGTGGATGTTGTCTTACAACATATAAAATCTGTACAAGATCTCCCTATTTATAGGCAACAGTTTGAAGATTGTTTGATATTACGAGATGAATGAGGAGGAGATTTTAATGTTAACGATCGCACTTCCTAAAGGAAGAATTTTAAAAGATGCTCTTGATCTTCTGCAAGAGGCTGGTTATGAATCTCCTTTTTCTATTCAAGATTCAAGGAAGCTTATTTTTACACATAAGGACACAACGTTTATTTTAGTGAAACCAGCTGATGTTGTGACTTATGTGGAGCATGGAGTAGCTGATGTTGGCATTGCGGGCAAGGATGTATTAATGGAAGAGGATCGAGATGTATATGAGTTGTTGGATTTAAAGATAAGTCCATGTTATATAGCGGTAGCTGGTTTGCCATCGTATCAAGATACAGGTGTGATGACCAAGATCGCCACGAAATATCCGAACATTGCTTTGACTTATTTTAAAAGCAAAGGAAAACAAGTGGAGATTATTAAACTAAACGGCTCGATTGAATTAGCGCCATTAATTAACTTAGCAGATCAAATTGTCGATATCGTCTCAACAGGAACTACGTTAAAAGAAAACGGCTTAGTGGAATATGAAAAGATTGTGTCCATTACATCGAGACTGATCGTAAATCCGGTTAGTTATCAAATGAAGGATGAACGTGTAGGGAACTTAATCGAACGGTTTGAAAAAGTTATAGAAAAGCAAAAGATTAAGGGATAGTTGCAAGGGGGAACATTTAAATGAAGGTAATGAAGAAAAGAGATCGCAAGCAACGTAGTAAAGATATAGGGACACTGGAACAAAGACAAACCGTCCAATCGATTTTAAAAGATGTTAAAGAACATGGTGATCAAGCGGTTATAAACTATAGTGAAAAATTTGATAAAGTCCAGTTAAAAGATTTATTTGTATCACGCCAAGAAGTCGATGAAGCTTATCAATCCATTAATCAATCAGACTTAGACATTATAAAAGAAGCTATAAATAATATTTCTTCTTTCCATGAAAAACAGAAGATACAGTCGTGGTTTTCATATGAAGAAGCTGGAACCATGCTTGGTCAAAAAGTAACCCCTATAGATTCGGTTGGGGTGTATGTGCCAGGGGGAACAGCTGCTTATCCTTCCTCTGTTCTTATGAATGTCGTTCCTGCATTAGTCGCTGAAGTGAACCGAATTGTATTAGTCAGTCCACCGACGAAGGGAGGGGCACTCCACCCACTCGTTTTAGTAGCTGCTGACCTTTTAAGGGTCAAAGAAATATACAAGGTGGGAGGAGCGCAGGCAATCGCGGCCCTAGCATATGGAACCGAATCGATTCCCCCTGTAGACAAAATCGTTGGACCTGGTAACATCTTTGTCGCATTAGCGAAAAAAGAAGTCTTTGGTACTGTCGCCATTGATATGATCGCTGGACCTAGTGAGATTGTTGTGTTGGCTGATGAAACGGCGGATGCAAGGGAAGTAGCCGCCGATCTGTTATCGCAGGCGGAGCATGATGAACTAGCGAAACCGATATTGGTGACGACATCTGAGCTTCTAGCAGAAACGGTTCAGTCTGAGTTGGAAAAACAATTATCTGTTTTACCTAGAGAAATAATTGCGCGAAGATCCATTGAAGATCATGGTGAAATCTATGTTGTAGATCAATTGGAAGAAGCCATTGGAATTGTAAATGATATTGCTCCCGAGCATTTAGAGGTGATGACAAAACAGCCAATTGATTTGTTGCCCTATGTACGCCATGCTGGAGCGATTTTTTTAGGGAGATATAGCTCCGAGCCAGTTGGGGATTATTTTGCAGGACCTAATCATGTCCTTCCAACAAGTGGGACCGCGCGTTTTTTAAGTCCGTTAACGGTTAACGACTTTGTGAAAAAATCAAGTGTGATTTCATATAGTGAAGCGGCTTTGAAACAGCATGGTAAGAAAATTGCTCAATTTGCGAGATTAGAAGGGTTAGAGGCTCATGCTCGTGCAATCGAAATCCGTTTTGAAAGTAGGATAAAAAAGGTGTAGCTATGTTTCCGCAGACCATCGGTGATTGAGATTCATGTTATTTAGCGACCTATTTCTTTACTTTTGAATAAGTACGTTAAAGATTGGAGAGTGCAAAATGTCTAGAAAAGCGACAGTATCAAGAGAAACAAACGAAACGAATATTTCATTGACTTTTCATTTAGATGGAGAAGGTTTAAACCAAATCAAAACCAACGTCCCTTTTATGACCCATATGCTCGATTTGTTTTCGAAGCACGGTCACTTTAATTTACAGGTAGAGGCAAAAGGAGATGTAGAAATTGATGATCATCATACAACCGAGGATATTGGGATTGTGTTAGGTCAGGCGATAAAGGAAGCGTTAGGTGATAAGAAGGGTATTCATCGATACGGAAACTCCTTTGTTCCAATGGATGATGCTTTAGCGCAAGTTATCATTGATTTAAGTAATCGTCCGCATCTGGAGTTTAGGGGAGACTTTCCAAGTGGAAAAGTAGGGACGTTTGATACGGAACTTGTTCATGAATTTTTATGGAAGCTCGCGTTAGAAGCACGTATGAACTTACATGTAATTGTTCATTATGGTCAAAACACGCACCATATGATCGAAGCGATTTTTAAAGCGTTAGGAAGAGCTTTAAAGGAAGCAACAACCATTAATCCTAAATTTGAAGGTGTCTTATCCACGAAAGGATTGTTGTAAAAGTGATCGGAATTATCGACTATGGCATGGGAAATTTATTTAGTGTTTCCAAAGCGTTAGAGAGACAAAGAGTGCCTTATTTCATTAGTAATCAAATAGAAGAACTTAAAAAAGCAGATGCGTATATTCTTCCTGGTGTCGGGAGCTTTAAAGATTCAATGGATCATTTAAACAAGACGGGGTTAACTTCATTTATTCAAGAGCTACAAAAGCCGTTGCTAGGAATTTGTCTAGGTATGCAGCTTCTTTTTGAAGAAAGTGAAGAAGGCGGTAAGATTGAAGGTTTAAAGCTTTTACCAGGTAAAGTTGAAAAGATCCCTCGGCATGATGGTTTGAAGGTTCCTCATATGGGATGGAATGAGCTAGAGGTGAGTGAAGGGCTCAACTTAGAAGATGATTATGTTTACTTCGTTCATTCCTACTATGTGAAAACTGACGATCCAGATGTGGTTTTGGCGAAGGTGAATTATGGTGTCGATATTCCAGCAATTGTTGGTAAAGGCTCTGTATTTGGCACACAATTTCATCCTGAAAAAAGTTCAAGATATGGAGAAAAAATTCTAGATTGGTTTCTGTCTTTAACAGACGAGAAAAGAGGGATTGAAGATGAGTTTTGTGATGTATCCAGCCATTGATATAAGAGGTGGAAAATGTGTCCGTCTCGTTCAAGGAGATTTTAATCAAGAAACGGTTTTTGGAGAATCACCTCTTCCGGTAGTCAAGTCCTTTATCGATCAAGGAACAAGCTGGATTCATATGGTGGACTTAGATGGAGCAAGACAAGGCGAGCGAGTCAATGCTTCATATGTGATAGAGGCTGTTAATCTTGGTGTGAAGGTGCAAGTAGGTGGTGGAATTCGAACAGAAGACGATATTAAATACTACTTAGAGAATGGTGTAGAACGTGTCATTTTAGGAAGTTCAGTAGTTTCTGACCCTACGTTTGCTTATAAAATGGTAGATTACTATGGAGAAAAGATAGCGGTAGGGATTGATGCAAGGGATGGGTATGTTTCGACTCATGGATGGAAAACGACGTCAACGATAAAAGCAACACAATTAGGTATGGAGTTAGCTTCAGCTGGTGTGGAGCGTTTTATTTTCACAGATATTTCGACTGATGGATTGTTAAAGGGACCTAATATAGAAGCCATTAACGAAATGGCAAGAGTGACGGGAAAAGAAGTGATCGCTTCAGGTGGGGTCAGTAGTTATCAAGATCTTCATAAGTTAAGGGATATTAAAGGAGTACAAGGAGCAATTGTTGGAAAAGCGATCTATTTGAATCGAATTAAATTAAAGAAAGCGTTAGAAAAGGTGAAAGCTCAATGATTACCAAAAGAATTATCCCATGTCTTGATGTAAAAGATGGCCGTGTAGTCAAAGGCGTTCAATTTGTGGAGTTAAAAGATGCCGGTGACCCTACACAGCTAGCTAAGTTTTATGACCAACAAGGGGCAGATGAATTGATCTTTTTAGACATTTCCGCTTCTCATCAAGGGCGTAAGACGATGAAGAAAGTCGTTGAAAGAGTAGCAACGGAGCTTTCCATTCCTTTTACGGTTGGAGGTGGTATTCATACGCTAGAGGATATGAAGTCTCTTTTACGAAGAGGGGCGGACAAAGTGTCTTTGAATACGGCTGCCGTTTCGCATCCTCAACTTATTACGCAAGGAGCTGATTTCTTCGGTAGTCAATGCATTGTGGTCGCCATTGATGCTAAATATGACCCGATACGGGAACAATTTTTCGTTTATACTCACGGGGGACGTAAACAGACAGAGTTAGATGCTATTGAATGGGCAAAGGAAGCGGTGAAAAGAGGAGCAGGGGAAATCTTGTTGACGTCTATGGATCAAGATGGTCGTAAAGATGGTTTTGACTCTCTCTTATGTAGGCTTGTTAGTGAAGCAGTCCCTGTTCCGGTTATAGCTTCAGGTGGTGCCGGCAAAGCAGAACATTTTTGGCGAGTGTTTGATGAAGGGAAAGTAGATGCCGCATTAGCCGCTTCCATTTTTCATTATCAAGAGACTTCAGTTGCCAACGTAAAACATTTTCTAAAAGAGAAAGGAGTATTGGTGCGATGAATATTGAAGAAGTAACCTTTAACCCAGACGGCTTAGTGCCTACGATTATCCAAGATGCAATCACGATGCAAGTATTGACGTTAGCCTATATGAATAAAGAAGCATTACAAAAGACGATTGAAACGAATGAAGTATGGCTCTATAGTCGTAAAAGACAGCAGTTATGGTATAAAGGTGAGACGTCGGGTAACATTCAACATGTTATTGATTTAAGGTGGGACTGTGACAAGGACGCTCTCTTGTTATTTGTTCACCCGACAGGTCCTGCTTGTCACACCGGTGAAAGTAGTTGTTTTAAAGGAACAGAAGGAAGAAAAACCACTTTGACGCAGCTTGAAACCATTATCGAAAAAAGAAAGCAACAAGCAAAGAAAGGCTCTTATACAACTTATTTATTTAAAGAGGGAATTGATAAGATCGCCAAAAAAGTAGCTGAGGAAGCTGCGGAGGTCATTATCGCTGCTAAAAATCGTAACAAAGAAGAAGTGATTTGGGAAACCGCCGATCTTTTCTACCATTTACTCGTTTTATTAAATGAACAAGACGTCCCTCTCGATGAAGTATTCAAAGTATTAGAGGGAAGAATGATTTCTTCAGAAGAAACAAAAAGCTAATGATCGTCAAACTCCATGCTTGTCTCTCGTTTGTATATTGAAATATGTGGTATGATAGAAAAAACAGAGACTAAGGTGGATGGAATGGATTATTTTAATGGCTTTTTTACATTCATATTTATTTTAAACATTCTTCTTTCATTATTTGTCGTTTTTTTAGAAAGAAAGAGTGTAACAGCGACATGGGCTTGGGTTCTTATATTAAACTTCATCCCCTTATTAGGGTTTATCCTTTATTTGATCTTCGGTCAAAATTTAAGTAGAAGGAAAATTTTCAAATGGGATCAAGAAGTTTTCCCTGCAATCAAAGAAAAGCTTGCGAATCAAATGGCGCATTTATCTGAAAATCCTTCATCGTATTACTATGAAGAAATTATTGAATCAAAGGAAATTATTTATATGCACATGAATAATTCGGACGCCCCCTTAACATTACAAAATGATGTGAGGATCTTTACAGATGGTCAGGAAAAATTTGATCAACTATTTAAAGATATTGAGCAGGCGAAAGACCATATTCATTTGATCTATTATATTTTTAGAAGTGATGACCTTGGAACTAAGTTGGGAGATTTACTGATAAAAAAAGCAAAACAAGGTGTAAAGGTAAGATTATTGTATGATGCAAGTGGTTCAAGGGCTATAGGTAAAAAATTTTTGAAAAGGTTAAATGAGGCCGGGATTTTGACTGAACCTTTTTTTCCGTCAAAGATTCCTTTTTTTAATTACCGTATAAACTATCGAAACCATCGAAAATTAGTCATTATTGATGGCAATATAGGGTATATTGGTGGCTTTAATGTAGGTGATGAGTATTTAGGAAAGGACCAACATTTTGGCTATTGGCGAGATACTCACCTTCGAATCGTTGGTGGGGCTGTAAATGATTTGCAAGCAAGGTATATGTTAGATTGGAATCAAGCGTCAAAAGAGCAAATGGTGTATAAAGAATATTACCATTTTAATGAAGAGGAAACGAAAGAAGGATTAGGAATCCAAGTTGTTTCCAGTGGTCCTGATTCAAAATGGGAGCAAATAAAAAACGGCTATATAAAGATGATTTTAACAGCTAAAGAATATATTTATTTGCAGACTCCTTATTTTATTCCGGATGAATCTTTATTAGATGCTTTGACGATTGCGTCGTTGTCCGGTATTGATGTCCGTGTGATGATTCCTAATAAACCGGATCATCCTTTTGTCTATTGGGCCACATATTCCCATGTAGGACAGTTATTGAAAGCCGGAGCAAAAGTGTATACTTACGAGAAAGGCTTCTTGCACTCGAAATGTATTGTAGTGGATGGGAAAGTCTCTTCGGTTGGAACAGCCAACATTGATGTACGAAGCTTTAGGCTTAATTTTGAAGTGAACGCATTTATATATGATGATGAGATTGCTCATAATCTTACTTCCATTTTTCATGAAGATTGTCTCAACTCTTCCATTCTTACGTACCATCAATACCAGAGTAGAAGCTTAAAGATCCGGTTTAAGGAGTCTATTTCACGGTTACTCTCACCGATATTGTAGAGGTTGTTTAAAAAGATGGCCTGGATGTCCTAGAATCATCGTTAGCCACAGGACGTGGTTGAACTTAGCCTGTGATCCTTTAACTAGGCGCATCGTTCTTCAGCGCCCTTTTTCCCCTACTTTTTAAACACGCACTTGTAAGTGATTAAAAAAGCTCTATATAAATTCGATTTTGGATTTATATAGGGCTTCATTTGTTCTTTCTAACATTCACCCTTTTTATGTTATACTTACGTACGGGAAAAAAGTGAATGGAGGATGTATGTGGGAAAACAATACACTGAAAAAAAATCCAATGCTCAAGTTGTCTCGTTTTTCCAAGATGAACAATACTATTATAAACGTGGCATGAAAGCCTATCATGAAGGAGATTTGGACCGTGCTGCTCGCTTTTTGCGTCGTGCAAACCAAGTAAACCCTTCTGATGCAGATGTAATTATTCAACTAGCGAACATATATACAGAATTAGGTGACTATGATCAATCAAATTCTTTGTTAATAGATGTGATGGACCAAAATGATATAGAAATAAACGATTGTTATTATTTTTTAGCCAATAACTATGCTTACTTAGGTTTTTTTCATGAAGCTTTTAAATGGGCAAAGAAATATCAGCTTCTTGGCCCCACAGAGGCCTATGCAGAGGAAAATCAAGAACTTTTAGAATTGTTAACTCTTGAAGGTGCGGATAAAGAAGAAATGAAAGAGGAAGATGAGCTCCTAATTCAACAGGAAGCCGCCAAATCTATGCTAGAAAGAGGAAAATTCTTAGAAGCCATCGATGTGCTAGAAAAAATGATCGAAAAGCACCCCTCATTTTGGTCCGCTTATAATAACCTTTCTTTGGCCTATTTTTACATGGGAGAAGTTGAAAAAGCGAAAGAAATATTGATGAATTTGTTGCAATTAAATAAAGGGAATTTACACGCGTTATGTAACCTTACTGTTTACCACTACTATGAGAAGGATGAGAAAGAAGTAGAGGACTCTGTGCAACAGCTAATAAGAATATATCCATTATTAATTGAGCATAGATATAAATTGGGGGCTACATTTGCCTTGATAGGGTCTTATACTCCAGCCTTTAAATGGTTATATTCTTTATATAAACAGGGGTTTGCAGGAGATGCTACTTTTTATTATTGGCTCGCGTGTTCTGCTTATTATACGGGAAATGAACAGTTTGCTAAGCGAATTTGGGAACGGGTAGTTGAAGATAATCCATTAAAAAAAGGGTCTGAACCTTGGGCTCAAGATGGAGAATTACAATGGATTCATTCAGCTGAAAGGTTATACGACTTATATGTATGCAAGCAATTTAATAAACCATATGAAAATAAACATTCGATGAACAATCCCATTGAGAAAGAAGCGGTACAATATTTGTTTTATGAAAAAACGGAATATCAATTTGTTAAGACAATGTTTTTTGTTGCGGATCAACTCTGTGAAAAACATCAATCTTTAGACCATCATACAGATATTCTTAAAGATTGGTTCGTTGCTTCCGTGCAACTTCATGATAGGGATATAGAATTGCCGAATTCAAAGGGGTTGGCTGCCGCTTTTGATTTTCTTTGGTACAAAGCTCAAGATAAGCAAAAAACAAAAAAGTCTTTAGCTATCCAATACGATCTATCACCGCAAACTGTTTCAAAGTATGTCAAATGGCTAGGTATCCTTCAACCGTGAGCAAATCAATAGCGATTTCTGGTTTTTTTTTGTACGATAATGTTAGTTGATATTTAACACTGTGTACGATAATTCGAACAATAGGCAATGCTATCAAAGAAAAAACCTTTCGGACAATATTTATAGTGCGTGTTCAAAAAGTAGGGGAAAAAGGGCCGAGAAGAACGAGGCGACTAAGCTATGAGCACCACAGTGTACGTTCTCTGTACATGAGGAGTGGAATAGCGAGACAACAAAGTTATTCGACAGCAATTTTTCATGACTTTTTGAACAACCTCTTATACTTCAACTTGGAGGAGGGAACTTGAAATGACAAATAAAAAAATATATGACGTAATTATTGCTGGGGCGGGTCCTGCTGGGATGACTGCAGCAGTGTATACTTCTCGCGCCAACTTATCAACACTCATGCTTGAAAGAGGAATTCCTGGTGGGCAAATGGCCAATACAGAAGAAGTCGAAAACTATCCAGGCTATGACCATATATTAGGTCCAGATCTTTCAACGAAGATGTTTGAACATGCGAAGAAGTTTGGTGCAGAGTATGCCTACGGAGATATAAAGGAAGTTATCGATGGAAAAGAATATAAGGTTATTAAAACAAGTAGTAAAGAATTCAAAACCCGCTCCATTATTATAGCAACAGGTGCGGAATATAAGAAATTAGGAGTTCCAGGAGAATCAGAACTAGGAGGAAAAGGTGTTTCCTACTGTGCGGTTTGTGATGGAGCTTTCTTTAAGAATAAAAACCTTTACGTAATTGGCGGTGGGGACTCTGCTGTCGAGGAAGGTGTCTATTTGACACGTTTTGCAGAGAAAGTGACGATCGTTCATCGACGGAACGAACTTCGTGCTCAAAAAATCTTGCAAGATCGCGCGTTTGATAATGATAAAGTCGATTTTATATGGGACCATACGGTGAAAGAGATCATTGAAGAGAATGGAAAAGTAGGAAAAGTCCTGTTAGAGAACACCAAGACTGGTGAGACTTCTGAACATCCGATCGATGGTGTATTCATCTATATCGGTATGATTCCCTTATCAAAACCGTTCCAAAACCTAGGTATAACGAATGAGAATGGTTATATCGAAACGAATGATCGAATGGAAACAAGAATAGAAGGAATTTTTGCCGCAGGAGATATTCGTGAGAAAATGCTTAGACAAATTGTAACCGCAACTGGGGACGGAAGTATTGCAGCTCAGAGTGCGCAACATTATATTGAAAATTTAATGGAACAGTTGAAAGCATAGGATAAATCAAAATCAATATAAAAGTAACGCTGAATTAACTCGGTTGTAACACATGTGAAATATTGATAAGTTACTATAATAAATAGGAATTGACCCCCTTTTATATAATATAGACTTTTTGTTCAGTACGGGTATTTACAACCTGTACTTTTTTTGAGTGGAAATGTAATCGCTTTACTTAATAGAAAAATTTTTGACATATTTCCGTTACATACGATATTGGAAACGTTGAGCTTGTAGTAGTATAATAAATAAAATGGTTAAGATCGTTTAGAGGTTTAAAAAAAAGAAAGGTTTGATTGTCAAATAAGGAAGGGTTAGAGCATTTCCTTTCTGTATAAACACGAATCGCATTATAGGGCTTGAGGTGAACGTCGTTGCAACGAATTACGAATTGCGTTTTAGCAAAAGATCAAGAAGTATTGCTTTTACAAAAGCCAAGAAGAAATTGGTGGGTTGCTCCAGGAGGAAAGATGGAGCATGGGGAATCAGTGAAAGATTCTGTTATAAGAGAATATCGAGAAGAGACAGGAATATACTTGATTAATCCAACTCTAAAAGGAGTTTTCACATTTATTATTGAAGAGGAACAAGAAATTACTTCGGAGTGGATGATGTTCACTTTTTTTGCTACGGATTTTCAAGGAGAAAACGTAGTAGAAACAGAAGAAGGAATATTAGGCTGGCATGGTATAGATGAAACGAAAAATTTAGCTATGGCGCCTGGCGATTATCATATTATTGATTATATGTGTAAGGGAGATGGAATGTTGTTTGGTACCTTTACCTATACTCCAGATTTTGAGCTGCTCTCTTATCGCTTAGATCCTCAATAAAGATTGTTGTTTCACTTAAGGTAATGGCTCCACTCTACTTATCTGACTTTTTGAACATCACCTAATAGAAAATATGTTCAGTAGGAGAGAAATATCATGAACGAAGCAAATCAATTGAAAATGGTCATTATAACGGGAATGTCTGGTGCTGGAAAAACAGTGGCGATGCAAAGCTTTGAAGATTTAGGATATTTTTGTGTCGATAATCTACCTCCTACATTGTTACCCAAGTTTTTAGAATTGATGAAGGAATCAGGTTCTAAAATGAATAAAGTAGCTTTAGTGATGGACCTTAGAGGACGAGAGTTTTTTGACCGACTTTTTGAAGCGTTAGATCATATATCCGAATACTCTTGGATTACGCCGCAAATCTTGTTTTTAGATGCGAAAGATCAAGTGCTGGTCACTCGTTATAAGGAAACACGGCGGACGCATCCTCTTGCTACTGATGGATTACCTTTAGAAGGAATCCAATCTGAAAGAGAGCTTCTAGAAGATTTAAAAGGTCGTGCTCAACTTATTTTTGATACTTCGACCATAAAGCCAAGAGAACTTCGTGAAAAAATATTAAAACACTTCTCTGGGACTGAACAACATACCTTTATGGTGAACGTGATGTCTTTTGGGTTTAAATATGGTTTACCTATTGATGCAGATTTAGTATTTGATGTGAGGTTTTTACCAAACCCTCACTATATTGATCAATTACGTCCGTTAACCGGTCTTGATAACGAAGTTTCAAGCTATGTATTGAAATGGAATGAGACACAAAAATTTATTGACAAGCTGATGGATTTATTAGGCTATATGCTTCCTCATTACAAACGTGAGGGGAAAAGTCAGTTAGTCATTGCTATCGGCTGTACGGGTGGACAACACCGTTCTGTAACACTAGCAGAATATATTGGTAATTATTTCGGGAAGGAGTATAATACGCACATTTCTCACCGTGATATCGAAAGGAGGAGTCGAAAATAATTGGATGGTCAAAAGAAACGAATTGTCATTATTGGCGGAGGAACAGGATTATCTGTATTACTAAGAGGATTAAAGTCTCTTCCGATTGATATTACAGCAATTGTAACGGTAGCTGATGATGGAGGTAGTTCAGGAAAGATAAGGGATCAACTTCATATTCCTCCACCAGGCGATATTAGAAATGTGTTAGCTGCTCTCTCAGATGTAGAGCCCCTAGTAGAAGAGTTATTTCAACATCGTTTTAAGAAGGAAAATAATCTAAATGGTCATTCTCTAGGTAACCTTCTCTTAGCTGCCATGACGAATATTACTGGTGACTTTATGCATGCCATAAGAGAAATGAGTCGTGTATTAAATGTTCGTGGGAAGGTTCTGCCGGCTGCAAATGTTAGTGTCGTGTTACATGCAGTAATGGAGGACGGAACCATTGTGTCAGGTGAATCAAAGATACCTGAGAGTGGCAAAAAAATAGATCGTGTTTATTTAACTCCAGACAATATTGAACCGATACCTGAAACATTAGAAGCGATTGATCAAGCGGATTTAATTATCATTGGTCCAGGAAGTTTATATACAAGCATTTTACCTAACTTATTAGTTCCTAAAATCGGAGATGCTGTAAAAAAAGCAGAGGCTAAAAAAATTTATATTTGTAACGTTATGACGCAACCAGGAGAAACGCTTCAATATACCGCAAGTGATCATGTTAAAGCCTTGTATCACCATTTAGGGGAACCATTTTTAGATACAATTTTAGTGAATAATGAAGATGTTCCTGTTTCTATTAAAGAAAGGTATAAAAAAGAGAGTGCTGAACCCGTTCGATATGACATTGAAGCCCTTCGGGAAGCTTGGTTTGAATGTGGTATATGATCAGATCCTTGAATTTAATGAAGGAATGATTAGGCACGATACGAAAAAAGTAGCAGAGCTTATTTTTGAAAAACTCTTAAGATAGTTAAAAGAGGAGGTGTATAAGTTTGTCTTTTGCATCCGAAACTAAGAAGGAATTGACGAATCTAGAGGTGGATGCTTGTTGTGAAAAGGCAGAGCTATCTTCTCTTATTCGAATGAATGGTTCTCTCTTTTTTTCTAACAAAAAAATGGGAGTAGACATTCAAACAGAAAATGCAGCGATTGCACGTAGAATCTATACGTTATTAAAAAAACCGTATGATACATCAGTAGAGCTCCTTGTTCGAAAAAAAAATGCGTCTTAAAAAGAATAACATTTATATTGTTAGAATTACAGAACAATCAAAAATGATTCTTAAAGATTTAGCTATTATAGGGGAACATTTTTTCTTTCAACACAACATTTCAAACGATTTGATACGTAAAGATTGCTGTAAACGAGCTTATTTGAGAGGCGCTTTTTTAGCAGGTGGTTCGATAAATAATCCTGAAACTTCTTCTTATCATTTAGAAGTATTTTCATTATATGAGGAACATAATGAGTCATTAAATCATTTAATGAATTCATATGATTTAAATAGTAAAACGTTAGAAAGAAAAAAAGGGTTTATTACTTATTTAAAAGAAGCAGAAAAAATTAGTGAATTTTTAACATTAGTTGGAGCGCACCAAGCACTATTAAGGTTTGAAGATGTGAGAATTGTACGAGATATGAGGAATTCTGTTAATCGACTCGTTAATTGTGAAACAGCGAACTTAAATAAAACGATTGGGGCAGCTCTTAGGCAAGTAGAAAACATTAATTATATTGATGAAAGAATTGGGTTAGATGCTTTGCCAAGTAAATTGAGTGAAATTGCCAAGTTACGTGTTAAATATCAAGATGTCACCTTAAAAGAACTAGGACAGATGGTTTCTGGAGAAAGTATTAGCAAATCCGGCATTAATCATCGACTACGAAAAATTGATGAAATTGCAGAGAAATTACGATCGGGAGAACCGGTTTCATTGAATAAATAATAAATGAGGAGAGAGGGGATTGTAATGGCTGAAAAAACAGTCGAGGTTTTTTTGAAGAAGGGGTTACAGGCGAGACCAGCCGCCTTATTTGTACAGGAAGCTAATCGGTTTACGAGTGATATCTTTCTAGAGAAGGATGGTAAAAAGGTGAATGCAAAAAGTATAATGGGAATCATGAGTTTGGCCATCAGTACAGGTGCAATTGTCACGTTAATTGCTGAAGGGTCTGATGAACAAGAGGCAATTGAAGCGTTAGCCGATTATGTAAGTAAGGATCAATAAGAATTAATTATAGGAAAGCACGAGAATTTCTCGTGCTTTTCTTACAGAGTAAGAAGTATAAAAATCTTTCCTTATTTGGATGGTGCTTTTATTTTTGTCTAGCTCCAGCGCCCAGCGACGGGTAGCGCTTTCGACGCACACGACGTGCTAGCATCATCGTTGCCCACAGGACGTGGGCGCCTTTAGATGATGTTCCATTTCTCTACGATAAGTCAACGGAGACGCCTCCAGGAAGGAGGTGGATCTACGTTTGCCACAGGACGTGGCAGTAGTTAGTAGATCCTCCGCTTTCCGGCTTTTCGTGTTTCCTTTATCTCATACGGAGTGCTCAAGCCCCTTCGTTGCTAAACGGGCGCTTGCGCTTTTCTTAAGAAGATGTAAAAGACAGGAGAGAGGCTAATGTATGTAATGAATATGGTGTATCAATTAGTTGCCTTTTTTGTATTAATCATTTTATTTATAATTCCAATTGTATTAATGATTTTATTCGTTATTTTCATGAAGAAAAATTCGGAGCATTTATATAGAATAGAGGAGAAAATCGATAAATTATCGAAGGATGAAAAATATCAATAGGACGCGCGAATTGAACAGCGCGTCCTTCGTAAACATATTTTTTACTTATTATCTAACGTATGACGAGTAATGACATTGTCGATAATACCATAGTTTAAGGCATTTTCAGCAGACATAAAGTTGTCACGATCCGTATCTTTTTCAATTATTTCTAGAGGTTGACCCGTACGCTCAGCCAAAATTTTGTTAAGCTTATCTCTCATAGAAAGGATACGTCTTGCTGCGATATCGATATCGGTAGCTTGACCTTGTGCTCCACCTAATGGTTGGTGAATCATCACTTCAGAATTTGGTAATGCATAACGTTTTCCTTTTTCACCAGCAGCTAAAAGGAAACTCCCATAGAAGCGGCCATTCCAATACAAATGGTCGAAACACTTGGTTTAATAAATTGCATTGTGTCATATATGGCCATGCCTGCAGTAATCGAACCTCCAGGACTGTTGATGTAAATAGAAATGTCTTTTTCAGGATCCTCAGCTTCTAAGAATAATAATTGTGCAACAATTGAGTTCGCAACATTATCATCTATGCCACTTCCTAGCATAATTACACGGTCTTTTAAAAGGCGAGAGTATATGTCGTAAGCACGCTCTCCTCTATTTGTTTGTTCAATTACAGTAGGGATTAAGTTCATTCCTTCTTCCTCCTTCGTATTCATTAGTAAATTTTATGTATTTCCATCATACAACTAAGGTCAAAAAAGGTCAAACGATATGGTTTTCTTTTTATCTATATATTCTAACTGTAATCAGCATACCCTGTTTGTAAGGTTTTAAACAATAAGAAATGCTTCAAAAAAAAGGTGGGCTATGTCTGAATTTACAGCTATTGTGTGCTATTAAAGTCTTATGATTGCAATTTGGGGAAACGGAGCACGAGAAAGCGGAAACCCGTATAGACATGAATGGATGGTGACATTTGTTCATGTTTTTAGAAGCAGTTTATCATAATCTTGTAATTGAAGTTTAAATGTTTTATAATAAGTTTCTGACGAAATTTCACATGCGCTCGTAGCTCAGTTGGATAGAGCGGTGGTTTCCGGTACCATGTCTGTCGGGGGTTCGAATCCCTTCGAGCGCGTAAATATATTTTTGTTACATTTATGTAGCAAGAACAAGGCTATTGGAGCCTTGCTCATTTTTATTAACCGTTAAATAATGCAGCACCTGCTCCAATGATGATTAAAAGAATGAATAGAACAAGCACGATTGCAAAGCCTCCATTGCCACAGCCACCTCCATAGTAGCCGCCAGCATAGTTATTACAACAACCGTATCCACCTCTGTAGCCCATAAGTTTCACCTGCCTTTCCTTTTAGTTTTTTTATTATAAGATCAGAAAGTATAAATTTTGTCCTTTATAAGAGAGTGCTTTCATCGTTGTCTAGCTCCATCGCCCAGCAACTCGTAAGTTTTCGCCCTCCTCCTTATGATAAGTCAACATCGAAGCCTACGGCTTTTCGTGTTTCCTTTATCTCATACGGAGTGCTCAAGCCCCTTCGTTGCTAAACGGGCGCTTGCGCTTTTCTTATTTCAAATTAGTAGCCGAATCTATTTCCACCGCAACATGCGCATCCTACAATGACTAAAAGAACAAACACTACGATAATAAAAGCAAAACCTGCTCCAGTACCGTATCCACCACATTCGCTCATTCATATCCACCTCCTTTGTAATACATATATATGAATCTAGGAGCTTGTCACGAATGGACATTCGTCTATTTTTTATTAAAAAAATTGCTTTTTTAGATAATATCGCAGAATTAAAGTGAAATCACTTTCATTTATGTAAAAAATAGGATTCGTTTATAAATATAAATGGTTTGAATGTTTAAAGGGGATTCGTTAAATACGTTGGGCTGACTCGGTGGAAAGTCAGCCCCATTTGAATAGGAGGTACATCGTAAGTGGATACGGTACGGTATATCATATTCGATTAAACATAACGTGATAGGGACAAGCGCGTTGTTTTTCGTAATTTAGGCGAAAAATAATAAAAAGACCTAGTACTTGTATTTGTAATGGAATGGTTTTTGTAAAAAAATTTAATCTTCTTTTTTTACTTTTTTGTACGCTTCGTCAAGGTTTTGAATTCGTTTAATGATTTCATAGTTTTTTGTAAGTTGGTCTTGAACAAGGCTAGATACAACAGAACGATAATAACCATTCATGGCATCAACTTTTGAGCGATCTTGATTCATTTCGATATGTTGACGAAAGTTTTCTTCAAAATGCTGTTTTGAAAATAATTGGCTCATTATTCATTCCTCCTTTTTCATTCGTTTATATCATTTTTGACGGGCGCTTCCGCTTTTCTTACAAGATAGGAATGGATAAACTTTGTCCTTTATAAGAAGGTGCTTCATCGTTTTCTCGCTCTATCGCCCAACGACTCGGACGTACAGGTTGACGTTTCATTATCCCTCTGTTGATAAACGTGCGTTCCCGCTTTTCTTCTTATTGTCCATTGTGTAAAATGAGTGTTAGGGGTGAGAAGGATGGATATGAAAGCTGGTTTGTATCAAGAACAAACGTTAAAACTGACTTTATCAACAGAGATGCAACAAGCTATATCGTTGTTGCAATATCCTTCGTTACAGCTTTATAGCTATTTGGAGCAGCTTTCTATAGATAATCCCCTCATTGAAGTAGAACAGACTTCTGAAATATTTTATCATAAACGCGAAACTTCTCGTAAACAAGAAGAGGGTACTTTATATGACCCACCTGTTTTTTTAGGTTCTTCACTGCAAGAGTCATTGTATGAACAGCTTCTTTCGTTCTCGTTAACAAAGGAGCAAAATAGAGTGATTACTATTTTAATTGACTCGTTAGATGAAAACGGTTACATAGATGCTTCGATCGAACAATTACAAAAAAGGTTTCACCTTTGTAATCAAATTTTAACGGAAGGATTGACTCTTCTTCAATCATTAGAACCTGCTGGTATTGGAGCAAGAGACCTTCAAGAGTGCTTATATCTACAACTAAAAAGAAAAAAAAAAATCCCAAAAGAACTCCTAAATTTAATAAAGGAGTATTTTGATCCATTTGTCAATAAATCATGGAACCGATTAAAAAGGGATACAGGCATTTCAATTGAAAAGCTTCAGCGCTATTTTCATTCATTGAAAGAACTAGATCCCAAACCAGGAAGTAAATATACAGATCAACCCCCTATTTATGTTATTCCGGATGTTTTGTTTGAAGAAAGGCATGGACAGTGGAGCATTATTTATAATGACCGTTTCTTACCCAAAATGACATTAAATAACGACTATGATGTAATGAGACAAACTGATGAAGAATGTCGCTCCTATTTGTTAAAAAAATATCAGCAGTTTCAACATTTACATCAAGGATTAGCATACCGACGATTAACGATTTTAAAAGTGATGGAAAGTATTGTTCAACGTCAACTTGATTTCTTTTTAATGGGTAACAATGTCCTCAAACCTTTGACAATGAAGGAAGTAGCTGAACAATTAGAAGTACATGAATCAACTGTGAGCCGAGCAGTTAAAGATAAATATGTACAGACTCCTTATGGATTGAGAAAAATGAAATCTTTCTTTACCAATAAGATTGAGCAAGAAAATGGTATCGATGCTACTTCTTCCCGGATTAAAGAAATGATTCAAATAATAGTGCAACAAGAGGATAAAAAGAAGCCGTTATCCGACCAAAAGATGGTGGACATCATTCAAGGACAATATTATATAGAGGTGTCGAGAAGGACGATTGCAAAATATCGTGAGCAACTTAAAATACCTTCATCACAGAAAAGGAAGGAATATTAAATGAATAAGAAAAAACTAGTCATGTACAGCAAGGATCAATGTCATTTATGTAAAAAAGCTAAAGAGGCCGTGCAACCACTTTTAGAAGAATTTGATCTTATATTTGAAGAGATTGATATTTATCAAGATGATGAGTTGATTGAACGTTATTCACTTATGATTCCTGTTGTTGAATATGAAGGAGAAATGTTACTTTATGGGCAAGTCACAAAAGATTCACTAAGAAAGCGTTTACTAAAACAAATGCCTATTGATTAACCTTTTCACCCCTGTTACAATGAATTTGTAGCAGGGATGATTTTTTTTACTCTTAGTGGGACATAATATGTCACACCGGGACAAATGACGTCCTAGTCTTCACTAATGAAGAGGGATAGAATGAAATCGCTTATAGAAATACAAAAAAAATTATTACCAGATCTTCTTCTTGTTATGCAAAAACGCTATCAAATTCTGCAATACATACGACTAATGCAACCTATTGGACGAAGAAGTTTAGCCAGTAATTTAAGTATTAGTGAACGAGTGTTAAGAGCTGAAGTTCAATTTTTGAAAAATCAAGGATTAGTTAATGTTTTAAGCTCAGGCATGACAATGACAGAAGAAGGAAATGACTTACTACTATCTTTGGAAGAGACGATGAAAGACGTTTTAGGATTAACAATGTTAGAACAAGATTTAAAGAAGCGTCTGAAGTTAAAAGAAGTAATTATCGTTTCAGGGGATAGTGATCATTCATCTTGGGTAAAACAAGAGATGGGAAGAGCGTGTGTAGCCTGTATGAAACAGCGTTTAGTCGATCAAAAAAGTATTGTAGCTGTAACAGGAGGCACCACGATCGCAGCTGTTGCTAGTATGATGACACCTTTAGAAAAAGGCAGGGAAATATTGTTTGTTCCTGCAAGAGGTGGACTTGGAGAAAATGTTGAGAATCAAGCGAACTCTATTTGTGCAAATATGGCACAAAGAGCGCATGAAAATTATCGTTTACTTCATGTTCCAGATCAACTCAGTCAAGAAGCCTATCGTTCTATTATAGAGGAACCAGCAATTAAAGAAATTTTGACTTTAATTCGCTCATCTAATATGGTGATTCATGGAATAGGAGAGGCGAAAACAATGGCTGAAAGAAGAAAAACTTCTCTTGCTGACATGGAGAAGATTGAAGATGGAAAAGCTGTCGCTGAAGCATTTGGGTATTACTTCAATCAAGAAGGAGAAGTTGTACACAAAGTAAATACGATTGGCATACAGTTAGAAGATTTAAAATCGATTCGTCATGTAATTGCTGTTGCAGGAGGAGCTTCTAAGGCTAAGGCAATTAAAGCTTATTTGAAAGAAGCATATGACTCCATTTTAATTACAGATGAAGGAGCGGCAAAAGCGTTATTAAAGGGGTAATTTTCCCTTTTTATAAATATAAAAATAATGTTTTTTCACATATTAAAGGAGGAATTATAAAATGGCAGTAAAAGTTGGTATTAATGGTTTTGGACGTATTGGACGTGTTGTATTCCGTGCAGCATTAAAAAATCCTGAGGTAGAAGTAGTAGCGGTTAATGATTTAACAGATGCAAATATGCTAGCGCATTTATTACAATATGACTCTGTACATGGTAAACTAGATGTGGAAGTTTCTGCTAGTGGTAAAAACCTAATTGTTGATGGAAAAGAAATCACGGTTCTATCTGATCGCGATCCAGCTCAATTAGGTTGGGGAGACCTAGGAGTAGAAGTGGTTGTTGAATCTACTGGTCGCTTCACAAAGCGTGCAGATGCTGCAAAACATTTAGAAGCAGGAGCGAAAAAAGTCATTATTTCTGCACCAGCATCTGAGGAAGATATTACAGTTGTAATGGGTGTTAACCATGAGGAATATGATGCAGCTAACCACCATGTTATTTCAAATGCTTCTTGTACAACAAACTGTTTAGCTCCTTTTGCTAAAGTGTTAAATGATCAGTTCGGTATTAAACGTGGGATGATGACAACTGTTCACTCTTACACAAACGACCAACAAATCTTAGACTTACCTCATAAAGACTACCGTCGTGCTCGCGCTGCAGCAGAGAATATTATTCCTACTACAACAGGTGCTGCCAAAAAGCTGTATCTTTAGTATTACCTGAACTAAAAGGTAAATTAAACGGTGGAGCAATGCGTGTACCAACACCTAATGTATCATTAGTAGACTTAGTTGTAGAGCTTGATAAAGATGTAACGGCTGAAGATGTGAATGCAGCATTAAAAACAGCTTCTGAAAATGAACTGAACGGAATCTTAGGATATAGCGAAGAGCCACTAGTATCTGGTGACTATAATGGATGTCCAAACTCTTCAACAATCGATGCACTTTCTACAATGGTAATGGAAGGTAACATGGTAAAAGTAATTTCTTGGTATGATAATGAAACTGGTTACTCTCATCGTGTTGTAGACTTAGTTGAATATGTTGCTAAGCAAGGGCTATAAAATAGAAGAATCTTTGACAAACATCAAATAACAGGGGAGAGGTATTGAATCCTTTCCCTTTTGTTTGAGATTATTTTATGTAGGACAAGAGAAACCTACAAGGAGGATTCGGTTGTCATGAACAAAAAAACTGTAAAAGATATTGATGTAAAAGGAAAAGTCGTATTTTGTCGTGTTGATTTTAATGTCCCTATGAAAGAAGGGAAAATTACGGACGAAACGAGAATTCAAGCAGCGATTCCAACGATTAGTTACTTGATTGAACAAGGTGCAAAAGTTTTACTTGCGAGTCACTTAGGGCGCCCGAAAGGTCAAGCGGTTGAAGAGCTTCGTTTAACTCCAGTAGCAAAACGCCTAGGTGAGATTCTTGGGAAAGATGTAAAAAAAGCAGACGAAGCTTATGGTGACTCTGTTAAAGCTGAAATCTCAAATATGGCTGACGGCGATGTTTTAGTATTAGAAAATGTACGTTTTTATCCTGGAGAAGAGAAAAATGATTCTGAACTAGCTAAATCATTTGCAGAATTAGCAGATGTATACGTCAATGATGCATTCGGTGCGGCGCATCGTGCTCATGCTTCAACAGCTGGGATTGCTGATTATCTTCCAGCCGTATCTGGATTTTTAATGCAAAAAGAACTAGATGTCCTAGGAAAAGCTTTATCTAATCCAGAAAGACCTTTTACAGCTATTATCGGCGGAGCAAAGGTTAAGGATAAAATTGGTGTAATTGAGAACTTGTTAGAAAAAGTAGATAACATCATCATTGGTGGTGGACTTGCCTATACCTTTATTAAAGCCATGGGTCATGACGTAGGAAACTCTTTATTAGAAGAAGATAAAGTTGATTTAGCAAAAAGATTTATGGATACAGCGAAAGAAAATAACGTTAACTTCTATGTACCTGTAGATGTTGTTGTTGCAGACGACTTCTCCAATGATGCTAATACAAAAGTGGTGACGATCGATTCTATCCCTGAAGGTTGGGAAGGTTTAGATAACGGTCCAAAAACAAGAGGAATTTATAAAGATGTTATTAAGAAATCAAAGCTTGTCATTTGGAATGGACCGATGGGCGTTTTTGAAATGGACACGTTTGCTGAAGGAACGAAAGCCGTTGCAGATGCTTTAGCAGAAGCAAAAGATACATATTCAGTCATTGGTGGCGGAGATTCAGCAGCGGCCGTAGAAAAGTTTGGCGTAGCGGATAAAATGGACCACGTATCAACTGGTGGTGGAGCTTCTTTAGAGTTTATGGAAGGAAAAGAGCTTCCCGGTGTTGTAAAGTTAAATGATAAATAATCGAATTTTTGTCAGAAGAGGTGAAAAACATTGAGAAAACCAATTATTGCAGGAAACTGGAAAATGAATAAAACGTTGGGTGAAGCAACCTCTTTTATCGAAGAAATCAAAGCTTCAATTCCTTCTTCTGAAGAAATTGATACAGTTGTTTGCTCTCCAGCTCTATTTTTAGAACGTTTAGTAGCAGCTTCTGAAGGAACAGAAGTAAAAATTGGAGCGCAAAACATGCACTTTGAGAATAGCGGTGCTTTTACAGGAGAAATTAGTCCTGTTGCACTAAACGATTTAGGTGTTGAGTATGTCATTATTGGACATTCTGAGCGTCGCGAAATGTTTGCTGAAACAGATGGGACAGTTAACAAAAAGACAAAAGCTGCTTTTGACCATGGATTAACACCGATCGTTTGCGTAGGTGAAACATTGGAAGAGCGAGAGTCTTCAAAAACAAATCAAATTGTTGGTAATCAAGTAAAATTGGCACTTGAAGGTTTATCTGAGGAACAAGCGAAAGCTGTCGTCGTTGCTTATGAACCGATTTGGGCTATTGGTACAGGCAAATCATCCTCTTCTAGCGATGCAAATGAAGTGTGCGGACATATTCGTCAAATCTTGTCTGACATGTTCAGTCCTTCTATAGCTGAGGAGATTCGTATTCAATATGGTGGTAGTGTGAAACCGGCCAATATTAAAGAATATATGTCCGAGTCACACATTGATGGAGCTTTAGTAGGTGGTGCTAGTTTAGAACCTCAATCTTTCCTACAATTATTGGAGGAAGGTAAATAATGAGTAAACAACCAGTTGCGTTAATTATTTTGGACGGTTTCGCTTTGAATGATGAAGTCGTTGGAAATGCCGTTGAGCAAGCAAAGAAACCGAACTTTGATCGTTATTGGAACCAATATCCCCATTCAACATTAACTGCTTGTGGAGAAGCCGTTGGATTACCAGAAGGACAAATGGGTAATTCAGAGGTGGGCCATTTAAATATCGGTGCTGGACGAATTGTTTATCAAAGTTTAACGAGAGTGAACGTTGCTATTCGTGAAGGTGAATTCTTTGAAAATCAAACCTTTATCGATGCAATGAACAACGCAAAAGAAAAAGGAACGAACCTCCATTTATTTGGCCTGTTATCTGATGGTGGTGTGCATAGTCATATTCATCACTTATACGCTCTACTAAAAATGGCGAAAAAGCAAGACGTTGAGAACGTCTATATTCATGGCTTTTTAGATGGACGTGATGTTGGTCCTCAAACGGCAAAGCAGTACATTGAACAATTAAACGATAAAATGAATGAGATCGGAATCGGTGAAATTGCGACCATTCATGGCCGATATTATTCGATGGACCGTGACAAAAGATGGGAACGTGTAGAAAAATCATATCGTGCGATGGTATATGGCGAAGGTCCAAGCTATCCAAATGCGGTAGAGTGCATTGAAGATTCGTATGAAAATGGCATCTATGATGAGTTCGTTATCCCATCTGTAATCGAGAAAGAAGAAGGTTCACCTGTAGCTACTATTAAAGATAATGACTCTGTAATTTTCTACAACTTTAGACCTGATCGCGCGATTCAAATTTCGAATACCTTTACAAATAAAGATTTTCGTGATTTTGACCGAGGAGAAAAGGCACCGGAAAACCTTCACTTTGTGTGCTTGACTCACTTTAGTGAAACAGTTGATGGCTATGTTGCCTTCAAACCGGTCAACCTAGATAATACGATCGGTGAAGTATTAGCACAAAATGATCTTAAGCAGCTTCGTATTGCAGAAACGGAAAAATATCCGCACGTGACCTTCTTTATGAGTGGGGGCCGTGAAGCGGAATTTGCTGGAGAAGAGCGTATTTTAATTAATTCCCCCAAAGTGGCGACGTATGATTTGCAGCCAGAAATGAGTGCTTACGAAGTGACTGATGCACTACTTGGAGAGATTAACGCCGACAAACATGATGCCATCATCTTGAATTTTGCTAACCCTGATATGGTTGGTCATTCAGGCATGGTTGAGCCAACGATTAAAGCGGTGGAAACAGTAGATGAATGTCTTGGAAAAGTCGTGGATGGAATTGTTGCAAAAGGTGGTACAGCGATTATTACGGCTGACCATGGAAACGCTGAGGTGTTAATCACTAAAGAAGGAACTCCTCATACCGCTCATACGACGAATCCTGTTCCTGTAATTGTCACAAAAGAGGGAGTAGAGCTTCGCGACGGTGGAATTCTTGGTGACTTATCACCAACCTTGCTTGATTTACTAAATATTGAAAAACCTGAAGAAATGACAGGAACTTCATTAATTAAAAAATAATATAAAACATAATAAGAAGGAGTCGAAAAACATGCCTTACATTGTAGATATATATGGTCGTGAAGTATTAGATTCTCGCGGTAACCCAACAGTTGAAGTAGAAGTATACACAGAATCAGGTGCATTCGGACGCGCGCTAGTTCCTTCTGGAGCTTCAACAGGCGAATATGAAGCTGTTGAATTACGTGACGGAGATAAAGAACGTTATTTAGGAAAAGGCGTTTTAACAGCTGTTAAAAACATCAACGAAGTTATTGCTCCAGAATTACTTGGTTTTGACGTTATTGAGCAAGTTGCTATTGATACGGCATTAATTGAATTAGACGGTACTGAAAACAAAGGGAAATTAGGAGCCAACGCTATTTTAGGTGTATCTATGGCTGTTGCACATGCCGCTGCTGATTATTTAGGAATTCCTTTATACCAATACTTAGGTGGATTCAATTCGAAGACTCTTCCAGTTCCAATGATGAACATTGTAAATGGTGGGGAGCATGCAGATAACAATGTTGATATTCAGGAATTTATGGTTATGCCTGTCGGTGCTGAAAACTTCCGTGAAGCACTACGTATGGGAGCTGAAATTTTCCATAACTTAAAATCTGTTCTTAAATCTAAAGGTTATAACACAGCAGTTGGTGACGAAGGTGGATTCGCTCCTAACTTAGGTTCAAACGAAGAAGCTCTTCAAACAATCATTGAAGCGATCGAGAAAGCAGGATACAAGCCAGGTGAGCAGATTATGCTTGCAATGGACGTTGCATCTTCAGAGCTTTATGAAGACGGAAAGTACCATCTAAAAGGTGAAGGCTTAGTGAAAACATCTGCAGAGATGGTTGATTACTATGAGGATCTTGTAAGCAAATATCCGATCATTTCTATTGAAGATGGATTAGATGAGAATGATTGGGAGGGTCATAAGTTATTAACTGAACGTTTAGGTGATAAAGTTCAATTAGTAGGTGATGACTTATTCGTTACGAACACGAAAAAGCTTGCTCAAGGTATTGAACAAGGAGTAGGAAACTCTATCCTTATTAAAGTGAACCAAATTGGTACATTAACTGAAACTTTTGAAGCAATCGAAATGGCGAAGCGTGCAGGTTATACGGCTGTTATTTCTCACCGTAGTGGTGAAACAGAAGATGCAACAATTGCTGATATCGCAGTTGCAACAAACGCTGGACAAATCAAAACGGGTGCACCTTCTCGTACAGACCGTGTTGCTAAATATAACCAATTACTTCGTATTGAAGACAACTTAGGTGAAACATCTAAGTATGATGGAATAAAAACATTCTATAACCTATCTAAATAAAAAGGATGATAAGCGGGCTTGGAATATTTTCTTGCTCGCTTTTTTGTTTATGATATGCTACATTAATAGTAGTGTATTGTACGTTGTAGGAGGTGTCAGCAGTGAGTTTAGTAATCACAATCTTATTAATAATCGACTGTTTAGCATTAATTACATTCGTTTTACTTCAATCGGGTAAAAGCGCTGGGTTATCTGGGGCTATCTCAGGTGGCGCTGAAACGCTTTTCGGAAAACAAAAAGCAAGAGGGATGGATTTAGTTTTACATCGAGCAACGATTGTTGCATCCGTTTTATTCTTTGTTTTAACGATGTTGTTAGCGTATGTCAATATTTAAGATTGAAAGGGTCTGATGTTGATTCAGATCCTTTTTTATATACTCAAAAAAGTGACATCATTTCATTTTTTAAATCAAGTAGGTTATTGTTATAGTGCGTGTTCAAAAAGTAGGGGAAAAAGGGCCGAGAAGAACGAGGCGCCTAGTTAAAGGATCACAGGCTAAGTTCAGCCACGTCCAGTGGCAACGCCTTCGCTAGCCCGTCCTGGGCATTGAAGCACCACAGTGTACGTCAAGGAAAAGGATCACGAGCTAAAGGAGGAACG
Source organism: Bacillus carboniphilus (assembly GCF_020524035.2). Taxonomy (NCBI): domain Bacteria; kingdom Bacillati; phylum Bacillota; class Bacilli; order Caryophanales; family Bacillaceae; genus Bacillus; species Bacillus carboniphilus. The sequence goes on along the minus strand of NZ_CP129013.1, from coordinate 2,128,922 downwards.
TCAACTAACATCGGCCACGTCCTGTGACCAACGTTGACACTAGCACATCGTGTGCATCGCCATCATAGGGACAATGCTCGTGCTAGCCAATCCTGGCGTCGGAGCTTGGAATAGCGAGACAACAAAGTTATTCGACAGCAATTTTTCATGACTTTTTGAACAACCTCTTATCGTGAAATGAAATTTGTAGAGATATGATGAAAGGAGAGTATTGAACATCATGAAAGTCGTTACACCAAAACCATTCACATTCAAAGGAACTAATAATCGTGCTGTCCTATTACTTCACGGGTTTACAGGAAATACTGCAGACGTAAGAATGCTTGCACGTTTTTTAAATGATAAAGGCTATACATGTCATGCTCCACAATATAAAGGACACGGTGTTCCTCCAGAGGAGCTTGTTCACACGGGTCCAGAGGATTGGTGGCAAGATGTGAAGAATGGATTCGAATTTTTAAAAGGAGAGGGTTATGAAGAAATTGCGGTTGCCGGCCTCTCACTTGGAGGGGTATTTTCTTTAAAATTAGGTTACACTGAACGTATAAAAGGAATTGTGACCATGTGTACTCCGATGTATTTAAAAAGTGAACAAACGATGTATGAAGGTGTTTTAGAATTCGCCCAAAATTATAAAAAGTTTGAAGGGAAAAGCACAGAGCAAATTGAAGAGGAAATGAAGGATTTTAAACAAAAACCTATGAACACATTGAAGGCGCTTCAAGAGCTCATAGGAGACGTGCGTGACCATGTGGATATGATTTATACGCCTACATTTGTTATACAAGCAACTCAAGATGAAATGATTAATCCTGAAAGTGCGAACATTATTTATCAAGAAGTTGAGGCGGAACATAAGCAAATGAAATGGTATGAAGATTCGAAACATGCCATCACGTTAGATAAAGAAAGAGACCAAGTTCATGAAGATGTATATGATTTTCTACAATCTTTAGACTGGTCGTGAAAGGAGAAATGCTGATTGGCAGATTTTAATCAAGAACGATTGGAACAGCTGCTTGAATTTATGAAAAAGGAAGTGTACAAGCCTTCTACAGTGACGGAATTAGAAGAAGCTTTACATATTGAAGAAGCAGAAGAATTTAAAGAACTCGTCGTTACGTTGAACGAAATGGAAGAACAAGGTTTAGTTATAAGGACAAGAAGTAATCGGTACGGTCTTCCAGAAAAAATGAATTTAATAAAAGGGAAAGTATCTGCTCACGAACGAGGTTTTGCGTTTGTTACACCTGAAGGGGCAGAAGGGATGAAAGAAGATATATTCATTCCTCCTACGCAACTCAACAATGCTATGAATGGTGACATCGTTATGGTTCGACTGGACTCTACTTCCAAAGGTACGAGTAAAGAGGGAACAATCATCCGTATTTTAGAGAGGGGAGTAACGGAAGTTGTCGGTACTTACTCAGAAAGTCGAAACTTTGGCTTTGTCATCCCTGATAATAAAAAAATTACTAATGATATTTTCATTCCGAAAAAAGCGCGTAATGGAGCAATTGAAGGCCATAAAGTTGTCGTTAAAGTAACAAGTTATCCTGAAGGGCGAATGAGTGCAGAAGGAGAAGTTGTAACGGTTTTAGGTCATAAAAATGATCCTGGTGTAGATATCATTTCAATTATTCACAAACACGGATTGCCTCAACAGTTTCCGGTAGAGGTATTGCAACAAGCAAATGATGTTCCAGATGAAATATCAGAACAAGAGTTAACCAATCGACGTGACCTTAGAGATGAAGTCATTGTCACCATAGATGGGGCCGATGCCAAAGATTTAGATGATGCCGTAATGGTTCAAAAACTTGAAAACGGTCATTATAAGCTAGGGGTACATATTGCAGATGTTAGCTATTATGTAACGGAAGACTCTCCTATCGATCAAGAAGCCTTTGATCGGGCAACAAGTGTCTACTTAGTAGACCGAGTGATTCCAATGATCCCTCATCGTCTGTCAAATGGGATTTGCTCTTTAAATCCGAAGGTGAATCGACTCACGTTGTCATGTGAAATGGAAGTAGATCAAAATGGCCAAGTTGTTCATCATGAAATTTTTCAAAGTGTAATTAAAACCACGGAGCGGATGACTTATTCAGATGTGAATAAAATATTAGTAGATAAAGACGATGAGCTCAGAGAACGTTATCGCGACTTAGTACCGATGTTTGAAGAAATGGAGGATCTTGCCTCGATTCTTCGTACGAAACGAATGGATCGTGGAGCGATCGATTTTGATTTTAAAGAGGCGAAAGTGATTGTAGATAAACAAGGAACCCCAACGGATGTTGTTTTGAGAGAACGTTCTGTTGCAGAAAGATTAATCGAAGAGTTTATGTTACTAGCAAATGAAACGGTAGCTGAACATTTCCATTGGATGGATGTGCCGTTTATTTACCGAATTCATGAAGAACCTAATGAAGATAAACTCCGTAGATTTTTAGAGTTTATCACAAACTTCGGTTATGTGGTCAAAGGAAAAGGGAATACCATTCACCCGCGCTCCTTACAAGAAATTGTTGAACAAGTACAAGGTCAGCCAGAAGAAATGGTGATCTCAACGGTGATGTTGCGGTCGATGAAACAAGCAAAATACGACCCAGAAAGCTTAGGTCATTTTGGATTATCAACTCAATTTTACACACACTTTACTTCACCAATTAGAAGATATCCTGACTTAATTGTTCACCGTTTAATACGAACTTATTTAATTGAAAAACAACTAAATGACAAGACAAAAGCGATTTGGGAAGAAAAAATGCCTATTATTGCTGAACAGTCGTCCAACATGGAAAGACGTGCGGTTGATGCAGAGCGAGAGACAGACGATTTAAAAAAAGCAGAATATATGTTAGATAAGATCGGTCAAGAATATGATGGCATTATTAGTTCGGTGACGAATTTCGGCATGTTTGTTGAACTCCCAAATACGGTTGAAGGATTAGTCCATGTAAGTTATATGACTGATGATTATTACCGTTATGATGATCGTCATTACGCGATGATCGGTGAAAGAACAGGAAATATTTATCGAATAGGTGATGAAATTACTGTCCGTGTCGTGAAAGTAGATAAAGAAGAGCGTTCGGTTGATTTTGAAATTGTCGGTATGAAAGGAACGAGAAGAAGACCGACGAAAAAGGAAAAACCTCATGTCATTCGAGGAGAGAAAAAAACAGATCGAACAAAAGGAAAACAAGAAGAGCCGACACTTTCAATTGATGAAGAGTGGTCGACAAGACCTCCGAAGAAGAAAAAGAAGAAGTTTTACGATAATGTTCCAAAGCAAAAACGAAAAAAAGCCAAAAGAAAGAAACGATAAGGAAGCTGTATGATGCTTCCTTTTATTATGCGAAAATGGTATAATGATAGGTATCGTTTAGACTGAAAATGGCCGTGAGGGGGTTTTATTCATGCCAAAAGGTTCTGGAAAGGTCATTGCACAAAACAAAAAAGCAAATCATGATTATTTTATAGAAGAAACGTTTGAAGCAGGGATCGTCTTGCAAGGAACTGAAATAAAATCTCTACGCGCAGGTAGAGCGAATTTAAAGGATTCATTTGCAAGGGTTCAAAATGGAGAAGTATTTTTACACAATATGCATATTAGCCCGTATGAGCAAGGAAACCGTTATAATCATGACCCTGTCAGAACAAGAAAGTTACTTCTTCATAAGAAGGAAATTAATAAGCTTATTGGCGAAACAAAAGAGAGCGGATATTCTTTAGTTCCAATTAAAATTTATTTAAAAAATGGATTTGCAAAGATACTACTTGGTCTTGGTAAAGGGAAAAAGAAATATGATAAACGCCAAGATTTGAAGCGTAAAGACGCAGATCGCTCGATTCAACGCGCGTTAGCGGATCGTCAAAAAGGTGTTTGATGAAAAAATTGACAATTGCATTCCTCTTTTAATTTGTTATAATAGTAATTGTCCGAAGGGCACAGCGGATATGACAATTGAATAATGCTTAAGTGAGATTATTCCCGTATCCCTTTTTATATGGGGACGTTACGGATTCGACAGGGATAGTTCGAGCTTGAGTTGCGAGCCGAGGGGATCGTCCTCGTCAAAACGTCAACGCCAATAATAACTGGCAAATCAGAAAATAACTTCGCTTTAGCTGCTTAATAACAGCTTAGCGGTTCCTCCCTCCATCGCCCATGTGGTAGGGTAAGGGACTCACTCTTAGTGGGCTACGCCTGATTCCACCGTCTGAGGATGAAGGAAGAGATGAATCAGACTAGCCACTCGGACGCCCGTTGGCAGGCAGAAGAACTGGTGAATTTGCGAATATGTCAACTACGCTCGTAGACGCTTGAGTGACGATATGTCTGGACGTGGGTTCGACTCCCACCGTCTCCACCAATACATACCGTTTGGTGGGTAACTTAAATCATTTTCTAATTATGAATATAAACTAATGTAAAGCTATCATCATCGATGATGGTTTTTTTAGTGTGTAAGAGGTTGTTCAAAAAGCCCTAAAAAAATGTCGGTTGAATAACTTTGTTGGTTTGCTTTTCCGCTCCTCATGTACCAAGAACGTACATTGTGAGTGCTCAAAGCTACACCGCCGCGTTCTTCAGCGTCCTTTTTTCCCTACTTTTTGAACACGCACTGTAAAAATAATAGTACTGTGAGGTTGAAGAAATTTGAGATAATTATAGAGATCGTATATGTGGAAAAACAATAATAAATTGACAATTTTATATATTGGGTTTATTATTTACCTACCGGTAAGTAATTTTAATGAAAGAAGGACGTTCTTTATGTCAGAAAAATACAAAGAAATTTTAGAACATTCATATCAATTATTCGCAGAAAATGGATTTGATCAAACAAGTATGTCTCTTATTGCAAAGCAAACGGGAATTACTAAACCAGCCATTTACTATTATTTCAACTCAAAAGAGAAGCTCATTCAAACATTATTTGGTCATATTATTGATGAAATTAAGTTCAACAATTTCTTTAATCCTCTAGAGTATACAAAAGATAACTTTATTTCAAAACTCACAGAAGATGGTATAAAGATGATGGATAAGCAACTTCAGGACCCTTATTACAACAAGATCATGAATGAATATTATGTTTTGAGCAGTCGAGATGCTCATTACGCAAAAGCTTTAAATACAGTCCTTCATGAATTTTTAGAAGGGTTCTTAAATTTATTAAAACTGGCTCAAAAGTATGGATTACTTTCAGAAAAAGATATTCAAACAAAAGCAGAATTTTTAACCATTATTGTGGATGGATTAGATAAATACTCGAATGAAGAATATGATCTCGATCCTGTTGCCATTTGGGCTTTTTCAGTTAAAAGTATATTTTATTGAGGTGGGATTGTATGAAAAAACCAACAGAAAGAATTATAGGTTATGATATAGCTAGGTCTCTTGCAATACTTGGAATGGTGATTGTTAATTATAAAATATCGATGAATGCAGAAGGAAATGGTCCAGAATGGTTGATCTATTGGACCAGTTTACTTGAAGGTAGAGCATCAGCTATCTTTGTTATTCTTGCCGGTGTAGGAATTTCGTTAATGACACAAAGAGTTCGACTTAGTGAAAACAACTCCCAAAAATATCGTCTTACTATTTGGAAACGATCATTATTTTTATTCGTTTTGGGTATGAGCCTATATCTTATGCAATGGAGTGCAGATATTCTACATTATTATGCCTTCTATATGGTGATTGCTTCATTTTTTATAAAAGCTTCCTCCAAAAAAATAATCATAACAGCTCTCTCCATTGTTTTTACTGCTCAGTTACTTCAGCTCCTACTAGATTATGAATATGGATGGAATGCAACGTTTAGTCAATATGAAATGTTTTGGACATTCAAAGGATTTTTTTCAAACCTTTTCTTTAATGGATATCACCCCATTTTTCCATGGGTAGCATTCCTCTTAATTGGTATGTGGCTAGGGAGATTAGACTTTCAAAATCATCAGCTCCAAAAGAAAGGATTGATTGTTTCATTCATCATTTTTATAGTTGTTGAAGCGGCTTCATTCATTTTCATTAAACTATCTACACCAAGTGTAGGAATGGAGATTGCCTACTATCTGTTTGACACTAAACCAATGCCCCCCACAATGCTCTATATTATATCCAGCTCATGCACCTCTATCATAGTAATCATTTTATGTATACAACTATCAGAAAAATTTAAAAAAACAGTAATCGTTCAATCCCTTGTCTACACAGGACAACTTGCTCTTACTCTCTATGTCGGACATTTTCTAGCTTTAGTTTTCTTATTTGTTTTTAGTGGTTTAACCAATTATACCTTGAAATTCGCTATAGTATTTTCCTTCGTATTCTTTCTTTTATCAATTATCTCGTCGGTGTGGTGGAGAAAGCGGTTTAAGAGAGGACCTATTGAATTTTTGATGAGAAAGGTGAGTGAATAAGGGATTAGTGTACATAGTATATGATCCATATAATAGTAAGTTGGGCTAGTATGGAAGGAAGTATCATGGTTCATAGAGAAGTGATAACCTTGTAGGTCTTTGATCACTCATTTATATGATGAAAAAGAAGTGAAATTTATTTTCTATACCTAGCTTTAACTTGCGGAAGCACCTGCGTAGCAGGGGGGTGGTATAAAGCCACCTAGTTTTAGTTTTAGTCGGCTTTAGCCGATAAAACTCGTAGGCGGTTCAGTCCGCCTACGAGAAACCTCCGTACTTTAGTGCGGAGTCGTTTAGTTATGAGAAGATTAAAAGTGTTTACGTTAACTTATTAAAAAAATTGTACATTAAAATGAGAGTGGAAATTGAAAACCTTTGATAAAGGTCTAGAGAAGCTATCCTGTCGCTAGGCCTGGTTGACGAATCTCCGCTCGTGAATCTCCCCATCTCGTCGCGTGTCCGATCGTCTGTGTAATTCCGTCTCTTTCTCTTCGGTGATGCGCTCGTTTGACCCTCAAGGATCTCCGCTAATTGTTTTGTTCCTCGATCGATAACATTGACGTCCTTCCTCTCCTCCGTAAACTTGGCTTCTCTAATCCGCCATAGGTCGTGGTCCGTTAGCCTTCAGCTAGGCGAAGGGAGGGAGACGTCCCCTTTTCGATGCTCTCCGATAATCGATAAAAACTCCTTCGAATGAGCTGCGGTGAACAAAGCTAATCGGATCAATTGGTTACGGTCTAAAGTCGTTGATTAAAAAAGATCGTCAATATATCGTTTATATCTTTCATTGTAACGAACGATTGGCCGGTAATTACTCATGACGCTTCCGCCTGCCCACTTAGTGTCTCCGCTAGGTGCTGACGTCCCTCCTCAGTCAAGTAGACGTCCTCCCTCTCGGCCAATAGCAACGCTAATTCTTCGCTCATGTTAAAAGCCCCCTTTGTCGGTTGACGCCTTGTTTGACGTTTTAGTGAATTGTATGAACGCCGGCTTGTCCGATATTCACAACTTTTTGCGATCGAATTGAATATTTTTGCGATTATGAGGCAAGACTGCGTACCAACAACGAATGAAGGAGTGAAAAACAATGTGGGGAATTTCGAAACCACGAAGTAAACTCGGGAAATGGTTAGATAAAAAAGGATTAGAACAACGGGATCTAGCGAAGGCGTCTAAAGTAAGCCCGAATACAATTACGAAGGCTTGTAACGATAAAGATTACGTTCCACGTCAAGACGTCATGAAAAAGCTACTTAAAGCCGTTCGGAAAATCGATCCTAACGCGAAGATGAGTGACTTTTGGGATATGTAGGTTAACCGAAAAACACCGTCATATCAACGGGTTAACTATACTAAGGTGGATAACAATAACCCCCGCTGTCGCATATTTTAATGCAAGAGACGGGGATTTTCCTTCCATTTTTATTAAATGGTTTCAAATAAAGCTATTCGTTCTGCGAGAACAGTTCCCCTAGTTTGTTCAAATAATTGATACGTGATGAAACCTGCTACAGGTGCAGTAGTCATAAATGTCCCAGCTATTGTTTCGTTTGTTTCAACATCGGGAAGTACTGCAACTCCTGCTCTGTTAAACTCAAGTCTTCGAGGGTTTTCATCAACATTAAACATGACGACAAAGTTTTCTGAAATACTAGGGTCAGATAAAATAAACCTTGCTGAATAGTTTGCACCGAGTTCTTCAGCTTCTCCATTTGCAACCACTTGAAGATTTGCCGAGGTGGTTGTATTTGGGAATAAAAAAACCTCTAAAGGCCATTGTATTTGATGTAGAGGTGTGGCCATCGTTAAACCTCCTTCCTAGTAAACTCTTCATTTTTATTAAGCTAACGTGCGAGAACTACTAAAAATTCAGTCGCAAGAACATTAGTTCCATCCGCTTCCAGTAATTCAACGGTTAAACCTACATCCCCTCCTGCTAGTTCCGGACCAAGAGTTACTAACGTTGTTATCGATTCATTAGCTTTAACGACCCCTAAATCAGTTCTAAAAAAACCATCTTCCAATTCAACTGGCACTGGTTCTCCTTCAATGATAGCTGTAATAGTAACGAAATTAGCAGTTTCAGGGTCTGAAAAAATAAATTGTGCTTGTAAATCTTGTCCCAAGTCTACCGCTTCCTCATTCAATACAGGTTGTAAAGGTACGGATACTCGCGTGTTAGTAGGGATAATAGCGTCAATTCCATATTGGATTTGATATTGAGGAAATCCGTTTCCCATAATTTTCACCTCCATGTTTGTAGTCAGTTCATCATATGTAACAAGAGTAATAAATGCTTGGACTATTATCATGGTGAATACACACATTTGGTTATAGCGTGTTGTTCACGGTCATTCTGACGCAATTAATTTTTAACTATCGTATGATTGTCCGTTAAGTGTACGGAAACACACAAAAAACCCCCTAGTTCTCCACGCTAGAAGGTTTATTAATTTCAGAAATTTTACAGAACATCGAGTAACCACATTATTAGTATATTTCTATTCCGAAGTTGTGTACCTAATTTTCCAAAAAATCCGCACTCGTCCATACCGGTTCGTATTCCTTTACATAACCTGTAAGTACATTCAAAAAGTAGGTGAGTAAAAGATGTCTATGCATTAATGCATTTAGTAGGAAGAAATTAGTATCAGGTACTAAGTCTATACGACGGGATTCAACAGTGAGGCGTCGCGGGCGGACGAGGCACGAAAAAACTCGAGGGTCTATTCCTCCCGAGCTGTTTCTTTGCGTTTATTTAGTTCTTTGTAGAGTAACGCCTTGCTTATGCCGGCTTCTTTCGTTACCTCGCTTATCGATAACTCGCCTTCATCGTATAGTTCTAATGCTTTCTTTACCTTCGATTGGTCCATCGGTTTACGTCCGCCACGCCTTCTTCGTGCTCTTGCTGCTTCGAGTCCTGCGTGTGTTCTCTCTCGAATCATGTCTCGTTCCAGCTCGGCCATGATGCTAATCATTCAAAACATTGCCCGGCCCATTGCGGTTGACGTGTCAATACTTTCATTTAAGCTAACGAGTGCGACTTTTCTTTCCGTTAACAAGTCGGCTATTTCGTATAGTTGCTTGGCGCTCCTGGCGAGTCTATCCAGTTTATAAACGATTAACGTATCGCCATCTCGCAATATATTGAGACACCTATGTAATTGCTCCCGATCCCATTTACCACCGCTATCTTGATCCGAGAATATTCGTTCAGCTCCTGCCTTCTCGAGTGCATCCACCTGCAAGTCTAGACGTTGCCCTTTTGTCGAAACTCTAGCGTACCCTATATTCATCGTATATACCGCACTTCCATGTTTATACTCTAATGGTACATAAAATGGTTGATGATTATCAACTATAATTTGCAGATGGGTTTATATGATTATGTATGGGTTTATGAACGGGCAAAAGGTATTGTTTATAAGTGTCTATTAATCCTCTAGGGAAAAACCTAGAGGGTTTTAGTATGTCATTCATTAAACCAAACCTAGTTTGTCAGCTTAATAATGGAACTGTGGTAGAATAACCACGTTTATTATTCAGTCAAAAGGAACCTTACTTCTAAAAAGAAATGGACTATTCAACGTTTGGAGCTTATTAGTAAAGGAACTTTGGTTAGTTAAAATACGGTCTAAAGAGTGTATTTCTTTAGATGATGTTTCTTTTTGTTACTTCACACAAGAAAACGCAAGGACAACCGGGATTCTTTTTCTTCTTGTAAACTCTTCCTCATCGGAAAAATGCTCTCGCTTTGGGGATCCTTCGCGTAAATCAACGATCGAGAATCCAGACTTAGTGAGGATCCTAAAGTAGTGCTCAATCGTTCGGTGGTATTTTATAACGACTTGTTCAATCCACGGCTCTTTTCTTTCTCCTTCGAGAAAATAGTCATCAACAATCCAATTTCCTCGTTTATCGCCAGTCTGCTTGCTTATAAAAGATGAGGTTGTTAGAGGATGCTGAACGCTAAACACAAATTTGCCCTGATCCTTTAATGTTTTATAGACATTTTGAAATAATAAGTCAATATTTGAGACGTAGTGAATGGCAAAACGAGACGTCACCATGTCAAATTTGTTAACTGGGAAACCGTAAGATTCCATAGTGTCATGGATGATTATCCCGTTGTGATTAGCCAAGGTATGGTTTGCAGATGCTGCCACTTGTTTAGAACCCTCGATTCCAGTGTAGTGCGCTGCACCTTGATTTAGTAGTTCTTTTCCAAATGATGCATCCCCGCAACCTAAGTCTAAAACACGTTTGTTTTGAAAATCACCTAGGAGTTCATACATGATAGGACCCTCAATCGCATTGTTGGGACTATCTTTTCTAGCTCTTCTTTTTTTATAATTTTCTAAGAATTGCTCTTGTTCATAAACGCTTGCTCCCCTGAATTCCATTTCAATATCCCCTTTCGCTGACCTATGTAAAACTAATAACATGTTCTTGAAGTGATTTTTACCTTAGGATATCTTACCATAAAATCATGAAAATGTTTTTAAAAAATTCGGTACAATATATGATTGTATAGAGTTTATTGCCATAGATAAAAAGGGAACTATTTCTTCTCATCCTTTAGTAATTTTCTCTTAGTGCAATTCCGTTGTATGTTGTTGTTTAATTACTCTAATTGAGCAAAAATCAATACAAAAATTACCAGTAAAAATGAAATGACAAGTACCCTAGGCAACTAAAAGCTCTTTTTTAATCTTTTCAAGTTCTTCTCCTTGAGTTGCTTGATCATATACAAACCTAATGATGCTACCAAACTTTTGATTCCTGATTTCATGGAGAGCTTCGCAAAATTTTGTGCCTTTTAAAAGGCTTGCGAAAATATAGGTGAAGTTTAAAATTGTCCAATATCTCAAGATCGCTTTTTCACTGCGAATCTGATATCCATCAAAACCTAACGATCCTTTTATTTGTTTAAAATACGTTTCAATTGACCATCGTTTGGAGTAGTAGTCTAAGATTTTCTTTGTGGATAGCTGTATATCTGTACATAGGAAGTCATACGTTTTTAGGCTCCATTGGTTCGCCTTCTTTGAAGCAAAGCAATACAACACCAAAACTCTAAATCATTCAGTTTTCCTTCGTAACGATAGACTCGATAGGTTTCATCACCAACGGTCACAAGGTCGGTTTCTTCCATTGAAATATCGGGAACAAACTGTTTGATTTGTTTTCGCTCGCCTTTGGAAAAAGATGCGATTGCTTCTAAGAGCTCCTATCGTATGAATTCCTTTCCCTAGTCCAGCTTCAATGATACGTTTAGAGGTATACCAACTATCACAAAGGATATAGGTTGATACAGTTCGCTTTACATAAGAGTCAATCATATCAACGGCCATTTGAATTTTACTCTTTTCTTTCGATTGGTTATATAGGGCGAAATCATAGGGATACGCTAAATCCCCGCTTTGCATCATCATTCCAACGACTTGATGTCCGTAAACAGGTTTTCCTTCTTTGTGACAAAAATGGTACTGACAAGATTCAATAGGAGACTGAGCCTGTGACGAAGGTTTGGTCTTTTGTCCGATGGTGTCATCAAAGAGAAGGAATACAGGTTCCTTTTGTTTTCTTGCGTTTTTGTGAATGGTTTGGGCGGTTTTTTGTTTTGTAATTTGATTTAAATAGGTTTCGTCCCAAGCACCTTTATTTAAAAAATAGCTTAATGTTGTACGATGTTTTTTACAAAAGCTTAGCGCATGAATTTGCGATATCTTTCCTGTGAAACCGAAACTCAGCATCCCATCAATCATAGAAACAAGATGGTTCATAGACGGCTTGGAAAAATAAAGTGGTAAACGCCATTCCTCTAAAATATTGTGGATTTTTTCTTGATGTGATAATCTAGTCATTGGACATGAACACTCCTTGGTTAGGGTTATGGTGTTGGAGCTTTAATTTTAACCCAAGTTAGTGGTCATGTCTTTTTCTATTTAATTTAATGGAATTTTTTTGATCTGAATTTGCTCATTTAAAGTAATTACTTTAAAAATTGTAGGTAGAAATGTTTGTTAGTCTGCTTTTCCTATACACAGGAAGTACTAGAGCAGGCGTTCCCACAGGACATGACGGAATTTAGCATGTGTTCCTTCTCTCTATATGAACTTTTCAACCTCACTTACATCTTCTTTCGTTGCGTATATAAGTTATATGGCATTATTTCTTAAATAATCATTTTGAATCAAGGAACTTAACAACTTTGATTGAATATGAATGTTTTTGAAAGAAGTTGATTGATTTAGTGGGAAATATGATGTAAACTGGAATCAACAAAAAAAGAAAGAAATGATCTAGGAGGTGAAAAGGTGTTAACACCTGAAAGACATAAACTAATTTTAGAAATGTTAAAAGAAAAAAGTGTCGTAAAAATTCAAGAACTGGTGGATTTAACGGATACATCAGAGTCTACCATTAGACGAGATTTAACCTTATTAGAACAAGATAAATTTTTAAAGCGTATTCATGGTGGTGCGGCAAGACTTCAAGGGAAATTACAAGAACCGAGCATGAATGAAAAATCAACCAAAAACCTTCATAAGAAGCAGGAGATTGCTCGGTATGCTGCAGAGTTGGTGGAAGAAGGTGATTGTGTTTATCTCGATGCAGGATCTACGGTTATGGAAATGATTCCGTCTTTGCCACTTGAGATTGTAGTTGTCACCAATGGCTTAATGCATATGAACTCTTTATTGGAGAAAGGTATTGAAACGTACTTAGTTGGTGGATATGTGAAACAAAAAACAAAGGCCATTATTGGGAGAGGAGCACTTGCTAGCCTTAAACAATACCGGTTTGATAAATGCTTTATGGGAGTAAACGGAATTCATCATCAATTTGGATATACAACGCCTGATCAAGAGGAGGCGATGATTAAGCAATTGGCAATTTCGTTATCACGTGAATCTTATGTACTTGCAGATGATACAAAATTTTCAGAGATTTCATTTGCGAAGATAGCTGACCTATCGGAGTCTTCGATTGTTACAAACGAATTAGAAGATGAACTGAACGAACAGTATTCGAGTAAAACGATGATAAAGGTGGTGAGGACATGATCTATACTTTAACGCTCAATCCATCAGTTGATTATAAGGTGGAACTAGATTGCGTTTTACTTGGTGAACTAAACCGCACAAAATCAGAGTCGAAATTTCCTGGAGGAAAAGGAATTAATGTGTCCCGCGTGCTCAATCGATTGAATGTGAAAAGTACGGCGTTAGGATTTGTCGGTGGTTTTACAGGAGAGTATATCAACGATTGTTTAAAAAAAGAAAACATCGTTACAAACTTTGTTCGAGTTGAACAAGACTCTCGCATTAATGTAAAACTAAAAAGTGATAGTGAAACAGAAATTAATGGAAGAGGACCCGATATAACAAACGATCAATTTGAAGAGCTAAAGACAAAAATACGTCAGCTTACAGATGAAGATGTATTGGTTTTAGCAGGGAGTATCCCTTTAACCATGCCCGCTACCACTTATGAATTGCTTGTGAAAATCTGCAATGAAAATGGTACGCGTTTTGTTGTCGATGCAGAAGGTGATTTGTTAAAGAATGTGCTACCTCATCAACCCTTTTTAATTAAACCAAATCATCATGAATTAGGAGCTCTTTTCGAAACTAGAGTTAATGATATTGATGAGATTGTTTTTTACGGTAAACGTTTAGTAGAAAGAGGAGCGGAAAATGTCATTGTTTCTCTTGCGGACAAGGGGGCTGTTCTTGTTAATAAAAATAACGTGATCGTAGCATCCATTCCAAAAGGAAAGGTCATAAGTTCTGTAGGTGCTGGAGATTCCATGGTTGCCGCCTTTTTAGCTATATATGAAGAAACGAATGATATTGAAAAAGCCTTTTGTTACAGCGTAGCAGCTGGAAGTGCAACGGCATTTTCTATTGACCTTTGTACAAAGAATCAAGTTGATCAGTTGCTGAAACAAGTTCATGTTCATTCTTTATTAGAAGGGAGAGATTAAAAATGAGAATCACGGAGTTGTTAACAAAAGAAACCATTCATCTCTCAATAAAGGGTCAAGAAAAAAGGCCAGTAATTGACGAATTAGTTGAGGTGTTAAACAGATCAGGTAAGCTTTCGAACCCAACTGAGTTTAAAAAAGAAATCTTAAATAGAGAAGATCAAGGGACGACGGGAATAGGTGATGGGATTGCAATCCCTCATGCTAAAACAAGAGCAGTGAAACAACCTGCAATTGCGTTTGGAAGGTCTGTTGAAGGTGTAGACTATGAATCACTTGACGGTCAGCCCTCCCACTTGTTTTTTATGATTGCTGCACCAGAAGGAGGAAATAGCACTCATTTAGAAGCACTTGCTCGTCTATCTACTATATTAATGAATGAAGAAGTTCGTAAGCTATTATTAGAAGCTAATACTGAAAGCGACGTATTAAACATCATTGACCGTTATGATCAAGAGGACGAACAAGAAGAACAATCGATGAGTGGAGACAAAAAGTTTATTGTCGCCGTTACAGCCTGTCCAACAGGGATTGCTCACACTTATATGTCAGCCGATTCACTGAAAGCAAAGGCAACTGAAATGGGGGTTGATATAAAAGTTGAAACAAATGGTTCAGGTGGAGCGAAAAACGTGCTTACACAGCAGGAAATTGAAAGCGCTGTTGCTGTAATCGTTGCAGCAGATACAAAGGTTGAGATGGGCCGTTTCAACGGCAAACACGTGATTGAAGTACCAGTAGCAGACGGGATTCATAAATCAGGGGAATTAATTGATAAGGCCCTCAATCAAGACGTCCCAATTTATCAAGGGGAGAACGACTCTAGACAAGAAGGGACAAGCAATGCAGGCAAGCGAGGAATTGGCTCAACGATTTATAAGCATTTGATGAACGGTGTTTCGAACATGCTCCCATTTATCGTTGGTGGAGGAATCTTAATCGCCATTTCCTTCTTATTTGGATACAATGCTTTTGATCCAAACGATCCTTCTTATCATCCACTTGCGGAAGCGTTAATGACGATTGGGGGGAGGAAATGCCTTTGGATTAATCGTCCCTGTATTAGCGGGATTCATTGCGATGAGTATTGCGGATCGCCCAGGCTTTGCTCCTGGTATGGTAGGGGGAATGATGGCTGCCAACGGTGATGCAGGGTTTTTAGGAGGACTTATTGCAGGTTTCTTAGCAGGATATATCGTCGTTGGTTTGAAAAAGCTATTTTCCGGACTTCCAGCCTCACTGGAAGGAATCAAAACGATTTTAATTTATCCGCTATTAGGAATTGCGATTACTGGATTTATTATGTTATACGTCGTGAATCAGCCTGTCGGAGCGTTAAATACAGCTATTTCTGATTGGCTTCAAAAATCTAGGGACAGGAAATGCTGTCCTTTTAGGAATTGTTGTCGGGTTAATGATGGCGTTTGATTTAGGTGGACCAGTCAATAAAGCGGCCTACGTTTTTGGAACAGGATTACTAGCAAATGGAGTGTATGAGCCAATGGCCGCTATCATGGCAGCAGGTATGGTTCCTCCTTTAGGAATCGCTTTAGCCACTACCGTTTTCAAAAATAAATTTTCAAAACAAGATCGTGATGCAGGAAAAGTGAATTATATTATGGGAGCCTCTTTCATCACAGAAGGAGCCATTCCATTCGCGGCTGCAGACCCTATTCGTGTCATTCCATCCTTGATGGCAGGATCTGCTTTAGCAGGAGCGTTGTCGATGATGTTTGGAATTGGTCTTCGTGCTCCGCATGGTGGACTATTCGTTGCCCCATTAGTAGAAGGCAGCTGGATCCTGTATTTATTAGCCATTGTCTCTGGTGCAATCCTATCAGCTATTCTCCTAGGTTTATTGAAAAAACCAGTGGAGTCGTGAAAGCAAGAGAGTTATTCAATCAAATGAAAGTCCTATGATCTTTATGGATCTAGGACTTTCATTTTTCTATCACTAATCTTGGTTATTCAAACACATGAGGTTCACCCATGAGTATGTAGTAAAGTAGATCTAGAGGAAGCATAGCAATTTGGAAAAAGATTAAAAATAATAATCCATAAATGACTGTAGCGACACAGAGATAATATTTTCTTTGCAACCAGTTATGATTATAATATTTTAAAAACAAACAAAAGCCAAGTCCCCACAAAAAGAACTCGCGTCGGTTCAAATAATAGTCCACCATAAACCATTCACAAAATAAAAAAAGTAAGATAGAAAACCATTGGATAATTAGAAACATTGAAACGAGTACTTTTATAAAGTAAATTACATCATTCATTTTTAATTCACCTAAAAGGTTTAGATTTATGATCGATTGCGATAAAAGAATTTCTCTTTTAAATTACACTAAAATACCGGATATAAAATCAAAAGGATATGTAGCAATTATAAAAAAGCCTAAATATAGAACACCTGAAAGAAAGGCAGAAAGTAGTAAAAAAAGTTTCCTATTGATTAGATGATATTTTTGAAACTTTTTGTATAATATATAACCACTCCCTAATAATATATTGAAAACAAAATTTGTAATGCTATCTAGAATAGACTGTGGTTTTTCAATAATTCCACCTTCATAATAATTCTTCATTGGCCATTCAGCTAGTAGGAATAATAGAATGGATAACCAATTAAGGCCAAGTAGGATTAAAATAAGGGTTTTCACATAGTCTTGGAAACTCGTTATTATGTCCAAAGGAAACACCTCCACCCTTGTAGAGAAAGAGTTTTAAGCAGAGCGTGTTCTCTACCATTCAATAGTATAATAGAGGAATCATCTTAATTAGCTCTTCTATAGTTAGCCCTATTTTCCGTTTTTAATTTGTAGTTCGACCTCTTCCCGTAGTTTTTTATCTTCCTCTGTGATATAACCAATATAGAGAACTTCTTCAATCATATTCCGGTTTAAAAACATATTATAATCAGGAGAAATATTCCCTTCAGGATATGGAACAGCGATGTAATCGAAGCTTTTCCCTGTGCTTGTTTGGATTTGGTTATGTCCATAAATCATTACTGGTTTTGTAAATTGTTTGACCTTAATGACAGTGCCAATGGGTAGGAGTTTATTCGTATCATATTCAGTTAAATCGCTTTCTTCTATTTCTATATGTTCGTTTTCTGTAGAAACTTCCACTTCCGAATGACCTTCTTCAGACGGTGAATTCTCCTCTGTTTTTATATCTTTGGATGATACGTCTGAATCAGATTTATTTGTTTGACTACAGCCTGCCAAAATAAGGACTAATATGAGCATTAAAGTAAGTAAGCTATTCTTTTTAATCAATTGTATTCTCTTCTTTCTCTCGATACTCTTTCAGATCTTTTTCAACTTTTTCATTCATTCCGTCTTCTTGAGGAGATTGGAAGCCTAGATAGAGAACTTCTTCAATCAAGTTCCTATTAAAGAAAACGTTAAATTCTTCTGAAATATTTCCCTCTGGATAAGGAACTGCCAAGTAGTCGTATACATTTTCTGTTCTTTTCTGAATTTGGAATCGACCATAAATCATCACTGGTTTCTTTAAACTTTTAACCTTGACTACCGTTCCGATAGGCAAGAGTTTTTCAGTACTGCTTTCCATTTGTAATCCCCCATTTTTTATTTAGCTTTGACCTTAGATAGAAACCGGCACCGCAAAAAATATATACAAGTAGTAAAACGAGCGCAAAGCCAGGTCCTTGAGTTGAAACATCTTCATCAGGTATCATAAATAATACCGTCGTTAAAATAGATATCGTGCCACCTATGGCAAAAAACGAAGAAGCAAATAACAGCCCGAAGCTAATCAGTTTTTTATGATTAAGATCTTTACTTTTGTCATCATCTATATTCTTTAGTGGTGGTGATGTACGATCTTCAGTCGTTTCATTTCTCCATTTTTTAACTAGAAAGAATCGAATGATTAATAATATGGCACAAAATCCATAAATAATAAGGGCTAATAAACTGATAGACTTTAACTCTCTTAAAAATTCACTATTAGGAACGCTTACGAGTCTAACAATAAAAACAATCGTCCAAGGAACAAAAAAAAGAAAGACTTCAAATAACAACGCAAAACTAATTAGTTTACGAATTGTTTCTTTACTTACGATCACAAAAATGCTCCTTTTTATAAATACTTTGTCTAATTACTATTTATTGTTCTTCACGTGCCCATTTTCGTTTTAAATAATGCCGAATGAGTAAGGCGATAAGGCAGGTAGAATACACGAATCCTCCCATTATTAATAAACCGTCCAACTCAGATAATAATTGTTCTGGAGGAATGAGCCATATAATTAATACTAACAATAGTATTGTAAATAATACAATCATTAAAATTGCATATATTAGTAACGTAGTAAGCAGCGATTTTTTGAATTTTTCTTTATATTCATCCATATTTACCACCTGTTTTCTTATTAATAATAGTTCTATCTATATTTCAAAGGTTATTCATCTTTCTCCGCGCCGAATTTTACTCCAATTCCAATTCCATATGCAGCATAAATACTATTTTCAGCACCAACTGATGCTCCGAGACCAATACTCCCTAAAGATAAATCAAGTCCTACAAAAGGATCATAGTCAATATCAAACCATTCTTCCAATGGTTCAAATCCAAAGAAATTTAGAGGTTCGATTTTAAATTCAATTTTCGTTGCTATTACTGCAGCACCAGCGCTTAAAGTATAATTTTCATAGTTTACTTTTCCTTCAGTTTGTCCTCTAATATAATCAAGTGATAAAGGAGAATGATCGTCAGAAAAAGATGATTTTGAAACAACAGCTTCTCCTTTAGCCCCGATATTATCTCCAGATATTATCGATTTAAAAGTAGATTTGTAAGAATAAGGTATATCTATTTTTCCTTCAAAAAACATTACTTGTTGCCTTAAATAATCAGGAATATTATTCATTTTATCTGTATCAATAATTGAACTGGAGAGTCAAAAGTTCTCCGGAATTTTTCAAAGCTTTTTCCCCATACTCGATGTTTTTTATGTAATGGTAAGGGATTCCCCTCGCTTTCCGCGGACGACCTGTCAAGCCTCCTCGTTCGTGCCTCACATTGCGGGGTCTTGACTAGCCCGTTTTTCCGCAGGAGTCTTGGGGTCCCTTACAAAGTCCATTTTATAAAGATGACTCAATCCCTTAGAAAGAGAATTTTCTGCATAAAAAATAACCCTTCTGCTTGATTTCATGTTAACCTATTAAGCGACTAAACAAAATAAGGAGACATGTCATCCGAGAAGAGTTATCTTTGATATTGTATCAAACTCAACAGCGAATGACCATAGTGATTATGTGGAAAAGAATAGATAAAGAACTTTCAGAATTTAGGACCTGTTTTACACGACAAGCTACCTATGAATGGTTTGTCGTCATGATTATTGGATTGATGTTACGTTCCGATCAAGTAGGATTAACCTCCATCATTCGTGAGCTTTCGATCTCACCCAAGTCCTATCCTGCTATGATGCATTTTTTTAGGTCCCAAGCTTGGAAGTTAGAGGATCTTATTCAAACATGGACGAAGCTTGTTTATCGTAAGGCACCCATCTATAAGAAAGACGGCATCACCATCTTGGTAGGAGATGGCGTGAAGCAATCGAAAGAAGCACGAAAAATGCCTGGTGTGAAGAGGTTACATCAAGAATCAGAAAATTCCTCAAAAGCCGAGTTTATCTTTGGGCACATGTTTGGTGGGATAGGTGTTCTCATTGGCGATCCTTCTAAGAAACTATTTTGTCTTCCTCTTTCGATCAGGCTCCATGACGGTGTCAACATGATTCGAAATTGGAGAAAAAAACAGAACAATTATGAATGTGAAGGTTCTCACATTGTTCAAATCATAAACGATGCGTTTCAAGCGACTAAAATGTATGGGAGAATCGCTCGTACTGCTTGATGGCTACTATTTATCCATTTTTGCTCTTATGAAACGGGCAGAACTGTTAGAGAAATCAGAAACGATGCTTCACCTTTTGACTAAAGCCAAGAAGTCTTGTAGGGCTTATACAAAGCCCGGTGAATATAAAGGAAAGGTCGTCCTCGTAAAAAGGAGAGACCATCAAACTTCAAGACCTCTTTACATCAAGGAAGAGTGAATTCGTAGAAGCAACCGTCCGTTTATATGGAAAAGAAGAGACCGTTCGTTACCTTTGCCTTAATTTATTATGGGGGCAAAAGCTTTATCAAGAACTGCGATTCGTCCTTGTCATGTATGGAGAAAAAACAGCCATTCTTGTTACAACGAAGCTCGATTTAAATCCCGTTAACATCATTGAATTGTACAGTTTTAGGTTCAAAATTGAATGTACGTTTCGAGAAATTGAAACAAGTGATGAATGGATTTGGGTATCAATTTTGGTCAAAAGCCATGCCTAAACTGAGACGCTATGCAAAAAAAGGAATGATTCATCCATTAGAAGAAATGGAGGATGAAAAAGAGAAAGAACTCATCTTGTCCGCTTTGAAAGCAATCGAGGGATTTGTCATGTGTAGTTGTATCGCCATGGGGATGCTTCAAATGTTGTCTCTTACTTTTTCAACTAAGATTAATGAGAGTCCTGTTCGATTTTTACGAACGAAGTCCAACCCTATTGTCTCAGAAGCGACCGTTGCCTATTATTTAAGGAAGACGACTTTTTCGCTTTTTAGTAAAACGAGCCGTTTATGCATAAGTCGAATAATGAAAAAGAAGCAATCAGACCCTTTTTTTGACGAGGATCTGAAGGCTTCTTAAAGGTGAAAACTTTTGACTGACAAGTATAAAGGAGAAATAAAAATTGATCAATCAGAAATTAATAAATGTGAATTTTTATATCCTAACGAGTTACCCGAAAAAATAGTTAAGAGTCATCAAGTGATTTTGGATGAGTTTTTAGAGAAATATGATAAAGAGAAATAGAAAAAGTGAACAAAAAAGAATGTTAGTTTAATGAAGAATAGTATATTAATGATCGTTTTATTGGAGGGTAAAATGAATAAAAAAAGGGTCTTTTCATTTTTTAGCCTTTTAGTCTTAATTGTAATAAGTTTGTTTATTTATCAAAGAAATACAGATGAACCCTATCAAGGAATGTCTATTATTCCAGAACATCATAGCGATATCCCTTTATATAAGGGGTTGGAACCGACTAGAAACGAGTACGTCATAGACGGAGAGAAATGGGAAGATATATATAACTACTATTTAAATGAGCTTCCTAAAATGGGATGGGAAGTTGTTCATGAAGAATCGGCTTTAGATGATACGGATCCTAGTAATGATTGGTCAGGCTTTATTTCAACCTGGAAAAAAGATGAGTTTGAAGGAGCTTTGTGGATTTCTGCAGGCTATAATCAGTATGATGAAAAAACAGAGGTGAAGTTTGACAGTTCTTCAAAATAGAATATCAAGTTAAGAAGGCTTTATAGAAAAAAAGAGGTGGAAATAAATTATGGGGAGATGATATTAGGTGAGTAAAGTTAAATGGGAATTTACAGATGGAGAAGTTGACATCACATTAATTAATAGTGTTGAAGAAAAAATAGGTTTTGTTTTTCCAATGGACTATAAAGAATGTGTAAAAGTTAATCAAGGGGGTAACCCTGTCGCGGATTGTTTTGATGTTAGTGGTATAGAGAGAGTATTTGGTACGCTATTAAAGATAAATCAACCTGATAGTCCGTCAGATATAGTGAATAATTATCATGATATAAACAAGTTACTTCCGAAGAAAATGGTGCCTTTTGCTAATGACCCAGCAGGTAACTTAATCTGTTTTGACTATAAAGACCATGAAGAAAATCCAATAGTAGTATTCATGGGAACATGAAGGTGCTTGGGAAAAAGATATGCTGATGGAAGAAGAGGGTTTAACAGAAGAACAAGCAGAAGAAAGGGCAAGAGAAAATGTCTTTTATGTAGCTGATACATTTACAGACTTTTTGAATTTGCTGTATGAAGATGATGAGGAGGATTTCTAGAGTTCAGATACACTATGTTTTAAGAATAAATCAAATACAAGTTTGATAGGG
The DNA here is from genome assembly GCF_020524035.2 of Bacillus carboniphilus. Lineage (NCBI taxonomy): Bacteria > Bacillati > Bacillota > Bacilli > Caryophanales > Bacillaceae > Bacillus > Bacillus carboniphilus. Next base: position 2,106,479 of record NZ_CP129013.1, on the reverse strand, counting down.
ATTGCTCACATTGGCATTCCCTTTTTTGTAGATGTAGACCAAATTTCGACATCAAATGTCAAATAGAAAAAAATGAAGTTGGCCATTTTTAAGTTACCATATACAGTCCTTGTGATATATAGAGAAAACACAGCCATTCTTGTTACAACGAAGCTCGATTTAGATCCCGTTAACATCATTGAATTATACAGTTTTAGGTTCAAAATTGAATGTACGTTTCGAGAGCTGAAACAAGTGATAAATGGATTTGGGTACCAATTTTGGTCAAAAGCCATGCCTAAACTGAGACGCTATGCAAAAAAAGGAATGATTCATCCATTAGAAGAAATGGAGGATGAAAAAGAGAAAGAACTCATCTTGTCCGCTTTGAAAGCAATCGAGGGATTTGTCATGTGTAGTTGTATCGCGATGGGGATGCTTCAAATGTTGTCTATTTCCTTTTCAAACAAGATCAACGAGAGTCCTGTTCGATTTTTAAGAACGAAATCGAATCCCATTGTTTCAGAAGCAACGGTTGCTTGTTATTTAAGGAAAACGACTTTTTCGCTTTTAAGTAAAACGAGCCGTTTAAGCATAAGTCGAATAATGAAAAAGAAGCAATCAGACCCTTTTTTTGACGAGGATCTGAAGGCTTCTTAAAGGTGAAAACTTTTGACTGACAAGTAATTGAACCCGAACTATGGAAAGATACCTTATTTAAGACTCTATCGTTCATATAATTAAAACTCACATTCCCAAATCCATCAGAACCAAAACCATCTTCTATTTCCGCGCCAAATTCTAACCCATTTATGCCCTCTCCAGAAGATTGCTGAGATTTGTTTGTTCCATTAGAGTATAGTTGATTATTGAATAGATAACCTAAAGCCAATAGTTGGTCCATTCCTTCATATTCACTTGGAATGGTTAGCTGTGAGAGAACTCTATTAAAATATTGTTTTTCACTTAATGATTTTTGTAATTGGAAAAACGATAATGAATGTTTTAGATCTGTGTTTTTATAGGTAGTAATATTTATCTTACCACTTTTCATCATACCACTTAGTTCAGTTAGTGATTGGTTCATGAGTTGAATATCATGGATAAATGAATCAAACTGTTTTGTCTGGTTTGAATCGAATTTCGTTAAGTCCTCAAGTGTTTCGTCAATTTTTTTATCTGCGGCTTTTTTGTGACTGTGGAATTGATTATCGCTTAGCTTTCGTACATAAACAATGTCGTTTATACCGCTTAAATGATTGTTTGCTTCATCAACAAGATCAAACGTGATATCTTGTGCACGTTTAAGACCGTTCGATAGGTCATTGTCTAGAAATCCTTGATGGATAAAGGCATTGGGATCAGCGTCAAGCGATGTAGTTGCTTGGGATAATCTTGTTATTAAGTCTTTATAGTCTTGAAGACAATAAGAGTAGTAGGATACAAAAGAAACGTGCCAATCACGATAAAAAGACCGAATGGACTGACCTGCTTTTCCGCTGAAACTATCATCAAGGCTTGAAAAGTCTGTAATGACGGATTCTAGTTTTTTTAGTTGTGTCATTTGATTTTCTAGTTTCGATAGCACTTGGTCGATGCTATTATGTAAGGAATGAGAATCCAAAACTTTCATAAAAAAACTCCCTCCTATCGCATCTTCAATGAAGAAGAAATTTGATCATCAGCCTCTTTTAAATCTTGCAAGCTTTTATTTACGAGTTGATTATGTTCTGTTAAGATATCTTTGAAGTTTGAACTAGTTTCTTCTAGTAGATGGTTTATTTCATTTAACTTTTTGACTAGGTCTAGTTGGGTTCCACTTGCCATGTCTTTTATTAAAGCTGAGTCTACTGATTGTAGCGTTTTGTCAATGGATGAAATTGCTTGTTCAACTTCTCCGTAACGAACCTTCATTTCCTTACTCAATTTGATCGTTCCTTTCTTCTCTCCATTTCAATTCTTTCTCTTTCGCGATCAATCTTTATCTCTAGAGAATGGATATTTCGTTTAATATCTGCTATTTTATTTTCAATATCATCGATGGCATGATTAAGGTCTGTTTGAGAAAGTTGATTATAGGAATCGACTAACTCATCTCGAATATTTAAAAATTGATTCGCAAGATTGCCTTTCCATGTTTGAGAAGAGAGATCTGGGGCATCGATTAACTTTTGGTTATAACGAAATTCATTTTGTATTTGTTCTAGCTGAGTCACAGTTTTCTTTAAACGTATTAAGTGTTGTTGTTTTTCAGAAAGCTCTGATTGTAGATAAGATAGATAGGACAAATTCTTCACCTCAAAATAACATTCTAGAGGTTGTTCAAAAAGCCCTGAAAAAAATGTCGGTTGAATAACTTTGTTGGTTTGCTTTTCCGCTCCTCATGTACCAAGAACGTACACTGTGAGTGCTCAAAGCTACACCGCCTCGTTCTTCAGCGTCCTTTTTCCCCTACTTTTTGAACACACACTTCTATTAACTATCTATGGTACCAAGTGGAAATACGATAAGTAAATGGGTCTATATCCTTAAAGATCTTCCTATTACAATTGATGCTATTGAAATGTATGAAGCATGAATTGAAAGAAATGCACAATCATTAAATAAAAAAATAATAGAAGAGTCCTAAGTTTAGTCAGATGATTTAGGGCAATAGACCTTTATTTTAAGTTGAGAAGGTTCTTCAAAAAATTGAAACCATTTTTAGTGATTCGGCGACTAATTAGAAAAGGGGGCGAGAGTCAAGAAGCAATTAGATTAAATTATAATATATGACTATACTTACGTTGTTCCAACTATAGATGGAGAAGAAGAGACAGTTTTATTTGAACTTATATATGAGGAAGGGTGGAAAATGAATAATTTCTTAAAACTATCAGATGAGGAAATGGAATTTGGTCTAACTGAAGAAGAAAAGCGTGTGTATGATCAGTTTTCAAATGATTTGGAAGAAGATTACTTAAAAGAGTTGCCTCCAATAAGTATTGCTAAGCTATATGTATATGCGTTAAAAGAAAACAATCGAGAGGTAGAATATGCTTTATATACAGATCAACCGGATAAAGTTGCATGGACGAAAAAGGAGCACCTTCAATTTCCCAATGAAGAATTTCCCCAGCACCAATTTGAAGGAATTGAGAGTGGAATTTTTACGTTAACGAGTGAGGATGATGGAGTTATCTCTTATTTTGCGAAGAATAAGCAACATGTATATCCAATGTCTTTTGGAATGGTGAAAGATGAGGATGGAATATGGAACGTCCGATTTATACCGATTCAGTGATGAAAAAAAGGCTTGAGTGCATAGTGAAAATCTATATTACTATGCACCTCAACGTATTAATTTTTGATGTTCTTTACAATAGATCTTCCCTTTAAATTTTGGGTTATCAAGACAAGTGGCAATCGTTTGGTCAGAAACTTCCTTGCGACAAATTTCGCACGTCGTTTGCGAAGATTGATTGGATGGAAGGTGTCTTGAACATCCATAAGCATTCCTAATCGCAATGTCGGTAATGTTTTCTTTTACAAAAGTGTTATAAAGGTTTGCAATTTGGTTCGAATGAATAATGGGTTCTTTATAAAAAGCTTTAAGCGAAAGTATTTTTTTATTTATTATGGTCAATACGTCTTTATCATAGACAATAATTTCGTTTGATGAAATTTTTCTATAATGGATGTCTACCTGAAAAGAACTTCGTTTTGGAAATGAGACCATCGAAATAAAATGATCATGATATTTTTCTTGGATAATCGCTTTTAAACCTTCTATATCATTTAAATTGTGTTGAAAAGGATTTGCTATTTGAGCATTTTCGTTAAGGGACCACATTTTTTCATCTTTTCTTCCTTTAATGGTTCCGTTGATGTTCTTTGTCTGTAAGCAAAAGATGCCATATGGCGAGATAATGAAGTGGTGAATGAGAGAATATTCTTTTGTATGATGGTTTACGAAAAGTAAATCACTTATATAACGGTGGTTTCTAGGAAGCTGGGCGAGCTGGATATTAATGCTATAAGATTCTTCTTTTTTATCGTTTGATTTGCTTTTCTGCTTAAGCTCTTTTTTATTACTAAATAGGTTCAACATCATGGTAATCCCCCTTTTGCATCAGTTTATGTATCGGTAGTATGAGCGTATAGTTTAGTGAGTTCTAAGATTTTTACATTCTTTGTTGAAGAGGGAAATTTTATAAATTATTATTACCTTGAAATCAAAATAATAAATAAAAACTGGTAGGTAATTACATTAAATAGTGTTATTTATTTTAGGGAGTTTAGTGAAATCTTATTTGAGATTGCTTCAGACCCTTCCAAGTTTTCTTATGAGGAAGAAATCATGGAGATTGATTTGAAGTTACCCACACAATATGAACCTCACCGAGAAAAGATTGAGCAAGTATTGTTGCCGATTTAAGTGAGGGAGTTAGATTAATGGTGAGAATTGATCCATCAAATCGAAAGTTTTTTCCTTTCCTCCTTTGTTCTTTGATTTTGGTTTTTCCCCGATTGGCTCAATACATAGTTAAAGAGAATGACGGTCAAGATAGCCATGAAACTAAATACGATTGGGAGCGCGATCAGTGGCATCCAAGGACTAAGGATGAGAAAAATACCAGCCGTACTTACTCCTATAAAAGTAAATAAGGTATAGATGCCCATGTAGGTTCCTCGAGCATGATCGGGGACAATGTTAGCAAGAATGGTTTGTTTTATTGGAATTAAAATAAGCTCTCCAAAAGATGCGAAAAGCATGGCACTCATTAAAATGATTGGGTTAATGCTAAAGCTAATAATGGTATATCCAATGAAATAAAGGAACAATCCTATGATAAGAACATGTTTTTCCTTATATTTTCTCAAGATAAAAGAAACAATGAAAGTGAAACAAAAGACAATAAGTGTATTTTCTGTTTTTAATAAGCCTAACATATTCATTCCATCAATGTTGATAGGAATAAAAGAAGCAAGTGGTTTCGGTTGAGAAAAAACATCATTTAATCGTATTCCAATGACATTGGTTAACTGTTCTTCCACTGAAGCAATCAAAAGGGGAAGCGATGGCAAAGGCAGTGAATACTTTATCTTTAGATATAATTTGAAAGATGGGTTGAACATTTTGGTTTCGAGTTATTGGCTGTTTAATTGATGTTACTGTCTTCATATGAAAGGTTTCCTCTATAAAGAAAAACGTGATGATGACAGAACAGAGAGTCACAAAAGCAACGAATAAAAATAGATAAAAATAAAAGTCTTTAAATAAGAAACCACCAATCATACCCCCAATTGCGGTAGCTAGACTGTTTAACCAATAAGAAGTCGTGTAAATCGCTTTTCGGTTTTCTATATTACTTGCGTCAATGATTAACGCTTGATAGGCAGGAGTAACAAACCCTGTAAAAAGATGAATAAATACTAATAAGATAAAAGATACATACGGGAGGTCAAACCATGGAGAGTTAGAGATGGCGACAGCAACAAAACCAATGAAAACAAAGCTCTCGCCTAGAAGGACTATCTTCTTCCTTCCATACTTATCAGAGAAGAAACCTCCTGCTATCGATCCAATAACGATAGAAAAAATAACACATAAAAACATGATTCCTGTTACGTTAGTTCCTAGTTTAGTGGAAAAAAAGATCATTAAATAGGGAAGAACCGACATCGTTGCCATGGTCGTAAAAAACATCATAATGAGTCTAATTCGGATGGATGAATGAAAATTAGTAAACGTCATAGCTTGTTACACCTCTTAAAACGATTGATTAATCAATCGTTTTTAAAATTTAAGTAAAGACCGAATGTTACACTTTCTTCGGTCCAAATAGTTGCATGGCATAAGGTACAATTTCCTTCCACATTTCACTTTCTGGTTCATCAATAAAATTTAGGCGTAAACCCATCAAAAGGCTAGTATAACAGCTGGCAACATACATGGGATCGAGCTTAAATAATTGCCCCATCTTTTGTCCGTTTTTTATAAGTTCGGATAATTTTCCCCTTAGTTTATCGTGAAATTGATCTAATTCATTAAATGTTTCGGGAAAACGATGGTGATGACCAACCACATAAACAACAAGCAATAAATATGTACTGAACTCAGAAAAGATCTTTATTTGGTTATTGATCATATTTTCGATCTCCTGTAGGACATTTTCTGGGTTTGGATTAAAATCGAGTATGATTTCGGAATACGCGTCCAACGAATCTATAACAGTTGCATGAAAGAGTTGTTCTTTTGTTTCGAAATAGGTAAAGACACTTCCAAAACTAACCTCTGCTTTTTCGGCAATCATTTTGATTGTGGTTCCGTCATATCCATGCTCAGCGAAAAGATCAATCGATTCATCGAGAATTCTTTTTCGCTTCTGTATCATTTTTAAGCGCTGGTTTTCGGATATAGGCATGCTAATAATCTCCTTAAATAAAATGATTGAACGATCAATCGTTAATAAAAGCATAAAACATTTGGCCGTCAATGTACACCCATTTTACCTTCTTTGTTTCAAGAATCTGAAAATACTTAGAATTGGTCCTTCTAGTATATCAATGAATTTAGTAACCTATCAGTAATTAGAAAGGAGATCTAATTTATGGATATAAAAAGACTAGAATTAAATCAAGTTTTATTAGTGCCCATGACAGAGGAGCATGTAGATTCCTTATGGGAAGCTAGCCATGAAGATATATGGGCTTACATGCCAATGGATATAAAAGAAAAAGAGGATATGAGAAAACTAGTTAAGGAAGCATTAGAGGAGAGAAGAGCAGGATTGGAGTTCCCGTTTGTCATTTATGATCAAAGGGAGAATAGGGTAGTAGGTAGTACACGATATTTAAATATATCTAAGGAACATAAACATTTAGAAATTGGCTGGACTTGGCACCATCCTTCTGTTTGGCGAACGAAAGTGAATACACAGTGTAAGTTTCTCTTACTACGCTATGCCTTTGAAGAGTGGGGAGCGGTCCGTGTTCAATTAAAAACGGACGGAAGAAATAGAAGATCCTAGCAGGCGATCGAACGGATTGGGGCGAAGAAAGAAGGAGTACTTCGTAAACAGCGCATCCTTCATGATGGTTTTATACGAGATACCGTCTTTTATAACATTCTCGATCATGAATGGGAAGAGGTAAAAAGCCATTTGCAAAATTTTATGAGCAAAAACGAAACACGGGAGGCAAAAAAATGAACATTGGATTTATATTGTACGATGAGATAACAGCGTTGGACTTTTTCGGTTTTTATAATGTCATTACCGCGCTAAAAGAAGATCAAATTTGTGAAGATGTAAATTGGAAAGTGTGTGCATTTAATGAATCGATTAAAGATGAATTTGGATTGAAAATAACGGTCGATAAGGTGAAACCAGATTTAAGTCAATTTGATGCGATCTTTATTCCAGGAGGGTCTGGAACAAGGAAATATGCAAAAGATAAGGGATTTATAAGTTGGTTAAGGACGGCAGAGGAAGTTCCATATAAAATTTCCGTTTGTACCGGTTCGATCTTATTAGGAGCAGCAGGTTTATTACAAGGGAAAAAAGCAACGACTCACCCTCATTATTTAAATTGGCTTGTACCATTATGTGAGGAAGTAGTAGAGGAGCGAATTGTACGAGATGGTGATGTAATCACTGGTGGAGGTGTATCCACATCGATTGATTTAGGGCTATACTTCTTACAACTAATAAAAGGAGAAGAAGTAGTAAGAAAGGTACAAAACTATATTGATTACCCTTATTATCCTAGCATTAAATAAAACGAAAAAAGTGTTAGTTTAACTTCCTCACCAAAAAAATGAAGTTTTCATGTCACAAAACAACATGATTGTTCGTTCTTAAGGTGAGGAGGAGATGAACATGAAAAATATCGTTATTTTAGGTGGAGGATATGCTGGAATTAACCTTATGAATTCATTAGGAAAGGAATATAAAGGTCAATTAGGTGAGAGCGTTAAGGTTACTTTAATTGATAAAAACCATAATCACCTTAGAAAAGTGTTGTTATTCAAATCGATTACAAGTGACGAATCAATCACAATTCCGTTTGAACATTATTTAACCAAAGGAATGGAGCATGTTCAAGGAGAAGTAATAGAGATTGATAAGAAGGCTAAAAAAGTTTTGGTTCAGAAGTTAAATCAAGATTCTAAGGATCATATTTTTTACGATCGTTTAATTATTGCCCTTGGAAGTGTGATGAAAACGGAAGATCAGTTAGGGATTCCTTTAGGCATACAAAACAGTGGTCTCAAAATCAAACAACGTCTAATGACTTTAATTGAGCAAACCTCTTCGCAAGTAAACAAGAAAAAAACACCGTTGCGTATGGCAGTAGTAGGATCAGGAATTTCTGGTATTGAAACAGCCGCAGAGATGGCTTACTTCATGGAAGAAAATTTAAAAAGCCATTCTTTTGAAGTGCTCTTATTTGGCAACAAAGAAAAGCTACTTGAAGAAGCTTCAGCAAAAGTAAATGATAAACTTGAAAAGAAATTGCACGAACGTAACATTAAGTTCATTCCGAAAACAAGAGTTCATTCTTACCATGATAACCAAGTCCTTTCTGAAAATGGTAAGGCATATAATGTGGGCATGTGTGTGGTCACAACAGGTGTCAGCCCAAATCCGTTAATTCAAAAACTAAGTTTACCAGTTTCAAATAGAGGACAGTTAATTGTAAACGAAAATTATTTAGTAGAGAAAAATATTTATGCTATTGGTGACTGTGCAAAAGTAGTTGATCCAAAATCAAACCATCAAGATGAAATGACGTGTAAAGAGGCCATTCCACAAGCACAAAGATTGGCAAAAATTTTAAAACAGTCGTTTTCTAATAAACCCCATGCTCCTAATCATAAACAGTATCCTGTACAACTACGGTGTATAAGTTTGGGACCTGATGAAGGGTTTATCTGGATCAAGAAGTGGGGGCTGACTTTGTGTCTAACAGGAAAATTAGGTTTGAGTTTTAGAAAGTATACATGGAATGAAGCTAGCTTAGTAAAAAAATAATATAAGTGAGTGAAATCTATGGAGAATAGTAAAATTACCTCACTATGGGAGGAATATCAGTCACTCCTATATTCTTTAGCTTATCAAATGATGGGCTCTGTTAGTGATGCTGAAGATGTCGTTCAAGATGTGTTTACAAGGTTGACAACCCATGATTTACAGTATGAAAGTAACATGAAGAATTTTCTTTGTAAGCTTGTCGCAAACAGATGCTTAGACATCTTAAAATCAGCGAGTAAGAAAAGAGAAATTTATGTTGGTCCGTGGTTACCTGAACCTGTTATAACTGAAGAAGACCCATCAAATCAAGTGCTCATTAAGAGTGACCTATCTTATGCCCTGCTTCACTTGCTTGAAAATTTAAACCCAATAGAGAGAGCAATTTTTATTTTAAGAGAAGTGTATGTCTTCGATTATCCTTATATAGCAGGTGTTGTTCAAAAAAAAGAAGTAACGTGTAGAAAAATATTAAGTAGAGCCAAAATGAAATTAGAAAATGTAGAAGAGACTACGGATCGTGCTAATCATGATACCGTTGTGTTATCTTTCATCGAAGCTTTTCAACAAGCAGATTTGAATCGATTGATCCGTCTATTGCATGACGATGTTGTTTACTATGCGGATGGAGGAGGGAAAAAAGTGGCTGCGTTACGACCAATTATTGGGAAGGTAAACGTATTTTCTCTATTAGACTTTTTAATTAAGAAGAAAGACTCAGTTCACCTTTCTGTAGGATCCGTTAATCAAAGGAAGGGACTCATGATAAAGGAAGAATCTAACGAATTATCTGTTATGACGTTTAATATTAAAGGAAATCAAGTTGACAAAATCTTTTATATGGTCAATCCTGATAAAGTAAGAATGTCCACCCTATGGGCATCAAAATAGATAATCTGAGGTATGTATATGGTTATTCAACTAAAACAATATAACGAAAAGTATTTAGAGCAATTACTCACCTTTCATTTACCACCAGAACAACTTAAGTTTACCTCTTTGCCTATCGATCGATTAAACGAGTTAAAAGAAGGACAATATCCAATCGTGATTTTGAAGGATGATGACGTTGTGGGATTTTTCCTTTTAAACAGTCATCAACGTGTACAAGAATATACTAATAATCAAAAAGCAATGCTATTAACAGCTTTATCAATAAATCAGTCTGAACAAGGAAAAGGGTATGCAAAAGAAGCCATGCTTCAATTGAAGTCTTTTGTTAAGAAAAAATTTACTATCTGTAATGAAATTATTTTGGCGGTCAATCATAAAAATCTTGCCGCTCAACAGCTTTATTTATCGGTAGGTTTTGTTGATGAAGGAAGAAAAAAGATGGGACCTATAGGTGAGCAATATATTATGCAATTATCTATTTAACTTTGTTTTCTTCGCAAGGGAACCCGTGACTCCTGCGTAAAAAGGGATAGAAAAGACCCCGCAATGTGAGGGACGAACCATGAGGATTGCCAGCTCATAAGTGCAAAACGAGGGGAGTCCCTTGCAATTAGATTAAATACAACTAGTATATGCGGAATGTAAGAATGTCGAAAAGGATCTGAAAATAGGTCCTTTTTTGTTTTGAATTTAGTTGACCACAATGGTCAAGAAGGAGTAAAATAATATTGACCAGGTAAGTCAATGGAGGAGTAGAAAATGATTAGTAAATTTTTAAGCTTAGATCAAGAAAAACAAGATCGAATCATGAATGCAGCCATTCAAGAGTTTGCCCAAAAAGGCTATGATGATGCATCTACGAACAAAATTGTCAAGGAGGCTGGGATTTCAAAAGGATTGCTTTTTCATTATTTTAAGAGCAAGAAGGAGCTCTATTTATTTCTGTATGATCATTTAATGGAAATATTAGTGGAGAAACTGTATGAAAAGCTGGATTGGAAGGAAACAGATATATTTAATATTTATCAACAAATAGCCGTCCTTAAATTTGATCTTTTTAAAGTTTACCCTGATATGGTGAATTTCCTAAAACAAGTGGGTTTAGAGACATCTCCAGAGGTCAAAAAAGAGATTAAAGAAAAGGAAAAAGAGGCATTACAAAAAAGATATCAAGAGCTTTTTTCCAACATTGATTTTTCATTATTTAAGGAAGAGATTGATCCAATGAAAACAGTGGAGCTGATTCAATGGATGTTTGAAGGATATTCATTTAACTTTCAAGAAAAGATTCGTTCACAATCGGTTGAACAGATTGATTCAGAAAAAGTATTGCAGGAGATGGATGAATACATTGCGATTTTAAGGAAGACCTTTTATAAATCATAAGGGGGAGAGGGACATGAACGTAGTAGAAGTGAATCAACTAACAAAGATGTATGGCAAATCAAGAGGGATTTTAAATGTAAGTCTTCAAGTCAAACAAGGAGAAATTTTTGGTTTTATTGGTCCTAATGGGGCGGGAAAATCGACATTCATTCGCACCATTTTATCACTCATTTATCCAACGAGTGGCGGAGCCAAAATCTTCGGCAAAGATTGCAAAAAGTTTGCGCCTGAAATTGCAAAAGACATTGGCTATTTACCATCAGAGGTATTTTATTACGACAATATGAAAGTGGGAAACTTGCTAAAATATGCAGCTAGTTTTTATAAAAAAGACTGTAGTAAAAGAATTGATGAACTGGCGAACCTTATGGATTTAGATTTATCTAAGAAAATAAACGATTTATCTTTTGGGAATCGTAAAAAGGTCGGGATTGTCCAAGCGCTTCTTCATGAACCAAAGTTAATCATTCTTGATGAACCAACCAGTGGATTAGACCCTTTAGTTCAGCATCGTTTTTTTGACTTGTTAAGAGAGGAAAATAAAAAAGGGGCAACGATCTTTTTCTCCTCCCATGTTTTAAGTGAAGTTCAGCGTTTATGTGATCGCGTAGGGATTATTAAGGAAGGTGAGATTGTAAAGATTGAAGAAATGCATGCTCTACAAGAGAAAAATTATAAAAAAGTAAAACTCGAAACAAAAGATCCTATTAGTGATACAGTCTTTCAAATGGAAGGTGTGAACGACTACAAAACTCAGGGGGAGATCACTAGCTTCCTATTTAAAGGGGATATGAATCGGATCATAAGAAAATTTGCCGAAATAAACGTCACTAACATTTGGATAGAAGAGCCTGATTTAGAAGAAATCTTTATGTACTACTATGAAAAGGAGGCATAACGATGAATATCTTTCTTCATGAGTGGCGTATGATTCGGAAATTTACGATTAGCTGGTCAATTGCTTTCGTTTTGTTAATTAGTCTTTTTTTATCGTTTTTTCCTGCGATTGCAAAAGAGGTAGAGGAGTTCACAAAGTTACTTGAAGGGTTTCCTGAGGAGGTTCGTTTAGCCTTAGGCATTCAAATCGAATCAATTGGTACTATACTTGGCTACTATTCTTATACGTTTGTTTATATTCTTTTATGTGGCGCTATTCAAGCCATGATTTTAGGGGTATCGATGGGTTCAAATGAATCAAGACAAAAAACGGCTGAATTTTTGTTTGCGAAACCTGTCAAAAGAAAACAAGTACTCTTGGCGAAAGTACTAGCGGGACTAACATCCATCGTGATAACAAATCTTATTTTTTATACGTCTGCACTGTTTGTTGCTACTGTTGTTTCCGAAAATGACTTGCCTGTCAAAACGTTTTTAATGATATCTTTGTCGTTACTTTTTATGCAAGTCATCTTTTTATCGATTGGCTTCTTTTTATCTACAATCCTTACAAAAATAAAATCAGTGATTGCGGTCTCATTAGGAACTGTTTTTGCCTTTTTTATTATCAGTATGATTAGTGCAACTGGTGAAGAAATTTGGAAGCGGTTTTTATCTCCATTTAGTTATTTTGATTCTACACATATCATTGAACACACTTCTTATGAATGGCCATTTATCATAACAGGTTTGATTGTGGTTATCCTTTCGTTTATTTCTAGCTTTATCTTGTTTAAGAAAAAAGACATCCGAATATAAAGAAAGGAGGAAAGGGAAATGAATATTATTTTAAAGGAATTAAGAGCGGATCTTAAATCCCTTATTATATGGAGTGTTGGTTTTGTGTTCATGATTGTAGCAGGAATGAGTAAATTCTCGGCTTTTTCTTCATCTGATCAATCCGTGAATGAATTTTTTCAAACCATGCCAGAGACACTCCAAGCCATTATGGGTACAGGGACGTTTGATTTATCAACAGCTTTAGGGTTTTACGGGGTATTAACGCTTTACTTGCTGATTATGGCAACCACCCATGCGACGATGTTCGGGGCAAATATCGTTGCAAAAGAAGAGCGAGATCAAACAGCTGAGTTTCTATTTGTCAAACCTATTTCAAGAAATAAGGTAATAGTATTTAAAATAGTGGCAGCTTTGATAAATGTAGTAGTCATCAACTTAATTACTTTTTTAACGAGTTTCTTCGTTGTCCGTTATTTTAGTGAAAGTGATCCTGTAGGGAATGATATTTCTCTTTTTATGCTGGGACTGTTCATCGTTCAAGTAATCTTTCTACTGATTGGCTCATCGGTTGCCGCTATTATACGAAAGCCGGCTAAAGCAGCGATGGTCTCAGCTGTCATTTTATTAGTGATGTTCTTGTTATCGATTGTAAAGGAGTTAAACGATTCCATCGCATGGTTAAAATATGTCACTCCATTTAAATATTTTGAAGCGAAACAAGTAATGTACGGTGGGGGGGTTAGAAGGGATTTACCTCACAATATCTGCAGTTATCATTATGATTTTAGTAGCGGCTACGTTTACTTTCTATAAAAGAAGAGATTTACAAGTTTGAAAAAAGCGAGCTGTCAATGTTGTGACAGCTCGTTTAAATTCTTATTTAAATATTGAAAGTTGTTCAGCGCTTTTTTACTGTCTTTTGCTGAAAGAATACTAGAAACTACAGCAACTCCATCAATTTTAGATTTAGTTAATTGTTCAATATTATTTTGATTAATTCCACCAATGGCGACGCTTGGAATGGAAATAGAAGAGGTAATATTCCCTAATAAATCTAATGTAATTCTTTCTGCATCCTCTTTAGTTTCTGTTGGGAAAACGGAACCAATCCCTACATAGTCTGCTCCTTCTTGCTCCGCCTCTTTCGCTTGGTCCATCGTTTTAACAGAGACCCCAATGAACATGGTTTTTGGGACCATTTTTTTTGCGTCTGATAATGGAATATCCGTTTGACCAATATGAATGCCATCTGCCTCAACTGCTAAGGCAATATCAATTCGATCATTTATGACAAAGGGCACGTTGTAGGAAGATGTTAGTTTTTTTAGTTGTTTGGCACGTTTTAAAAACTCTCCTCCATCGATTTTCTTTTCCCGAAGCTGAACCATCGTGACTCCACCTTTAATCGCTTCTTCTATTTTTTTTAATTGAAGGGTAAAGTCCATTCTCTCATCTGTTACTAAATATAATGAAAGGTCTTTAGGTAAATTTTCCACATGATCACCTCATAGCGTGTTTTCTTTATTATAACAGGAACGTATTTTTGCGATAGAGACAAGTAAACTCCACATATAAATAAGGTATTATAGAAATGAGGAGGTGTGTGTAGTATGAGTATCGACCAGATGAAATTGATATTAGGATATAAATGGAGAACTATTTTTTGTTTAACTTTCTTTATTTATGTTCTTACTTTGATGTGGATTGTCTTATTTTTCTTAGAGTTCATGCACTATTTTTTTTATACTCTTTTTCTATTAAGTATTCTTGTGGGTATATCTCAAGTTCAGTTTAACATTGCTAGAGAAGAGAGCAAATTAATCTATCGGCAGTTTTTGGCTAAACCTTGCATATGTCTTACTTCTATAATTTTCTTTAAACCCTTATTGTTATTTATTTTCGAGTAAAAGGAGAAGGAACATGCATATTGGGGTTTTTATAGGGCTTGGAATGATTATTATTGGGCATGTGGTTTTGTTCTTTGATATGAGAAATCGAAAACTTATAGAGAATAGTTTTGATTATATTACAGGCATACTCTTTGAGTTTCCTAATCCAATATTTTTCATAACATTAGGATTTATTGTTTTTTTTGGATCGTTATATACATAAAATCTTTCAAAATAAACTTCAAATGGATTAAATAGGAATATAGACCTAAAATTAAATCTTTTTTTTTAATCATATATGACAAAATCCTATTTCATTTATGTTACAATCAGAATGTAAAAACGTTTAACGTTAGTCATCAGACGTGCTGATGTCTCTATTTGTAAGCGTATGCAAAAATCTTTTAGGAGGAATGTGATTAAAGGATAGATAGGATTGATTTTATGAAAAGAATCCTCTGAAGAAGTAAGGTCTTTGTTATTAGTTTAAATTTTATGTAAAAATCTTTTATTTTTAGTACTTTACTCATTAGTTTTTATTTATAATGAATCTAGTAATATTGTAATAATTAATTTAGTGTTTTATTATACTAAATTCCATTTTGTTTCTATATGTAAATATAGTAAGGGAGGAAACAATGTTGAAGAAAATAAATCGTAAACGAATTAGTATTCTACTAGTCGGATTACTAGTTTTGAACATGCTTAATTTAGGCGCATTCAGTCAAGTGTTTGCGGCAAATAAATTTGTTGAGACTTTTGATAACCTAACTTCAATCGCTAATAATACGTATGAAGATGGGTCATTTGAAGGTGAAAATGGTATAACTTGGACCTACGTTCAATCAAGAGATGAATCAGATGATCCTATAGATGGCGATGGGGTTATGTTTGGTAAAACGAATAGTAGTTTATCAACGACTTTATCTGAGGGTATAGGATCTTTTTCAGTGGATCTGAAGAAGGGTTTTACATCAAATAGCACGAGAAAAATAGATTTATATATTAATGGTGAATTAAAAGCATCCTCTGTTGAGTTTACAGATGACGAAGTATACAATTTCACTGTAGAAAATATTAACACTCCTGGTGAAGTAGAAATCAAACTTGTGAACGCAAGTTCTAGTGGTAAACAAGTAGTCCTTGATAATATTACTTGGACAAGCTATGAAGGTGAAGTAACACAAGCGTCTACTGTAAAAGCATCTGCTACAGGTGAAGTGAAAGAAGGTACAGAAGTTACCCTATCTACTTCAACTGATGATGCAACTATTTACTATACGACAGATGGTACTCAACCTACAGCTGAAAGTACTTTATATGAAAAACCAATTGCTATAACTAAAGCGATGACAATTAAAGCAATCGCGATTAAAGATGGATTAGATCATAGCGAGATTGCTAGTTTTGACTATACGATTAAAGCTCCTTTAGAAGTGACAGATATTGCTGATGTTCGTCAACTTGCTAAAGATAGCGAGGCGAAAATTGAAGGTGTTGTAACAGCATCGTTTGAAATTAGTGGTCAAACAAATTTGTATGTACAAGATGATACGGCAGCTATTGTTGTTCGTGGAAATATCTCTGCCAATATTGGTGACCGTATTTCTGCTGAAGGAAAAGTGTCGGATTTTTATGGAATGGCTCAACTCTATGTAGATCAAATTACAATAGAAGAGACTGATGGTGAAGTAAACCAAAAAGCTCAAGTGATCACTTCTTCCGATTTTAATGAAAATGTTGAAGCTGAACTGGTAAAAGTAGAAAACTTCACAATTAATTCTGTAGACAAACACGGAAACTATACAGCTACTGACGCTCAGGGTACATTTAAACTTGTCACTCAAAACGATGTTTCTTTAAGTGTCGGTAAGAAATACGATTCAATTACAGGTGTCATTGATTATAACTATAGTGAGTATAAATTAACTCCAAGAACTGCAGATGATATCGAGTTATATCCACTTGCTGTTTATGCAAGCTCTGAGTCTGGCAGTATCGTAAAAGGGTCTGAAATTACACTTGAAACTCCTGCTGAAAATGGTGTGATCTATTATACACTTGACGGATCTGAACCAACTTCAGAACAAGGGACAAAATACTCGAGCCCAATTAAAATTTCTGAAGATACAACTGTTAAAGCAATTGTAGAAATAGACGGCGAGACAAGTGAAGTCGCGACATACACATATGAAGTGATTGAGTCTTTAGATGGAGTTGCGATTCACGATATTCAAGGAGCTCGTCACATATCATTATATGATGGACAAGCTGTAACAGGTGTAAAAGGGATCGTTACACATGTAAAAGGAACTTCAGGTTTCTATATGGAATCTGCAGAAGCGGATGATAATGAAAAAACGTCTGAAGGAATCTATGTGTATATGAAGGATTCCAATGTAAAAGTAGGCGATCTAGTCTCTGTTAGCGGAGAAGTTACAGAATATAGAGAAGATGGTTACGAAGGTGCCCCTGATTTATTAACGACACAAATTAAAGGTTCTAAAGTAACTGTCGAAGCTTCAGGTCAAACGTTACCTGACCCAGTTGTGATTGGAAAAGATCGTACACCACCAGGAAAAATCATTGATAACGATGCTTTCGCAAACTTTGACCCTGAAGAAGATGCGATTGATTTTTATGAGAGTCTTGAAGGAATGCGCATTGTTCTTGAAGATGCAGTTTCTGTAGGACACCCTAAATATGGTGATCTTCCAGTTGTCATTGAAGATACGGTTGATGCTTATCGTACAGAAGCAGGCGGCGTTTTAATTACAGAAGATGATTATAACCCAGAGCGTATTATGGTCATGCTACCTGACGAAGATGTAGACATTAAAACTGGTGATCAGTTTGATGGTAAGATTACAGGTGTCGTAACATACGATTATAGTAACTTTAAAGTTATACCAACGGAAGAAATGCCAGAAGTGATTTCAAGCGACCTTGAACAACCAACAACTTCAATTGAAAAAGATGAAGATAAATTAACGATCGCATCTTATAACATTGAAAACTTCTCTGCTGATACATCTGATGAGAAGGCTGAAAAACTAGCAAAATCAATGATTAATAATCTTAAACAGCCAGACATTATTGGTTTAATTGAAGTTCAGGACAATAATGGTCCTACTGATGATGGAACTACGGATGCAAGCGAGTCTTATAAAAAATTAATAGCTGCCATTGAAAAAGCTGGTGGACCAACGTACAAGTTTACTGATATTGCTCCAGCAGATAAAGACGATGGTGGTCAACCAGGTGGAAACATTCGCGTTGGATATATTTATAACCCAGATCGTGTAAGTTTGGTTGAAAAAGAGGCTGGAGATGCAACAACATCTGTAGGTTATGACGAAAATGGATTAACAGTAAATCCCGGTCGTATTGATCCAACAAATGCAGCATTTAAAAACTCTCGTAAATCGTTAGCAGCAGAATTTGAATTTAATGGTGAAGAAGTTATTGTTATTGCAAACCACTTAAATTCAAAACGTGGAGACGGTGCTCTATACGGAAGTGAACAACCTGTTGTTTTAGGTAGTGAGCCAAGCCGTGTAGCAAAGGCAGAAATTATTAACGGATTTATCGATGATGTAATGGAAGTCAATCCATCTGCCAATGTTGTTGTATTAGGAGATATGAATGACTTTGAATTCTCAGCTCCTTTGGAAGCATTAAAAGATAATGAATTAACAAATATGATTGAAGAACTTCCTAAAGAAGAACGATACACGTATAACTATCAAGGGAACAATCAAGTTTTAGATCATATTTTAGTTAGTAATCAAATGGCAAAAGATACAGAGATCGATATTGTGAATATCAACTCTGACTTTACTGAGAATCTTGGTGCAGCAAGTGACCATGATCCGGTATTAATCCAAACGGATCTTCACACGAAAAATATCACTCTTCTTCATACGAATGATACGCATTCAAAAGTATGGGATGATAAATATGCAGGAATGGGCTTTGCGAAGATTGCGACGTTAGTAGAACAATATGAACAAGAAAACCCTAACACGTTAATGTTAGATGCAGGGGATACGTTCCACGGAACAAGCTTCTCCACTTTAGTAGAAGGAACAAGCATTGTCGAAATCATGAACGAAATTGGTTATGACGCAATGGCGGCAGGAAACCATGACTTTAACTATGGGTATGATCGATTACTAGAGCTTGCTGGATTAACAGAATTCCCAGTCTTAAGCGCGAACGTGGTTTATGAAGAAACAGGCGAGCGTTTATTACAACCTTACACGATTGAAGAAGTAGATGGTGTGAAACTGGGAATCTTTGGTTTAACAACGCCAGAGACGGCTTATAAAACACATCCAGCGAATGTAGAAGGAATTGAATTCTTAGATCCAGTAGAAGTGGCGAACGAAATGGTCGCTGAGCTTGAAAAGCAAAATGTTGATACTATTATTGCTTTAACACACTTAGGTACCGATGCTTCAAGTACAGATACAAGCATTAAAGTAGCGAATGAAGCACCTGGTATTGATTTAATCGTTGATGGTCATAGCCATACGGTTGATAACACAGACGAGCATGGTAATGGCACATTAATTGTCAGTGCGGGTGAGTACACTGAAAACTTAGGTGTCGTAAACTTAACGTATGAAGATGGCAAGCTTGTAAGTAAAGAAGCAGAAACAATTACAAAACAGCAAGCAGAAACAGATGGTATTGAAGAAGACCCAGAAGTAAAAGCGTTAATTGATGGCATTGATGCAGAACATGAAGAAATATTAAGTGAAGTCATCGGTTCAACAGATGTTGTCCTTGATGGTGAGCGCGAGCAAGTACGTGCAGGCGAAACAAACCTTGGTAACTTAATTACAGATGCGATGTTAGCTGAAACTGGAGCAGATGTAGCCTTAATGAATGGTGGAGGAATTCGAGCATCCATTGATCAAGGTGAGATTACAAAAGGTGAAGTTGTAACGGTTTTACCGTTTGGTAATTATATTCAAACAATCGAAGTGACAGGACAAACGTTGTTAGATGCACTAGAGCATGGAACAAGCAGTTATCCAGAAGTAAAAGGTGCATTCCCTCACGTA
This sequence comes from Bacillus carboniphilus, assembly GCF_020524035.2. Taxonomy (NCBI): domain Bacteria; kingdom Bacillati; phylum Bacillota; class Bacilli; order Caryophanales; family Bacillaceae; genus Bacillus; species Bacillus carboniphilus. The sequence continues at coordinate 2,086,568 of NZ_CP129013.1, read as the reverse complement.
GCGGGTATAACGTTTGCGATTGATACAGAGCAACCAGCAGGTGAGCGCGTTCATTCTGTTATGATTGATGGAAAAGCACTTGAGTTAGAAGCAACTTATACGCTAGCAACAAATGACTTCTTAGCAGCTGGTGGAGATGATTATTCAATGTTTGCAGGTTCTACTGTTACAGGAGAATTTGCCGCACTTGATGAAGCATTAATCGAATATATTGCTGCTCATACACCAGTTAGTCCAGCGGTAGAAGGGCGTATAATAGAAGAAAAATTTGTAGACAAAACAGAGATTACCATTCTTCATACGAATGATACGCATTCAAAAGTATGGGATGATAAATATGCAGGAATGGGCTTTGCGAAGATTGCGACGTTAGTAGAACAATATGAACAAGCAAATCCTAACACGTTAATGTTAGATGCAGGGGATACGTTCCACGGAACAAGCTTCTCCACTTTAGTAGAAGGAACAAGCATTGTCGAAATCATGAATGAAATTGGTTATGACGCAATGGCGGCAGGAAACCATGACTTTAACTATGGGTATGATCGATTACTAGAGCTTGCTGGTTTAACAGAATTCCCAGTCTTAAGCGCGAACGTGGTTTATGAAGAAAATCAAGAACGTTTATTACAACCGTATACAATTCAAGAGGTAGACGGTGTGAAACTAGGTATCTTTGGTTTAACAACACCAGAGACGGCTTATAAAACACATCCAGCAAACGTAAAAGGAATTGAATTCTTAGATCCAGTAGTAGTGGCGAACGAAATGGTCGCTGAGCTTGAAAAGCAAAATGTTGATACTATTATTGCCTTAACACACTTAGGTACCGACGCTTCAAGTACAGATACAAGCATTAAAGTAGCGAAAGAAGCACCTGGTATTGATTTAATCGTTGATGGTCATAGCCATACGGTTGATAACACAGACGAGCATGGTAATGGCACATTAATTGTCAGTGCTGGAGAGTACACTGAAAACTTAGGTGTCGTAAACTTAACGTATGAAGATGGCAAGCTTGTAAGTAAAGAAGCAGAAACAATTACAAAACAGCAAGCAGAAACAGATGGTATTGAAGAAGACCCAGAAGTAAAAGCGTTAATTGATAAAATTGATGCAGAGCATGAAGAGAAATTAAGTGAAGTCATTGGTTCAACAGATGTTGTCCTTGATGGTGAGCGCGAGCAAGTACGTGCAGGCGAAACAAACCTTGGTAACTTAATTACAGATGCGATGTTAGCTGAAACTGGAGCTGATGTAGCCTTAATGAATGGTGGAGGAATCCGAGCATCCATTGATCAAGGTGAGATTACGAAAGGTGAAGTAATTACAGTATTACCATTCGGTAACTATATTCAAACGATTGAAGTAACAGGACAAACATTGTTAGATGCACTAGAGCATGGAACAAGTAGTTATCCAGAAGTAAAGGGTGCATTCCCTCACGTAGCGGGTATGTCGTTTGCGATTGATACAGAGCAACCAGCAGGTGAGCGAGTTCATTCTGTCATGATTGGTGGAAAAGCACTTGATTTAGAAGCAACTTATACGCTAGCAACAAATGACTTCTTAGCAGCTGGTGGAGATGATTATTCAATGTTTGCAGGTTCTACTGTTACAGGAGAATTTGCGGCACTTGATGAAGCATTAATCGAATATATTGCTGCTCATACACCAGTTAGTCCAGCGGTAGAAGGGCGTATAATAGAAGCAGCATTTACAGACGGTACTGACAACGGAACAGATGACGGTACTGACAACGGAACAGATGACGGTACTGACAACGGAACAGATGACGGTACTGACAACGGAACAGATGACGGTACTGACAACGGAACAGATGACGGTACTGACAACGGAACAGATAACAGTTCTGACAACGGAACAGATAACAGTTCTGACAACAAGTCAGATAGTAGTTCAAGTGACAAATCAACAGACAAAAAAGAGGAGTTACCGTTAACGGCTACAAATTACTATCAGTGGTTACTGATTGGCTTAATTATCGTAGTTGCAGGTAGTGCAGGTCTTCTCTATCAACGAAAAAAGCAAGTACGTTAGTTTTATATAATCCAATGAAGTGGTTCATGTGACCATTTCATTGGATTTTTTCATTTTTAAAACAGTGAAGCATTGTATCCCACAACAATCAAATTGATGTTATTTATTATTAAAATGGGTTAATTATCCTAAGTATGATATGGACTTTTAGTAAATTTAGACCATTTTATTTATGATACAATTTTTATGTGGAAGCGCTTTAATAGATTTACATATGTCTATTATTGTGAGCGTATACATTGAGCTCGAGGAGGAATGCGAAAAGAAAAGGTTTAATATAGACAGGCAATGCTTCTATTCAATATGTTTGTAAACGCAGCTTTAAAGTTTCATGAAGATCATGTAATTGATACGTTGTATCCAGATATGTTATTTATAATGAATCTGGTAACTACTAAATCTATTAAAAAACTAACGTTACTGAACAACTTTAATAAAGGAGGAAGCCAAGTTGATTAAAAATATTCGAAAACGAGTGAGTATCCTTCTAGTAGGGTTACTTGTTTTAAACTTGTTGAATTTAGGGGCATTTAGTCAAGTTTTCGCTTCAGATAAATTTGTCGAAACGTTTGATAATTTAACTTCCATTAGTAAGAATTCTTATGAAGATGGTTCATTTGAAGGTGAAAATGGTTTAACTTGGACTTACGTTCAATCAAGGGATGAGTTAGACTACTCGATTGATGGAGACGGAATAATGCTTCGCCGTTCTTCTGACAATAGTAGTATTGAATCGAATACCATTTCAGGAGGAGTAAACTCCTTTTCTGTAGATTTGAAAAAAGGGTTTACAGGTGGAGGAGATCGTCAAGTAGCACTATATATTAATGATGAGTTGAAGGCTACTTCTGAAGCATTTGACGATACAGACGTTCATACTTTTTCAGTAGATCATTTAAATGTTCATGGTGATGTGACGATTAAATTAGTCAATACAACTAGTAAACAAATCGTTTTAGATAATATCACATGGACGAGCAATGATGGAGAAGAAACACAAGTTTCTCCCGTAAAGGCATCTATTACTGGCGAAGTAGAAGAAGGAACTGAAGTAGAGCTTTCAACTTATACAGAGGATGCTTCTATTTATTATACGACAGATGGAACAGAGCCAACTGAAAGTAGTTCTTTATATGAAAATCCTGTTGTCATTTCCAAACCGATGACCATTAAAGCAGTTGCGATAAAGGAAGGCTTAGACAATAGTGAGATTGCTAGTTTTGTCTTTACTATCAAAGAACCTCTAAAAGTGAGTGAGATTGCTGATGTTCGTCAGCTTGATCAAGATAGTGAAGCAAAAATTGAAGGTAATGTGACAGCTTCCTTTGAATCTGGGGGACAAACAAATTTATTCGTGCAAGATGATACGGCTGCTATCGTCGTTCGCGGAAACATAGCTGCTTCGATCGGTGATCGTATTTCCGCTCAAGGAACAGTCTCTGAATTTTATGGTATGGCTCAGCTTTATGTAAATGAGATCACGGCCGTTACTGAAGGTGAAGGAACGCCTACACCACAAGTAATCACTTCTGCTGATTTTGCTGAAGATGTGGAGGCTGAATTGGTCAAAATAGAAAACTTCACAATCAATGAATTGGACAAATATGGAGAGTTTACAGCAACAGATAGTCAAGGAACATTTAAGCTTGATCCACAAGATGAAAACCTTTTAAAAGTTGGAAAAAAATACGATTCGATTACGGGTGTTATTGATTATAACTTTGGTGAATATAAATTAATTCCTCGTTCAAGTGAAGATATTGAACTATATCCACTAGCCGTTTATGCAAGTGCTGAATCTGGAACGATTGTCAGAGGAACTGAAGTTTCGCTAGAGACTCCGTCAGAAAATGGAACCATCTATTATACTATTGACGGTACGGAACCAACTGCTGAATATGGAATTGAATACAATGGAGCAATTAAAGTTACTGAAGATTTAATGATTAAAGCAATGGTTGTTGTAGATGGACAAACAAGTGAGGTAGCGACTTATACTTACGAAGTGATTGAGTCATTAAATGGAGTAGCCATTCACGACATTCAAGGAGCAAGACATCTTTCTTTATATGATGGGAAAGCAGTAGAAAATGTAGAAGGAATTGTTACTCATGTGAAAGGAATATCCGGTTTCTATATGGAATCTGCCGAAGCAGACGACGATGAAAGAACATCTGAAGGAATCTATGTGTATATGAAAGATTCCAATGTAAAAGTTGGAGACCTTGTTAAGGTCGACGGAGAAGTAACCGAATATCGAGAAGATGGGTATGATGATGCCGCTGATTTATTAACGACACAAATAAAAGGTTCTAACGTAACTGTTCAATCTTCAGGTAATGAATTACCAGAACCAGTCGTGATTGGCGAGGACCTTACACCACCAGCGAAAATCATTGATAATGATGCTTTCGCTCAATTTGATCCGGAAGAAGATGCCATTGATTTTTATGAAAGCTTAGAAGGAATGCGTATTGTATTAGAGGATGCAGTATCTGTAGGCCACCCTAAATATGGTGATCTTCCAGTTGTAATAGAAGATACGGTTGATGCTTATCGTACAGAAGCTGGCGGCGTATTAATAACAGAAGAAGACTTTAATCCAGAGCGCATCATGGTGATGGTTCCTGAAGATAGCGATATTAAAACAGGAGATCAATTCGATGGGAAGATCACGGGTGTCGTAACATACGATTATAGTAATTTTAAAGTGTTACCGACAGAAGAAATTCCAGAAATTATCCCGAGTGATCTTAAACAACCAATTACATCTATTGAAAAAAATGAAGATAAATTAACGATTGCATCTTATAATATTGAAAATTACTCTACTACTACATCAGATGAAAAAACGGAAAAACTAGCAAAATCAATGATCAATAACCTTAAAAACCCGGACATTATTGGGTTAGTTGAAGTGCAAGACAATAATGGTCCTACCGATGATGGAACAACGGATGCAAGTCAGTCTTATGAAAAATTAATCGCAGCCATTGAAGCGGCAGGAGGACCAACGTATAAATTTACGGATATTGCTCCAGCAGATAAAGAAGATGGAGGACAACCAGGAGGGAATATTCGTGTAGGGTATATTTATAATCCCGAGCGAGTGAGTTTAGTAGAAAAAGAAGCTGGCGATGCAACGACAGCTGTAGGATATGAGGAAAACGGCTTAACGGTTAATCCAGGTCGTATTGACCCAACAAATGAAGCTTTTAGTAATTCTCGTAAATCATTAGCCGCAGAATTTGAATTTAATGGCGAGAGAGTCATTTTAATTAACAACCATTTAAATTCAAAACGTGGGGATGGTGCATTATACGGTAGTGAGCAGCCAGTTGTATTAGGTAGTGAACCAAGCCGAATTGCGAAAGCAGAAGTCATTAACGGGTTTATAGATGATGTGATGGAAGTAAATCCGGATGCGAATGTTGTTGTTTTAGGAGATATGAACGACTTTGAGTTTTCAGCACCAATAGACGCATTAAAAGATGAAGAGTTAACCAATATGGTAGATCTTCTTCCTAAAGAAGAACGTTATACGTATAACTACCAAGGAAACAATCAAGTATTAGATCATATTTTAGTAAGTAATCATATGGTGGAAGAAACGGAAATCGATATTGTTAATATTAACTCTGATTTCACAGAAAGCCTAGGGGCAGCAAGCGACCATGATCCATTGTTAATTCAAACAGATTTGGACAAAGAGAAAGAAATTACCCTTCTTCATACAAACGATACACATTCAAAAGTATGGGAAGATAAATATGCTGGAATGGGATTTGCGAAGATTGCTACATTAGTAGAGCAGTATGAAGAGGCAAATCCAAATACTCTAGTTTTAGATGCCGGTGATACGTTCCACGGCACAACGTTCTCTACCTTAGTAGAAGGAACAAGTATTGTTGAAGTGATGAATGAAATCGGTTATGACGCGATGGCGGCAGGAAACCATGATTTTAATTATGGTTATGAAAGATTACTAGAATTGGCTGGATTAACTGAATTCCCAGTATTAAGTGCGAACGTTGTTTATGAAGAAACGGGAGAGCACTTATTAAAGCCTTACACAATTGAAGAAGTGGACGGTATCAAGATAGGAATTTTTGGTTTAACAACACCAGAAACGACGTATAAAACACACCCAGCAAACGTGGAAGGGATTGAATTTTTAGATCCAGCCGATGTTGCAAATGAAATGGTCGCAGAGCTTGAAAAGCAAAATGTGGACACAATCGTTGCCTTAACGCATTTAGGAACGGATGCCTCAAGCACGGACACGAGTATTAAAGTAGCAAATGAAGCACCTGGCATTGATTTAATTGTTGACGGCCATAGTCATACAGTTGATAACATCGATGAGCATGGCAATGGTACTTTGATTGTCAGTGCAGGTGAATACACAGAAAATTTAGGTGTGGTTAACTTAACATTCGAAAATGGCGAGCTTGTAAGTAAAGAATCTGAAATGATTACGAAAGAAGAAGCAGAAGAAATGGGGATTGAAGAAGACCCAGAAGTGAAAGCATTAATTGATGAAATTGATGCAGAGCATGATGAAATTTTAAGTGAAGTTATTGGCTCAACGGATGTTGTCCTTGATGGAGAGCGCGAGCAAGTACGTGCAGGAGAAACGAATCTTGGGAACTTAATCACAGATGCAATGCTTTCTGAAACAGGAGCTGATGTTGCGTTAATGAACGGTGGAGGAATTCGCTCCTCTGTTGATCAAGGTGAAATTACAAAAGGTGAAGTTATTACCGTTTTACCGTTCGGAAACTATATCACGACTATTGAAGTTACTGGACAAACTCTTTTAGATGCATTAGAGCATGGAACGAGTAGTTATCCAGAAGTGAGTGGTGCGTTCCCACACGTAGCAGGGATGACCTTTGCGATTGACACAGAACAACCAGCAGGTGAGCGTGTTCATTCTGTTAAAATAGATGGTACTCCGCTTGATATAGAAGCAACATATACTCTAGCAACAAATGACTTTCTAGCAGCTGGTGGAGACGATTATACGATGTTTATAGGTGCTGAAATTTCAGGAGAATTTGGCGCACTTGATGAAGTATTAATTGATTATATTGCGAAACATTCTCCAGTAAGCCCAGCAGTTGAAGGACGTATTATTGAAAAAGCAGTTGATGATACGGATGATGGACATGAAATCATCGACAGAATCATTGATATTGCGATATCGGTATACGAGTATTTGAAAGAAAAATTTTGGGGATTTTTTGATCGCATTTTTAACAAATAAAGATTGAAGCAGAAGAGATCGGTGTCTCTTCTGCTTTTTTAGAAAATGGGTTTATTTCCTAAATTAATACGTTTATACTGAACGAGAAAGAGATTTTATCATTAAGGAGGACGTTACATATGTTTAAAAAAATGGCGGCAGATGCTCTAGGTCTTTCTGATATTGGCAAAATCATTGACCCAGCAGACTATGATAAAACGGATGCAGATGATTATATTTTTAATGAAGATCAAGAGAAAATCTATTTTCTTATTAAAACGAAAGCAGATGAGTATTGCTTTACTAATCTTGCACTCATTCATGTTGATGGTGAAAGTGCCGTATCATCTAAAAGAACGTTGAAAAGGTATCCTTACTATCAACACAAAATATCTGGTGTTATCCTTGAAACTGCAGGCAGGGTAGATTTGGATGTAGAAATAAAATTTATACTTGGCAATCATGCATTTGATATAGACGTGCGCAAAGACCAAATTGATCAATTAAAAGATTTATATAAATCCCTTCTTAAAATAGAAGAGATTATGGAAGAAAATCAAAAGTTAACTCAATTCGGTAAGAAAAGCTATGAAAATGCCGTTTCCATTCTTCATAACTCTCGAACCGATCAAGATGAACTGGCTGAAACATGTGAAAATCTAACGAACTATGGATTTGATTGGAATCGTTCCATCCATGAAAAATATTTGAAAAAAGATTTTGGAGACGTGTTTGAAAAGTATATTTACAATTAAATTTAAGGTTAAAAGCAGGTTGATAATATCTCAATCCTGCTTATTTTTTTTCGACAAAATTCTACTTGATCTTCGTTTTTTATAATAATAAATTTCGTAGGAATGACTATTTATTACAGGACAAGAAATGATGACATATGTAAGTAGTATTTTTAGATTTTTGTTATTGGAAATAGAAATATATTTCAAATTTCATAATATTAATATATTTTTTATTGAAAGTAGAATTGATTAAAAACGTTGGTATCACAATGAATAGCTCGAATTTAGATTGAATTTTCGGATATTTTAGTCTATACTAATTACTAGATTTGCAGGATAATTTAGTAATTCTGCAATAATAAAGGGGGATGGTCATGAAAAGATCTTTTTTTAATGATTTTTACACTTTTACTATCTTTTACGGTTGTTTTAGCAGGATGTAATTCTGATGAAGCGTCGTCAGATGGAGATCAAGAGACAAAGAACATACTCAAAAAGGTAAAAGATGAAGGGAAATTAATGGCGGGTATCAATGGAGATCTTCCTGGATTTGGCTATTTAGAAGGAGATACTTATAAGGGATTTGATGTTGATTTTGCGAAAGCAATTGCCGCTGCTGTTTTAGGGGATGCTGAAAAGATTGAGTTCCGTCCATTATCGGCACAAGAGAGATTCACAGCCGTTTCATCAGGAGAAGTGGATGTTCTTGTAAGAAACTCGACTTGGACAACGAATCGTGATGCTGAAATTGGCATGAACTTTGCACCAGTCAATTTTTATGACGGTCAAGGGATCATGGTACGAAATGATAGTGGTATTAATAAAATTGAAGATTTAGAGGGTAAGAGAATTGCAGTTGAACAAGGAACAACGACAGAGCAAAACTTAGTAGATGTAATGAGAACATACGGAATTGAGTTCGAGTCCGTTGTTTATGATGGTGTAGATGCAGCCGTTGCAGCATACGAAACGGGTAGTGTTGATGCATGGACGACTGATAAATCTGGACTTGTTTCTAGAAAATCGATTATGGAAGATCCTGATGCACATAAAGTATTGGAAGAAACGTTATCAAAAGAGCCATTAGCACCAGCAGTTGCCCATGGTGATGATCAATGGTTTGATATCGTTAAATGGGTTGTGTTTGCTACCATTCAAGCAGAGGAGTATGGAATTACATCTGAAAATGTAGACGAGTATTTAGAAGATGATAACCCAGAAATTCAACGTTTACTTGGAAAAGAAGGGAACCTAGGAGAGCAACTAGGTTTACCTGAAGATTTTGCTTATCAAGTAATTAAGCAAGTAGGGAACTATGGTGAGATTTTTGAACGTAACTTAGGGGAAGATACGATTTTTGGTCTTGATAGGGGAATGAACGCGTTATATACCGATGGTGGTTTAATGTACTCTCCTCCATTCCGTTAATAGAGGTTGTTCAAAAAGTACTAAAAAAATGTCGGTTGAATAACTTTGTTGGTTTGCTTTTCCGACACTCCGACGCCAGGATTGGCTAGCACGGGTGTTGTCCCTAGGATGGGGACGTTCTTAGCCCGTGAACCATACTGAACGTACACTGTGAGTGCTCAAAGCTACACCGCCTTGTTCTTGTCTAGCTTCAACCCTTACACCCTCGAGGTCCTAAGTCACTGAGAACAAAAGATAAAGAACATCTTTCTTTTCTCCGCGCCTTATGCTTGTCGGGTGTGAGCAAAGGGTTTCAGCTTTTCTATTCAGCGTCCTTTTTCCCCTACTTTTTGAACACGCACTAATAGTTTAAAACATGAATAGTTTTGAAACAGACATGCTTATATAAAGGCACGTCTGTTTCACCTAGTATTCAATGATATGGAAGGTGATGTTGTGGCAAAAGATAATTCAGTCAGCACACCCTTTTGGCGTGACAAAAGGGTCATACCAATCTTACTTCAGCTTTTATTTGCTTTTGTAGTTATTATTGTTGTTGGTTTTCTAATAAACAATGCTTTGAATGGATTAGAGAGGCTCGGAATTAAATTTGGATTTTCATTTTTAGAGAATACGGCGAGCTTTACAATAAAAGAGGCTTTAATCTCTTTTCATCCAACAGACAGTTATAGTCGTGCCTTGTTAGTTGGGATATTAAATACATTGAAGGTTTCATTTTTTGGTATTATTTTTGCGACGATTATTGGCGTTTTCGTTGGGATTTTTCGTTTATCCTCAAACTGGTTAGTTTCAAAAATTGCAAGTGTATATACTGAAATCTTTCGAAATACACCATTACTTGTACAAATGGTGATTTGGTATTATGCTGTTTTTCTTCCTTTACCTGTGATTGAAAACGGAGTGAAATCCGGTCCATTTATATTTAGTAATCGAGGAATTGCAATTCCATGGCTAAATGGGAAAGAAGGGTCATTTTTCTGGTTAATTGCCTTTATTGTGGCAATCATTGTTGGTTTTATTGTATGGAAGTGGCGATTAGATAAGCAAATTAAAACGGGAAAAAAAATGTATCCAGCTTTATCATCTTTAGGTGTTTTTCTCGTTATATTAATATTATCTAGTCTTTTTACAGGAGGAGTCCCTTATCAACTCTCTTTACCCACAATCAATGCGAAACAGTTTGTTGGTGGTTATGTTGTATCGCCTGAGTTTTCTGCGGTATTAATTGCGCTTGTTATTTATACATCGACTTATATTGCTGAAGTGGTTCGTGGAGGTATTTTAGGTGTTCCAAAAGGTCAAGTAGAGGCAGCAAGAGCACTAGGGTTAAAGGGGCCAACAATCATGCGCACGATTGTCTTGCCTCAAGCAGTTCGCATTATTATTCCACCTGTAACGAGTCAATATTTAAATTTAATTAAAAACTCCAGTTTAGCGGTTGTCGTTGCTTACCCAGATGTAGTGAATGTCGGGAACACAGTCATGAATAATTCAGGGCATTATATTGAAATTGTCATAATCTTTATGGTGGTATACTTGATTATTAATTTAATAACATCCGTTATCATGAACATATTTAATAAGAAATTTCAAATAGTAGAGAGGTGAGTGATCTCTTGGCAGAAGTTGAATTACAAAAACAAGTTCAGCCGTCTTCAAATCGTTCTCCAATTCGATGGGTGAGAGAAAATTTATTCAATAGCTGGTTAAATACAGTGTTAACCATCCTTTCTTTAGCTTTAATCCTATACATTGTAACAAATACAGGGAAATGGATTTTATTTTCAGCGGATTGGTCTGTTATTTCTAAAAATTTCAAACTTCTTACTGTAGGACAATATCCACAAGAGCAACTGTGGCGTGTTTGGATGCCAATGACGATCCTTTCGCTTCTATTGGGGGCTTCATGGGGGACTTGGAAAGGACCATTAAAGCAGGTTTGCTTTACGATCGGTTCATTAATGATTATTATTGCGCTCCTGCCGTTTATTTCAATGATGACACGAGTTTGGTTAGTGGCAAATGTTCTTGCAATGGTGGCCGGCTTTTTGATTACTCGAAACACGTTGAAATTAAAAGTGGCAACGATTATCGGGTGGGTCGTTCTTTTTCCTCTTACGATTGTGCTTCTTTCAGGGATGGGCATATTATCTCCCGTGAGTACAAGGGTATGGGGCGGATTTTTATTAACAATCTTAATTTCAGTTGTGGCTATTGTTTGTTCATTCCCTATAGGTGTTTTACTTGCTTTAGGAAGAAGAAGCTCTCTCCCTATTGTTAAGTGGTTTAGTATCGCATATATCGAACTTATTCGAGCAGTTCCACTAATCACAATTATTTATGTATCGCAATTTATTTTACCGATTTTTTTAGGTAGGGGCATTGAGCTAGATGCCGTATTAAGAGTAATGATTGGCTTTACGGCTTTCGCTGCTGCCTATATTGCAGAAAATGTTCGAGGTGGACTTCAGTCTATTCCTAGAGGACAGTTTGAAGCAGGAAAAGCATTAGGATTAAACGCCTTTCATCGGACCTTTTTTATTATTCTCCCACAAGCGTTACGAGTAGTAATTCCAGCAAATGTTGGGTTGTTTATCGGTATATTTAAAGACACTGTATTAGTTACGATTGTCGGACTGAGTGATTTACTAGGAATTGGTCAAAAAATATATGCAAACCCGCAGTTCTTAGGAAAGGAAATGGAAGTGCTAATCTTTATCGCATTTGTCTTCTTTATTTTCTGTTATTTAATGTCATATGTTAGTAGACGGTTAGAATCCTCACTTGGTGTGGGGCAACGATAGGAGGAATAGGATGAGTAGTATATTTGCAGTAGAGAAATTGACAACTCCTTTACATGAACGAGACGATATGATTGTTGTAAAGGATGTGAACAAATGGTTTGGAGAGCTTCACGTCTTAAAAGATGTCAATTTAAATGTAAAACAAGGTGAGGTAGTTGTTATTTTAGGTCCTTCGGGATCTGGTAAATCTACGTTTATTAGGGCTATTAATGCACTAGAAGAAATTCAGAAAGGAAGCATTGTTGTTGATGGAATTGAACTAACGAATGATGTGAAGGCCATTGAAGAAATCCGGAAAGAAACGGGGATGGTTTTTCAACAATTTAACTTGTTTCCTCATATGACAATCTTAAAAAATATAACGCTAGCCCCTATTTGGGTTAGAAAGTGGAAAAAAGATAAGGCTGAGAAGATTGCTTTGGAGCTTTTAGAACGAGTAGGAATTCCAGAGCAAGCGGATAAATTTCCTGGGCAACTATCAGGAGGTCAACAGCAACGGGTTGCGATTGCACGAGCGTTAGCGATGCAACCGAGAATCATGCTTTTTGATGAACCGACATCGGCCTTAGACCCAGAAATGGTTCGTGAAGTGCTAGATGTCATGAAAACGTTAGCAGAATCGGGAATGACCATGCTTGTTGTATCCCATGAGATGGGTTTTGCTAGAGAAGTAGCTGACCGCATTGTTTTATTTGATCATGGCGAGATTGTCGAAACGGGAACACCAGAGGAATTGTTCGATAACCCTCAACATGAGCGAACGAAAGCTTTTTTATCACAAATTTTATAGTTTATTTTGTTAAGGGATTGTAAAATTCATTTGCTTGATTTTAAGTCTATGAAAAGTGTTTTTCATAGACTTTTTCATGTGCATTTTTATCTAAATTTATAGGTATTAATACCTAATTTAAAACAATTATAAAGACTTGAATATTTCTTTATACTTACAAATAATCAAGTCTTTTTATTGATAAAATTCTTGTTAATTCGCCTTTTTTTTTCAATTATTTACACTAGTTTAATAGTATATTTACAGGTAATTTAGAAATCTATGTTACAATTTTTTTTGTGGACAAAAACAAAGGAGGATGAATTATGCTTAAAAAGACAGGAAAAATCGTTCTTTCTACAGCACTTGTTGGTGCGATGGCTTTAAGTGGCTTTGGGAATAAGCCAGTAGAGGTAAAGGCAGAATCAAATTCTAAAGTTAAAAACATCATCTTTATGATTGGTGATGGAATGGGTGTCCCTTATATGACAGGTCTTCGTTATATGAATGATAACCCAGACACAGTTGAATATGAAAAAACGGCATTTGACCCATATTTAGTCGGTATGCAAACAACATATGCAGATGATGATCATCAAAATGTAACAGATTCAGCTTCAGCTGCGACAGCGATGTCAGGCGGAGTCAAAACATATAACGGTGCAATTGCTGTAGAAAAAGATGGAAAAACAGTAATTAAAACTGTATTAGAAGAAGCGAAAGAAAAAAATATGTCAACTGGTTTAGTTGCAACTTCAGAAATCAATCATGCAACTCCAGCTTCTTATGCAACTCACGATGAGAGTAGAAAAAATTATTATGAAATTGCTGAAGATTTTATTGATGATAGAATTAATGGAAAACCAAAAGTAGATGTGCTACTAGGTGGTGGAACAACTTATTTCACTGAAGAAGGAAGAAAAAAAGAAGCCGATAAAATAGTTGAAGAAAATAAAGAGTTAGATGAAGAAGACAAAAAGAAAGAAATAAATATCCGAGACATAACAGGTGAATTTGAAAAAGAAGGTTACAGTTACGTAACAAATAAAGAAGAGTTAATGAATGATGAAAGTGATCAAATTTTAGGTTTATTTGCTGAAAAAGGAATGCCTAAAATGATTGATCGTGAAGATACGCTTCCTTCTTTACAAGATATGACAGGGGCAGCGATTGATAGATTAAGTAAAAATGAGAATGGCTTTTTCTTAATGGTAGAAGGAAGTCAGATCGATTGGGCTGGACATGATAATGATGTTGTAGCAGCCATGAGTGAAATGCAAGACTTTGAGAATGCGTTTAAAGAAGTAATGGAATTTGCGAAAGAAGACGAAGAAACATTAGTCGTTGTTACAGCAGACCATTCAACAGGTGGATTCACGATTGGTGCAGATGGAGAATACAACTTCTTTGTAGATCCAATTAAAGCAGCGAAGAAAACGCCTGATTATATGGCAGAACAAATAGTTTCTGGAGAAGACGTAGAGGAAGTATTAAATGAACACATTGATTCAGATTTTCTTAAAGTTACTACTGATCAGATTCAACAAGTGAAAGATGTGAATGACCCTTCTTTATATACAACTAAGGAAAGTGATGGTAAAGAAGAATATGATGCGTATGATCATTTTGTAGCTGTAGATAATGCAATTGAGGACATCTTTAACACAGCAACATATGCTGGATGGACAACAGGTGGTCATACAGGAGAAGAAGTACCTGTATACGCTTTTGGTCCTGAAAAAGAACGTTTTGCCGGCTTTATCGACAACACTGACAATGCTAAAAATATCTTTGAACTATTAGAGAATATGGGCGGCGAAGACGGTGAGCAAAGTGATCGTCAAGTTACTCGTTTAGCTGGTGAAGATCGTTATGAAACAAACATTGATATGTTACAAGAATTAGAAGATGATAGTGCCAAGAATATTATTATTTCTTCTGGTGAAAACTATCCAGATGCGCTAGCTGGTGGGGTATTAAATAGTACTCATGAAGGTGCAATGGTTTTGGTTAATGAAGATGAAAAAGTTCTTAAGAACGCAGAAAAAGAAGTTGCTCGTTTATTACAAGATGGTGGTAAAGTCTACATCTTAGGTGGAGAAAAGGCTGTACCAAAATCAATAGAGAATTTCTTTGATAAAGATTGCGATGTAGAGCGTTTAGCTGGTGAGACTCGTATTCATACGGCGATGGAGATTGCTGAAGCAGCTAACAAAGATTCTGAGGAAGTATTCCTTGCTTATGGATATAGCTTTGCAGATGCTCTAAGTGTCACTCCGGCTGAAGCAAAACATAAAATGCCGATCTTATTGACAGATGAAAAACATGAATTGAATGATGATGTTAAGAACTACTTAGAAGAACATAAAGTGAAAAAAGTAACGATTGTTGGTGGAGAAGCAGTAGTAGGAAAAGAAATTGCTAAAGAACTTGAAGGTATGAAAATTGAAGTAGATCGAAAATGGGGTGAAGATCGTTACTTCACAAGTTTAGAGATCGCTAAATCATATTTCAATGAGTCTGAAGCAGTTGCAGTTTCCAATGGTATGAAGTTCCCAGATGCTTTAGGCGGTGGAACTCTAGCTTATAGAAAAGATATGCCGATCCTTCTTGCTCAATCGGACAAAGCTGTGAAAGAAACAGTTGAGTTTATTGGAATGAAAGACATTTACATTTATGGTGGTAAAATGGTTATTAGTGATGATTTAGAGAAATCTTGGAAATAAGTTTAATTATTGAAGAGCATCTACCAATTCGGTAGGTGTTCTTTTTTTGCAGGAAATTCCCTTCTTTTTATTGAATAAATTTAACGTACATTTTGAAAGGGGAGTTTAAGATGTTTGCAACCGCAGATTTATGTGATCAATTTTCGGAAGAATTACAAATTGCTGAACCAATTTTCAAGTCTTTTGGTGAAAAAAGGAGTTTCTATGGAAAAATAGCGACAGTGAAAGTGTTTGAGGATAATGTATTAGTAGTGGATCAATTAGAGAAAATAGAAGAAGGTTCCGTGCTCGTTGTAGATGGTCAAGCTTCTACTAAATGTGCGCTTTTAGGAGATCGTTTAGCAACGATTGCATTCGATCGAAAAATTTCTGGCATCATTATCAATGGGTGTGTCCGTGATTCTGCAGAGCTCGAGCATATTGATGTTGGAATCTTAGCAATCGCAACCAATCCGTTAAAAAGTAAGAAAAAAGGAGAGGGACAGGTCGGAATTTCTCTACATTTTGGTGGAGTAACTTGGACGCCTGGCGAATATATATATTGTGACGGGGATGGAGTGGTATTAGCAAAAAGAAAACTATTATAAACATGTGAAATTTAATCGAATCCCTGAATTCAAATGAGTCAGGGGTTTTTAATTTGACTTTGTTTAAACGGTTTTCTTTAGTGTCTGTATTGTTCATACTCAGTTCATATTTTCTTTTTAATATAAAATAAGTAAAACGCCTATGCATGAGTGGTTAATACTGACATAAGTTATGTGAATAGGCTATTTCTATCAACTATACAAGGAGGTTAGTTCGTGCAACAGTTTTTAAAGGTAATACTTAAAGGGAAATGGTTTGTTTTAGGTTTCTGGATCGCAATGATTGCTATTTTAACCATTACGAAACCCGACTTTGGTGATTTAATACGAGAGAAAGGGCAACTTGAAGTTCCAGAAGGTTATCTCTCTTCAAAAGCGGCTGAATTATATGAAGATTTGAATGAAGGAGAAGAAGGCTATCGGAACTTTGTTATTGTCTTTCATGATGAAGATTCGTTTTCAGATCAGGATTTATCACAAATGGAAACAGCTCTTAATCATATACAAGAAAATCAAGAAGACTATCAGTTCTCCGATATCATTAGTGTTTTTGATTATCCAGATCTTGAGGAGAGATTATTAAGTGAAGATCATACAACATTAATCGTTCCGCTCAGTGCACAGTTTAATGAACGAGAGGTAAAAGACGTTCGGGAAATATTGAATTCTGAACTGAAAATTGTTGACTCTGTCGATTATTATTATACCGGAAGTCCGTTTATTGATGATGATAATATTACGAGTGCTCAAGAAGGAGTTCAGAAAACAGAAGGAATTACAATTGCTATCATCATTCTTATCTTATTGATCGTTTTCCGTTCAATTGTGACTCCGTTTATTCCTCTTGTTACGGTTATTTTCAGTTATTTAACTGCTCATGGTGTTGTTGCATTTTTAGTTGACGGTGTTAATTTTCCTATATCGACCTTTACCCAAAATTTTATGGTCTCGATTCTCTTTGGTATTGGTACCGACTATAGCATTCTTTTATTGAGTAGATTTAAGGAGGAGCTAGCGAATGATGAACAAACGGTAACAGGAGCTATTATTCGGACGTACCAAACGGCTGGTAAAACAGTATTGTATAGTGGGCTTGCTGTATTAGTTGGTTTTGTAGCCGTAGGTTTTTCAGAATTTAATTTGTACCGTTCGTCAGTAGCGAATGCAGTAAGCATTACAGTATTACTTATTGCGCTATTCACTGTCATGCCATTTTTTATGGCTGTTTTAAATAAGAAGCTTTTTTGGCCTGTGAGAGGGTCACTTGAACATAATGAGAGTCGCTTGTGGAAGAAGTTAGGGACTTTTTCCCTTACTCGTCCTATATGGTCCCTCTTAATTGTGGCTTTAGTGACCTTACCGTTTTTAGTGACAAATGGAAATCTTCGTTCTTATGATGCATTAGCAGAGATAGGTGATGAATACGATTCTGTCAAAGGTTTTAACATAGTGGAAGAGGCTTTTGGACCAGGAGAATCGTTACCAACTAATATCATTCTTCAAAAGAATGAAGCCATGGATACAGATGCTCACATGATAGCGTTGGAGAACATCGCTTCTACTATTGAAAAACTGGATGAAGTTGAATCGGTTCGAAGTGTCACGAGGCCTCTAGGAGAAACGCTAGAGGAGTTTCAAGTAGCGAGTCAACTTGAAGAATTAAATGAGGGATTGGATCAAGCAGTAAATGGAGTAGATGAAATCGGTCAAGGTTTAGATGAAACGAGTCAACAAATTGCGGAATCGTCTTCTGGAAATGAAGGGATAGATGAGATTGACCGACTCATTTCAGGGACGAATGACCTTCAAAAGGGTGTTCAAGAGTTAGAAGATAACATTGTAAAACTTAATGGCGGTTTGGAAACTGTTACATTTGAAATGGAAGAAGCAGGTGAAAGCCTAGATGAGCTGGTTAAAGGAGTAACAAATTAGAAGAAGGAATACTTCAAATATCGGATACTTTAGAAAATTACCAATCTAATTTAACTAATATTATTGAGGATATATCTCCTTTTGCTACCCAATTTCAAAATCTTAATCAAAGCTTTGAAACAAAATTAACTGAATTAGAGCAGCTTTCACAGAACTATCCTGAATTGCAAGATGTATATAATGAATTAAACAATATTTATCAAAAACATAATGATGAATTGAAAAAATTTAATGATAAAATAGCTGAATTAAAACAGAAGTATGTAGAATCACAGGAAAAGTATAAACAATTAGAAACTGGAGTAAAAAATCTAGCGGAAGGGTTAAATAAATTTCAAGTAGGTTACTACCAGCTTCTTGAAGGCTTTGAGACAATAGAAAGCAATCAAGGTCAGCTTCCCTCTGGTACATCTAAAGTTGGTGATGGATTATCTAACCTAGAATCAGGTCAAAGTCAGTTTAAAAGTGGTTTGGAAGACCAGTTATCTGAATCTCAACAACAAGCAAAAGAATTAGAGGAAGGGTTGCAAAAAGGTTCGGAAGGTTTAAGTGAAATATCCACTGGTTTAACGGATGCTCAAGTTTATTTAAGTTCATTAGCTGATAACAGTGAAGATCTTTATATACCGGAAGAAGCATTAGGGACTGAAAAATTCCAAGAGCTGATTGATGGTTACTATTCAAGTGATCGTAAAACGGTAACAATGGATGTTGTTTTATCGATTAATCCTTTTTCTAAAGAAGCCTTAGATTTGATGGCTGAAATCGATGAGATTGTGGAAGATGGAATGAGAGGTACAGCTTTAGAAGGAGCGGAGTATGGAATTGGAGGCAACTCTTCCATTTTTGCTGATCTTGGGAAAGTGTCTAAGTCCGACTTTCAACGTACATCAATTTTTATTTTTACAGGCTTGTTTATTGTATTAGTCATTATGTTGCGTTCCATAGTTGCACCCATTTATTTAATATTAGGGTTAGTTTTATGTTATTACACCTCCTTAGGCTTCAGTGAATTCATATTTGTTGATTTGTTAGGTTATAGCGGAATCAATTGGGCGGTACCATTCTATGGTTTTGTTTTGCTGTTAGCTTTGGGGATCGATTATAGTATCTTTTTAATGTATCGCTTTAAAGAATACGGAGATTTGCCGATTCAAGAAGGGATTTTAAAAGCAATGACAAACATGGGAACGGTGATAATCTCAGCTGCCTTAATTCTAGGTGGGACCTTTGCTGCCATGTATGCCGCGAATATTTTATCCCTTATGCAAATTGCAACGATTGTTATAACAGGATTAATGCTTTATGCATTAGTAATCTTACCGTTCTTCGTCCCTGTGATGGTGAAGTTATTCGGAAAAGCCAATTGGTGGCCGTTTAGAAAAGAATAATTTGATGAAGACCTCGGCATTGTCTGAGGTCTTTTATGTCCATTAACGGAGGGAAATATATCCTTGTTCACTTATACACAAATTTTTATTTATGAAACTTTGATGGGGATATTAAGTGTGGTATAGTAAGGTTGAAAACGTTACTATACTATGACTTGGAGGAATAGACAGATGAGTGTACATATTGGTGCAAAAGAAAATGAGATTGCAGAAACGATCCTATTACCTGGAGACCCGTTACGTGCTAAATATATTGCAGAAACCTTTTTAGAAGATGTAAAATGCTATAATGAAGTTCGTGGAATGTTGGGTTTCACTGGTACGTATAAAGGACATCGTATTTCTGTTCAAGGAACAGGTATGGGCGTGCCATCGATCTCTATTTATATTAATGAATTAATGCAAAGCTATGGTGTGCAAAACTTAATTCGTGTAGGTACTTGTGGTGCACTACAAAAAGATGTTAAAGTTCGCGACGTAATCTTAGCCATGACTTCTTCAACAGATTCACAAATGAATCGCTTGACTTTTGGTGGAGTTGATTATGCACCAACAGCTAACTTTGATTTATTGAAAAAAGCGTATGATAAAGGTACAGATGCAGGACTTGAGCTTAAAGTAGGAAGTGTATTTACTGCTGACCAATTTTATAATGATAACGCTGAGTTAGAGAAATGGGCAAAATACGGCATTTTAGCAGTTGAGATGGAAACAACGGCTCTTTATACATTAGCGGCTAAATATGATCGAAAAGCATTATCAATCCTTACGGTTAGTGACCATATTCTAACTGGTGAAGAAACAACTTCCGAGGAGCGTCAAACAACATTTAACGATATGATTAAAGTAGCGTTAGAAGCGGCTATTTCATAATAATGTAGGCTGATTCATCTAGCTCTTTTATTTTTAGTAATAAAAGGAGTCAGACTTCAGATGAGTCAGCCTAGTTTTTTAGCTAAAACTACTTTAAAAAGAATGATAAATAGTCATTTACAAATAAATTGTGAGGATCAAAATGCATTCGAATTTTTTTAAAGTTATTCAATTCCCTATAAAGACTAGGGTATTTTTCTACAGGTAAATAACTTTGTTTTCCCCAATGCGGTCTCCCTTCGTACTTTTCAAAAATCTCATTCATGACATGAAAGTAATGGTCAAAATCCATTCCTTTATACATATGCACCGCTACATATAAAGAATCTCTTTTGTAAGAAGGACTTAACCAAGCATCATCTCCTTTTACAAAGCGATACTCAATTGGAAAGTGGACAGCGAACTGTTCTTTTATAATACGTTCTTGTATTTCTAATGTAATCTTCTTTGTATTCGAGGCAGGGACACAATACTCCATCTCACAAAACTTCACATTTCGAGTAGTGACAAACACTTTATGACTGTAATCGACTTTTTCTGAAAGAGGAATACCGGCGGCAGATAGTTTGCTAACATTTTTAGCGAGTTTAGGTTGTTTTCGACTTGCTTTAGATAAAAGAGAGAATAGTCCGTTTTCAATGTATTGTTCCTTTAGCTTTTGCGATAAGGGGTTTTTTGATACAGGTTCATCTGTGATGTTCGCAATTTTAACCTGCACATTAGAGGTATAAGGAAAAAAAGTAAAATTCAAAATGGCGATTTTGTTTAAGCTTTTCTATTTGTTGTAAGCAATCCGTGAGCGGTATTTTGTAAGATTTAAAATGTAGTTTATAGGATGGAAGTACGTGTAGTTTAAGCTTGACGATAATGCCTAAAAGCCCTAATGAAATAATTGCTGCATTAAAAAGTTCTCCATCTTTTTGTTTAGAAACCGTTACGATTTCCCCTTCACCAGAAACGAAGGTGATTTCAGTCACTTGTGAAGCAATATTTTTAAAGGTACTCCTGTCCCATGTGTACCTGTACTAATGGCACCTGCAATGGATTGTTGGTCAATGTCCCCCATATTTTCCATTGCGTACCCTAACTCATGTAATAACTCACCTAGTCGGTATAGTTTTGTTCCAGCTAGTACTTCTATCGTATTTTCTCCCGTATCAATTTGCCCCACTCCTTGAAGATGGTCTAGTGAGATTAAGGTTTGTTTCGTTTCGATCAGTGGAGAAAAGGAATGACCTGAACCAATCACTCTTATCTTTTTCTCTTTGAGTACACATTCCTTTACAATGGTTTGTACTTCTTCAATTGTTCCAGGATATAAAATGTGTTCCGGTGTGAATTTCACTTGCTCTGACCAATTCATCCATTGTTTCGTATTTTTTTCGCTCTCTATAGAAAGCATTGTCCATCCCCCCTATATGTATTAAAAGTATGCGTTACATTCCCATCTGATACACCATAAATGGTTGAGAAACGTTCACAAAGTTCACCGCTTTTACTAGGTCTAAAAAAAACATCATCTCCTATTTGCAAATTACCTTTATAGAAAATGGGAGTCTGTACCTCACCCGCTCCTTCAAAACTTAAATATTTTGCTTTGAGCGGATGGGATATTTTAGGTAGTTTCTCATTCCCAGTAGAGCCAGACCCAACATACCCTCCACCAAGACACGTATAAACATGTTTACTAGGATGACGACTCACTTCTAATATGAATCCTAAGGCAGGCTTTAATGTTGTTTGTGAAAAACCATCAAAAAGAGAAGGTTGTAAAAAGCCAGCGCCAATGGTTACTTCAGTAATAGACGCTTCATCACTTGTAGAATGGCGACTTCCCGTTCCTCCCCCGTTTACAAAAGATAAAGAAAATCCATTGGAATGTATCGTTTTTAAACACTCTTTTCTTAAGTTCTTAACTTTTTTTAGCGAAGCTTTTTTTAGCTGTCTAATGAGAAAACTTTGTAACCTTTGTTTTTCTGAGTAATCGGGAATCCCTGCAATTTGTGCTTCATAGCCCATCATTCCTATAAGTTTTACATTTTTTAATTGCTTTATCGTTCTTAAAGCTTCTTCCAACTGTTGTATGGAAGAGGTAGATGAACGATAAACTCCAAAGCGGATGAAGGGCAAACGTAATGACATATCAATATCTATGCAAATAGGAACATGGACATTGTGTGCTTTGCCAGATTCCTCAATTAGCATCACCTGTTTAATATCATCAATCATGAAAATAATCTCTTTTCCAGATTTAATTTGTTTTATAACTCTTTTGATTTCTAATTTATTTACAGTTGGATAACCTATCAAAATGTTGTCTACTCCATTTTCTGATAAAAAAACGGCTTCAGAAGGGGTGAAACAAAAAACACCATTGAATCTAGAATGCTTGGTTAAAATATATTTTATTAAAGGTAAGGAACGGATAGATTTACTGCCGATACGAATGTTTTTGTTGTTGGTCGTTGCTAAAATGTCGGCAATGTTTTGGTCTAGTAGATCCATATCAACATAAGCCAGTGGTTTTTCTTTGCCGTCGAATAATTTACTATAAGTAGAAAAGTCCATTCTTTGACCTCTTTTCAAAAATATTCTGAAAGTTATCTATATGAGTTTATTCGACTGTGCAGAGTCTTTTTCCTTCACTAGTAGATCAATCTCTATATACCTTTTTACAGATATAAGATGAAGCCATTGAAAGAAAGTTTGTACATATCTGGTTTTGTTGTTGATTTCCAAAAATGATAGCTGCAAGGATGAATTGATGGGCGATATTGCTCGGGTGCTGGGAGAGCAACAAATGTGTTTACGAAAGAGAAGGATCATTGGAAACTGATTCATGAGCATTTGAGCTCTCCTAATTCGAAGTAGAGAAGGATAATGTCTCCTTATGTCGAATGCTAAGACTAAAGGGGAGATTTTACATGATCAATGCCTATCGATTTTACTATGTTGATGGCTCACAACAGTTAATTGAAGTTGAAGAAGGCATCCAACAGTACTTATTAAACAACCAAAAATGGTTAGAAATTAATGGACTCATTATTAATACGAATAACATAATCAGGATTGAATTGGTAAAGAAAGAATAAAAATAGTGTCCGCTCCAGTAGATGGACACTATTGCTATGTTTTGCTGTATCATTGATAATAGAAGTACTTATATAGAATTGTGAGGAAATAAAATGCATTTGAGTGAAAAACGTTGGTTTAAAACGATGATTGGAATCATCTTAATATTATTGATAGCCTTTCTATTAGAAAAGACGGCTTACTTATTTACACCGGTTTTTGTCCTATTCAAAACCATTTTTTTACCGTTTGTCGTATCGGGAATTCTGTTTTATCTTTGTCGCCCACTTACTAGATGGTTAGTGGAAAAAAAAGTGCCGAAATGGTTATCTATATTAGCTGCCTATCTTTCCATTGTTTTGTTTTTTTATATTGTGATTCGCCTTGTCGCCCCAGTTATTAATGACCAGCTTGAAACGTTGGTTGATAACTTACCGAAAATGGTCACGGTGATGACAGAAACTGTGGAATATGCGCAAGAAAATCGTGATTTATTCCCTGATTTCGTACAAGATGCTATTTTAACTTCTAGTCAAGAATTAGAAAATCAATTAACAGAAAACCTTGGGGATATCACAAGTGGCGTTCTTAGCGTTTTTGGCTTTATCGGAGGTTTTGTCAATACCCTGTTTTACCTTGTACTTGTCCCGTTTATATTGTTTTACATGTTAAAGGATGGGGAAGGTTTTGCCCCTAATGTCGCAAAATTCTTTCCTAAGAGTAATCGATCTGGTGTGTTAAAAGTCCTTAAAGATATGGACAATACGATTGCAGCGTATATTCAAGGACAAGTTCTTGTCAGTGTGTTTGTAGGGACTTTACTTTTTATTGGATATTGGATCATTGGATTAGACTATTCCCTTGTTTTAGCGATGTTTGGTATGTTTACGAATGTCATTCCGTTTTTAGGTCCTTATATCGCTGTCATTCCAGCTTTTTTAGTGGCTTTATTACAAGATCCAATTATGGCGGTTTATGTTGCTATTATTATGGTCATTGCCCAACAAATTGAAGGGAATATCATCTCGCCGCAAATTATGGGGAAGACTTTAAAAATACACCCTTTAACGATTATCGTCTTAATTTTAACATCTGGAAAATTAATGGGGATTGTCGGTATTATTTTTGTCATTCCATCCTATGCGGTTTCAAAAGTAGTCCTTTCTCATCTTGTATTACTTTATAAAATTAATAAAAGGTCAGCATCAAATTAAATTAAGGTTGCTCTTTAAGTATGAATGTTCACTTAAAGAGCAACCTTTTTATATAGGTGGTCATCTTACTAAAAAGGATTCTTTTCCCCTTTTGTTGAAGGGTAATATGAAGAACCTTTTATTGGAGGAATGATGATGGACTTTCGAATAGAAAAAGACACCATGGGTGAAGTGAATGTGCAAGCAAATAAATATTGGCGTGCTCAAACGGAGCGTAGTTTGAATAATTTTGCCATTGGGATTGAAAAAATGCCCATAGAAGTTATTTACGCCTTTGCTGAAGTTAAAAGAGCTGCATCTGTCATACATAAGAGATTAGGAAAGTTAGAGGAGAACAAAGCTGATGCAATCATTAAAGTCTGTGATGAAATAACGACAGGAAGGTTGGACGAACACTTTCCTTTAGCTGTTTGGCAAACAGGAAGTGGAACTCAAACAAATATGAATGTAAACGAGGTTATTTCTTATCGAGCAACCGAATTGTTGGAGGAGGACGGAGAATTTATTCACCCTAATGATGATGTGAATATGGGTCAGAGCTCAAACGACACGTTTCCCACGGCTATGCATATTGCAGCTGTATTACAAATTCACCATAAGTTGGTCCCTGCTATAAAACAAATAAAGCAAACGTTACAAGAGAAACAATCTAAATTTGATATGGTTATAAAAATTGGACGTACACACCTACAAGATGCAACCCCTCTTTCCGTTGGTCAGGAAATTAGTGGCTGGGTTCATATGCTAGAGAAGTCAGAACAAATGCTTCACACTACTGTGGATTATATTAGAGATTTAGCTATAGGCGGTACAGCTGTTGGAACTGGTATTAATACAGTACCGAACTTCGGAGAGCTTGTTGTTGAAGAAATAACCAAGCGAACAGGGCAAAAGTTTCGTTCGTCTGAAAATAAATTTCATGCGTTGACGAGTCATGATGATATTGTTACGGTTCATGGGGCATTAAAAGGGCTAGCTGCAGATTTAATGAAAATTGCAAATGATGTTAGGTGGTCAGCAAGTGGTCCTCGTTCAGGTATAGGGGAACAATTAATTCCTGCCAATGAACCCGGGAGCTCCATTATGCCAGGGAAAGTGAATCCGACCCAATGTGAAGCTGTAACGATGGTTGCTGCTCAAGTAATGGGAAATGATGCGACGATTGGTTTTGCAGCAAGTCAAGGTAATTTCCAGCTAAACGTCTTTAAGCCTGTCATTATTTATAATTTATTGCAATCCATTCGACTATTAACGGATGCAATCGTCTCATTTGATGAAAAATGTTTACAAGGGCTGGAATTGAATAAGGATAAAATTGATGAGAATCTTCATCGTTCTTTAATGCTTGTTACTGCATTAAATCCTTATATTGGATACGAGAAAGCAGCAAAAATAGCAAAGCATGCATATGATCATAAAATCTCCTTAAAAGAGTCTGCTATAACGTTAAACATTTTAACAGAGAAAGAGTTTGACCGTTATGTTAACCCTGATGAAATGATAGAGCCCAAATAAGGTTTCTATCGTCAACTTTTTGCACAGGACAATCGCCCGGTACATATTCTACTTCTGTGAAACAATAATGAGGAGGAAGTAAAATGTACCATCAACGAAATAATACAATGCCTTATGGTTATAATAATGCTACTAATGTAGCAGGAGCAACGACAAATAATATGTCGAATGTAGCAGGAGCAGCAACAAATAATATGGCGAATGTAGCAGGAGCAGAAGCAAATATGCCTAACATGCCCCAAGAAGTGAGCCCATATCAGTATGGATGTCAACACCCATTACTCCAAACATTGCAAAATTGTGAAGCGATGTGTGAGCATACCCTTACTTGCTTACTGTATATGAATGATAGTGCTTGTCGTGCGTGTCAAATCCAATTACTTATGGATTGCGGAGATATTTGTGGGGTTGCAGCTAAGTTTGTAGCTAGAAATAGTCCTTGTTGTCAAGTGATTTTAAGAGCTTGTGCTCAAATTTGTGAAGCTTGTGCTTGTGAGTGTGCGAAATATCCAGATCCAGAATCGCAAATGTGTGCACAAATGTGTATGCATTGTGCAAATGAATGTAAAGCTTGTTTGAGATAAGGTCGATGAAAGATAAAGAGAATTCATGCTTAGTTTTTATAAAAAAATAGTAGTAAGTTCAGCCAATCTATTCTAAAAGGTAGCTTTCGCATTTCTCCCTTCCACGAAGGCCGTTCTTCGTGGATTTTTGCTTTTTTTAGTCACTCATTGTTTAATAAAAAGGAAGTCATTTTAATAAGGTGATAATGAATGATTAATATTTTAGTAGCAGATGACGATCAACATATATTAGATTTAGTTTCTTTATATATGGAGAACATTGGATTACGTGTATTTAAAGCAAAGGATGGCAAAGAAGCTTTAACCATTGTGGAAACAAAGTGTATAAACTTGGCCGTTATCGATATTATGATGCCAAATCTTGATGGATACGAACTGTGCAAAGAAATAAGAACATATTATGAAATCCCTGTTATTATGGTAACTGCAAAAAGTCAAACACAAGATAAGATTAAAGGGTTTGAACAAGGGGTAGATGATTATATAGTCAAGCCTTTTGATCCGATGGAATTAGTCATGAGAGTAAAAGCAGTTTTAAGAAGGTATAGAATACAAACCTCACGAAAATTGACGATTGATAATATAGAACTGGACTCAAATACAATGGAACTAATTATCAACAAGGAAGAGAGACTTTTGTTACCAATGAAGGAGTTCGAATTGCTTTTTAAGTTAGCAAGCTATCCAAATCAAATATATACTCGAACTCAACTTATTGAACAAATATGGGGGCATGATTATGAAGGAGATGAACGAACGGTCGATGTTCATATAAAGAGAATTAGAGAAAAATTGAGGCCTTTAACAAGCAAAGTTCAAATTAAAACGATTAGAGGCTTAGGTTATCGATTAGAGGTAGAAGAAGATTGAAAAATATTCATACCCAGTTCATCATTACTTTTTTATTCGCTGCATTGAGTAGCCTTATTTTGGCTTTTCTAATCGCCATTCCCTTATTTGAACAGAGTACCTATTCAGATTTACATGAAGAAATGGAAGAGTTATCTGAAGTCATTATTCACTTATATGAAGTCAGCCCTGAAGGTAAAATAGAGGTTTACATAAGCAAATTGGATAATTTTAATTATCAAGCGATTTTATTTGATGAATCAGAGGAAATTGTAAGGACGAACGGAAGCACTTGGTTTATAAAAGATCAACAAGTACAACATGTGTTACAGGGAAATGGTTTTACTTTAGAAGAAGAAAGACCTAGAGTGCTTGGGATTCCCTTTCAAGTTGCAGGTATGAACTATGCTTTATTTTTACGTCCAAATTTCAGCAAGGTGGTTGGAAGCTTTAAAGATCTAATGATCATTATTTTCTTTACGATCTTTATTGTAGGGAATATCATTTTTTATTTTTTATCAAGATATTTAGTCAGACCGATTCATGATTTAACCGGTGCAACTCAAAAAGTATCAGAAGGAAATTTCAATATTTCATTAAAGATTAAACGAAAGGATGAAATGGGTGATTTGATTTCAAACTTTAATTACATGGTTGAAGAATTAGGGAAAGTAGATGAGATGCGTCAAAGGTTTGTATCAGATGTTTCTCATGAAATTCAATCTCCATTAACATCTATTCAAGGATTTGCAAAGGCTTTAAAGAATGGTGTGGTATCTAGTAAAGAGGATCAAGTTCATTATTTATCTGTAATTGAGAAGGAAAGTCAGCGTTTATCCTCACTAAGTGAGAACTTGTTGAAGCTATCGGTGATGGATACGGATGGAAAGAACGTGAAGAAAGAGAGATATTCCTTGGATGAGCAATTAAGGAGAGTGGTGATTTCTCTTGGTCCTCAATGGACTAGGAAAAAACAAGTAATTAATATAGACTGTCAATCTGTTTCTATTATGGCAAACCAGGAACTTTTAGAGCAGGTTTGGGTTAACCTTTTAACGAATGCTATTCGCTATACAGGTGAGGGAGAGAGTATTTCTATAGGTTTAATAGAAAGAGGAGAAAGAGCTATTATAACGATAAAAGACACAGGAATAGGAATGGAACAAGATGAATTGAGACATATATTTAAACGCTTTTATAAAATTGATCCATTTAGAAGCGGTCGCGGCAGTGGTCTCGGGTTATCTATTGTGGCAAAGATTTTAGATAATCACGATGGAAAGGTTGAAGTTGACAGTGAAAAAGGAGTGGGGACTTGCTTTACTGTCATCCTTCCAAATGCTAGAAAAGAGTCATAAAAAGTTTTTTTATTTTAAGGTACTGTTCATCTTTTGTTCATTAAATCCTTACTTATTATTTTTATGGAGAAACAAGCTTTTATTATATTTGTTGAAATGTTACAAGCACCACGCTCATATATATTAGATGTATCTACTTTGAGCATAGGAGGTTTACAGACATCATGTATGAGCAAAGAGAAAGAGAAAAGCTGTGTATTCGTGTCCCAAAAGTATATGATTGGGTAGAGCGCCAAGTTGACTTACCCTTAATATCTCTTCATGATTTAATACAGATAGGATTTGATTGTGATGGAGTAACTGGTGGAGGGGTAACAGGAGGCTGTGATGATCCATGCGCAGTAATTGATACCTCAAATGCACAGGTCAAATGTTTTTTAACAAACTCACTTGGTAAGCCTGTAGATCCAAACAGTCCAGGTTCTATTCTTGTTCAAGAAATAACCCAAATTAATGGGAGACAAGATGTTAGTACGACTCTTCCTTCAGGAAAAAAAATCATTTTGCAAAAGGTGAAAGTATTAGTAAAAGGCTTTGTAGTAGTTGAAATTTGTGATGCAAAAGGGAATGTTTGTACATCAGACCCTATCCCATTCGCATCAGCTCTCAAACATTCTTCTTATGCGCACCAGAAGGAACCGAATTAAATGGTCATGTTACATTTTTCGAATGCGATGCTGACTTGTTATGTGTAGATTCTTATTTCCAACAGTTAGATATATCGATTACTTTCTGTTTAAGCGTTCAAATGGAAACGAATGTTAAAATTCAAATTGAAGGTAAATTCTGCTCTCCTAGAGAAGAAATACCTGTCACCTCTGTAAAACAGAACCATTTCCTCCACAATGTCCTTCGGTATTCCCTGGAAAAGATGACGATTGTGAATGTTACTAATCCATTCACACATACTTAGTCCATTTTTCACCTCGATGAGTTCACTTATCGAGGTTTTTTAGTATGGCAAATAAATTCATGGTTTTAATTTCAATATTGAAACCTAGTCATTCGTATATTTTTATTTAAGTTAGACATTTGTCTTGTACACTATCTTATGAGTTGAATAATATGATATAGACTAACTGATAAGGAGGTATAAGACTATGAGTGAATGTTCAAGTCCTCAACTATTTTGTACACAAGATACGTCATCATTTTCGATAAGCCCAGGTCAAACTAGAAGACTTCTACGCCTTGCAGTTTGCACTGCACCAACAGTATTTTGTAAAAAGGTCACGGTAAAGCTTGACTTTTTTGCAGATGAAATGACTTCAATTTCTGAAGGGGTAGGAGCTGGTTTTGGTCAGGACATTGATTATATGCTAACTAGAAATGGTGAGACTATTGCAACAACAAACTCCTCTGCAAGTTTTCCAAGCATTCCAGGTGGTTTAACTTTTACTTTTTCTCCCATGTTAACTTATTGCGATATGATGCCTGCTAGAGGGAACAATATTTATGAAATATTAGCTGTTAGAAATGATTCAGATAGCAGTACTACAGTATCGTATGGTTCAAGGGCGTTAAATGCAATCGTTTTTTATGAAAGAGAAGACATTCCGAAGCACAAAAGTGGGAAATGTAAATTTCACTAGAAAAAAACTCTCGCTTTAAGGTGTTTGGAGTATTTATTTTCAAGGTAGGGAGGGATGAAAAGTCCCTCCATCAAAAAATGGTCATTTTCAAAGGATTAGTTACATAGTATAGAGGTAAAAGGATAAAAGGAGTGTAGTATGACGAATCAAAAACCTATGAATATAAATGTTGCTTTTATAAAGGTCACCACAATTGATGGCTGCTCTTCTTTAAATATCGGTCAAAGCTTCCTCGCAGATTTAAGTAACTCCACAAAGAAAAATCAAGGCTACGGGGAGAACTTTGGTGATGGTGCTCAATATATTGGGCCGCAAAGTTTATTAGATGACCATGACTACATAGATTCTCCCGCATTAAGTAAACCTACTATTCAACGAAACCTTTCTTTAACGTAATCATATATCCATGTTTGGAAATGACTAACCGTTTTTTACGAGCGGTTAGTTTTTTCTGTTAGAGAAAATAATTACACTTACATTTTCCTTTATCTCTACTATGTATTGGTTTTTTCATAAATTAATTGTTGTGATATGATAATTAGGAAAAACGACCTAAATAAAATAATAGAAAAAATAGACAAAAAGAACCAATTAATAGAAATAAAGAGATAGTAGGTGAATAATTTGTTCATTAAGAGATTCATAGTTTTTTTGTTTTTTATACTATTAGTTTCCCCTGCCATTGCAGGAGCAGAAGTGGACACTCCAACGGTTGAGAGTGAGGCAGCTATCTTAATTGAAGCAACAAGTGGGGATGTATTATATGCTAAAAACGAAGAAAAGCAAATGTATCCTGCTAGTATAACGAAAATTGCTACAGCCATATATGCTATAGAAAACGGAAATTTACAAGATGTTACGAAGGTGAGTGAACGAGCACGAGAGGCTGATGGTACACGGGTATATTTAGAGGCTGGAGAGGAAGTTTCACTTGATAAGTTAGTGAAGGGGCTACTAATCAACTCAGGTAACGATGCAGGAATAGCGATTGCAGAACATTTAAGTGGCAGTGTTGAACAATTTGCAGTAGATTTGAACAAATATTTAAAAGAAAATGTAAACATAGAAAATACTCATTTTACCAACCCACATGGTTTATTTAATGAAGATCATTATACAACAGCTAGTGATATGGCGAAAATCACAGCATACGCTATTCGAAATCAAACTTTTTCAACTATATTTGGGATGAAAAAAATGGATTGGGATGGTCAATCATGGGATACTACTTTATATAATCATCATAAACTATTGATTAGTAATGATTATCCTGAAGTAGTAGGTGGAAAGAATGGATTTGTAAATCAATCGGGTTTTACTTTAGTCACGAATGCTCAGAAAGATGGATTAAACGTAATCGTTGTAACCATGAAAGCCAGTTACGACCGATTAGCCTATCAAGATACAATTGAGTTGCTAACATATGGTTTTGATCATTTTGCGATTGATTCGGTTGTTAACGATCAAACTTATGAATATCAAGGAGATTCATATGAGTTAAGTCAAGAGCAATTTTACGTGAAATATAAAGATGAAAAGATTGAGCAAAATGTAAAAGGAGATTCAATGATTATTACGGGGGAAGATGGGCGAACAATTAAAGAGATTGGATTACAAAAAGTGGAGTTTGATGAGAAGTCAAATTCGATCAATCAATCCTCTTTTGTCAGTTCATCCAAAACGATCTCTAATAACCTTATTTATGGAGTAATGGTGCTATTTCTTGTCACTTGTGGTATTTATTTCTTTAAGGTAGCAAAATTGTAAAAGGGAAGGTAGTATGACTGTGTTATAATGGAAAGGAAAGTCTTTCGTTAGTCGAAAGAAAATGAGTAACAAGGGGTTGATAAAATGGAAAAACTTAAAGAAACATGGGATTTAGATGTTTTTTTTGAGGGTGAAAGTGAATCAAAACAATTTCAAGAATATTTACAACGATTAAATAAAGAGGTTAATCAATTTGAAGTTTTAGTAAAAGAGGGTAAGGAATTATTTCAGTCAATTGATAAAAGTGCAGCAATAATAAAACAATTAAGTCAAGCATTATCTTTTGTTAGTTGTTTGCAGGCTCAAGATATGTCTGATAAGAAGGCTGTTCAGCTTAATAGTCAAATTACTTCGATCATGTCCACTTTTAAGACAGCTAACACTATTCTTGATCTTCAGCTTGCCGAAATGAATGAAGACAAATGGAATACTTTCTTACAACAAGAAAAAGTGCAGCCCTTATCTTTTGTATTAAACGAAAGAAGACAAATTGCCTTAAAGAAGCTGTCAGCATCTGAAGAGGCTTTAATAGAGCAATTATCCGTCGATGGCTATCATGGCTGGGGTGAACTTTATAATGATATTGTTTCGTCAATAGAAATTCCTCTTACAATTGAAGGAGAAGAAAAACATTTATCTGTTGGTCAATTACATAATTACCTTTCTCACGAAAAAAAGATCAATTAGAAAAGAAGCTTTTAAAAAATGGGAGATGGCTTGGGAAGAGCAAGCTAATCTTTTGTCAAGAACGATTAATCATCTAGCTGGCTTTCGTATCTCCAGTTATAAAGCTAGAGGATGGGATCATATTTTAAGTGAACCTCTTGATATCAATAGAATGACACAATCAACACTTGACGCTATGTGGAATACCATCGAAGAATATAAAGGGTATTTGGTTAAATATTTGAACCGTAAAGCACAATTACTTGATATTGAAAAATTATCTTGGTTTGATGTAGATGCTCCGATAAACGATAAAGTTTCTACAAAATCTTATCAAGAAGGTGCAGAATTTATTTTTAAGCATTTTTCTCAATTTGGAGAGGAGTTAGGTAAATTTACTAAAAAGGCATTTGAAGAAAACTGGATTGAAGCTGAAGATCGTGCAGGTAAACGTCCAGGAGGATTTTGTACTGGTTTTATAGAAAGTGAACAATCTCGCATTTTTATGACGTATTCGGG
Source organism: Bacillus carboniphilus (assembly GCF_020524035.2). Classification (NCBI taxonomy): domain Bacteria; kingdom Bacillati; phylum Bacillota; class Bacilli; order Caryophanales; family Bacillaceae; genus Bacillus; species Bacillus carboniphilus. The sequence continues at coordinate 2,052,876 of NZ_CP129013.1, read as the reverse complement.
TACTCCTTCTAACGTCTCTACTTTGGCACATGAATTAGGTCACGCTTTTCATTCAGACGTAATGAAGAATGTACATCCTCTTAATCGTATGTACGCCATGAATGTAGCAGAAACGGCTTCTACTTATGCTGAAATGATTGTAGCGGATGCTTCTTATAAAGAAGCGAACTCAAAAGATGAACAAATCACTTTGTTGGATGACAAATTACAAAGAAGTGTTGCCTTCTTAATGAACATTCATGCTCGGTTCATTTTTGAAACCAACTTTTATGAAGAAAGAAAGAGTGGATTCGTGTCACCAGAACGATTAAATAAATTAATGGAAGAAGCTCAAAAAAAAGCTTATCTTGATTCTCTAGAAAGTTATCATCCAAGCTTCTGGTCATCTAAGCTTCATTTTTATAGCACAGATGTACCGTTCTACAATTTTCCTTACACTTTCGGTTATTTATTCTCTTTAAGTATTTATGCGAAAGCAATTGAAGAAGGAAAAGAGTTCGAAGAGAAATATATTTCATTATTGCAGGATACTGGCTCAATGACGGTTGAACAATTAGCTGAAAAGCATTTAGGAGTAGATTTAACCTCTCCATCATTTTGGAAGCAAGGTCTTGATTTAATAGTGGAAGATGTAGAAGAGTTCATGTCACTAACAGAAAAGTAATCCGCTTTTATATTAAGAAGCGCTCTAGCTCATATGAGAGTTGGGGTGCTTTTTTACGTGCAAGTTGATTATCTGACAGGATTCAACTCAATTTTGACATTCTTTTTCATGACTTTTTGAACAACCTCTAAAAACCTTTTGTTTTTAGGACGATATACTACTATAGACCTATGACTATGAAGGAAGTGGAAATAAATAAAATAGGAGTGGTGGCGAATGACGAAAGGAAAAAGAAAAGAAAAGAGGTTAAGTAGACAAATATCAAGAGTGATTCTTATGTTGTTGATTGTATACTTAATCGGTAATTCTTTGTTACTTTATTATACATCTTTGCAATCCGTAAAAAATAGTATTTCAGAGTACACCATTAATAATGCAAAGTTTATATCAAGTAAGATAGAAGCACAAGATTATCGAAGTTTTATAAAGGCAAAGAATAAAAATGTTCAATACTTTCAAATAGAAAAGCAGTTAAGAGAATTTAAAGAGAATACAGACTCTGAGTATGTTTACTTAGTAGAGATCGATGAGGAAACAAATAAACCTGTGATCCTTATTGATGGAGGAAACTCAGATTCAAAGGTGAGATATGATATAGGTGATCCTTTACCTAATATATCAAAAGCGACAATTGAGAGAGTGTTAAAGGATGATGCGTTTGTAACGGACGTTTTATACGATAATGAAAAAGGAGAGTACTTGACGGCATTTAGCCCTATTATAGATGAAAAGGGAGAGGTAATAGGAGTTGTGGGGGTTGATGCCAATACATCCATGATCTCTTCCATCACGTATTCAGTATTAATGGATCAATTACCTGTTGTTATTGTTACTAATTTGATCGCTCTTACCGTAATTGTGTTGTTTATCTATCGGTATATAAATAAGAGGTTAAAACCACTGACAAAGATTACAACGGTGGCTAAGTTTATAGCAACTGGTAAACTAACGACTGCAAAAGGTGTTTCCATGGAGTTATCATTATCTGAAAATAGTGAAATAGGACAGTTGTCATCTTCCATTGTAAAGATGAATGAAGATTTAGAAGCGATGGTGAGTAGCATAATCGCGATATCAAGACAAGTAAGAGAGAGGAGTATTCAACTTTCACAGTCTTCAAGTGAGATGAAACAAGGAACGGGGCAAATTGCCAGTACGATGCAAGAAATCGCTTCAGGAGTAGAAGTTCAGGTGGAGAGAACAAGCCATTTGTCTGATGATATGAGGAAGTATGTTTCAGTTATTAAAATGGCGAAGGATAACGGAGACATGGCTAAAAACTCTGCAATTGAAGTAGTTGGAACAACTGAAGAAGGAGTGGACTTAATGGAGAAGTCTGTTCATTCTATGAGTAATATTCATAAAAGTGTAAGCGAGTCTCTTACAAAGGTAAACTCATTACAGGATCAAACGAAGTCCGTTAATAATCTCGTTACGGTTATACAAACAATTGCTGAACAAACTAATTTATTAGCTTTAAATGCAGCAATAGAAGCAGCTAGAGCAGGAGAACATGGAAGAGGATTTGCCGTTGTAGCAGATGAGGTTAGAAAATTAGCTGAACAAGTGTCTACCTCAGTCGAGGAGATTACAAATATAGTTGGAAGTGTACAAAATGAAACGACAGAAGTCTCTAAGCATCTAAAAAAAATGTATTTGAAACAGTTGAGGAAGGCAATGGTCGAATAAAGAGCACAGGTGAGACATTTTCCAAAATTCGTGAAGTCTTAGAAGGGATTAGTCAATTGATCGAAAGAACATCAAATGAATTAAATGATATTGCCGAGAATGGGAATCGTATGGATGCTTCTATTGATGATATTGCCTCTATTTCTCAAGAGAGTGCCGCAGCTGTCGAAGAAGCTACGGCCTTTGTTCAACAATCCAATTCATCTATGGAAGAAATCGAGAGAGAGGCAGTGGATTTAGCCAATCTTTCTAGTGAATTAAACGACCTTATTAATAAGTTTGAATAACATGGTTAAAAGCTATAAAGCAATGTGGTTGTTAACGACCAGAAACTCTCGTCCATTTTTTATCATTCTCTAAAGGTGCGATAATAAAAAGGAGCAGAGTAAACCTAAAGATGATAGGAGGCCGATGATAGGTCCTCCTTCTTCAAAGGCTTCAGGAAGCATTGTTGAAGCAATCATGGCAATGATTCCTCCTGGCTGCGAAAGCACCGATAAAAGCGGTAATATGAGGGTTTGTGTCTGCAAGAAATACATATCCAAAAAAAAGAACTTGCGGTAGCTAATACAACAACCATAAACCATAAAAAGTATATTTTTCGTTTAGAATAATCCTCAAGGAGCCCTTTTGTGCTAGAAAGACCTTCAGGAAAATTACTAATGAAAACGGCGATGACCATTAAAAAGCTTAATCCTCCTCCTTCTAACAAGCTTACCCCGATAATGATCGATTCTGGTATCGCATCTAACAGTGTTCCAAAGAAAATGGATAAGCCAGAATGCCCTTTAGGATTAGGGGTTGAACGCTTCCTTTCATTCCCTCCTTTTTTAGCAAGAATGAATTCTATTATGGTATAAATAATCGCCCCACTTAAAAAGCCGATCGAGCTGGAAAGATACCCACCTTGTGAATAAGATTCATCTAAAAGTTCAAAAGAAGCTGCACCAATTAACACTCCGGTTCCAAATGCCATAATAAAGGCCGTCCTTGTTGCAGTGAAAAACTTAAACTGTGCGAAAAAAGCTCCTAAAAGAATACTTGAACCGGATACTGCCCCCCAAAAGGCTGCTTGAAACATTGGATTTCCTCCGAATCTTCCTTTTCACATAGCTTATCCTTAAACATGACAATTATGAATGGATGAAAAAAGAGGCATTTACCAGTTATTTAACTGATCAATACCTCTTTAAGTTGATATTCCTCTTTTTATATGCGTCGTTAAACGGTCGCTTTCGCTTTTCTTATTGTCTAGCTCCAGCGCCCAACGATTCGTAAGTTTTTCGACGCACAGGAAGTGCTAGCATCATCGTTGTCCACAGGACGTGGACAACGATGATGTTCCATTTCTTCAACATCGAAGCCTGCGGCTTTTCGTGTTTCCTTTATCTCATACGGAGTGCTCAAGCCCCTTCGTTGCTAAACGGTCGCTTTCGCTTTTCTTAATTATTCAGCAAAGTATGCTTCAAGCTGATCAATCATCAAGTTTGCTGCTTTAACGCCACCTGCTGTGTTCCAAATTGAATCTTCAACGCGTTTTACATTGCCTTCTTCAACAACAGATAATTTCTCCCAAAGTGGATCGTTTGTCCATTCTTCTTCAGTTTTCATTGCTCCGTCGTATGATTTTTCGTCATATGGAGGAGCGTACGTGAAATAGAATAAATGATCTGCATCCATCTCTGGAATTTGCTCTTTCGTTACTTCCATTGCAAAATTGCCGTACTCGTTGCCATCAAACAATGCTTCAAGGTTTTCTGGACGTTTAAAACCTAATTGTTCAAGGATCACACCCGAGAATGAATCTTTATAATAGATTCTCGCCATATCAGCTTGGAAACGAACAACCGAAATAGTTTGGTCTGTTTTTTCTCCAAGATTTGTTTTGACTTCTTCGATGCGGTCATTAAATTGAGCGATGACTTCTTTTCCTTCTTCTTCCTTATTTAATGCCTTTGTATATAATTCGAAATTTGCTTGCCAATTGCCTGTTAACGTTTCAGCGAAAACCGTTGGCGCAATTTCATTAAGCTTATCGTAAAAAGCTTCTTGACGTACTTTATTTCCGATAATTAAATCTGGTTCTAGGGTAGCGATTTTTTCTAAGTCAGGACCCATTTCGTTTCCAACTACTTCTACTCCATCCATTTCATCAGCAATATGATCATACCAAGGATCCCCTAACCATGATTGAACAGCCCCTACCGGTTTAACACCAACTGCAAGAAGAGCCTCTGTACCTTCGTTCGTTAAAACAACAACTTTTTCAGGTGTTTCTTCTAATGTTGTTTCACCCATAGCGTGTTCGATTGTATAACTAGTATCCTCAGTTTTATTATCATCTTTATTTTTCTCATCAGAGCTTGCAGTTTCAGAGTTGCCACAAGCAGTCATGAGCCCAAGTAAAAGAACAAGCCCAAATAGCCATGCTTTTTTCATCTATAATCCCCCTAAGTTATGTATTGAAATTTATTGATAATGAATATCATTCACATAAGATATAATATTTGGTATAATAATAAATGTCAAGATAAATAGTGAAAATAATTCTCATTATCAATAGAAAGTGTGAAAATCTTGTTTAGACATTCTACTATAATCACTAAGGTTTTTGTTCTCATATTACTGTTATTTATTCTTATAATGTCAATGCTTGCTAGTTTAGTATATGGATACACGGATATCGGATGGGGGGAAGTGTATCGATCGTTTACCTCTTTTGATGGTGAAAACAATCATTTAATTGTTCAAACCGTGCGGCTGCCCCGTTCAATTATAGCGGCTGTAGTTGGATCAGGGCTAGCTATAGCAGGCGTTTTAATGCAAGCGATTACGAGAAATCCACTTGCTTCTCCTACTATTTTAGGAATCAATTCTGGTGCTGGTTTTTTTATTGTATTCGCCTTTTCTTTTTTAGGAATTAATGATGTAACATCGTTTATGTTTATCTCCTTCTTAGGTGCTGCTATCGCTTCAATCGTCGTTTTCGTTTTTAGTTCTATTGGGAGAGAAGGAGTTACTCCAATGAAGCTTACGCTGGCTGGCGCGGCGATTGCTGCCCTGTTTTCTTCATTAACTCAAGGCTTACTTGTGATTAATGAGGCAGCTTTAGATCAAGTTTTATTTTGGTTAGCAGGATCTGTTCAAGGGCGTGATTTAGAACAACTCTATCCAGTTTTACCATTTATGTTTCTTGCCATCATTTTAAGTTTCCACATAGCGAATCAACTAAATCTTCTATCGATGGGCGATGAAGTAGCAGAGGGGTTAGGAGTAAAGACAATCTATACACGTTTAATAGCTGCGATAGCCGTCGTATTATTAGCTGGTGGTGCAGTTAGTGTGGCAGGTCCGATTGGTTTTATAGGTATTATTATTCCACATGTAAGTCGCTTCATTATTGGTACAGATCATAGGTGGCTTATCCCGTTAAGTGGACTGCTTGGAGGGATTCTTCTTGTCATTGCAGATATAAGTGCCAGATATGTTGTTAGCCCAGAAGAAGCGCCAGTAGGGGTGATGACGTCATTAATTGGCATTCCTTTATTTGTTTATATCGCTAGAAAGGGTGTAGGGAAATGAATAGACATATCACTGTCAGGGCAAAAAATCATTTCTCCTTTTTAGTTGATGTGAAGGCCCTAATAACAATCGTCATATTAATCGTACTTACATTTTTATTCATTCTTAGTAGTGCGGCGATAGGTGAAAAAAACTTTAGTTTAATCCGTGTTTTTCAAACATTCCTTGGAAATGGAAGTAGTCTAGAAAACTTGTTTATTCTTTCTTTTCGTATGCCAAGAATCATAATGTCTTTGTTTGTTGGAATATGTTTAGCTGTTGCAGGAACTATTTTGCAAAACATCGTCAAGAATCCATTGGCGTCACCTGATGTGATTGGGATTACAGGAGGAGCATCACTTGCTGTCGTTATATTTTTAACGCAATTTTCTACTATGTCAACGTCTTTAACAGTGAGTATTAAATGGCTTCCAGCCGTTGCAATTACAGGCGCATTTCTTACAGGACTCTTGATTTATATTTTTGCTTGGTCTAAAGGGATATCCCCAATTCGACTTGTGTTAATTGGTATAGGTATTTCTTTGTTTACACAGTCATTAACAACGCTTTTCATGATTAGTGGACCATTATATCAGGCTCAACAAGCAAATGTTTGGATTACAGGTACCGTTGCTACAGCTAGTTGGGAGCAAATTAATGTCTTATTTCCAGTCGTTTTATTGTTAATGATTTTGTCGCTCTTCTCTATCCGTATGATGAATATTCAGGAGTTAGGAGATACAATTGCTCGTGGAACAGGGAACCAAGTACAGTTAACCAAAAGCTTATTGTTTATTTTGAGTGTTTCTTTAACAGGAATGTCCGTTGCCTTTGCAGGAGCCATTAGTTTTGTTGGACTTATCGCCCCGCATATTGCTAGAAAATTAGTCGGATCAATGTACGGAGCACTGCTTCCTGTAGCGGCTTTAGTTGGTGGAATGATTGTGATTGCTTCTGACTTAATCGGAAGAACGTTATTCGCTCCGATTCAAGTACCTGCAGGTGTTTTTACTGCGGCAATAGGGGCACCTTATTTTCTTTATTTGTTGTATTCTAATCGGAATGTATAGAAAGAAGGGGTAGGCATGACTGGATTGGTAGCAGAAAACTTATCATTATCTTATGGTAAAGAGTTAATTATAGAAGAGTTAAATTTATCCATACCTAGAGGGGAAAATTACAGCATTAATAGGTGGAAATGGCTGCGGAAAGTCTACTTTATTGAAATCACTCGCTCGAATATTAAAGCCGAAAAAAAGGGATGGTATACTTAGACGGAGAATCCATTCATAAGCAATCGACGAAAGAAGTGGCAAAACAAGTGGCCATTCTTCCTCAATCTCCTGAGGTTCCTGAAGCAATTACTGTTTATCAGCTAGTTAGGCAAGGGAGGTATCCTCACCAATCATGGCTCAAACAATGGTCAATTGAAGATGAGGATATTGTTCAGGACGCTTTAAGGTCAACCCATATTGATCATATAGCGGATCAACCGATTGATTCATTGAGCGGCGGACAAAGGCAACGTGCATGGATTGCGATGACACTTGCACAAAATACAGAAATATTACTTCTAGATGAACCTACGACTTATTTGGATATGAGCCATCAAATAGAAGTGTTAGATTTATTGTTTGAACTGAACGAGAACAATGGGAGAACAATCGTGATGGTCCTTCATGATTTAAATTTAGCTTGCAGATATGCTCATCACCTCATTGCTTTAAAAGGAAAAACAGTTGTTCAATACGGTCGTCCGGAAGAAATTGTGACAGAAAGGTTTGTCAACAATGTTTTTAATTTGGATTGTAGTATTACAAATGATCCCGTTTTTGGTACACCGATGTGTATCCCTCATGGAAAAGGGAGAAGGGTAATGGAAGCGAATAATCGTTTAGCCTAGTTAATAGATCTAAATATGAGGGGAGGACTATTGAGTTGGATAAAGAATTTACGGATCAGTTTGGGAGTTTATTAGAGAAATATACAGAATTGATGTTAGGTGAATCGAACGAAGAATTACAAAAAAAAGGTTGAAACGTGGGTGCTTTATACTTATATTTCCAAATCGATGCCCCCTTTAGTCAAGCATTGGAATGAAAGATTTCCAGAAGGGAAACAAGCTATGAAGGAACTTATAGAGGAGATACGGACGTTAAATCAAGCATATAGAGCTGAACAAAAAAGGGAAAATTAAAAAACATCGGAGCAGCTGATTGCGCTCTGATGTTTTTTTCTTTATTGCACATATGGAGACTGTTGTTGGGCATAGGTTGAAAATTGTTGATAAGATTGGTTTATTTTTGTTGTTTCAGCAGGCTCTAGTTTATACCAACCATTTTTAAACATAAGGTCATATATTTCTCGCTGGCAGTTTTGTGTTTCGTTAAAAATAGTTTGTATGTCTTTATACAAGGATTCATGACTCATTTCATTTAAAGCTGTACAATATGAACCAGTCATATATTTTTCAGTGGCTAATAAGTCATTGACATAATCCCTTTCATTCATCTCAGGAGTTTTTGAAATGGGCGTTTCAGGATTTCCTATTTTTTGTGGTTGATTTTGTTGATTCATAGTTATGATCCCTCCTACTGAATTGATTGTTGGTTATTAGACTGGAGCTTTTGTAAAATTTGTTGATAGTGTTTGTTGTGCATTTCTCCCACCTTATTTAACTCATTTTGTACTTCCGGATTCGTGCATTGAGTCGCGAAGGAATGTGCTTTTTTCATCGCAATTAAATTCCAAGACAACATGTCCTCTAAATATAATAGATCTTTCGTTGATAAAACATTAGGTGGCTGATTCATTGTATTCGTTACTTGATTGGTTGACGTTTGTTGTTGCATATTGGTTTGTTCCTCCTTACACAATAGTCAATAATAGACTTCCACATGTTTGATTTTTTATTCAAAGTTCATTTTTCATGTTCGTTTTAATTTGCTTGTTATCTTGAGTAAATAAAAGTATATTAAACAAAGGGAGATTAATGATAAAATATTATAAGGCAGACGATATAAAATAACTAAGAATGGCTTGATTTAGCTAAATTTAACGTTATTATCAGGAGTGATTTTGTCTTTAGGAGGTTGTTCTATGGAACAAATTTTACGAAATTCATTTTTATTCTTATCGAAAAATAAAGCATTAACAAAGTTGGCTAAACGATATGGACTTAAATTTGGTGCTTCAAGGTTTGTTGCAGGGGAAACCATTAATCTTGCTTCCGATGTTATTCGAAAATTAAATCAAGAAAATTTAGATGTGACGATTGATTATTTAGGTGAGTTTGTTGATAACGAAGTTGAAGCAAATGAAATGGCAGATCATTGTATAGAGGCAATCAAGGCAATCGGACAAAAAGGACTTCGTTCTCAGTTATCTTTAAAAATGACCTCTATGGGATTGGACTTATCTGATGAAATTGTTCTTTTTAATATGAATAGAATTTTAAAAGTAGCAAAAGAATATAACGTGTTTGTGACGATAGATATGGAAGACTATTCAAGATGTGAGAAAACCCTTGAAATTTTTAAACGATTAATATCTGAATATGATAATGTTGGGACCGTTTTGCAAGCCTACCTTTACAGAACGGTTGATGATATTCAAGATTTGAATCAATATAGTCCTAACTTACGTTTAGTGAAAGGGGCTTATAAAGAATCGCCAGAAATAGCTTTTCCTAAAAAAGAAGATGTAGATGAAAACTTTAAAAAGATCATTGCGATTCATATGTTAAATGGAAACTATACTGCAATCGCTACACATGATGATGAAATTATTAATTATACAAAACAATTAGTTAAAAAACACAACATCCCAAAATCACAGTTTGAATTTCAAATGTTATATGGTATTCGTGTAGATCGACAAAGAGAGCTCGTTAAAGAAGGATACCGAATGAGGGTTTATGTTCCTTATGGGACTGACTGGTATGGGTATTTTATGAGACGATTAGCAGAGCGACCGGCTAACGTGGCGTTTGTTTTGAAAGGAATGGTAAAAAAATAATTGATTAGGAGCCTGCTTTTAGCTATTAAAAAGCAGGCCATAAAGTTAGCTATTCAGTCCCCATATTTTCTTTACCATATTGCTGGTTTTGACTCGTTTTCTTTCCACCGCCATCCATTTCATTTGTAGGTCCTGCATTTCCTTTTACACTAGAAGAACTGACAGCGGCTTTGGATGGTTGCTTTTGTCGTTTTGTCATAAAATATTTCACCTCTCATAAGGATGTTCGAGCCTATTTTACCCTTCAAGACTGAAAATAAACAAAAATAGGAACAAATCTATTGAGATCATCCTCAAAATATTTTATAGTATAAGTAGTGGGAGAAATATTCATAAAATTTTTTACAATAAAAATGAATGATTATTCATTCAAACTTAAAGGGGGATAATAAATGGTCCAGCGAATTAAAAAGGCTGCTGTTTTAGGGTCAGGTGTAATGGGCTCTGGAATTGCGCGCACTTAGCGAACATTGGTATTCCTGTATTACTATTAGACATCGTCCCAAGAGAACTTACGGACAAGGAAACGAAGCAAGGATTAACATTAGAAGATAAGGTAGTGCGTAATCGTATTGTTAACGAATCGATGAAAAAGTTGTTGAAACAAAAACCGGCACCATTAACTTCAAAAGAAAACCTATTATTAATTGAAGCAGGTAACTTTGAAGACGATTTTGAAAAACTTAAAGATGTAGATTGGATTATTGAAGTTGTAGTTGAAAACTTAGATATAAAGAAAAAAGTATTTGAAAAAGTTGAGGCAAATAGGAAGCCAGGGAGCATTGTCAGTTCAAACACTTCAGGTATTTCTATTGAAGAGATGGCTGAAGGTAGGTCTGAAGATTTTCGTAAAAATTTCTTAGGAACACACTTCTTTAACCCGCCAAGATATTTAAAGTTGTTAGAAGTCATTCCAACTAAAGATACGGACCCAGAAGTATTAGCGTTTATGAAGAAATACGGTGAAGATGAATTAGGTAAAGGTGTTGTAGAAGCAAAGGATACACCGAATTTCATCGCCAATCGAATTGGAACGTATGGATTACTTGTGACTGTCCAAGAAATGGTCAAAGGTGAATACTCTGTAGGTGAAGTAGACTCTATTACAGGTCCACTTATTGGTAGACCGAAAAGTGCCACCTTTAGAACATTGGATGTTGTTGGTCTAGATACGTTTGGTCACGTTGCAAAAAATGTTTATGACAAGGTTGAAGGTGACGAGAAAGCTGTTTTTGAACTGCCTTCCTTCATGAAGAAAATGTTGGATGAAGGTATGTTAGGAAGTAAAGTGGGTCAAGGTTTTTATAAAAAAGAAGGAAAAGAAATATTAGAACTAGATTACCAATCTTTTGGATTATGTTCCTCGTAAGAAATTGAAAACGGCTTCAATTGAGGGAGCTAAGCAAGTAAAAGGAACGCGTAACAAATTGAAAGCGCTTCTATATGCTGATGATCGAGCTGGGAACTTGCTTTGGAACATCACGAGTGCATCCCCTTCTTTATTCAGCTGAATTACTTGGAGAAATTGCAGATGATGTAATGGCGATTGACCAAGCAATGAAATGGGGATTTGGTTGGAACCTAGGTCCGTTTGAAATTTGGGATGCGATTGGTGTAAATAAAGCAGTAGAAAAGATGGAATCTGAAGGTAAAAAGATTCCAAATTGGATAAAAGAATTCATTGAAAAAGGAAACGAAACATTCTATAAGCAAGAGAATGGGGTTACTTTCTATTACCATAATGGCGAATATAGAGCATTCCATGAGAATCCAAAAGCCATTCACTTAAAAACAGTGAAAGAGGCAAAAGGAGTTATTAAGAAAAACTCTGGAGCAAGTTTAATTGATTTGGGTGATGATGTTGCGTTACTAGAATTTACGTCTCCTAATAATGCAATCGGATTAGATATTATCCAAATGTTAAATTATGCTCTTGATGAAGTAGATAAAAACTACAAAGGGCTTGTTATAGGAAACCAAGCGAAAAACTTCTGTGTCGGTGCCAATTTGGCGATGATTTTAATGGAAGCGCAAGATGAAAACTATTTCGATGTAGAAATGGTGATTAGTCAATTCCAAAAAGCCATGATGAAAATGAAATATAGCTCTAAGCCAGTTGTTGCTGCACCTTATAGTATGACTCTTGGTGGAGGAACAGAAATCTGTCTTCCTACTAGTCAAATCCAAGCCTCTTCTGAGACGTATATGGGATTAGTTGAAGCTGGAGTAGGTTTAATCCCTGGTGGGGGGAGGAAACAAAGAGCTTTATATTAAGCTGTTAGATACGATGAATAGTCAAGTTGGCTTTGACTTACAAGATGTAGCGAACAAAACATTTGAAACGATTGCAACTGCAAAAGTGTCTACATCTGGAGAAGAAGCAAGAACGTTAGGATTCTTAAATAAGGAAGATGGAATTAGCATTAACGGTGATCACTTGTTACATGATGCCAAACAGCGTGTTATATCGTTATTTGATGGTGGATACACGACACCAGTAAGAAAGAAAATTCCTGTTGTTGGTGAGTCAGGTTATGGCTGCCTTGTTACTAGGTGCAAGATCGATGCATTTATCAGGGTACGCTTCCGAGCATGATTTGAAAATTGCTGAAAAACTTGCATTTGTTATCGCTGGTGGACGTGTACCATTTGGAACTGAAGTCGATGAGCAATATTTATTAGATTTAGAAAGAGAAGCATTTTTAAGTCTAGTAGCTGAACCAAAATCTCAGCAACGCATGCAGCATATGCTTGTAAAAGGAAAGCCACTTCGTAACTAACAAAGGAGGGAGATGAAACTATGAAAGAAGCAGTAATTGTTGCAGGTGCTAGAACACCTGTAGGTAAAGCAAAAAAAGGAACATTACTCATGTTCGTCCAGATGATTTAGGTGCTTTAGTTGTTAAAGAAACGTTGAAGCGTGCAGGGAATTATGAAGGGAATATCGATGATATTATTTTTGGTTGCGCGATGCCAGAAGCAGAACAAGGTTTAAACATGGCGCGTAATATTGGTGCATTAGCAGGACTTCCTAACACAGTTCCTGCCATCACTATTAACCGTTATTGTTCATCGGGTCTACAAAGTATTGCTTATGCAGCAGAAAGAATTATGCTTGGACATTCAGATACTGTTATTGCAGGTGGAGCAGAATCTATGAGTCTTGTTCCTATGATGGGAAATACGATACGTCCAAATGCGAAACTTGCTGAAGAAGCTCCCGAGTACTATATGAGCATGGGGCATACTGCAGAGCAAGTAGCAATGAAATATGGAATATCACGTGAAGAACAAGATGCATTTGCTGTTCGCAGTCATCAAAAAGCGGCAGTTGCCCTTTCTGAAGGTAAGTTTTCTGAAGAAATCATTCCAGTTGAGGTTACGAAAAGAGAAGTTGGGGCAGATTTAAAACTTAAGGAAACAACGATGACCTTTAGTCAAGATGAATGTGTAAGACCTGGTACGAATACAGAAACTTTAGCAAAACTACGACCGGTTTTCTCTGCTAAAGGATCAGTTACAGCTGGAAACTCCTCACCAACGAATGATGGGGCTGCTTCAGTTATGGTTATGGAACGTGAGAAAGCTGAATCACTAGGTTTACAACCATTAATTAAATTCCGTTCTTTCGCGGTAGGTGGAGTTCCTCCTGAAATTATGGGGATTGGACCAGTTGTAGCTGTACCGAAGGCTCTAAAACTAGCTGGCTTAGAAGTCTCTGATATAGGATTGTTTGAATTAAATGAGGCTTTTGCTTCACAGTCTATTCAAGTTATTCGCGAATTAGGACTAGATGAAGAAAAAGTGAATGTCAATGGTGGTGCAATAGCATTAGGGCATCCTCTAGGATGTACTGGAGCCAAACTTACACTAAGCTTACTTCATGAAATGAGACGTCGTAATGAGCAGTTCGGCGTAGTAACAATGTGTATTGGTGGCGGTATGGGTGCAGCTGGAGTATTTGAGTTAATCTCTTAATTATGTCGACTTTGGCAAGAAGTTAAACGTTGAAATAGTAAGAGTACTAGATTTTCCATTTGTAATGTCTAGTACTCTTAGATTAATCATTTTAAAAGAATGAAATGGGGGAATTTTTTAATGGCTAACGTTACGGAGAAAGTTGCAAAGGGTGGAAGCTTTTTAATTGATGAAGTATTAGCAGAAGAAGTATTTGTACCTGAGGAATACTCTGACGAACAAAAAATGATTGCAAAAACAACGGAAGATTATATATTAAACGATGTTCTTCCTAATGTGGAAGCAATGGAAAATCATGAATTTGATAAATCTGTCATGTTACTGAAAAAAGCTGGGGAACTTGGATTATTAGGAGCAGACGTTCCTGAAGAGTATGGTGGAATAGAATTAGATAAGATTAGTACAGCTTTAATTACTGAAAAGTTTGCTCGTGCTGGTGGATTTTCAGTATCTTATGGTGCTCATGTAGGAATCGGTTCTTTACCTATCGTTTTGTTTGGTAATGAAGAACAAAAAAAGAAATATCTTCCCTTATTAGCGACAGGTGAAAAATTAGCTGCTTATGCGTTAACTGAGCCTGGTTCTGGATCAGATGCATTAGGAGCTAAAACAACAGCAAAACTAAATGACGAAGGTACTCATTATATTTTAAATGGTGAGAAGCAATGGATTACAAACTCAGCATTTGCTGATGTGTTTGTTGTGTATGCGAAAATTGATGGAGAACAATTCTCAGCGTTTATTGTAGAAAAAGAATATGACGGAGTTTCTACAGGACCTGAAGAGAAGAAAATGGGGATCAAAAGTTCATCTACACGTACTTTAATTTTAGAAGACGTAGCAGTACCAAAAGAGAACCTTTTAGGTGAAGCAGGAAAAGGTCACATCATTGCCTTTAATATTTTGAACATTGGACGCTATAAATTAGCATTAGGTGGAATTGGTGCATCTAAACGTTTAGTTCAACTTTCTGCAGAATATGCAAACCAACGCCAACAGTTCAAAAGACCAATCTCTAGCTTTTCACTAATTCAAGAGAAAATAGCAAATATGGCTTCTAAATTATATGCATCAGAAAGTGCTACCTATCGTACTGTAGGATTATTTGAAGCTCGTATGAGTAACCTATCAAAAGAAGAGATTAAAGACGGTAAAGCGGTTGCGGATGCCATTTCTGAATATGCGATTGAATGTTCACTAAATAAAGTTCATGGTTCTGAAACATTAGACTATATTGCCGATGAAGCAGTTCAAATTCATGGTGGATATGGCTACATGACTGAGTATGAGGTTGAAAGAGCATATCGCGATTCTCGTATTAATCGTATCTTTGAAGGAACAAACGAAATTAACCGTTTAATTGTTCCGGGCAACATTTATGCGTAAAGCGATGAAGGGTGAATTACCTTTACTTCAAAAAGCTCAAGCACTTCAAGAAGAGTTAATGATGATGATGCCAGAAGAAGTTGGTGATGGAGCCTTAGAACAAGAAAAATATTTACTCAAAAATGCCAAGAAAATGGGCTTAATGGTTGCTGGTCTTGCTGCACAAAAATATGGAGAAAAACTTCAAAAAGAGCAAGAAATATTGGTGAATATTGCAGATATGGTTAACAACATTTATACAATGGAATCAGCTATTTTACGTACAGAAAAAGCAATCAATTCGGTTGGAGAAGAAAAAGCGAGACAAAAACTTCTTTATACTCAAGTGTATTGTCAAGAAGCATTTGCGCAATTGAAGCAGATGCAAAAGAGTCCATCATAGCATCAGAAAGTGGAGACACATTGCGCATGATGCTTTCGGCATTACGTAAGTTCACTCGACACAATCCAATTAATGTGATTGAGAAAAAACGTGAAATTGCGAAAAATATCCTTGAAGCTGAAAGATTTATCGTATAATTAAATTTACAAGGCTGACTCTTTTAAGTGAGTCAGCTTTTTTTAATTTTAAGTATAATATAATAACCGTGTTGGTTATGATTTCATTTCATAATATGCTACAATACGGTTGAGAAAGTTTGAAGGCGGTGATTTTTTGGAGTTAACCTTTTATTGGTATCCGAAATGCGGCACTTGTCGGAAGGCGAAAAACTGGTTTGAAGAAAAAGGAATTGATTTGAAGCCAATACATATTGTTGAACATCCTCCTTCCAAAGACACTATTAAAGAACTTTATCAAAAAAGTGGACTACCATTAAAAAAGTTTTTTAATACAAGCGGTAAAAAGTATCGTGAGCTAGGGATGAAGGATAAAGTAGGAGTATTACCAGAAGAAGAACTACTAGCACTATTATCCTCAGATGGAATGTTACTGAAAAGACCGATTGTAACAGATGGAAAGCGAGTAACAGTAGGGTTTAAAGTAGAAGATTTTGAAGCAATTTGGGGTAATGATTGATCACAAATGTCATTTTAGGAGGTTTTAACAGATGAGTTTACCTAAAGATTTACGTTATTCAGAAGAACATGAGTGGGTAAAGATTGAAGATGGAAAGGTTAGAATTGGAATCACACATTTTGCGCAGTCAGAACTTGGTGACATTGTTTTTGTCGAGCTCCCTGAAGTAGGAGACGAAATTGAAGCCGATGAGCCTTTTGGAAGTGTAGAATCTGTAAAAACAGTCTCTGAGTTATATGCTCCGATAAATGGTACAGTTTTAGAAATAAATGAAGAATTGGAAGATAGTCCGGAGTTTGTTAATGAATCACCATATGAAAAGGCATGGATGGTGGTTGTTGAACCAAAGGATTTATCAGAAATTGATAGCTTAATGACGGATGAACAATATCAAAAAATGATAAACGAAGATTAATTGAAAATACATGATGACTCCTATTTAGGTGAAGACTAACGACAAGCGTATGTTAACTAAATAGGAGGGTGCACGATGACTTTTGAAAAACAAAAAATAGATGTAACAGACCGAATTATTGGAAAGTTTACTGGTAATCAAATTGAATTATATATGGAGGGAGAACCAATTGGTCAAATCCCTCAATCTGAAAATTCACCCTTAAATCTCAAAAATGGGTTTGAATATCACAATAGTCGTTTTTATCAATTTGCAGATGTTACCGTGCAACCGGATCAAAAATTTGTAGATTGTGATGAAGAGAATGGCTGGTGTTAAGGAGGATGACTTCTATGTCGTTCTCTTTTTATTTTAAGATCAGAAAGTATAAACTTTTTCCTTAATAAGACAGTCCTTTCATCGTTGTCTAGCTCCAGCGCCCAGCAACTCCGACGTACACGATGTGCTAGCGTCAACGTTAGTTCGCGCATCGTGACTGTTCTTAGTTGACGTTCTAATTGTTGTGCGTCGTTAAACGGGCGCGGGCGCTTTTCTTATAAGATAATAAAGTATAAACTTTGTCTTTTATAAGAAGGTGCTAACATCGTTGTCTAGCTCCAGCGCCTAGCCAGGAGACGCCTACAGGAAGTAGGTGGATCTACGTTAGTCACACGAAGTGACTGTTCTTAGTAGATCTTCTGCAATTGTCACGTAGAACAAAAGATAAAGAACATCTTTCTTTTCTCCGCGCCTTATGCTTGTCGTGGCTGAGCAAGGCGCGGGCGCTTTTCTTATATAATTCATGATTTGTATCTACATTCTTAAAACGGTCGTTTCTCTCCTTGCAGGGTATTTTTATGACATATCGAATAAGTATGTAATAAAGGGATGAAGATAAGGACTGGAGGTTGCCTTGTTAAAGTCGGTGATAATACCATCATCGTTAACCTGTACTTAGATGATGAACGTACAAAGGACTTCAGTTTTTTTAGCGACCTTTTCCCTACTTTTGAACACGCACTTGTTGAGTGTTGTTTAGATTCTGTGAAGAGATGAGTGGTACATATGTCTGTGATTGAAGTTGATAAAGTGATTATTGTTGAAGGAAAGACAGATAAGAAAAAAGTGGAAATGGTCATAAATGAACCCATAGAAGTGATATGTACAAATGGAACGTTAAGCATTGCAAAACTAGATCAGTTGATTGAAGAGTTGGCTAATAGAGACGTATATATATTTGTTGATTCGGATTATTCAGGTGATAAAATTAGAGCGCATTTTAAAAAGGAATTTCCTGAGGCTATGCATCTTTATGTTGATAAAAGTTATCGGGAGGTTGCGACAGCTCCCGAGCGGCATGTTGCAACGGTCTTGGCACAGGCAAATTTTGAGGTCCAGTCACAATATTTGTCCAGTATTAAAAATAGTGACTTTTACTAATGAAGTTATCGAGTACTTTAGAAAGGTAAGAAGAGAGTTATGGAAGAAATCACAAAAGAAGAATTAATAGAACTATTTGAAAATCGTGAAGTTCATTTTATTTATTTATATACTCCTCTTTGTGGTACATGTCAGATGGCATCTAAAATGTTGGAAGTGACTGAAACTATACTTTCCATTAAAATATACAAAAAAGATTTGAATTACATACCAGAACATGCAATGAATTGGGGTGTTCAAAGTGTCCCAGCATTAATTATATTAAAAGAACAAAAAATTATTGAAAAAGTGTTTGCTTTTGGATCAGTTGAAAACATTATTTCCATCATTAATGAGCATCAGAATTCATAAGTTAACAAAAAAAACTTTTCGAGTTAGAGAATATTTCTTGGGAAATTGTCGAATGAAAAATAAAGGAAACCTCCTAAATAAAACGTACTTTTTATATTAAAGGAGGTTTTTGTGATGGATGAATTTCCTATACTAAATGAAGCGGTCAAAAAAATGGTCCCTCCATACAAGCTTACGGTTTGCTTTCAAAAAGAAAAGCAGAATGATCTATATATCTTGAAAAAACAAGGATTGATAAAGTGTGAAATAACCAATGTTCAGGTTGATATCGTGATTAAAGTGACTGAACCCTTCTTCGAAAATTTAGTAAAAGGAAAGGTGTCGCTTTATTCTTTAATAAAATCAAATGAAGTTACTGTAAAGGGATCGTATCGTCATATATTAAAATTGGATGCGATCCTTTATTTAAGGAATATTATTTAAAATATTCAGAATTTTTATTGACTTTCAGAAAAGTTGTTGCTATTATAAGTAATCATTAGAGTCACCATATAAAATCTTATCAAGAGAGGCTGAGGGACTGGCCCTAAGACGCCCGGCAACCGGTTTTAAACCACGGTGCTAATTCCAGCAGAATATCTATATTCTGAAAGATAAGAAGATAATCATGTTAAGTAAGAGATTAACATAGGTTACAGACCGTTACTTGATTATTTCTTCTTGTGAACGAGTTTGTCCCTTTTGTTAATCTCTTTTTGTTTTATCAAACTTAAAAAAGGAGAGGATTTACTGATGACTAAAGAATACCAATTGGAAACATTGAATATTCATGGAGGTTTACAGGATAGGTCCACCACAGGTGAAAGAGCAGTCCCCATTTATCAATCCACTGCATATTTATTTAAAGACACAAAACATGCTGCCAACTTATTTGCTTTGAAAGAGCCTGGTTATATTTACACTCGAATTCATAATCCTACAGTCACGGTACTTGAAGAGCGAATTTCCGCTCTTGAAGGAGGAATTGGTAGTTTAGCAGTTGCCAGCGGGATGGCGCCATTACTTTATCGATCTTAAACATAGCAGAAGCAGGGGATGAAATTGTTTCAGCCTCAACCTTATATGGAGGAACATACAATTTATTTGCGGTAACCTTACCTAAGTACGGAATTAAAGTGACGTTTGTTGATCCGACTGACCCAGAAAACTTTAGGCAAGCTATAACTTCGAAAACGAAAGCGATTTTTGCAGAAACCATTGGCAATCCTAGCTTAGTTGTCCTCGATATTGAAGCTGTTGCTGAAGTTGCTCATGAAGCAGGAATTCCATTAATTATTGATAATACTTTTGCTACTCCTTATTTATGTAGGCCGATTGAACATGGGGCTGATATTGTCATTCATTCTGCAACGAAATGGTTACTAGGAAATGGGACTACATTAGGAGGAATTATTGTTGATGGTGGGAATTTTGATTGGAATTCAGAAAAGTTTCCAAGCCTTATTCAACCTGATGAAAGCTATAATGGGATTGTTTATGCTAGGGACGTCCCTAAAGCAGCTTTCATAACAAAAGCGCGAGTACAGCTTCTAAGAGATCTTGGACCTGCTTTAAGTCCATACCATGCTTTTCAATTTAGTTTAGGTCTAGAGACACTACATGTGAGAATAAAGGAACATATCCGAAATACACGCTTGTTAGTGAAGTATTTACTAAAACACCCACAAGTAACTTGGGTGACTTATCCTGAATTAGATGAACATCCGACAAAAGAATTAGCCACTAAATATTTACCTAAAGGTGCCGGTTCTGTTATTGTCTTTGGGATTGAAGGCGGAAGAGCAGCAGGAGAGCAATTTATTAACTCAGTTCACCTATGGTCACATGTGGCAAATGTTGGAGATGCAAAGAGCTTAATTATTCATCCTACAAGTACAACTCATCAACAATTGAGTGATGAAGGATTGACCGATTCAGGAGTGACTGAAGATTTGATTCGATTATCTGTGGGCATCGAGCACATTGATGACCTTATAAAGGATCTAGATCAAGCCTTTAAAAAGGTTTTAGAATATGCATCGAGTGTGAAATAGGAGTAACGTAAAGAATTTTTTGTTGACACTATTTTTGACCCGTGATAGAATTCTCTCATGTTAAATAAGTACGTTAAAATTGAATAAAAGTTATTTTCTCTTATTTAGAGAGGTGGAGGGAAGTGCCCTATGAAGCCCGGCAACCGTCAATGAAATATTGAAATGGTGCCAAATCACGCAATGCGAATTATACTCGCTTTGAAAGATGAGGGAAAGGTTTTTAATACGTAATTTAAAATGCCTTTCTGCTTATATGCGGAAAGGCATTTTGTTTTATTTAACAGTCATTTTCAACATGAGGGAAGGTGAAGCAATGATCACGCTAACAAACATTAGTAAAGAATATGGAAGTGGTGCTATAAAAGCATTAGATGATATTAATTTAAAAATCAATAAAGGTGAAATATATGGAATAGTAGGTTACAGTGGGGCGGGAAAAAGTACGTTAATTCGCTTGTTAAATGGGTTGGAAACACCTACTGAAGGTGAAGTTCACATTGGTCAACTAAATCTTAGCAAGTTAAATGAAAAAGAATTAAGAAAACAAAGAAAAGAAATAGGAATGGTCTTTCAGCATTTTAATCTTTTGTGGTCTAGAACTGTGAAAGAGAACATTTCTTTTTCTCTAGAAATTGCAGGAGTACCTAAAAAGGAAAGGCTTCAAAGAGTGGAAGAATTGGTTCAATTAGTTGGATTGGAGGGGCGAGAAAATGCTTATCCGTCTCAACTTAGTGGAGGTCAAAAGCAAAGAGTGGGTATTGCTAGAGCATTAGCCAATCATCCTCAAGTACTATTGTGTGATGAAGCCACTTCTGCCTTAGATCCACAGACAACAGATTCGATATTACAACTGTTAGTAGATATTAATCAATCATTAGGATTAACGATTGTGTTAATAACTCATGAAATGCATGTCATCAAAAAAATTTGTCATAAAGTTGCGGTTATGGAGAATGGCAACGTGGTTGAAGAGGGAGATGTTTTAAAAGTTTTTAAAGATCCCATTCAACCAATAACGAAAAAATTTGTAAAGCAAATCTCTGGAGGTTCAGAATCACTCGCAGAATTGCAAGCTTTATATAAAAAGGGTTTTTTACTGCAACTTACCTTTACAGGCGCTTCCGTTAGTCAGCCGATACTAGCTGTAGTTATTGAAAAATTGAAGGTTGACATGAATGTTTTACAAGCAAACATTTCTTATACACAAAAAGGCGCTTTTGGAACGATGATCGTTCATATAGATGGGACAATTGAAGAGGTAGTAGAAACGCAACAACTGTTGAATGATGAACAGGTTAAAGTAGAGGTGCACGCATGTTGAAGTTTGAAAATGTAAATTGGGATAAAGTGCTTGAAGCTACTTTAGAAACCATTTATATGACCGCAATCTCTGTTGTATTTACCTGTATGTTTGGCTTTATTCTTGGAGTGTTACTCTTCTTAACTTCAAAGGATAACTTGTGGGAGAACAAAAGTGTAAATGCAATCATTGCAGGAGTAGTTAATACGTCTCGTTCAATTCCTTTTATCATCCTAATTATTTTACTTTTACCTTTTACAAAAGTGATTGTAGGTTCCATGTTAGGAGCGAATGCTGCCTTGCCAGCACTCATTATTGGTTCCGCTCCTTTTTTTGGACGAATGGTAGAGACATCGCTTCGAGAAATTGACAAAGGTGTAATTGAAGCAGCCAAATCAATGGGCACTCATTCATTTAAAATTATTTATAAAGTGTTAATTCCAGAATCATTACCACTCTTGTGTCAAGTTTAACTGTTACGGCTATTGCGCTCGTCGGTTATACTGCAATGGCAGGTGTGGTTGGGGCTGGAGGATTAGGCAACTTAGCTTATTTGGAGGGGTTTCAAAGAAATAGAGGGGATGTCACAATCGTTGCAACATTAATAATCTTATTGATCGTTTTTATCATTCAATTTATAGGTGACTATACATCAAACAAATTAGATAAAAGATAACATAGAGGAGGAAAAAATATGAAGAAATTATTGTTTTCACTAACGTTAGGAGCTTTATTCTTATTTATAACTGGGTGTGGAACATCGGCTGATTCAGAGAATGTAATTAAAGTAGGTGCCTCTCCCGTGCCACATGTGGAAATTTTAGAAGAAGCGAAAAACTTGCTTGAGGAAAAAGGGTATGAGTTGGAAATTGTTGAGTTTACCGATTATGTGCTTCCTAATAAAAGCTTAAATGAAGGGGAGATTGATGCAAATTATTTTCAACATACCCCTTATTTAGAGCTTCAAAAAGAAGAACATGAATATGACTTTGTTAGTGTAGGAGCCGTCCACATTGAGCCAATTGGCGTTTATTCGAAACGTTATTCTTCTTTAGAAGAGCTGCCTGAAGGAGCCTCTATTTTGATGAGTAATTCGGTTTCAGATCATGGTCGCATCCTATCTTTATTAGAAGAAAAAGGGCTTATTTCATTGAAAGATGAAGTCGAGAAATCGGCAAGCTACAGTAGATGATATTGCGGAAAATCCTAAAAAATTTTCTTTTCAAACTGATGTAGAACCAGCTCTGTTAACGAAGGCATATGAAAACGATGAAGCAGATGCAATTCTAATCAATGGAAATCTTGCGTTAGATGGTGGGTTAAATCCAGCAGTGGATGCGATTGAGCTAGAATCTGGTGTGGATAATCCTTATGCGAACCTTATTGTTGTAAGGTCAGAAGATAAGGAGAAAGAGAAAATTAAAGTTCTTGTTGAGGTTTTACAATCAGAAGAAATTCAAACGTTCATTGAAGAGGAATACCAGGGAACCGTTTTACCAGCTAATTAATAAAGTGAAAATGGCAAGTGAGGGTGATGAAAAGCGCTTTCACTTGCATAGTGTTAGTTTAAATATCTGAATATTAAAAAAAGGAGAGGGAGATGTGGAAAAGGAATCTTGCTATATAGAATCAGCGGGAGATCGAACGACTGTCATTGTGGAATTAGATCCTCCGAAGGAACCGAACCTAAGCGAGTATTTAAGAGGGGTTAAAGAACTCGAAAAAGCAGGAGCTGATACGATAACAATAGCAGACAATTCCATGTCTTATTCACGAATTTGTAATACAGTAGTTGCCTCCATCATAAAATCGGAGACGAGCTTTAATCCTCTTGTTCATATCGCTTGTAGAGATCGAAACCTTATTGGTCAACAGTCGAGATTCCTCGGCCTTCACATATTAGGTCTTGATAAGGTAATGATTGTTACAGGTGATCCTCCAAGATCAGGCGATCTGCCTCAGTCAAAAGCGGTGTTTGAAACAAACTCTATTAACCTAATGAATAAAGTGAAAGGATTAAATGATGGCCAATTTTTTTCGGGTGATCAGATGAAAAGCAAAACGGTTTTTAAAATAGGGGGAGCTATTAATCAGGGAAAGTATGGTTCACCTTCACTGGAGAGAATAGATCTAAAAATAAAGGCAGGTTGTCGTTTCTTCTTAACACAGCCTTTTTATTCTAAAGAGATGATAACGAGGTTTGCAGAATCGATTGAAACTTATGTAAAGGACACTGTTATATTTATAGGCATTATGCCACTTGTTTCCTTTAAAAATGCTCAGTTTCTTGATCAATATGTTTCGGGGGTTAATATCCCTTCAGATATTTTAAGTACCATGGCGAAATATAAGGGTGATGATGCTAAAAAAGCAGGGATCGAAATTGCGATTAACTTAGCAGAATATGCAAGACGGTTCTTTAAAGGACTTTATTTAATCACACCTTTTATGAAATATGATATCACCGCTGAAATTTGTAGTCATATGAAAAAAGAGGTGCTTTTATGAAGGATAGACTCTCGTCACAAATAAAAAGCAAAACACTATTGTTAGATGGTGCAATGGGAACGTTGTTACAACAAGCGAACCTTAATTCAGAAGACTTTGGAGGAGATATTTATGAAGGGTGTAATGAATATTTAAATCTCACTCAACCCCAAATCATTGAATCTATTCACCTACGATATTTAGAGGCAGGGTCAGATATTATTTGTACGAACACATTTGGTTCTACAACAATAGTGTTATCTGAATATGGATTAGAAAATCTTGCCCATCAAATTACTTTAAAAGGAGCACAATTAGCAAAAGGAGCCGTTCAATTATATGAAGAAAAGTATGGAAGGCAAGTATTTGTTGCTGGAGCAATGGGCCCTACGACGAAAGCTCTTTCTGTAACTGGAGGAGTGAGCTTTGATCAACTCGTTTCCAACTATTATGATCAAGCTAATTCCTTATTAATGGGCAAAGTGGACTGTTTATTACTTGAAACCTCCCAAGATACAAGAAATGTAAAGGCAGCAGGGATAGGAATTAATCAAGTGTTTGCTGACCGAAACGAAAGAGTGCCTATTTTCATCTCTGCAACAATTGAACCGATGGGAACCATGTTAGCCGGTCAAGCAATCGATTCGTTCTATACATCGATTGAGCACTTAAACCCAACAGCTGTCGGAATGAACTGCGCAACTGGTCCCGATTTTATGAAGGATCATATAAGAACGTTATCTTCGATCTCTAATACTCGCATATTATGTTATCCTAACGCTGGATTACCTGATGAAAACGGAACCTATCATGAAACACCCCTATCATTATCAAAGAAGTTAGAGGAATTTGTTAAGAATGGTTGGGTCGATATAATAGGAGGTTGTTGTGGCACAACACCTGAACATATTAAATCATTGAGGGAAATGTTAAATAAATACCCCATTCAAACACAAAAGCGAGTTCTTCATTTGCATTCTGTATCTGGAATTGAACGATTGCACTACGACCCTAAAGAGACACCGATATTTGTTGGAGAGAGGACAAATGTCATCGGATCTAGGAAGTTTAAAAAGTTAATTGTAGATGGTGAATATGAAAAGGCCTTGCGGAAATTGCTCGTTCTCAAGTGAAAAAAGGGGCTCATGTGATTGATATATGCTTAGCTAACCCAGATAGAGAAGAAGAAAAAGATATGGAAGAATTCCTTAAAATTGCAACCAAACTTCTTAAAGTTCCTTTGGTAATTGATTCTACTGATGAAAAAGTGATTGAGTTAGCATTGAAATATACTCAAGGAAAATCCATTATTAATTCGATAAATTTAGAAGATGGAACTGAAAGGTTTGAAAAGGTTATTCCTTTAGCTAAGAAATACGGGGCAGCTTTAGTGGTTGGTTTAATTGATGAAAAAGGGATGGCCATTTCAACAGAAAGAAAAATAGAAATTGCTTCGAGGTCTTATCATATTTTAATCGAACAGTATGAAGTTCACCCTTCGGATATCATCTTTGACCCTTTAGTTTTCCCAATTGCAACTGGTGATGCAAACTATAAAGGATCGCCAAATGCGACGATTGAAGCGATTATTGAAATTAAAAAGATATTTCCTCAATGCTTGACCATACTAGGAATTTCGAATATTTCTTTTGGCTTACCTCCACTAGGAAGAGAGGTGCTCAATTCTGTATTTCTTTATGAATGTACGAAAGCAGGATTAGACTATGCCATTGTAAATACTGAAAAGCTAGTCAGATATGCTTCGATTCCGGAGTCAGAAATCACGTTATCTGAAAATTTATTGTTTCGAACTTTAGAACAAGATGTATCTGAGTTTGTTAATCTATTTAGAGAAAGAGTTCCAGAAAAGAAATCACGTCTATTAACAGACCCAAAGGACAGATTAGCCCAATGTATTGTGGAAGGAACGAAGGAGGGACTCCTAGAAGATTTGGATCTTGTTAGGAAAGAAATGCCGCCTCTTGATATAATAAATGGGCCGTTAATGAAAGGAATGCAAAAAGTTGGTGAGTTGTTTAATGATAATAAATTGATTGTTGCTGAAGTGTTGCAGTCTGCAGAAGTAATGAAAACCTCTGTTTATTATCTGGAGAAGTGGATGGATAAAACAGAAGTAGCTAATAAAGGAAAAGTGTTATTAGCGACAGTAAAAGGGGATGTTCATGATATTGGAAAAAATCTAGTGGATATCATTATGTCGAACAACGGTTATCAAGTAATCAATTTAGGCATCAAGATTCCTTCAGATCGTTTAATTGAGGCTTATAAAAAAGAAGAACCGAATGTGATTGGATTATCAGGGTTGTTAGTGAAATCAGCTCAACAAATGGTGCTAACCGTTCAAGATTTAAAGTCCGCAGGAATCGATATTCCTATATTAGTAGGCGGAGCCGCGCTATCTAAAAAATTTACAACTGAAAAGATAGCACCACAATATGGGGGAAGCGTTCTTTATGCAAAAGATGCCATGAGTGGATTACGTCTATTACAAAACATTGAAAATGAAAATCAACTTGAACGACAAAGTCCAGTGATACAAACAAGCAAGCAAAAAAACCAACTTGTTCCTCCTGCCTTGGTCGTTAATCCTACCATTTCTCATCATCATAAAATTTCTTTACCTAACTGTTTTTCTCCTAAATTATATAAAGATTATCCAATTGATCAGGTTATCTCTTATATTAATTGGAAAATGTTATTAGGTAAACATTTAGGGGGTGAAGCCAACGACTTCACAATTAAAAAAACAAGAATTGAAATCATCTATACTTGAAATGATTGAAGAGATAAGACAGACAAATAAATTGATGACACTTAATGCAAAATATCAATTTTTTCACGCTTATTCATTTAAAAATCAAGTCGTGCTGTACGATAAAGTCAAAAATGAAACCATTCAAACATTTCAATTTCCAAGACAAACAAAAAATAAATACCTATCTATAGATTATGTAAGACCTAAACAGTATAACGACTTAGATTGTATTGCTTTAATGGTGGTAACCGCTGGAGAAGGTGTAAGTGAAAGGTCACGAGAGTATAAAGAGAATGGCGAATATTTAAAATCACACCTCATTCAAGCCTTGGCGTTAGAAGTAGCAGAGGCATTAGCAGAGTTCATTCATAAAAACATTAGAGAAGAGTTCGGATATTTTGACGAGGGATTGTCAATAAAGGATATATTAAAAGCACAATACAAAACATGCCGATATTCTTTCGGATATCCAGCTTGTCCTAACCTTGAAGATCAAGAGGCACTTTTTGATGTTCTTCAGCCACAAGATATTGGTGTGACACTAACAGAGGGCTATATGATGGAACCAGAGGCGTCTGTTTCTGCCTTTGTCGTTTCTCATCCCGAGGCTCAATATTTTATGGTGTAACTTGAATACAAAAGGAGAGTTTAAGCATACTATGGGTGACTAATGTTAAGAATGGAGTGTCCATTATGGATCATTATCAACCAAGTACTTCAACAGAAGCTGCTTTGCATGATTACAAAACAGGATTAGGTATTTTTTCGAAAAAGATGCCCGAACTTGCTAGACACTATAATCAGTTTACAGAAGAATGTTTCAAAGAAGGCTCTCTTTCTCAAAAAGAGAAGCAATTGATTGCCTTAGGAATTAGTATTGCTACTCAAGATGAATACTGTATGATATATCATACAAAAGGTTGCGTCGATCAAGGTGCAACAGAAGAAGAAATATTGGAGGTTGCAGGTGTTTCAGCAGCGTTTGGTGGTGGAGCAGCTATGAGCCAATCAGTTACGTTGTTACAAGAATCTATAAAGGAATTAAACAAATATAAACAATAACGCTAAGGGCTATACCTATTAAGGGTATAGTCCTTCACTATTTGTGTACATAAATTGGGTTAATATACGAGTTTCTTCTATTATATATAATAAATTGTTATGATAATATAGCCGATTTCGTTTTATGATTGTTATAGACATCTTGTTTAACAATTTATTTATAAGGGAATCATTTGTAAATATGAAGATGGATTCAATATGTTGTAATGTAATTTAATTTGTTATAAGATAAGAATGAGAATAAAATGAGAATTATTAAATTGATGAATATATGATTGATGGAGGGTATTGACATGGCAGGTTCTACTTTAGTTATTAAGGATTTACATGTTTCTGTAGAAGGAAAAGAAATCTTAAAAGGTGTTAACCTTGAAATTAACGGCGGAGAGTTTCATGCGATTATGGGACCGAACGGAACTGGAAAATCTACATTATCCGCAGCAATAATGGGTCACCCTAAATATGAAGTAACTCAAGGAAGCATTATTCTTGATGGAGAAGACGTTTTGGAAATGGAAGTCGATGAGCGTGCAAAAGCAGGTTTATTCTTAGCCATGCAATATCCAAGTGAGATTGCAGGGGTTACGAATGCGGACTTCTTACGTTCTTCTATTAACGCTCGTCGTGAAGAAGGCGATGAGATTTCTCTAATGAAGTTCATTCGTGAAATGGATAAAAAGATGGATCTATTAGATATGGACCCAGATATGGCACAACGTTATTTAAATGAAGGATTCTCAGGTGGAGAAAAGAAACGTAATGAAATTCTTCAACTCATGATGATTAACCCTAAGATCGCGATTTTAGATGAAATTGACTCAGGTTTAGATATAGATGCTTTAAAAGTCGTTTCTAAAGGAATTAACGAAATGCGTGGCAGTGAGTTTGGCTGTTTAATTATTACACACTACCAACGTCTTCTTAACTATATTACTCCTGACTTTGTTCATGTTATGATGCAAGGAAAGGTTGTTAAATCTGGTGGTCCAGAATTAGCACAGCGTTTAGAAAATGAAGGCTATGATTGGATTAAAGCTGAACTAGGGATTGAAGATGAAACTGTAGGGCAAGAAGCGTAAGGAAGGAGGATAACCATGACAGTTGAAACGAATTTGACATTTGATCAGGAATATATTAAATCCTATTCCGAAAAAATGGGTGAACCGAATTGGTTGAAGGAACTTCGCTTACAGGCACTTGCAAAAGTAGAAGATCTCCCAATGCCAAATCCAGATAAAACGAAAATTACAGGATGGAATTTAACTCAGTTTGCAACCCATATTGTTGAAGAGCAAACGTTGAACTCTTTGGAAGACCTTCCAGAAGAAGTGAAAGCGTTAATTAACTTAGATGAGTCGACCAAAAACCTTTATGTACAGAAAGATCAAACACCTGTACACACTTCCCTTACAAAGGAATTAAAAGACCAAGGGGTTATTTTTACTGATATTCATACGGCTGCTAAAGAACATCCAGAATTAGTTCAAAAATATTTTATGACAGATGATGGTGTCAAGGTTGATGAACATCGCTTAACGGCTCTTCACGCAGCATACATGAACGGTGGAGTTTTTGTCTACGTTCCTAAAAATGTT